>JBQTKD010000001.1:0-52208 GCA_052386455.1 Sporichthyaceae bacterium
CTATCAGCGAGACAAGAACAAGCCCAACCCGACAGGGCGGATCAACAACTGGACGCCCATCCTGAACACGCTGACCCTGATCTACGGCGACCGCCTAGGTCTCAACTGAGCCGGCCAGAAACACAGAATTCCGGACAGTCCCACGCCCGGAAGCGATCTGCCCAGCACGTCGCGGACGGGTCGGGCTTGGACGCGGTCGGCGAGCGGGAACGACGTGGTTCCGGCGCAGACGACGATCGGGCCACCGACGCCGGTCGGGTGGGTTGCGGGTCGTGACGCACGAATGCCCTGCTGGGCAAGGACGATGGGACTTGTCTAAGGTTCTCATCGCTCGCGCAGGAGAGCCCGCTGGATGCACCTTTCTCATGCCGGTCCTCGGCTTTCGACGAGCTTCGACGACCCGAATCTGGTGGCGTTCGGCGGGTTGGCGCCGGGGATGGCGTTGGCCGAGCGGGCCGGGCTGTCCGGCCTGGTAGAGACCAAGTGCCCTCGGGCGGACGCGCCAGGTTCGGCAACGTGATCCTCAAGGTTCCGGCGATGGTCGCGGGCATGCTGGCCGGTGCCGACTCGATCGACGACATGGACCTTGCTGCGCGACCGGCGTGAACCCGGGCACGGCGGTCGTGCTGGCGCGGGCGGACTCCGCGTTCGAGACCCGGCTCACGACCGGGAGCTCGAACGCGTCCCCGCACCAACTCCGAAAACGTCCCCGCGGAGACGCTTTCGCACATTCACCGTCGGTGGATCAGGGCTGAGCGGAACCTCCGAAAGGTTTCCGACGACTTCTCGCGTTGTGGGTATCGCACCTGGACGTGCGCCCGCCACCCACGTCGCCCGCCGCCTCCCGCTCGCGCTGCTGGCGCTCGTCGCGTGGCTGGGCGGCTTCGTGCTGTCCGCCTCCCCCGCCGCCGCCCACGCCCAACTGGTGTCCTCCGACCCGGCGGCGAACGCGCGACTGGACAGTTCGCCGCAACAGGTCGTCCTGCGGTTCAGCGAGGACGTGTCGCTGATCGAACGCGGCATGCGCCTGCTCGGATCGGACGCGAAGGAGCGGCCGCTCGGTGCGGTCTCGGTCGACGACGCGGCGGTCACCGTGCCGATCGTCGACACGCTGGCCGACGGTCCCTACGTGCTGGTCTACCGAGTGGTCTCGGCCGACTCCCACCCCGTGGCCGGCACCATCCCGTTCACCGTCGGCTCGCCGAGCGACGACCTGCCGATTCCGGAACTCGATCACGCGCTCGTGGCCGCGGAGGTCACCGACACGGTCCGGCTGCTCGCCGGCGCGAACCGATGGGTCGCGTGGGCCGGTGCCGTGCTGCTGATCGGCGTGCCCTCGTTCGTCCTGCTCTGTTGGCCGGCCGGCGCGCGCGACGGCGGCGTCCGCGCGATGGTCGGGGCAGGCCTCGTCCTCGTCGTGGCGACCGCGGTGGCAAGCCTGCCGTTGCAGGCCGCCTACGCCACCGGTGGCGCGCTCGGCGCGACGTTCTCCGACGGCTCGATCCCGGATCTGCTCACGCGCACCGGCGGCAAGGCGGCCGTGGTTCGGGCCGTACTGGCCGTCGTACTCGGCCTGCTGCTCGCCCTCGCCGCCCGCCGGCGGTCCCGCACGGCGGTGGTCCTGGCGGTGCCGGCGGCGGCCGTCGCGCTCTGGACGTTTTCCTGGGCCGGCCACCCCGCGGTCGGGCGCTATCCGGCGTTGACCATGGCCGACGACGCGCTGCACCTCGCGGCGGTGTGCGTGTGGCTCGGCGGTCTGGTGGTGCTGCTCGCGCGGCTCCTGCCCGGCACGCCGCCCGACCTGGCCGACGCGCTGCGGCGTTGGTCGCCGACCGCGATGGCGGCCGTCGTCGTGCTGGTGCTGACCGGATCGGTGCAGGCGTGGCGCGAACTGCAGTCGGTCTGGGCCTTCTACGAGACCGAGTACGGCCGGTGGGTGCTGGCCAAGGTCGCGGGCCTGATTCTGCTCGTCGTGCTCGGCAACGTCGGGCGAGTCCGGGTGCGCCGGCACGCGGCCGACGGAGCCGCCGCGCACGTGCGCGTGCTGCGTCGGTCCGTCGCCGCCGAGACCGCGGTCGCGGCGGCGGTCCTGGCCGCCACGGCCGTGCTGGTCGTGGTGACGCCCGGCCGTCCCCTGGCCGCCGACCACGCCGGGGCGCATTCCGCCCACACCGCCGGCCCGGCGCGCGCGAGCGTCGATCTGCCGAACGGCGTGCGGGCCGAGGTGGGCATAGACCCGGCCACCCCCGGCACGCCGGTGGTAACCGTGCTGGTGCGCTCGCTTGCCGGTGCCGTCGTCGACCCCCCGGAGGTCGTCGCCTCCGCCAACCTGGCGGCCGCCGGGATCGAGGGCCTGCCCATCCCGCTGCGCCGGGCCGAGGCCGGCCGGTACCTCGGGGAGGAAACCCGTTTCCCGTTCCCCGGTCTGTGGCGGATCACCGTCACCGTCCGAACCACCGACGTCGATTCCGGCGTAGGCACTGTCGAGATTCACCTGCACTGAGAGGCACCCCATGCGACGCATTGCCCAGACTCTCGCCCTGACTGCCGCCGCCCTCGGCGTGCTCGCCGTCCCCGCGAGTGCCCACGTGACGGTCTCGCCGAACAGCGCGGTCAAGGGTGGGTACGCGACGCTGGCGTTCAAGGTCCCGAACGAGCGGCCGGACGCGAGCACCAGCGCGCTGCAGGTGGACTTCCCCGAGGCGTACCCGTTCGCGAGCATTTCGGTGCAGCCCAAGGACGGCTGGACCTACAAGGTGGAGAAGGCCTCGCTCGCGACGCCGATCAGCAACCACGGCACCCAGGTCAACGAGCGCGTCTCGCGGATCACGTGGACCGCGAACGGCGCCGAGGACCAGATCAAGCCCGGCGAGTTCGACACGTTCCCGGTCAGCGCGGGCCCGCTGCCGAAGGACGCCGCCGGCCTGACGTTCAAGGCCATCCAGACCTACAGCAGCGGCGAGGTCGTGCGCTGGATCGAGGAGGCCGCGCCCGGTGCGGAGGAGCCGAAGAACCCGGCGCCGAAGCTGACGCTGACCGACCCGCCGGCGGCGAGCCCGTCCCCGGCGCCGACCGAGATCGCCGTGACCTCGACCGCGCTGAAGGGTCCGACGAAGGACCAGGTCAACGTGGCGATCGGGTTCGGCATCGCGGGCACCGTGCTCGGACTCGTCGGCCTCGCCGCCGCGACGGTGGGGCGCCGCCGGACGTAGGTTTGCGGGCGGGCCATCCGGTGCGGGATTCGCCGCGAAGGCCCAGTGCTCGGACCCGTTTCGCCTTTGGAGGCTCGATGACCGCCCTGACCGACTTCACCGCGCGCACGCTCGACGGCCAGGAGAAGGCGCTCGCCGACTACAAGGGCCAGGTCGTGCTCGTCGTCAACACCGCCTCCAAGTGCGGCTTCACCCCGCAGTACGAGGGCCTGCAGAAGCTGCACCAGAGCTACGCCGACCAGGGCCTCGCGGTGCTCGGCTTCCCGTGCAATCAGTTCGGCAGCCAGGAGCCGGGCGACTCCGAGCAGATCGGCAGCTTCTGCCAGAAGAACTACGGCGTGACCTTCCAGATGATGGAGAAGGTCGAGGTCAACGGGGACGCGGCCCACCCCGTCTACCAGTGGCTGCGCTCGCAGAAGGGCGGCCTGATCGGCAGCAAGATCAAGTGGAACTTCACGAAGTTTCTCGTCGGCAAGGACGGCCAGGTCATCGAGCGGTACGCGCCGACCACCAAGCCGGAGAAGATCGCCGAGGACATCGAGAAGGCGCTGCGCGCCTAGGAAACATTTGGCCGCGATGATGGTCGGGTGGACCCAGAGCCCGTCCTCGACGAGGACCACGCCCACCTGCTGGCGTGGCGCACGCGCCTGCGCGAGTTTCTGGCGTGGAGCGCCGAGCGGGCCGCCGAGCAGGGTCTGACGCCTGCTCAGCATCAGCTGATGCTCGCGGTTCGCGGCCATCACGACCGCCGCGGCCCGACGATCGGCGAGGTCGCCAACTACCTGCTGATTCGCCACCACGCCGCGGGCGGACTGGCCAACCGCGTGCAGGCGCTCGGACTGGTCGTACGTCGGCCCGACCCGGACGACGCCCGCGTCGTTCGCCTCGTACTCACCGAGGAGGGCGAGCGACGCATCGCCGCGCTCTCCGCCCTGCACAAGCAGGAGGTCCGCAAGCTCGCGGCGATCCTCGACGCGGTCTGACTACAGCTTGGTGAAGGCGATCTCGCGCGGCTTGAGCACGGGGTCGCCGATGCTCAACTGAATGCGGGAGTGCCAGCCCAGCGGGATGTCGCGTGGGTTGCCCACGAACGGCTTGCCCTCGTAGAACGCGGTGACCTTTCCGCGGTGCTGCCCGAGGCGCTCGGGACCCAGCGGCTGGCCCCACACGTCGAAGAAGTCCCCGAGGGTGAACGCGTGGTCGCGCGGCGCCTCGATGTGGATCCCGCCGTCCGGGGTGTGCGTGTGCAGCCACCCGAAGCAGGCGCCGTTGGTCACGTAGGACTGGTTGTTCGGGCGCGGCTCGAACGTCAGCGGCGGCGCGACGCCGATGCCGGGCGGGATCTGCCGCTCCTTGCCGTCCACGAAGATCCCGAGGTGGGCGTGGACGTGGAAGATGAACTTCTCTCCCTTGCGGCAGGTGATTCCGTTCACGATGCCGCCGGGCCGAACCCAGCCGGGTGCGCCGAGCGGTTCGCCGAGCACGATCGGCAGGCCGTCGGCGCTTTCGGGTCCCGGCGGGGGCGGGTCGACGAGCCCGTCGGGGTCCCCGCCGATCTGGTACGGCGCGACGGTCGGCACGGCGGTCGGGTTGGTGGTGGCCGCGACGCGCACCACCGTCGGGCTCGGGCCCTGACACCCGGCCAGTGCCGTCAGGAGCAGGGCCGCAGCCGCGGTGCTTCGTCGCATTCGATCAAGCTAGGCGACGTGACGCATCCGTCGTCCGCGGGCGCGCGGGCATCCGACAGAATTGCCAACCATGGCGAAGACGAACCCCGGCAACTTCTTCGAAGATTTCTCGGTCGGCCAGGTGCTGGCGCACGCGACGCCGCGCACCGTCACCGAGGGCGACCGCGCGCTGTACACGTCGCTGTACCCGACGCGCTTCGCGATCCCGTCCTCCGCGGTCTTCGCCGCGTCCGTGGGTCTGGACCCGGCGCCGGTAGAGGACCTGATCGCCTTCCACATCGCCTTCGGCAAGACCGTGCCGGACATCTCGCTGAACGCGGTGGCGAACCTGGGCTACGCGGAGCTGCGCTTCCACCAGCCGGTCGTGCCGGGCGACACCCTGAGCACCCGCTCGGAGGTCATCGGCCTCAAGGAGAACTCCAACGGCAAGAGCGGCGTCGTCTACGTGCGCTCCACCGCCACCAACCAGCGCGGCGAGGTGGCGCTGGACTGGGCGCGCTGGGTCATGGTGCACAAGCGCGACCACGCGTCCCCCGCTCCCGAGGCGGTGCTGCCGGAGCTCGCCAAGGCGCTCGACGCCAAGGAACTCGTTGTGCCGGCGGGACTGGACTTCA
Source organism: Sporichthyaceae bacterium (assembly GCA_052386455.1). Classification (GTDB taxonomy): domain Bacteria; phylum Actinomycetota; class Actinomycetes; order Sporichthyales; family Sporichthyaceae; genus JBQTKD01. The sequence continues at coordinate 5,515 of JBQTKD010000001.1, forward strand.
CCGCGTACGACTTCGTTGCCGCGGGCGAACCGCACCGGTACGGGGACTACGCGATCGGCGAGAAGATCGACCACGTCGACGGCGTGACGCTGTCCGAGGCCGAGCACATGATCGCGACGCGCCTGTGGCAGAACACCGCCAAGGTGCACTTCAACGTCGAGGCCCGCCCCGACGGCAAGCGCCTCATCTACGGCGGCCACGTCATCTCGCTGGCCCGCGCCCTGTCCTACAACGGCCTCGCGAACGCCGCGCTGATCTCGGCCATCAACGCCGGCGCCCACACCGCGCCGGCCTTCGCCGACGACACCGTCTACGCCTGGTCCGAGGTCCTGGACAAGGCCGAGCTCGACGCCCCCGGCGTCGGTGCGCTGCGCCTGCGCCTGGTCGCCACCCGCGGCCGGGACGAGTCGATGACGCTGCGCGGCGAGGACGGCAAGTACGCCCCCGGCGTCTTGCTGGACCTGGACTACTGGGCCCTGATCCCGGTCTAGGCCCACGGCGTCCGAATCGCCGTGGTACCCGCACCACTCTTCTTCGGACGCCCCGACTAGGCCTACGCGGCGACGGCGCTCACCGGAACGACGTCCTCGGGGCGCAGGTGGGTGCCGGGCAGGAGCGCGGTGTCGAGCGTCGGGCGTATGCCGGTGAGGATCCAGGCGGCGACGGCGGCGAGCTGGTACCCGATCAGCGGTGGGACCGCGTCGCCGACGTGGCGGTACTTGTTGGACAGGCTGGTGCCGCCGAAGCGGTAGTCGGCCGGGAAGCCGTTGAGGATCGCCATCTCGCGCAGGGACAGCAGCCGGTCCTGCTCGGGGTGGGAGTACCTGCCGTTGCCGACGTGCGAGCACTCGCGCTTGATCGTCGGCGCCGGGGCGTCCCAGGCGACGCGCCCGTACACGTCCGGATGCGTGCCCAGCTTGCTGCGGCGGACCAGGTCCTGCATGGCCGGAGTGAGGTGCTCGGTGCCGAGCAGGTCGCGCCAGGAGCCTCCGTCGTGCGGGACGGCCCGGATCCGCTCCAGGGTCGCGCGGCCGGCAAAGCTGGGCGCCGCGTGCTCGGGATCGCTCGCGCAGACCTCGCCGGCGGCGATCGGCGGCAGGTGCCCGATGGCCCGGCGCACGGTGACCGCGCCGTTCTCCACCGCGAAGCCGGCCCAGAGGTCTTCGAGCGTACGCAGCTGCAGGTCGCTGCGGGCCGCGATCACGATGGCACGCTCGCGGATCTGCGGCAGGCCGAAGCGGTCGAGCCGATGGATGGAGGTGTGCACGGTGTAGCCGAGCGTCTCGAGCTCCTCGACCAGGTGCTCGGCGTGGTGGCCGAAGTTTCCCCGCAGCAACTCACGGGCGTTCTCCATCATCACGACCTTGGGCGCCAACGCGCGGACGAACTCCGCGACCCGGCGCACCAAGTTGTTCCGGGCGTCGTCCACCAGGTGGTTGTTCGCGTTCGTGCGAGTGAAGCCCGTGCAGGGCGGGCACGCAGAAAGGACGTCGAGCGGGCCGAGTAGCCCCAACGCCTCCCGCAGTTCGGTCCCGCCAACCTGACTCAGGTCGATCTCCTTGGGCGCGATGCCCATGTTGGCCGCGTAGGTGAGGTTGCAGCCGAGCGAGCCGCGGGGGCTGCTGGGCTTGCCGAGCTGCGCGTCCGCCGCCGCCACCAGCGCGAAGTCCGAGCGGGCGTGGAATCCGTAGCTCATCCCGCCGCCGCCGGAGAACAGGTCGACGACGGTCCAGGGGGCGTTTACGGTCACGGCGACCAGCGTATGGCGCGCCACCGACAGTTCCCCGCGAGTCGCCAGGCGACACGTTCCGGTCGCCACCGTCGCCCTTGCCCTGCTCCTTCCGCTGTCCGCGTCCGCGCCGCCGGCTAGCCCGCCGGCGCGGGGCGGTGCAGCACGGCCCAGGTCGGCGCGACCTCCACGCCGTCCTCGAGCAGGCGCGCAGTGCCGTCGACGATCAGCGAGTAGCCGCCTTCCTCGTACGGCGGCGCAAGCAGCGTGACGAGTTCGTTCGCCTCGATGCGGCGGCTGCTCCCCCCGCCAACTGCCGGCAACACCACCACGCCGTCCACCACCCGCGCCGGCAACGCGAGGATGTGCGGCCGGTTGTCCCCCACCGACAACAGGTAGACGAACGGGAACTTGCCCAGTGTGGCGCCCAACTCCGGCAGCGATACCGCGATGCTCATATGGCGACCCTACGGTGCGCACATCCGGCGGTGGAGAGGCGGCGATTGAGGCGATCCCGACGTCCGCGGGCGCCTCGTTCGTTTCGTTTCGACCGGTGGGCGTACATGGGTCCTACGCGGGGTCGAGCGGCACGAGCTCCGCGGCGGTGCGCCGGCCGGACCAGCGGGCGAGTTCGGCCGCGAGGTCCAACCCCTCGACTGGCGCGGCATTTTCGTAGGCGCCCCACTCGGCGCGCGGCAGCATCCACATGATCTCGAACTCGTTGCCGTCGGGGTCGGCGCCGTAGACACTCTTCGTCGCACCGTGCGAGGACGCGCCCGTCATCGCTCCGGCGGCCGCCAAGGTCTCGTAGGCCTGCGCCAGCTCGTCGATGGTGTCGACCTGCCAGGCGAGGTGGTAGAGCCCGACGGCGCCGCGACGCTTGGGGGGACCGCCGTCGCCCACGCCGAACAACCCGAGGTCGTGGTGGTTGCCCGAGCGGGGCAGTCTGAGGAACGCCGCGTTGGCGCGGGGCTCGCGCGCCACGACGACCATGCCGAACACGTCGCGGTAGAACGCCTCGGACCGCGCGAGGTCGGCGACGAACAGCACCGCGTGGTTGAGCCGAACCGGATCGATCGCCTTCATCGAACACCCCCGGAAGTAGTTGACGAGACAACCACGAAAGGGGTGTGGTCATTCCCTAGTGACTTCTGAATTGGAAGTCAGTACGGTCGACGGCATGACACAGGACTGGCGACCCACGGCGTGCATCCTCTGCGAGTGCAACTGCGGGATCGAGGTCGCGCTCGACGGGCGCACGCTCGCGAAGATCCGCGGGGACAAGGCGCACCCCTCCTCGCAGGGGTACACGTGCGAGAAGCCGCTGCGCCTGGACCGGTACCAGAACGGCCCGCACCGCCTGGACTCTCCGATGCGGCGCCGAGACGACGGCACCTTCGAGGCAGTGGACTGGGACACCGCCATTGCGGAGATCTCCCAGCGCCTGGCCGCGGTGCGCGACGAACACGGTGGCGAGAGCGTCTTCTTCTACGGCGGCGGTGGGCAGGGCAACCACCTCGGCGGGTTCTTCATGCGGGCCGCCATGGTCGCCCTCGGCGCCAAGTTCCGCTCGAATGCCCTGGCGCAGGAGAAGACCGGCGAGTTCTGGGTGGACCACCACCTCTACGGCGGGCACACCCGCGGGGACTTCGAGCACGCCGAAGTGTCGGTGTTCCTCGGCAAGAACCCGTGGATGTCGCACGGCCTGCCCCGCGCCCGCCCGACCCTGCGGGAGATCTCGCGCGACCCCGCGAGATCGATGATCGTCATCGACCCGCGCCGCACCGAGACCGCCGAACTGGCGGACCATCACCTGGCGTTGCGCCCCGGCACCGATGCCTGGTGCCTCGCCGCACTGGCCGCGGTCCTGGTCCAGGAAGACCTGATTGACCATCAGTTCCTGGCGGAGCGCACCAACGACGCGGCCGAGATCCTCGACGTACTGGGGAAGATCCCCGTCGACGACTACGCGGCGGTCGCCCGCCTCGACCCGGCGGCGATCCGCGCGGCGGCCCGCCGCATCGGCACCGCCGCGAGCGTCTCGATCTTCGAGGACCTCGGCTCGCAGCAGGCCCCGCACAGCACGCTCTCCTCGTACCTGAACAAGCTGATCTGGCTGCTGGTCGGCAGTTTCGGCAAGAAGGGCGGCATGGCCATCCACACCGACCTGGTGCCGCTGGCCCGCGCCGACTACGACCCCGCCAAGCGCAGCCCCGTCCTCGGGGCCCCGATCATCGCGGGCCTGATCCCCGCGAACGTCGTGGCCGAGGAGATCCTCACCGACCACCCGGCCCGCTACCGCGCCATGGTGATTCAGAGCGCCAACCCCGCGCACTCGGTGGCAGACAGTCACACCTTCCGCGCCGCACTCGACGCGTTGGACTTCGTCGTCACCGTCGACGTCGCGATGACCGAGACCGGACGGCTTTCGGACTACGTGCTGCCCGCCTCGAGTCAGTTCGAGAAGCCCGAGTGCACCTGGTTCAACTTCGAGTTCCCCCACAACGGGTTCCACCTGCGCACCCCGATCGTCGAACCGCTGCCCGGAACCCTTACCGAGGCGGAGATCTGGAGCCGTGTGCTCGACGGCCTCGGCGCGCTCGACGGCCTCGACCTCGACGGGCTGACGGAGGCCGCCGCCACCGGGCGCGCAGAGTTCGCCCGGGCCTTCGCCGCAGCGGCAAAGGCCGACAGGCGCATCGCGATGTACGCGCCGATCGTGCTGTACCGGACGCTCGGTACGGCGCTTCCAGATGGCATGGCGCCCGCAGCCGCGCTGTGGACCGTCGCCCAGCGTGCCGCCGCCACCTACCCCGACGCCGTCCGCCGCGCCGGGCACGGCACCGAGACGACCACGGTGCCCGAGCTCGCCATGGCCCTGTTCGAGGACATGGTCTTCGGCGAGCGCGGCATCGTGTTCAGCGAGGACGAACCCGACGACGTGTGGGCCCGCGTCAGCACCGAGGACGGCAAGATCCACCTGTCGATCCCCGAGATGCTGACCGAACTCCAGTCCCTCGCCACCGGTCCGAGCGCCGGCGTGAACGCCGAGTTCCCCCTGGTGCTGGCCGCCGGCGAACGCCGCGCGTTCACCGCCAATACGATCTTCCGCGACGCGAGTTGGCGGCGCCGCGACCCGAACGGCGGCCTGCGCATCTCCCCCGCGGACGCGCAAACGGCCGGCGTCGCCCACGGCGAACTGGCGGTACTGACGACAAAGGCGGGCAGGGCCACCGTCAAGATCGACGTCGACGACTCCATGCCCGACGGCGCCATCGCCCTGCCCAACGGCCTCGGGCTGGACGAACCCGGCCCGGACGGCGGGACCGTGCGCGTCGGCGTGGCACCGAACGAACTGACCAGTGCCGCGGACCGCGACCCGATCGCCGGAACGCCGTGGCACAAGCACGTTCCGGCTCGGCTGGAGCCGGTCCGTTGACGCGCCGCGCCGCCGACCGTCGCTGCCCGATCGCCCGGACCCTGGGGTCCATCGGCGAGTACTGGACCCTGCTGGTCGTGCGGGATCTGTGGTTCTACGGACCGCAGAAGTTCGACGAACTGCAGGCTGGCCTCGACGTTTCCAGCAACACCCTGACCAACCGCCTCGGCAAGCTCGCCGAGTACGGCATCGTCGCCAAGCGCGCCTACCAAGCCAATCCGGAGCGGTTCGAGTACTGCCTGACGGAAGAGGGCATGGAGCTCGTCCCGGCCCTGACCGTGTTGGCCGCGTGGGGCAACCGGCACCTGCCCGAAGAGGGCGGCCTGCCCATCGTCCTGCGCCATCGCGAGGCAAGGCACCAGATCCGCCCCACCGTCGTCTGCGAGAAGTGCGGCGAGCCGGTGACCCTGGACAACATGCACATGGAGCACGGCCCCGGTGCCCCCGTAGACGCCCGCCCCTACGCCGACCCCGCGGATCTGGCGGCCGCGCACCTCGAGCCGTAGGCGCTAGCGCGCGCGCTCCACGCGCGTTTCGTCCCACACCGGCTCGGGGGTTTCGCGGACTCGGCCGTCGGAGCCGAAGACCAGATACCGGTCGAAGGTCTTGGCGAACCAGCGGTCGTGAGTGACCGTCAGCGTCGTTCCCTCGTAGACTCCCAACGCCGCCTGGAGCGCTTCGGCGGAGGCGAGGTCGAGGTTGTCCGTCGGCTCGTCGAGCAGCAGCGCGGTGGCGCCAGCGAGCTCCAAAAGGAGAATCTGGAACCGGGCCTGCTGCCCACCGGAGAGGCGGTCGAAGGTTTGGTCCGCGGCACCGTCGAGCTCGTACCGGCGCAGCGAGCCCATCGCCTGGGCGAGGGCCTGGGCGTGGTCGGCCCAGAGGATGTCGACGAGCGTGCGGCCGAGCAGTTCCGGGTGCGCGTGGGTCTGCGCGAAGTGGCCCGCGACGACGCGGGCACCGAGCTTCCACTCGCCGGTGTGCTTGACGTCCTCGCCCGCGAGCAGGCGCAGGAAGTGCGACTTCCCCGAGCCGTTGGAGCCGAGCACGGCGACGCGTTCGCCGTAGAAGACCTCGAGGTCGAACGGCTTCATCAGGCCGGTCAGTTCCAGGTTCTTGCAGGTGATGGCCCGCAGGCCGGTGCGCGAGCCACCGAGGCGCATGACGATCTTCTGCCGCTTCGGCGGAGCCGCGGGCGGGCCGACCTCTTCGTACTTCGCGAGGCGGGTCTGCGCGGCGGCGTAGCGCGAGGCCATGTCCGGGCTGCGCTTGGCGATCTCACGAAGCTCGACGACGAGTTTCTTGAGCTGGGCGTGCTTTTCCTCCCAGCGGCGCAGCATCTCCTCGAACCGCTCGAAGCGCTTCTCGCGGGCGTCGTAGAAGGTGTCGAAGCCACCGCCGTGCACCCACGCGTCGCTGCCGCCGGCGCCGGGCTCGATGCTCACGATCGTCTTCGCGGCCTTGGACAGCAGCTCCCGGTCGTGCGAGACGAACAGCACCGTCTTCGGCGACTCCGCGAGGCGCTCTTCGAGCCACAGCTTGCCGGGGACGTCGAGGTAGTTGTCCGGCTCGTCGAGCAGCAGGACCTCGTCCGGTCCGCGGAGCAGGGACTCCAGGACGAGGCGCTTCTGCTCGCCGCCGGACAGGGTCGCCGCGGCGCGATGCTGCGCCTTCTCGTACGGGACGCCGAGTGCGGCCATCGTGCACATGTCCCAGACGACTTCGGCTTCGTAGCCGTGGGCCTCGGACCAGTCGGAGAGCGCGTGGGCGTAGGCCATCTGCGTCTTCTCGTCGTCGCTTTCGAGCATGGCGTCTTCGGCCGCGGTGACGGCCATGCCGGCCTTGCGGATGCCGGGCGGGGCGACGGAGACGAGCAGGTCCCGCACCGTGCGCCCGTCGCGCACCGAGCCGACAAGCTCGCGAGGCGAACCCGGCGGATGCATTGGGCCGCCGGGTGAGGCGAGCGAGCCGAACAGCACCTGCGGCATCACGCCGAGCCCACCGCTGATGGTGATCTGCCCGGCGTGCGGCTTGATTTCGCTGGAAATCAACCGCAGCAGGGTGGTCTTGCCCGCCCCGTTGGGTCCGACGAGCGAGGCGACGTTGCCCTCGCCCACGCGGAACGAGATGTCGTTGAGCAACATTCGTCCGTCGGGAAGGAAGTAGTCGACGTGCGAAACCTCGACGTGCCCCACGCCTAACGACCCGTATTCGAGAACATTCCAGGGATTATCCCATCGGTCCTCGGGTGCGCCGTGGCTGGGCGTTGAGCCACATGGTCGCGGCCTCGACCCGGTTGGCGGCGCCGAGCTTGCGCAGGATCCGTTTCACGTGCGATTTCGCGGTGTCCTCGCTGATGACGAGTCGCGCCGCGATGTGCGCGTTCGACGCGCCCTCGCCGAGCAGGGCGAGGACCTCGAGCTCGCGCCGCGACAGGTCCCCGGCGATCGGGTGCTCCGCTGTGGGCAGGAACGCCGTGGTCGCGCGGGTGGCCCCGACGCCCTCCATGCCGCCGCTGACGAGCTCCACCTTGGCGTCGAGGTACTCGGCGACGACGGCCTCGGTGCGCTGCAGCAGGCGGCGCAGCTCCTGACCCTGCGCTTTCAGACGGTCCGTCAGTTGTGCTCGCTCGACGGCAAACCCGAAGCCCTCGGCGAAGGCCCACAGCGCGTCGCGGTCGAAGTCGTCGACCTGGCGTGGCTTGAGTCGGTGGTCGGCGTGGATGAAGCCGATGACCCGGCCCTCGGGCATGATCGGCGCCGCGACGTAGGAGTGGGTGTCGTAGGCCCAGGCCAGTTCGGCGAACACCCGCGGGTTGCCGACGACCTGCTTGATCGCCATTGGACGGCGGCGGCGGATCATCTCGGTCTCGAGAACCTGCGAGGCCAGCTCGGCGGGGTGTTCGCGACTGAACGCGAGCAGCCGTGCGGCGGTGGCCGGGTCGCCGGAGACCCAGAAGGACTCGGCGAGCAGTTCCTTGCCGCTGACGCGGTAGAGCACGGCACGGTCGAACCCGCAGGCCTCGCAGGCCTGGCGCGGGGCGGCGGCGATCATCGCCTCGGCGGTCGGCATGCTGCGCAGGTGCGCGAGGGCGGTGTGCACGCGAGCGAGAACCTCGAGGCGGTCCCGCAGCGCCATGTCGGTGGCACGGTCGCGGCGTTCGTGCAGATCGGCCAGGGCGCGCAGCGCCGCCTGCAGCTCCGGGTCGGCGTTCGCGGTGAGCGCGCCGATCCGGTCTTCGAGGTCGGCCAACTCGTCGTCGAGTGCAGCCCGGCGAGCCGCCGTCGGACCGGCCGGCGGATTGTCCGGCCACGGCGGCAGGTCCCCGGCCAGCGGATGCGTCACCACGTCGGCGGGGTTCACGCCGCCACGGTACGGCCCCCTATCGACGGGGCGCCAGACGCGGAGCCTGGTGCGCCGGGGTGTAGTTCGGCAGGTCCTGAGCCGGCTGCCAGGAATGCCGCCGCAGCTTCTTCATCGCCTTGTACTTCAGCGCCCCGTGCGCGTTGCCCGCGTACCAGACCAGGTGCACCGAGATCGGGAACGCGGCGTTCCAGAAGATATCCGGGATCGGGTCGCGCGGAGCCGGGTCGTCCATCTTCACGTCGGCGCAGACGTAGCCCTCGCCGTCGTCGTAGCCCATGCGCTCCAGGACCACGCCGTCCGCGTCGCAGATGGTGGTCTCCCCCAGCATGCGCGACGGCCACGAGACTCCCGGCGCGAGCGGCGTCGCCATGGTGAACGGGCCGACGTGGCTCGGATGCACGGCCGGGACACCGAGCATCCGAGCCATCCGCGGCGGCGTCTCGCGGCAGTACTGCATGAGGAACTGCTCGTCCCGGTCGATGAACCAGCCCTTGGTCAGCGCCCAGGTCGGAAACGATGGAAAGTGCATGCCGCCGGCCAGCAACCGCACCCGACCGACGAGCCGCTTCGCCGTGCGCCCACGGCCCCACTCGAAGCCGTTGGCCAGCCCGATCGGGCCGAGCGAGGTCTCCGCGACCCCGTCGTCGGTGCCGCCGGAGTAGTAGTTGTTCTCCCAGAACGAGGGCTGGTCCTTGTCGTGGAGGTGGATCGAACCGTCGGGCTCGCACAGCGCGTAGGTGCCCTTGGTGTCGTTGCCCCGCACGGCGATGAACCCGCCGCCGACGAGAGCCCCGGTGTCGCGGGCCAGTTCGCGCAGCGCCTGCAACGGCGCACCGATCAGCGGCCGCGCCACCGAGCGCATCCGGGAGTCGTAGGCGTTCGGCGACGTGATCGCCTCCGGCAGGAAGATCGCCTCGGGCGAGTGCTCCTTCGCCGCTGCGCGCACCAGACGGGCGCAGCGGGCCAGGTTCGCGTCGACCTCGCCGATCTGCAGCGCCGGCTGGATTGCCACGACGCGGGTCATCGGGCGATCCGGTGGCGCGCGACGATCGCCGCGGCGTCGACGCCCACGGGCAGGCACCCGAGCACGCTGCCGTCGTCCTCGAGTTTGGCGGCGCAGTAGGCGTCCGCGACTGCCGACGGCGCAAACCGCACCAGCAGCGAGGCCTGCAGGCACTTCGCCATCCGCCCCGTCAGTTCCCGCGCGCGTGCCTCGTCGACGCCGGCCGCGATCGTGTCCCGCAACGCGGCGACGGAGGAGTCCAGCCGCCGGTTCGCCCCGGCCGCGAGGTCGAGTTCCTCGAGGAACGCGCCGACCGAGTCGGGTTCGCGTTGCATCGCCCGCAGCACGTCGAGGGCCTGCACGTTTCCCGAGCCCTCCCAGATGGACATGAGCGGCGCCTCCCGGTAGGACCGGGCCAGCCGCGACTCTTCGACGTACCCGTACCCGCCCTGACACTCCAGCGCCTCGCCCGCATGGAGCGGCGCCCGCTTGCAGATCCAGAACTTCAGCACCGGGTTCGCCAAGCGCCGGAACGCGATCGCGACGGGGTCCCCGGCTGCGGCGTCTTCGGTGGCGCGGGCCAACCGCATCGCGCCCCACGTCGCGGCCTCGGTCTCGAGCGCGAGGTCGGCGAGCACGGCGGTCATCGACGGTTGGTCGATCAGGCGGCGGCCGAACGCGGCACGATGCGCGGCCCAGTGGATCGCCTCGATCGTCCCGGTGCGCATCACCGCGGTGGACCCGAGCACGCAGTCCTGCCGGGTGCCGCCGATCATCGCCATGATCGCGCGCACTCCGCGGCCGGATTCGCCGATCAAGTGCGCCTCCGCCTCGTCGAAGCGCACTTCTGCGGTGGGGTTGGACTTGTTGCCGAGCTTGGTCTTGAGGCGGTCGATGGTCCAGCCGTTGTCGCTGCCGTCGTCGCGGCGACGCGGCACGAGCAGGCAACTGATCCCGTCGCCGGTCTGCGCGAGGACGAACATCGCGTCGGAGTGCACGGCGGAGACGAACCACTTCTCGCCGCTCACGCGGTAGGTCCCGTCGCCGGCGGGCTCGGCGATCGTCGTGTTCGCTCGGACGTCCGAGCCACCCTGCTTCTCGGTGAGTGCCATCCCGATCAGCGCGCCCTGTTTCTGGCCCGCCGGCAGGGAGCGGGTGTCGTAGACGCCGCTCGTGACCAGGGGTTCCCACACCGCCGCGACGGCCGGCGACAGACGCAGTGCCGGGACGCACGCGTAGGTCATGGCCAACGGACAGGTGGAGCCGGCCTCGACCTGGGCGACCCCGACGAACTTCGCGGCCCTCGCGACCTGCGCGCCGGATCGCGAGTCGGCCCACACCGCGCCGCCGACGCCGTGCTCCACCGCGAGACGCATGACGTGGTGCCAGGCCGGGTCGAAGCGGATCTCGTCGGCCCGCACGCCGGACCGGTCGTAGGGCCGATGGACGGGCGAGTGCTCGTTGGCGGCGAACCCGGCCTCGAGGCCTTCGGCCGAGCCCAACGCGCGGCCGAGTTCGGCGCACTCCGCGACCCGGTCTCCCGCGCCGAACGCGGTCATCGCCTCGACGAGCGCGAGGTCCTCGGTGATCACGTCGAAGTCCGCCAGCCGCGGCGGGGTGTTCGCGGTGGCGCGGTTCGAGGCCACGGGCGATGCCAGAAGCGAGGTCATGGGTCGATGCAACCGTCCGGTCGGCGCCCCGGGAAGCGCTATGACCCCGATTGGGGATGGGGTGCACCAGTAATGGCGACGTGCTCGCCGGCGGGGCGGGCCTACGGTTCGGGCATGGTGGACATCGAGCACCGCGAGGCCGTCGACGTCCTCGTCGTCGGGAGCCGCTGCGCGGGCAGTGCGGCGGCGATCGGGTTCCGGCGCGCCGGCCGCTCGGTGATCGCGATCGACCGCTCCCGATTCCCGTCGGACACCCTGTCCACCCACGTCAACTTCCCTTCCGCGGTCGCCGAGATCCAGGCGATCGGGGCCCTCGGCCGGGTGCTGGCCTACGACCCGCCGCGCTGCACGCACGGGATGGTCGAGGCCGACGGCGCCCGGTGCCTGCAGCGCTTCGCCGCCGTGGACGGCATCGACTTCGGCATCGCGCTGCCCCGCACCGAACTGGACATGGCCTTGGTGGAAACGGCCCGCGAGGCCGGGGCGGACGTCCGCGAGAAGCACTCGTTGGAGCAGGTGCTCTGGCGCAACGCGCGCATCGCCGGGGCGATCGTGCGCCGGCCCGACGGGTCCCACGCGCAGATCGACTGCAGGTTCCTCGTCGGTGCGGACGGTCGCCGCTCCACGACCGCGCGGCTCGTCGGCGCGGAGCGTCCGTACCGCGGCTCGCGCAACGAACGCGGCTGCGCGTTCTGGTACATGGACGACCCAAAGGTCGGGACCGAATGGCGCGAGCGGCTCATCCAACTGCGGTCCGGCGACACCCACGCGCTGATTTTCCCGTGCCCGAAGGACCGGGTGCTGTGCCTGTTCATGGGCCCGGTCGGGGACATCGCGACGTTCCGCGCGGACCCGGACGGCATGTGGGAGGCGATGCTCGACGCCAACCCCGCGGTGCGCCTGCGGCTCGGCGGCGCGACGAACATGACCAAGCTGCGCTCGACCGGGGACAACGTCGCGTTCTTCCGCCGCTCCAGCGGGCCGGGCTGGGCGCTGGCCGGGGACGCGGGTCACTTCAAGGACCCGATCGTCGGTCAGGGCATCCGCGACGCGATCCGCTTCGGCCGCCTGCTCGGCGAGGCGTGTGGCCCGGTGCTCGACGACCCGATCTCAACTGACATGGCGTCACGTGCGGTGGAAGCCAGGCGGGACAGGGAGTGCAATGCCACCTACCACTGGGGAAACCGCGAGTCCCGCAACTTCGCGGTCTCCCCGGTGGTGCAGGAGGCATTGACCGCGCTCGACGGCCGGACGCCACCGCGCCTGCTGCACATGTTCGACCGCGTCCAGAAGCCGCACCACGTCCTGAACCCGCTGCGCGGGGCGAAGTACGTGACCAAGGCGCTGCTGCGGCCGGGCGTCGACCGCAAGGCGATTCTCAAAGACGCCATCGAAGACCTGCGGATCGACAAGGACGCCTGGCGCGAGGAACTGCGCCCGACGTTCCGCTCGTTCCAGCCAACGAACTCCGAACGCGCGGACTACGACTGGCCCCCGAAGACTCCGGCGAGCACGGGATGACCGAGACGCGCAAGGTCGTCGCGGTCCAGTTGAAGGTGAACGTCAAGGACGTCGCGGGGAACCTCAAGCACATCGAGGACATCGTCGGGCAGGCCTGCCTCGAGCACTCCCCGGACATGGTGTTCCTGCCCGAGAGCGCGAACCATCCGAACATCCACGGCAAGGTGATGCGCTACGTCACCGAGCCCATCAACGGCCCGACGCTGGCCACGTATCGCAAGCTCGCAAAGGCGTACGGCTGCATCGTCGGCGGCGGCTTTCTCGCGGTCCGCAGCGGGGACGCACGCGGCACGTACGCGGTCTGCGAACCCGACGGCTCGGTGTCCTTCCACGACAAGGACCAGCCGTCCATGTGGGAGAACAACAACTACACCGCCGGCCGGGACATGGGGATCGCGGACACCGCGCACGGCCCGATCGGCATCGCGAACGGCTTCGAGTGGCTGCGCAGCAGGACCGCCGCCCGGCTGCGCGGGCGGGTTCGCCTGGTCGCGGGCGGCATGTGCTTCCCATCGTTCCCGCAGTGGGGCGTCACCAAGCCGTGGTTCTGGGACCGCGAGCACGCGACGATGGTGGAGCTCGCCCGGGAGACCCCCGGCCGCATGGCGCGGGTCGTCGGGGCGCCGTGCGTGCATCCCTCGCACGTCGGGGACGTGACGATGTCGACGCCGTTCGCCCCCGGCGTGCCGTGGCCGACGATCATGCTCGGCGAGACGCAGATCGTCGACGGCGCAGGGACGTCGCTGGCGCACATGTCCTACGCCGACGGCGAGGGCTACGTCGCCGCCGACATCCGCTGGGCGGACCCGGTGCCGATCAACCCGGTGCCACCGCGGTTCTGGATGCCGGTGCTGCCGTGGACGGTGCACACGGTCTGGGTCGCGACCAACGCCTCGGGCCGCGCCCGCTACGCGGCGGCCCGCAAGCGCCGCGGGTTCCCGTGGCAGTACACGATCGCGGAGACCATGGACCTGCCCGACCGGTGCCCGCCCGGCATGCTCGACAACTGAGGCCGATCACTGTGAAACGCTGGGTCCCATCACAACGAGGTGATGGAGGAGCACGATGCAGGTCGAGGCCGCTGTCCTGTGGGACACCAAACAACCGTGGAGCATCGAGTCGGTCGAACTCGATCCACCCAAGGCGGGCGAGGTCCTGGTCCGCGTGATCGCCTCGGGCCTGTGCCACACCGACGACCACGCCCAGCAGGGCGACACCCCCGCCCCGCTCCCGCTGATCGGCGGCCACGAGGGGGCCGGGATCGTCGAAGAGGTCGGACCCGGGGTCACCGGAGTCAAGGTCGGCGACCACTGCGTCCTGGCCTTCATCCCCAGCTGCGGACGCTGCACGTGGTGCATCACCGGCCACTCGAACCTGTGCGACCTCGGCGCCCACCTGGTGACCGGCCCCCAACTGGACGGGACCTATCGCTTCCACGGCCGCGGCCAGGACCTCGCGCAGATGTTCCTGATCTCCACCTTCTCCCCGTACACGGTGGTGCCGGCCGACTCGGTGGTCGTGATCGACGACGACCTTCCGCTGGACAAGGTGGGCCTGATCGGCTGCGGGGTGACCACCGGCTGGGGTAGCGCCGTCTACGCGGCCGAGGTCCGCCCCGGCGACACGGTTGCGGTCATGGGCGTCGGCGGCGTGGGTGCCGCGGCGGTGCAGGGCGCGCGGATCGCGGGCGCGGAGAACATCGTCGCGATCGATCCGGTGGCGATGAAACGCGAGAACGCGGAGTCGATGGGCGCCACGCACTCCGCTCCGGACGCCGAGAGCGCACGCGCGCTGATCGAGGAGCTCACCCGCGGTTCGATGGCCGCGAAGGCGATCATCACCGTCGACTTGAACCAGCCGTCCTACATCAAGGACGCGCTGTCCCTGGTCGGCAAGCGCGGCCGGGTCGTGCTGACCGCGGTGACCCGCGCGGACACGATGCACGCGGACATGGGGCTCTACGAGATGACGGTCTACGAGAAGCAGCTCGTCGGCTGCCTGTTCGGTTCGGCCAACCCCCGGCGAGACATCCCCATGCTCTGTTCGCTCTACCGGTCCGGGCAGCTGATGCTCGACGAGCTGGTGACCCGCACCTACCCGCTACGGGATCTCAACCAGGGCTACCTGGACATGAAAGAGGGCCGGAACGTCCGAGGCATGGTCCTGCACCAACACTGACGCACTAGTCCCACTCCGGATTTTCCAACGCGTCGGTGAGCATGCCGACGAGCGCTTCGAGTTGCACGTCCTCGATCGCGTCTTCCTCGCTGAACTCCCCGTCCAGCGCGCGCGAGGCGAGGCCGGCCTTGCTCTCGACGAGTTCGGCGATCCGGGCGTCGATCGTCTGGGCGGCGATGATGCGCCACGCGACGACGGGCTCGGTCTGGCCGATGCGGTGGCTGCGGTCGATCGCCTGAGTCTGCTCGGCGGCGGTCCAGGACAGCTCGGCGAGCACGATGTTGGACGCGACCTGCAGGTTGATCCCGACGCCGGCGGCGGTGAGCGAGCAGACCGCGACGGCGACGTCGGGCTCGTTCACGAACGCGTCGATCTGCTGCTGGCGCACCTTCGAGGTCTGGTCGCCGCGGATCGAGGAGTACCGGATGCCGGCCTTCTCGAACGTCTCCTCGGCGGCGTCCATGACGTCGATGTGCTTGGCGAAGAACACGACCTTCCCGGCGCTGCGCGCGAGCTGCGCGGCGTAGTCCGCGGCAAGGTTCGCCTTGGCCTGACCGATCTTGCGCAGCACGCCGAACACGTTGCCGTCGGTCTTGCTCTTCACGGCCTCCTTCCGCTCGCGGCTGGCGATGGTCCGGACGAGGTCGTGGTCGATGCCCTCGACGCCGGGGCCGGCGCTGCGCATCTCGAGTGCCGCCCGGTACCGGGAGACCATGCGCTTGGCGAGGCGTTGTTCGGCCTGGCGGATCGAGCGGCCGAGCTTGTCGTCGAGTTCGACGGGCAGGTCCGCGATGCGCCGGGCGGGGATGTCCGCGGCCACGTCGATCTTGCGGCGGCGGACGATGCCGAGATCGACGACGGCCTGGCGGGCCGCGGGGTAGAACTCCCGGTCGATCGGCGTGTAGTGGGTGTCCTCGAGCGCGTGCATGAGTTCGGCGCGGGGCTTCTTGTCGTCGATCCAGCCGAGGAACTGCCAGATCGCGCGGAAGTCCTCGATGTCGTTGATCAGCGGGGTGCCGGTCAACGCCATCAGCAGCGGGCGTGGGACCAGGACACGGATGCGCTCGGCGAGTTCGAGGACGTTCTTGGAGCGCAGGGAGGTCTTGTTCTTGATGAAGTGTGCCTCGTCGACGACCATCCCGCGGAAGCCGAACTGCCCGATCCAGCCGACGTGCCGGTCGAGCACCTCGTAGTTCACGACGACGATGTCCGCGAAGCCGTCGATGGTCTCGCCGTCGCCGTGGATGACCGTCGCGGTCTTCCCCGGCGTCCACAGCTTTACCTCGCGCGCCCAGTTCGTCTTCACGACGTTCGGCACGACGCACAGCAGCGGATAGGCGTTCGCGGCCTGGGCGGCGAGCAGCGCCTGCGCCGTCTTGCCGAGCCCGGGCTCGTCGGCGAGCAGGAAGGTGCGGTGCCCCGCGGCCGCGGCGGCGACGAGCCTCGCCTGATGTGGCATCAGCTCCAGTCCGGTGAGCCGCCGCGCCGCCGAGGGATCGGGCAGGTCCATGCAGGCCGAGGCGCCCGCCGGGGCCTCCTCGAAGGAGCGGAACAGCGGCTCGAGCAGCTCCCAGGTGGCCAGCTGACGGGCGGGCGCACGTGCGGGTCGGGCCGGGGCGGCGGAGAAGTCCGGCGCGAGGAACGGGTTGGCGAGCTGGCGCGCCACGACGCTCTGCGGCACGACCCGGCGCGCGGCCCGCTCGGCTGCGGTCGCCTGGGCGGGGGCGGCCGGTTCCGGCTCGGACTCCGGCTCGGGTTCGAGCCCGGCACCGCGCAGCAGGTCGGCCATGATCGACTTGGTGGTGGACGACACGACGGCGTCGTCGGCGAGCAGCGAGAGCAGCGAGGTCTCCCGCGCGGCCGTCTGGGCGAGGATCAGCGCGATGCCGTCGAGCCGCTTGAGCGCCTCGGACTTCGCCACCTCGCGCATCGTGGTGTCGGCCTTGACCCGCGCCCGCTCCTGGCGGGCCAGCAGCGCCACGGCCTGGAACTTGGCGCGAACGGAAGGCCGCCTCGCCCCACGGATGACGTCGTTTTCGACGTCGCGGACGGCGCGGGCAAGCGACTGGACGATGCCGTCGTTGCGGTCCGGCGCACGCCGATTCCGCTGCGGGGCAGGACGCTGCCCTCCACGACGCCGCTGACGCGGTTCGGCCAAGACTCCTCCGACGAGCAGAAGCGCCCCGAAACGGGGGTGCGGGACGCGGTGTTGTCACGACCGGGGCCCGCGTGCGCCGACGGCTTCGGCGCAGAGATCAGAAGACCCGCCCAGCGATGGCACGACAGCGCCAGTGGGACGGACCTCTGCATGGTACCGGGGAAACTCGGCGCCGCCTCATCCTCCCGACGTCGATCACGTCACGAGCGCCTCCGAGCGCTCACTGGCGGGCACGGACCCGAGGCGCAAGACTGCGGCGATGGACTTCGCCCCGACGTCTCGACAGCTCGAGCTCCGCGCCCGCGCCCGCTCGGTCGCCCGCGAGGTACTGCGCGAGGCCCGAGCCGCAGATCTGCTTGCGACCCCGCAGGCGCGCTTCGCGGCCACTCGGCCCGCGTACGAGCGTCTGGTCGCCGACGGCTTCCTCCGAGCCTGCATCCCGACGTCGGCCGGCGGAGACGCAGAGAGCCTGCTCGACCTCGCCGTCGTGGTGGAGGAGTTGTTCGCGGAGAACGCGAGTGTCGCCCTCACCCTGCTCGGCACCGTGCTGGGCATCCAGCCCGTGCTGGTCGGCGGCACCCCGGACCAGCAGAAACGCCTGCTCGCTCCCTTCCTCGAGACCGCCGGCGCACCGCTGGCCGCGTTCTGCTCCAGCGAACCCGGCGGCAGCGCGAACGCCGCCGCTCCCCCGCCCGGCGAGGGCGTCCGGACCCGCGCCGTCCGAACGGCCGAGGGCTGGACCATCGACGGCCGCAAGAAGTGGGTCTCCTCTGCCACCGGGTGGGACGGCACCGCGGATCTGCTGACCGTGGTCTGCCGGACCGACGCGGACGCACCGCCGGAGCGGGCGATCTCGGTCCTCGCCGTGGAACGTCCGACCGTTGTGCTCGACCGAGTCCTCGAGACGCCGGGCCTGCGCGCGCACCTGCTGCCGGAGATCACCCTGCAGGGCGTCGTCGCGCCCGCCGAGAACCTCCTCGGCGAGGAGGGCGCCGGACTGCGGCTGTCCGGCGCGAGCTTCGCCGGAGCGTCGGGCCTCGTCGGGTTCATGGGCGTCGCGCTCATGCGCGCCGCGTTCGGGCACGCGCTGGCCTTCGCCCGTGCCGAACACCGCGGCGGCACCGTCCCGATCCTCGCCCACGCCGCCGTCGGCTACGCCCTCGCGGATGCGAAAACCTCGATCGAGGCCGTCCGTTCGTTGAGCCTGCGTGCCTGCTGGGCCGTGGAGGTCGGGCATCCGGCCGCTGCCGAACTCGCGCACCAGGCGAAGGTGTTCGGCTCGGAGACGGCGGTCCGCACGATCACCGAGCTCATGCGCGTCGTGGGCGTCGACAGCTACGACTGCGCCGATCCGCTGAGTGGTCTGCTGCAGGACGCGTTGGCCCTGCCGATCTTCGCCGGCGGCAACCTCGGCGTCCGCCGCCGCGCCCTGCACGCGCTTCTGCTCGCCGACGGCTACGACCCGCTGACCGCAATCTGACGCAGCGCCCGAAAGGCATCGATCGTGAAACTCGGAGACAAGGCGGAGAGGGCACTCGAGATGCGTTCCGAAACCGCCGATCGCCTGGCACTGCGCGAACTCGTCGACGCCTACGCCCGGTGCGCGGACCGCCGCAACCTCGACGGACTGCTGGCACTGTTCACGTCCGACGCCCGCTTCGCCATCTACCTGGACGGTCAGGGCACCGACCCGAGCCAGGTGGTCGAGGGCCGCGACGCCCTCGCCCCGGCGTTCACCGACCTGAACCGCTACGAGGTCACGACCCACTTCAACGGGCAGAGCACCGTGCGGGTGAAGGACGAGCGCGCCACCGGCGAGACCTACTGCCTCGGCCACCTCGTCTCCACCACCGACGGCGTCCGCCAGATCACCGTGGTCTCGGTCCGCTACCTCGACACCTTTGCCAAGGTCGAGGGCCGCTGGCTCTTCGCCGAGCGCGCCGCGGTCGTCGACTGGACCGACACGCGCGTCCTGGGCTGATGCCTACGGGTACCGGCCTGCCGACGGCACGGTCGCGGCGCTGCCCCTGCGCCGGCGGCGATGCCGATCGGGGGTGGAACGCCGCGGGTCCGGGAGGATCTTCTCCTTGGCCGTGACGTAGCACCGCATGCCGGTGCGCATCAGCGCCACGACCGGCCGCGACGGCGGGTCGAGGCGGTGCACCCGCAGCACCGGTTCGGTGAAGAACGAACAGAGCATGGCTCGGCCCACGAAGTGCAGCCGAGTCGGGAACCACCGGGCGGCGAACTGGTCGACGATCGCCCGGGTGCACGCCGCCCCGTCCGCGGTCCACTCGGTGTGGCGCGACTCCCACGCGGCGAGGAAGGCGAGCATCGCGTCGAAGTCGGCCGGGAAGGTCTCGAGGGCGCCGCTCTCGGTCCAGAACAGCGCGGCCATCGCACGCCAGTGCCGGTGGGCCGCGACCTTCTGGTTCGCGGTGAATCCGGGCAGACCCGCCTGCTCGCGGATGCGGTGGTAGCCCGCGCCGAGGAAACAGAGCGTGTAGACGAAGTCGTCGTGATCGGCGAAGTCGCCCGGGTAGCGGCGGCTGATGCCGCGGTGCATGTCGTTGACCCGCTCGACCGACGCCCGGGTGTGGGCCGAGGACGGGCCGTGGGCGAACCAGGTCCAGAAGTGGTGCACGGTGTCCACCGCGCGGGCGTCGGGCGCGGTGAGCACCGGGCCCGTGCCGCCGCGCCCGACGGTGCGCCCGCCGTTCGCGGGCATCATGAAGTTCGGAAAGCTCACGCTGTACAGGAAGCTCATCATGAACTCGTCGACCCAGTAGGTGGCCGACAGGGCCCAGATCCGCTCGTAGTCGACCTCGGGGTCGAGCCGCTCGATCTCGGCCGCGATCCACCTGTACCCACGTGGCATGGACAGCTCCAGCCTTCGAGCGCCATCGCGATAACCCGACCACACTAACAGTCAGTACTGACTTGTAGATACGGCAGTCGGCACCCACCATTGGGCGTCGGCGAATGCACACCCCGGGCGGGAAGGAGTGCCCCTTGGCAGACCGCGCGCTCCGGCCGCGCCGCACCCGGCAGGAACTGACCGCGGACAGTCGCAGCCTGATCCTCGACGCGGCGGTCGAATGCCTGGCCGAGGAGGGCTACGCGGCCACCACCACGCTGCGCATCCAGGCCCGCGCCGGAGTCTCGCGCGGGCGCCTGCTCCACCACTTCCCCGTACGCGACGCACTGCTCGTCGCCGCGGCGCAGCATCTCGCGACCTCGCGCATGGTCGACATGGAACGGCTCGCCGCAGAGTCCGACCTGTCCCACGCCGATCCGCCGACTCGGCTGCGGCGCGCGATCGACGTGATGTGGGAGCAGTTCCGCCAGCCGTACTTCTGGGCCGCGATGGAACTGTGGGCGGCCGCCCGCACCCACGACGGCCTGCGGGAGGAGCTGCGGCCCGTGGAGTACCGCCTCGGCCGGGCGTCCTTCCACGCGATCGACGCCCTCTTCGGGCCGCAGCTGCGCGCCCACCCGAACTTCGCCGTCGCGCGCGACCTGCTGTTCACCAGCATGCGCGGCGTCGCCCTGAGCTACGCGTTCGTCGAGGCCAACCCCGCCGACGATCGCCACGTCGCCCTGTGGATCGACCTCGCAGCGCGACTGCTCGACGTCGAGTGCGGCACGTGATTGCGGTGCCGAGGTGCGCCTACTCGTACCGCAGCGCGTCGATGGGGCGCAGGTCGGCGGCGCGGCTGGCCGGGTAGAGGCCGAAGACCAGGCCGGTCATCAGCGAGACGCCGAGTGCCAGGTAGATCGAGTAGGGAGCGATCACCGGATCGACGCCGGCGATCTGCCACTGCACCGCCACGAAGCCCGCGCCCACGCCGAGGATGCCGCCGGCCAGGGACAGGATCACGGCCTCGCCGAGGAACTGGCCGACGATGTCCTTGCGGCCGGCGCCGATGGCCTTGCGGATGCCGATCTCGCGGGTTCGCTCGGTGACCGAGACCAACATGATGTTCATGACGCCGATGCCGCCGACGAGCAGCGAGATGCCCGCGACGGCCGCGAGCAGGATGCTCAGCGTCTTGTTGGAGTCCGCGGAGGCGTCGAGGATCGAGGAGGCGTTGAAGACGACGAAGTCCGCGTTGAGCAGCGAGACGCCGTGGCGCTGCGCCAACAGCGCGTAGGCCTGGCTCTGCGCCGTCGAGACGAGGTCGCCGGTCTTGGCCTTAATCGCGATGGCGTTGACCGGGCCGAGCCCCTGCGGGGAGTAGCCGTACAGCGCGTCGTTGACCGCGGTGCCGACGGCGAGAACACGGTCGTCGAGGTCGCGCTGACCGCTGTAGCCCTTCGGGCTCATGATGCCCAGGACCGTGAATCCCGCGCCGTTGATCCGGACCTCCTGGCCGACCAAGGCCATGGGGTCCCGGCCGCCGAGGCTGTTGGCGACCGTCTTCCCGATCAGGATCTTGCGCGAGTGCGCGGTGTAGTCCGCCGCGGTGAACGGCTCGCCGACGGTGAGGGTGGCCTCGTCGATGTCGAGGAAGTCCGGCGTGGTGCCGATCAGGAGCGACGCGACGTGCGCGTTGCTCTGGTACTGCGTCGTGACCCCGCGCATCACCGTGCCCGGCGCGACCTTGTCGACGCTGGATAGGTGCCCGAGCGCCTCGGCGTCGTCGTAGGTCAGGACGGCGCTGCGAGTCTGCGTACCCGAGACCGACGGCGCGGGAATGCCCAACGACCGGCGCATCTGCGCCGCGAGGCCGGTGCCGCCTCGCCCGGTCGGCTGATCGGGCAGCACGTACAGGGTGTCCGAACCGAGCCGGCTGATCGACTCCTGCACGTCCCGCGAGGACCCGGTGCCGACGGCGACCAGCGCGATCACCGACGCGACGCCGATCAGGATCATCAGCGTGGTCAGCGCGGAGCGCATCTTGTTCGCAAGGATGCCGCGCACCGCGAAGCGGAGGCTCTCCGCGCTTCTCATGGCTGGCTCCCGGGGTACGAGGTCGTACACACCAGTTTCCATGATCCGTATTACGAACAGTGTCCGGGTGGCCCCGGGGCACTCGAGGCCCGGCCTGCCCGTCGGTGGACGTGTGCCCGGAACCACTGAAACCTGCGTTAGATCTGCTGCTTCGTGGCGGCGGGGACAGGAACGTGAACCTGGGACCTGTGGGTTATCGGGACCGCCCGAGGTCGTCCAGCCGCTCGGTCATCGTGCGCCGGAGGTGCTCGGTGGGGCGTTCTGCGAGACCGATCTCCCAGACGCGGCCGATCCACTCCGGCGCGAGATCGCAGATCCGATCCAGTTCGCGATGGGTCGCCCGGGCGAGCACCCCGAACCTTTCGGCGAATTGGACGAGGCCCCCGCGAGTCAGATTCAAGTCGCGACCGTCCAACTGGAGAGCTTGGTGGGCGTCGCCGGTGTAGGGCAGGTCGGCGAGGAGGTCGTAGGCGGGCGAGAGCTCGACGAGACCGTCCGTGCGGGTGTGGATGCTGATGTTCTTGGCATGCAGGTCTCCGTTGCACGCGAGGTAGGAGAAGGCAACCAGCCGGACGAGATCGCGGACGGCGACCAAGGGCGCGTCGACGTGCTCGGCCAGCGACGCGACGATCTGATTCATCGTCAGCAAGTACTTGTCGGCGGGATAGCGGCCGCAGACCTGCGCGGCATCCTCCTGAGCGAGCCGCAGCAGGGTCCCGTCCGCGCCGCGGGCCCGGTCGAAGCGGGACACCAGCAGGCCCGCGCGGCCGTGCCGGTCGAGGACGATCTCGGTCGGAGCCACCGGCAGCCCGACTGCCGCGGCAAAGGCCATGACGAACGCCTCGTTCTCGACCAGGCGGGGATAGCGTTCGGGGGCGAACTTGAGGATGTGACTGGCACCGTCACCCGAGATCGGGAAGCTCGTCATCGCCGCCGACACCTTCTCCTGAACCCCCGGCAGGGCGGTTCGTTCGTAGGTATCCCCGCCGATCGCGACGCTGGCGGCGAACAGTTCCTCGAAGTCGGTCTCGTCCCAGCTGGTGACCAGCGCGAGGGGGGCGACGGCCTCCGGGTCGGTCCCCGCGGGGACGACCCGGACGTCACCGATGCAGTCCGACCCCACGGCGAGCAACAGGCTGAGCATGTCGTCCGCCGACGTCTTCACCCTTCGAGTAAGCGCCTGCAGCCGAGCACCCTCCGGCAGCAGACCGGCGAAGAAGGGAGGCACGCTCCCTGCGACGCTGATCGTCGGGCGAGATTGGAGCGGCAGTCCCGTTGCCACGGCCGGCCCACCCGACGTCAGGTACTCGGCGCGATACCCGAACTGGACGCCACCGTCGATGCGCTCCAGAGTCGCGGCGAGCACCGCACCCTTGTACACGTCCGCGGCAGCGACCGCCCGAGTGTCAGTCATCGCCGACAACGCCGCCCCGTCCGACTTCCACGCGCAGACGCAGACCGAGGACCTCCAGCAACGCCACGACCACGTCCAGCCGAACGGTGGCCTTTCCGGTCTCAACGGCGCTGACGGTCCGTCGCGAGCACCCCGCGAGATCGGCGAGCTCGTCCTGCGTCAGCCGGAGGGCTCGCCGGCGGCGCCGAATTGCCGCTCCCAGGGCTTGTGCACGATCGTGCACAACCGGGGCCCGCGGAGCACTGCCAGGAGAAGTCGGGACCTTCATGAGCACGATCATACTCAAGTGAGTGCTAAGACGCCGCGGGCTGTGGCCGTCGGGACAAAATGTGCATGATGGTGCTCAGCTTGAAGTTCCCCCGGATAGCTCGGTCTTGGCGGTTCGGCAGATCTTGAACTCGCTGACCTTCTGCTGGAAACGCCAAAGAACCCCAACCACCGGAATGCGATTGGGGCCCTGACCTACACCCGAGGAGTTCGACAAGCTGCTCGGCGCCATCCCCGAGCGTTGGACGCCGCCGGTGCTCACCGCGATCGAGACCGGCCTGCGCTGGGGCGAGCTGATCGCCCTGCGCCCCCGGCACGTCGACTTCCTTCGCCGCACGATCAGCGTCGAGGAGACGATCGTCGAACTGTCGAAGAAGAACTCCCCCACCGGCGAACGGATGATCGTCAAGCCCTACCCGAAGAACAACGAACCGCGGACCGTCAGGGTCGGCCAGGAGTTGCTCGACCTGCTCGCCGCTCGAATCCAGCACCTCGGCCTCGGTCGCGACGATCTGCTGTTCCCCTCGACCGAGATCGCTGGGGGTAGCCCCGTCTCGCGCAACACCTTCCGCCCGCGGGTCTGGCTGCCGTCGTTGGAGAGGGCGAAGCTCGGCCACCACGTCCGAATGCACGACCTGCGCCACGCGCATGCGTCGTGGCTGCTGGCGGGTGGCGCCGACCTGAAGACCGTGATGGACCGCATGGGCCATAGCCAGATCCAGACACGCAGAAGTACCTCCACACCCTGCCCGACGCCGACGACCGCGCCCTGACTGCGTTCCAGCGGACTCGGCGGCGCACGACCAATTGAGCTACTCGATCTCGCAGTTCACACAGCCCGGTCGATCTCGGCGATCCAAGAGTTGACGTCGCCGACGCTCGCCGAAAGATTCGACGCGATCCCGCCGGAGCTTGCCGACCGAACGAAATCGTTGGTCCAGTGCGCATGTGCCACAACGGTGGGCGGCCATGCCCGTGTCTGGCGACCCAGTTCTCTCGCCTCGGCGGCACGGGCCTCGAACACGGCGACGCTCGCGGCGCGGACCTGCGCCAGGGTCGGGCTGCCGGTCGTCGCCGCAAGATCGCGCAGCAACAGCAGGTCCACCACGTCGCGAGCGCGGTCGTTGAGCGAATCCGGCGGTTCGTGTGGGTCGGAGACGGCGTGGAGCTTCTGCGCGATCTGGAAGCGCATGGCAATCCCGACCAGTGCGTCGGGGTCGGGCAGTCCGAACCCGGAAAGCGGCGGCGGTTGCACCGTCTCGTGCTCGGCGCCGATGCCGGCTTCGTCGGGCGAGACCTCGAACTGGATTCGCCGCCAGGTCACACCGCGCAGTTCGAGAACGATGTCGAAGCGCCGCGGTTTGACGATCTTCGTCGGGACCTCGATCACTTCGACCTCGCCGCGGCGCAGCGTCAGCGGTCCCCACGGCTCGTCGAGCACGGCTTCCAACGCGAGCAGGAACGCGTCCATGTCGCCGCGGACGAGGCCGTCGACGTCCTTCGTGGCACGAGCGGTTGCGTGGAGTCGGTGTTGGAGCAGGGTGCCGCCTTTCAGCAGGAACAGCTGCCGCCCGTCGGCGTCGATGGCGCGCTGCACTGCGGCGACCGCCACCGAAGAGGCGATCAGCCAACCGAGCCGCCCACCCTTGGCCTCCTCGCCGAGTCGCCCTTCGGCTTGGGCGATCCAGGTGTTCAGGACGCTCGCCGACCCGGGCTGCTTGGTCTTGGGCGTCAGCGTGCCCAGCAACGCGGCGAGGCGGGATCCAGCGGGCTCATTGGTCACCGCGGGCCTCCAACGCTCGACCGAGATCGTCGCGCTCGGAGGTCTTCACGTAGCCCTGCGCATGGCCGCGCTCGATTGCCTGCCGAAGGAGGTGGGTCGGCGTGCCGTAGGCGATGCACTGCGCGATGGCCGTCGTGGGCGTCACGGTCGGGATCTCCTGCCACCAGCCGATCCGGTCCCCGGCGAGGTCCTCGTGGTGCACCACGTAGTCGTTTCCGCTGGCGCGGCGGAATCGGCGCTGCCTGCCGACCGTGAGGTGGATGCGGTTGGGGTTGATGTCGCTGATTCCATAGGCGTCGAGGGCGGTCTCGTGGGAGAGAACGGCTTCGGGCACCCGCGTCCATAGGACGGCGAGCATCAGGTGGTCGTGTTCGCCGGCCGGGTACCGGGGAAATCGGTAGACGCCGTGGGCCGCGCGCTCCAAGGTCCCCCGATGGACCAGCATCTGCAGCGCATGCTTGTCGATCCCCAGCTCCGCGGCCTGCTGCGCAGTCACGAAACCGTGCTGAGCGACCGCGGCTTCCCACAGCTCGTCGCGGGCTAACGGCCTGGTCGTCATGGCAATAGTGTAACGGAACCATGACACTACTGCCAGTGGCGACAACGGCGCGGATACGCGACCGCGGACGACTGCTCCTACCTGGTCGGACCTCGCAGGACGCCCGTAGCGCTCCGCTCGGCCGCCGTCATGGGCTGGAGCTGGACCCGTAGGCCGAGGACGGCCGCCAGTTGCGCCACGAGGCTGAGCTGCGGGTTCGTCGAGGGCGCCGTCAGCAGGCGGCGGACGGACTCCGGCGGGACGCCGGCGGCGCGAGCCAGCGCCGCCTTGGTCATCCCCCGAGCGATCCGGGCCTCGTCCAGGGTGCGCACGACGTCGTCCACGGTCGCCACTCGCAGGGAGGCCAGGAGGTAGTCGCGCTCGAAGTCCGGACGACGGCGGTCCTCCGCCAAGTCGGCCCAGAACAGCCCCAGCTCGCGCCCGTCCACCACATCGCGAACGTAGCATCTACGTTACGCCCCGGCCTGCGCGTCGCCGATCCGCGACGTGAGAGATTCGGCGAGTGACGAACCTGGCCGACACCGTCCTGCCGCTCATCCGCACCCGCGCGGAGCTGTGGCGCTGGAGCGCCGCCAATGCCCACGGGCGGCAGATGCACGAGGCCGTCGACATCCTCGAACGCGCCACCGAAACAGCGGACCCGGCGACCGTCCTGACGGTCACTCAGAAGGCCATCGCCTCGGCCATGGGCGTCATCGCGAAGGCCGACGACTCCAGCGGGATCATCGGCGACGCCTGCCGCCGACTGCTCGACCTCCATCCTGGGGCCGCCGCCCGCGCCCGCGTGCCGGCGGCGAAGCTCGTCGCCTGGATGATCGACTTTCAGTTCCACGGCAAGGTCGACTACTTCGAACTCGACCCGGCCGCCTACGCCCCGGCGCTGGGCGAGAAGGGCCTGGCCGCCTACCGGGCCCGGCTCGAGGAGATCCGCACCGAACTCGGACCGCGACCGGCCGAACGGTGGAACTCACCGCACTCCCACGCCTGGTTCGTCCTGGACTGGAACGCCCAACGCCTGGCCGTGCACGACCGCGACGTCGAGGCGATCGTCGCCACCCATGCCCGCGACCGCAAGGTCGCCGCGTGGCTGCACGACACCGCCAAGGCCCTCGCCGAAGCCGACTACCCCGACCTCGCCATCGACTGGGCCAAACAGGCCACCGACTTCGACGACGGCCACCAGGCCCGCGCCGCCGGGGACTACTGGTGCACCCTGCTCGCCCAGCACAGCCCCGCCGACCTGCTCGCCGCCCGCGAGCTCGTGTTCGACCGCTGGCCTTCCTCCGGCACCGCCGCCGCCCTGCACGACGCCGCCGGCCCCGCCTGGCCCACGTTGCAGACCGGCGTCTACGAGCGCCTCGCAGCCTCGCCCCGCGACGTCGTCCTGTTCGCCCTGCTGACCCTGCGCGATGCCGACCAGGCCTGGACGCTCGCCCACACCCTGGGCCTGTCCTGCACCGACACCTGGACCCGGTTGGTGAAGGAGTATCAGAAACACGACCCGCTCGCCGTTCTCCCGGTCCTCGCCATGCTCGTCGAGACCGACCTCCAGCGAGCCGACGCCCGCAACTACCAGTCCGCGGCCCGCCGGCTGAAGACCATGCGCAAGCTCGCCGCCGGGACCGAGAAAGCCAGCGAGGTCGACGACCTGATCGCCGGACTGCGCGAAGAAAACCGTCGCCGTCCGCGGCTGCAGCAGGAGTTCACCCGAGCGGGACTGCCGTGACCGGACATCCCGCCGAACGCGCCGCAGCGGGCGATCCCGCAAGACACGATCTCGCGCCGCGCCTGCGGCTAAATCCCAGTTGGCGCCACCCGCCCTCGGCCGACTGGCCCCCGTCGAGTACGAACTCGTATGACCACAGCGGCCGTTCGGGCCGCCTGACCCAACCTGTCACCCGTTCGTGCAGCAGACCCGTAGTCGCGGCTTCGAAGGTCGAGGGGCGTCTCCGGGAGCTACTGACTGCGGCCGGGATCGGTTCGAGAGGGAGCCTTACGGCCTTGGCGCGAGAGGCGGCCAACGCGGGCCTGATCTCGCAGAAGGCGGCCAAGTCCGTCGAGGGGCTCGCCCGTCTCCGCAATCTGGCCGTGCACGGCGGCGAGGTCTCCACGGCGCAAGCGTTGGAGTTCCTCGCCTTGGCCGAGGCGACGCTCTACGCGATTGATCAGGAAGTCGCTGCACGCGAGCTGGGCCCTTAGCCCTGCCGCAACGCCTCCGAGGCGAACCGAAGCGAACCTAGTTAGGGCACACGAAGGGCACGAAACGAATCAGGGCCACCGGAAGGTGGCCCTGACCTGCACTTACGTAGTAGCGGGGACAGGATTTGAACCTGCGACCTCTGGGTTATGAGCCCAGCGAGCTACCGAGCTGCTCCACCCCGCGTCGGTGAACGCAGTCTACGGGGTCGCGTTGACGGGCGGCAAATTGGTTCCCACACGCCGCACGAGCCCCGTGACGATCACCACGGTGCGACACCCGGCGGCGAGCGATTGGCGGGCCCGCTGCGGGATAGGTCAGACCTCGGACCTAGCGGCCCCCACCGCCGGACAGTCGAGGGAGGACAACCCATGGGCATTCCGAGCGCAGTTCCGCACATCGACCCGAAGAACGCCACCGCGCTGGTCGACAAGATGGTCGGGCTCGGCCGGGAGATCACCGGCGAGCTGTTGAACCGGCAGAGCTGGGTCGAGGCCGGCGAGGCACAGCAGGCCAAGGGCACGGAGAAGCTGAAGGCGCTGCGCGAGCAGGCCAAGGCCGAGCTGCACGGCGCCAAGGCCCGCGCGCACGAGAAGAAGGCCAACGCGCACGACCAGAAGCAGCGGGCCAGCGCCACCGCGAGCTGAACCTCTGGAGGGGACGGCACGCCGGCCGGAGCGCGGGGACACTCGCTCCGGCCGGCGTTTCGCGTCCAGAACATCGGCCCGATGGGCCGTGTCATGCGCTCAGAATGCCGGGGTCGGGCGCAGGGCCGGCACGGGCTCGGCGACGGGTCGCGGAATGCAGCGGGCGGCGACGATCACGCCGACGAAGAACGCCAGCGCCGCGATGCCCAGCGCGTACCGAAGCTGGGTCGTGGCGGCCTCGCCGGCACCGAGCACTCCGCCGAGCAGGGCGATGCCGACGACGCTGCCCGTCTGTCGGGCCGCGTTGATGACCCCGGCGGCCAGGCCCGCGTGGTGCGCGGGCGCCGCGTCGGTCAGGGCGGCGGTCACGGCGGGCATCGTCATGCCCATCCCGAAGCCGGTGGCGGCGAGCGGCAGCAGCAGGACCGCGTAGGAGGTGTTCGGGCCGGCGAGCAGGCAGCCGGCGATGCCGGCACCGGTCAGGAACTGCCCGAGGCACGCCGTCCCGACGGGACCGCCCGGACGGGCGCTCCACCGCGCGGACAGCATCGACCCGGGGATGATCAGCGCGAGCTGCGGCAGCAGGACCAGCCCCGCCTCGAGCGCCGACGCGTCGCGTTCGGCCTGCAGCCACAGGTTGAGGACGAACAGCGACCCGTAGAACCCGAAGTTGATGAGCAGGCCGATGGCCGCTCCCCCGGCGATCGTGGAGTTGCGGAACAGCCCGAGCGGCAGCATCGGTTCGGGTCTGCTGCCCTCCACCGCCAGGAAGGCGGCGCCGGCGAGCACGAACGCACCGGCCGCCAGCAGACTCACCGGCCCGAGCCCGGCGTGCGCGCCCTCGATCAGCGCCACCGCGAGCGACCCCAGGGCGAGCACTCCGAGCGCCTGCCCGAGCAGGTCCAGCGACCGCGGAACGCCCACCCCGCGGGGAACGTGACGGTAGGTCAGGAAAAGTACGAGCAGCCCCACGGGCACGTTCACCAGGAACACGATCCGCCAGGACCAGACCGCGACGCCGACTCCGCCGAGGATCGGCCCGGCGGCGGCGCCGAACGCGGCGATCGTGGCCCACATCGCGACGGCACGACGCCGCAGGTGCGGGTCGGCGTACCCGGAGCGGACCAGTGCGAGCGAACTGGGCACGATCAGCGCCGCCGCCACGCCCTTTGCAGCGCGGGCTGCGATCAACGTCGCGGTGTTCGGCGCCAGCCCACATCCGAGCGAGGCGATCGTGAACAGCGCAATGCCCAGCCGGAACACGGTGCGGGCGGTGTAGCGGTCCGACAGGGCTCCGGCGGTGAGGATGCCCGCGGCCAGCAGCACCAGGTAGCTGTCGACGATCCACTGCAGGTCGGTGAGGTCCGCGCCCAGGTCGGCACCGATCGAAGGCACGGCGACGTTCACGATCGTCGTGTCGAGAATGATCATGAAGTAGCCGGCGCAGGCGGCAACGAGCGCAGGGGTCAGCACCCCACGGTCGCGGCCCTTGATCATTCGCCCACTCTGAACGCCCACCTGGGGCGTGGACAACCCGGGCCCGGTTCGGCGAACATTTCGATCACCAGACCGTGGCGATACCCGCTCCCGGCCATCGCGCGGCTACCGTCGCCCCCGGGGCAAGTGGATCTTTTCGCAGGGGGCTGCGGTGGGACGTCGTAGGCGGAGCATCGGAGCGCGGAGCGCTCCGGTCGTCGGTGTCGTGGCGCTCGCGCTCACGGGCTCGCTGTTCGTCGACGGCAGCGCGCAGGCCGGCCTGATCCCCCTGCCCGGCGACAAGCCGCTGCCGATCCCCAAGATCTTCGGCCACTCCCAGCCCGAGGAGAAGAAGCAGAAGCGGCGCGCGCAGAAGTACCAACCGGATTTCTCCGCCTGCAGCACCGCGGCCAAGCCGTTCGTCCCCGACGGGATGGACATCGGCGCGCTGGAGACCTGGGTGCCGGTGATCGCGGTGGCCCGCGACAGCCGCGGCGTGCCCGGTACCCCGCCCACGAACAGAACCGGACGCCGTGTCATCGCATTCGACGACGACGTCCGACCCGGCGGACGCCAGGGCAACACGCTGCTGAACGCGCACACTTTCCCCGACGGCTCGGCGCTGGGCAACGCCCTCCTCGCCAAGCTGCAGGAGGGCGACTACCTCGCGCTCACCAGCGCGGACGGCAAACGCTTCTGCTACGAGGTCACCGACCGCATCCAGGTCCGCACCTTCGACGAGAAGGCACGGGAGCGGTACTACGCCACCAACGGGGCGCCCCAGGTGGCACTCATCGTCTGTTCCGGCCGCCGCATGGGCCCGGGCGACTGGACGCACCGGACCATGTGGTTCGCCTCCCCGCTCCTGGCGGAGAACGACTAAACCAGCGCACCGCTGCGGGCGATGACGGCCTGGTCGGCGCCGAGGTAGGACGCCACGACGCGCGGGTGCGCAAGCACCTCTGCCGGGGTACCAGCCGCGATCACCGCACCCGCCTCCAGAGCGACGAGACGGTCGCAGAGCCCGGACAGCAGCGCCATGTCGTGCTCGACGACGACCATCGCGGCACCGAGCTCGGCTTGCACCCGGCGCAGGACGGGCATCAGCGCCTCGGCCTCGCGCTGCGCGACGCCGGCGGACGGCTCGTCGAGCAGCACGACCTTCGGGGCCTGCGCCAGTACGCACCCGAGCTCCACGATGCGCCGCGTGCCGGTGGACAGCTCAGCGGTCCGGTGGTCCCGGTACCGCCCGAGACCCAGCGTCTCGAGCAGTTCGGCGACCCGCAGCTCGACGGCGTCGCGGGTGTCGAACGCGGCCGGCAGCCACAGCGCGTCCGCGAGCGCGTCGTGGCACGCGAGGTGCCGGTCCAGGGCGACGGCAAGCGTCTGAGCCACCGTCAGACCCGGATACAGGCGCGCGTCCTGGAAGGACCGGCCCAGGCCCGCGCGGGCCCGGTCGTGCGCAGCGAGCCCGCCGAGCTCGATCTCGCCCAGTCGCACGGTGCCGGCGTCCGCGGGCAGCAGCCCGCTCAGCAGGTCCAGGATCGTGGTCTTCCCAGCGCCGTTGTGCCCGATGAGGCCGACGATCTCCCCCGGCGCGATCGCCAGCTCGACCTCGTCGACGACCCGCCGCCCACCGAAGCTCTTGGTCAGGCCCCGTGCGTGCAGCGCCGGTGGAGCGTCGAGATCCAGCGGCGTCGTCCGCGTCCGCGGGGCCAGCGCCGCGGCCTCGCCGAGGAAGACTGCCCGCAGGACGTCCGGGCGGTCGAGCAGTTCCGCGGTCGGGCCGACGAACCGCACGCGGCCCTTCTCCAGGAACACCGCGCGCAGGGCGAGCAACAGCGCCACGTTCACGGACTGCTCGACGACCACCACGGTGACGCCGCCGGCGTTGATCCGCCGCACGACGGCGACGAGGTCGGCGACCACCGTCGGCGCGAGGCCGAGGGTGAGTTCGTCGATGCACAGCACCCGCGGGCGAACCGCCATGGCCATGGCGAGGGACAGCATCTGCTGCTCGCCGCCGGACAGGTCCCCCGCGCGGGTGTCCGCGAGCCGCGACAGTGCCGGGAACAACTCGTACGCACCGGCGCGAGCCCGCTCGACGGCGGCCCCGTCGTGCCGCACCTGCCAGCACGCCAGGCGCAGGTTCTCCGCGACCGTCAGCGTCGGGAACACCCCGCGCCCGCCGGGCATCATCGCCAGGCCCGCGGCGGCGATGCGCTCGGTGGGCGTCCCGTCGATCCGATCGCCCATCAGTTCGATCGAGCCGTCCGAGGGCAGCAGGCCGGTGATCGCGCGCAGCACCGTGGACTTTCCCGCGCCGTTGGTGCCGAGCAGCGCGACGAGTTCCCCTTCGGCGACGTCGAGGTCGACGCCGAACAGGACCTGGCTCGGCCCGTAGGACGCGACGACTCCACGACACGAGAGGGCCGTGTCGCCCACGGGCGGATGCGAATCCGTCGCGGTGACGAACCCGGCGGCACCGGGCCGTTCGTCCGGATCCCACTCCACGCCGTGCCGTCGCGCGATCAGCGCCGCGTACCGGTCGCGGATCCCGGCGCCGGCCTGGGCCATGCCGCCGGGCAGCAGCAGGAGCACGAACAGCACCCCGGCTCCGGTGGCGACGAGCTGGAACTGCGGAACCGCGTAGACCAGCAGGTGGATCGTCGCGGTGGCGGCCAGCGCGCCGCCGATAGAGGTGACCCCGCCGATGACCACCGTCGTGAACGCCAGCAGGGACAGCGACGTGTTGTAGGTCCGCAGGCCCACCGCGCCGAGCGCGGTCGCGTGGATCGCGCCGGCCATGCCGGCGAGCACGCCGCAGACCACGAACGCCGTGAGCTTGGTGGCCACGCCGTCCACGCCGTTGGCCGCGGCGGCCTTCGGGTTGTCCCGTGCCGCGATCATCACCCGCTGCGTCCGGCCCCGCGCGAGGTTGCGGGCGACGAGCACCGCGAACGCCACCAGCGCGAGCCCCACCAGGTACAGCACCCGGTCGCTGCGCATGTCCCACCGCTGGAACAGCACCGGTCGATCGATGGCGCCGGGCACCAGCCACGGGAAGTTCGTGGGGTTGAGAAAGAAGGTGTCGACGGCGACCGCGAAGGTCAGCGTGGTGACGGCGAGCAACTGCCCGTCCACCCGCAGCGCGGGGATCGCGACGAGCAGCGCGATCGCGGCACCGGCCACGCCCGCAGCCAACATCGCGACGAAGAAGTCGGTGTTCCAGCGGACCATCAGGTCGCCGGCGACGACGCCGCCGGTCCCGAGGATCGCGATCTGACCCAGGCTCACCGTTCCGGCCCAGCCGGTCAGGACGACCAGCGACACGGCGACGACGGCGTAGGTGGTGGCGATCGCCGCCAGGTTCAGCTGGCTCGGCGAGCCCACCACGGCGAGCAGCAGGGCGCCGGCGAGAGCCAGCATCGGGACGCCCACTCGAGCGGCCCGGACTTCGGGCAGCGCCCTGACCCGGGCGGGAAGGTCGCGCACGGCGCCGGCGGTGACCCAGGTGCCCTCGGACGCGGCGGCCGCGGCGCGCCCGGAGTCGCGGCGTTGCAGCAGCAGACCCACGAGCAGCACGGCCAGCAGCACGACGGAGGTGACCGCCTGCTTGTCGACGTTCCACCGGACGAGCTGGTCGAGAATCCCGAGCGCGACACCGGCGACGAACGCTCGCGGGAGCGACGTCAGACCCGCCACCACGGCGGCCGCGAGCGCCGGCAGCATGACCTGCGGCCCGGTCGAGGCGACCGACAGGTTGAGGCCCTCGGACGGCGACCGCAGCGTGACGGTCAGCGCGGCCAGGCCACCGGCGATCGTCCAGACCAGCAGCGAGAGCCGGTGCGCGGGAATGCCGAGAAGCCGTGCCCGGTCGCCGTTTTCGGCGATGCCGCGGATCGCAATACCGGCGTCGGTGCGCAGCAGGAACCACGTCAGCGCGCCGAGCACGAACGGCACGACCACCACGAGCGCGAGGTCGTTGCCGGAGATCAGCAGCGGATCGACGTCGAGCGTCACCTCGGACAGCGGAGTCCGGAACGAGCCGACGACCGCCGGCCCGTCGAGCAGCTTTGGCAGCACGGCCTGTCCGGCCGCGCACAGCTGCGCGAGGCCGATCGTCGCGACCGTGACCACGAGCCGTGGCGACCGATCCAGCCGCCGCAGCACCGTGCGTTCGATCAGCGCGCCGACGAACAGGCCGAACGCGACGCCGATCAGCACCGCCACCGGCCACGGGACGCCCTGCCCGAGGTGCAGGCCGATCGCGAGGCCAGCGCCGAGCCCGCCGATGCCGCCGAGCGCGAAGTTCACGATCCGATGGGACCGGTAGGTCAGCACCAGCCCGACGGCGAGCAGCCCGGAACCGGTACCCAACAGCGCACCGAGCAGCACGACGCCCAGCGGTACGCGATCAGGCGCCACAACCGTTGCGGCCACCAGCACCGCAACCGCCACCACCCCCACGAGAAACTCCGGACGTCCGACCACCCGTGAGCTATAGCGCTCGCCCCGTCGGACGTCCCGGCTCATCGCCCCACCTCGCTTGCGTAGCGTCCGACCACCGGTGAGCTATAGGTCACGCCTCGTCGGACGTCCGCGTTCATCGCTCGTCCCGCGGGGTCGCGGCGGTCTTCGGGGGCTCGAGGCGCTGGGGCGCGGCCGGGGCCTTGGGCCACGTGCCGGGCCGGTAGCGCCTGTTCGTCGAGACGTAGGCGCCCTCGGCGTTGTTGAACGACGAGCGGGCCTTCGGGTCCCAGTAGATCTCGCGGGCGTCGCGGTACGGGCTGTACTCGCCCTCGGGGTAGCCCCAGGTGCCGGCCGGGCCGGTGCCGCCGGGGTAGGCGCGCATGCCCTTGGCGAAGGAGGCGGGGTCGAGGTCGGGCCCGGCCATCTGGATGCCGGTGGCGAGCATGTAGAGGAAGTAGTAGAGAAGCTCGGAGCCGAAGATCGGTTCGTGGTTCGGGTCCACGGACTTCGCGGCGGCGTAGGCGTAGCTCGCGCCCTGCGGCTGCTGCTGCCCGAGGAGGCTGAGCCCGAAGGCGTTGCGCCACTGCGACTGGTCGTAGAACTGACCGACGATGTCCATGTCGGTCAGCGCGGTCCCGGTGACCACCCACTCCGGGTAGTAGTTCTGCTGGCTCATGCGCGAGGTCAGCAGCAGCGGGATGAGCGGGTCGGTCGCGAGCACGACGGTCGTGATCTGATCCCGCTTCAGTTTCGCGGCCAGGTTGTTCGCCTGGTCGGACATCGTCGCCAGGTCCAGGGTGTAGCTGTACCGCTGGGCCTTGTTGCCGGCGGCGGCGATGATCTTCTCGCCGGTGTCGACGCACTGCTGATACTCGGGGTTGTCCGGCGCGATCAGCGCGATCTTCCGGTCCTTGCCGACCATGTCGGCACCCGCCTGCTGCACCGGGTACCCGAAGACGCGCTTGTTCAGGTACTCGGCGATCGTCGAGGCGAGCGAGGTGCAGTCCGGGAACGGGCTCCACGAGTACGGGGCACGGGCGGCGAACCACTGCGCGGACATGTACGGGGCACCGATCGCGACGACCTTCTGCCGCGCGAGCGCGTCGTTGTACGGCTGGGTGAACGCGGACATGTCCGCGAAGACCTTGAGTTCCTGAGCGGCGCGGATCGCGTCGGCGTTCGCGGCCTCCTGGCCGGCGCCGACGATCTCGTTGATGACCGAGCCCTTGCCCTTCCACTCCACCAGTTCGAGCCTGCGCCCGTAGAACTGGAAGTTCCGTTCGAAGTAGGTGACGAAGTTCGCCAGCGTCTTGCGCACGTCTTCCTCGGTGGGCGTGGGAATCGCGTCGCCCTTGCCACCGGTCAGCTGCGCGATGACCGACTGGTAGTCGCGGATGTCCTCCACCGGCAGGCGGAAGGAGATTCGGATCGTGTCCTTGGTGACGCCGCGGGAGGTGGCGCCGCCGTTGTCCTTGCCTGCCGGCCACGCGATGCACGGCGGGGAGTACGTGTCGCCCAGCACCTGGACGCGGCGGTCCGCGCACGGCCCCGCGACGGCGGGCAGGGCTGCGGCTGCCTTGGCGCCGCCTGCCTTGGCCGGGGCGGCGGCTCGGGCCTTGCCCGGGGTCGGCGCCTTCGCCTGCTTCGCGGCGGCCGGCGTGTTCGCCGCGGCCTGCACGGCCTCGGCGCTCTCGGCCTGCTGGGTGACGAGCACCTGTTCGCGCGCAATGGTCGGGACGAGGGTGACCACCAGCACGAAGGCTATGGCGAGGGCCAGCAGTGGGCCGTAGCCGCCGAGCAGGCGGCGCGGGGTGTTGCCGAGCTTGTCGGGAGTGCGCTTCACGGTCCGACCTCCATCAGGTGCGGCGCGGTGCGGGAGTAGATGTCTGATGGGGCGTCAGGCTCTGCGGCGGATCCAGTCGGCAGCGGCGAGCAGGACCACGACGGCGAGCGCGAGCCAGGCCGCGAGCAGACCGTTGCGGCCGGTACAGCCGGAGTCGGAGTGCGTGGACCGGCAGACGGCGGCCACCGGAACGACCGTCGTCGGAGCGGCGATTTCGAGCGCCTGTGGTGCCGAGTCCGTCGCAGCCGGCGGGGATGCGGCGGCCGGCGTCAGCGGTGTGGGCTGGGCCGGGGCGGGGATGCCCGGCACCACAGGCAGACCTGGTGGGGCGATCGCGCCGAAGCGCGAGTCGAGCGGGTTCGCGTACGCGGTGGCGTCGGTGCCGGCGCGGGCGCCCCCGAGGTCGAGATCGATGCCGCCGCCGTCGCCCATGGCGATCAGTGCGAGGTCGGCGATCAGGTAGCCGAAGCCCAACGCCTTCGCGAACCCGCAGTCCGGGCTCATCTGCAGCGGCTTGACGAGTTCGAGCAACTGCGAACGGATCGGCTGGATTGCGTCCAGGGACGGCGCGAGCAGCGCGCGCAACTGCGGGGTCGAGTTGATCGACAGGCGCAGGGGCGTGGCGTAGGAGCCGGTCTGAGTCGGTTCCACCCGCGGGGCGTGCAGCGCAAGGCCGATCGGCTCCAACGCCTTGTTCGCCGCGTCGAGGGCCGTGGCCAGCGACCCGTCGTCGGAGACCGGAGTTCGCTGCCCGCCCACGACGACCGCGCCCATCGTGAACCCGGCTTGCGAAGCCTTGGTCGCGCCGGTGGACTCCGTCGCCTTCCACTGCAGACCTTCGAGTTCGACGGCTCCGCCGGCCAGCACCAGGCGGCCCAGCGTGCTGGTGGCCGTGGCGGTGCGCTGCTTGCCGGGCACCAGGTGCGCGCCGGACTGTGCGGCGCCGCCGATCACGGTCAGCAGGCCGGGCACGTCGAAGCGCACTCCGCCGACGGTGGCGTCGGCCTTGGCGTTGGGGGCTGCGGAGCCGGACTGGCTCATGATCTCTACGGGGGTGCCGGCACCGAACGAGGCGCCGGACTTCTGGTCCGCGCCCGACCCGGAGGACACGACGAGGCGCTGCGGGCGGGCGTCTTCGGGGAGGAACGCACCTGGCGCGGTGCCGCAGGCGACGGGCGCCTTGCCAACCGTCTCGAAGAGCCCCATGTCCACGCCCGCGGACTCGGCGTTGCCCTGCGCACCGACGTATCGGGCACGGGTCTGGGCGAGGCCGAAGCCGATGGAGGCGCCGGACGAGCGCAACGAGACCCGCACGACACCGGCGGACGCGCTGCCGGTGCCGGGCACGAAGTCCTCGGCCGCGTGGGCCGGAGCGGCGAGCGCGACGGTGAGTCCGAGGGCAATGACGGGACGGAGCACGTGTCCTCCCAGCAATCGGGGTGACGAGGGGAACTTAAGCGCTGGGCTGCTGGATAACGGCGCCGAGGAGGATCCCCGCGAGTTGGGTCGGGTACTTCCCGGTCATGTGGGCAAGCAGGTTCTCGAGCTCGGCGAGCATGTTGGCCTCGGGGGCCAGAGCGGCGGCGAAGCCGTTGAGGTAGAGCAGGTTGCGGGAGAACAGAACGAGTTCCTTCGGAACGACGAACCCGACCTTCATCAACGAGTTGATGACCTGACGCATCTGACGGGTAATCAGAGTCAAGTCCAGTTCGGCAAACGAGGCGTCGGTGAACTCGAAGACGAGGTGCTGGTACTGGTCGATCTCGGCGATCGCGGCCTCGAGGTCCACGCCCGCCGGCAGCGCCCCCATCTCCGCGGCCGCCAAGACCTGGCCACGGCTGTCGCGCTGCATGGAGGCGATCAGCAGGCGCACCAGCGAGGCGCGTTCGCGGGAGTCGAGCCGGCCGCAGACGCCGTAGTCCACCAGCGAAATGCCGCCCTCGGCGTCGATCAGGACGTTGCCCGAGTGCAGGTCGCCGTGGAAGACCCCGTACATCAGCGAGTGCTCCAGGACGGCCGCAGCGGCCGAGCGCAGCAGCTTCGCTCCGTCGATCGCGTCGCCGTACTTCTCGCGGGCCACCGTGTACGGAACGCCGGGTACGCGTTCCATGACGAGCACGTCGGAGGTGACCATGCCGGGAATCGGCCATGGGACCCGCACGAACGAGGTGCCGCAGTGCTCGCTGGCCAGGGCCAGGTGGACCATGTTCAGCGCCTCGACGCGGAAGTCCAGTTCCGCCAGGACGAGCTGGGCCGCGACGGGCAGAACCTCGCCGGGGTTGGACATCCGGGCCCGGGGGCTGATCCGGCACACCGCGTGCGAGAGCACCGACATCACGCGCAGGTCTGCGCCGAACCGCGCGCGCAGGCCGGGCCGCTGCACCTTGACGACGACCTCCGTGCCGTCGTGCAGCACCGCGTTGTGCACCTGCGCGATGCTCGCCGCGGCGCGGGGAACGGCCTCGAAGTACGCGAACAGTTCGCCGATCGGCCTGCCGAACGAGGCCTCGATGGCCTTGGCGGCAACGCCCGCGGGCAGCGGTGGAACCTCGTCGCGGCACCAGGCGAACGCGCGCACCCACTCGTCGGGGAGCAGCCCCTGCGCGGTGGCGATCGACTGACCCACCTTCACGTACGCGGGGCCACCGGCGTGCACGAGCTTCTGCGCCCGGCGCACGGCGGGCGAGGACGTCGACTGCGTTCCCCTCCGAAGCAGTCGATGACGAAGCTCGCCCAGCCCACCGAGGACGGTGAAGGCGAAGAAGCGGAACAGGGTGCGCAGCAGGGCGATCAGGGTCGCGGGACCATAGCTCGGCTTCGCCAGCGCTGCGGCCTGCCGATTGAGGCGCGGCCGCGTGACGGCGGCGTGCCGAGAGAGCCGCACGAGTTCCTCGTCCAGCCCGTCGCGCTCGGCAATCCACGCCGAGCCGTCCGCGAGCCCGTCGAGGTCCGGCAGCGGTGGGACCGCGAAGGCGTTCACGGCTCGTTCCGCACGACGGGCCGCGCCGGGTCGTCCATGGCGGCGCGGCCGGCCTCGACCATCTGCGGAACGGCCGCGAGCACGGCCATGATGTCGATCTTCTCCATGCCGCTGGATTTCATCCCGCCCCACACGAACGCGGCCTGGTAGGCGACGAAGTCGGCGCGGCTCATCGTGCGCCGGACCAGCCACCACTCGGTGGAGGAGAACAGGAAGCCGACGATGCCGAACGCCCATGGCTCCGCCGCCCCGGAGTCCACGCCGGCCGAGCGCATGATCGAGCCGATGACCGCGGCCAGCTGCGTGCCGGCGGCCAAGGCCATCGGGAGATCTTCGAGGGTGCCGGGCAGGTCTCGCGCGCCGCGGATGAGCCAGCCGTAGATCTGCGGCTCGCGTTCGACGAACGCGGCGAATACGTCGAAGACCTTGGCGAGAACCTCCTCGGGCTCGCCGCCGGACATCGCGGCGATCATCGCGTCGGCGGCGGCGGTCTCGGCGAGCTTGCCGATCACGGCGGCGGAGAGGCCGAGCCGGTCCCGGAAGTGGTCGTAGAGCACCGGCTTGCTCATCCCGGCGCCGGCGGCGACCTCGGCCAGGGTGGCCTCGGGTCCGATCTGGCGGATCGCGACGATGATCGCGTCGAGGTACTCGGCACGGCGCAACGAGGCTCCGGTGCGCGATCCCGCGGGGCGGCCGGGACGGCGGCGAGCGGGCTCTGCCGCCTTGCCGGTGCCCTGCGCCATCGCCGGTGTCCCCTTTCGAAGTCTGGTGGTCCCGAGACACTGGACTGCGCCCCGGAACCACTGCGACAATAAACCCGATGAAGAGTAGGTTTCCAGTCCTTCCGGGCCAGATTTTCGGGATTACCCGTTGTCTGGCCGGATCTACGCTTGGGATTCCGCTCTGGGCGACGAAGACCGTAATCCGACTGGCGGTAGGCACCCTGCTTCCGCAGGCCCCGCGACGGCGTGGAGGAACGATGGGATACGAGTTCCTGTCCGAGGACTGGATCCACGCCGTGCGGGCGCTGCGCGCCGAGTACGAGGACCGCATCCCCGCCGTCGACATCCCCGCACTGATCGTCAATCTCGACATCACCGGCGTCCCGGCCGAGGTGGCTCCGGAGGGCGTCGTGCACGCGCACGCGAACACCAACGGCGGCCTGGTTCTGGACGTCGGTGCGCTCGCCGACCCGGACCTGACCGTCACCGTCGACTACGACACCGCCTACGACCTGCTCGTCGACCAGCGCCCCAACGCAGCCCTCGGCGCCTTCCTAACCGGGCGCATCAAGGTGGCCGGAGACATGCAGAAGCTCGCCGCCGGCGCCGAGTTCGACCCCTCGGTCATCCCCGGCCTGATGTCGGCCCTCGGCATCACCGGCTCCTCGACCCTGGCCGACGTGGACCCCGTCGCCGCCGAGATCGGCGAGCGCATCCGCGCTCTCACCGCATAGCCGCGCGCTTTCGCCTAGCGTCGAGGGGTGACCCGACGCGCACTGGGCCCGGTACTGGCCGGATTGCTGGCTGTTGCCGGGTGCGGCGGCTCCGCCGAGAGTGCCGCCCCGCCGACCGCCCCGCCGAGCTCCACGTCGTCTTCCGCCGAGTCGGCGCCGAGCCCCACCCCGAGCGCGGTGGAGCCCCATCCGCTCTCGTTGGCCGCGCTGATGCGCGAGACCTTCGCCGGTGGCGAGCTGAAGCAGACCTCCGTCGAGTCGCGGAACAGCCGCTACGTGCGGTCCCGAGTCACCTTCCCGGTCGGGGATCTGACGGTGTCCGGCGTTCTGCTGCGCCCGACGGGCGACGGCCCGTTCCCGGCGGTCGTGCTCAACCACGGCTACATCGATCCGGCGATCTACCGGCCCGGCCAGGGCCTGGCCCGCGAGCAGGACCGCCTGGCGCGCGCGGGATTCGTCGTCCTGCACGTGGACTACCGCGGCCACGCCGGCTCCGACGACCCCACGACCGAGTTCGACATGGAGTCCCGCGTCGGCTACGCGCGCGACGCCATCGGCGCCGTGCTGGCGTTGAAGAAAGCGGACTACGTCGATCCGGAGCGCGTCGCGATGTTCGGCCGCTCGATGGGCGGGGCCGTCACGCTGAACGCGCTGGTCGCCCGGCCCGGGCTGGTGAAGGCCGCGGTGATCTACGCATCCGTCAGCTCGATCTACAACGAGAACGTCGAGCACTTCACTCGCCCGAACCGCCCCGGCGCGATGCGGCGCATGCACCAGCAGTTCGGCACGCCGCAGGAGAACCCCGCCTTCTACGACGGGCTGTCCGCGCGGACCTACTTCGACCGCATCACCGAGCCGATCCAGGCCCACCACGGCGACCGCGACGCCACCTGCCCACCGCGCTGGGCCAAGGAGACCCAGAGCGCGCTCGAGCAGGCGGACGTCGACAGCGAGTTGATCCGCTACCCCGGCGAGGACCACACCTTCTTCGCCGAGTGGTCGAGGTCGATGGACACCTCGATCGCGTTCCTCCGCAAGCACCTCGCCTAGAGCGGCTCGCGCCCGGTGAAGGCGATGACGCGCTGGGTCGGAGTCGCGTGGATCGGGGCG
Source organism: Sporichthyaceae bacterium (assembly GCA_052386455.1). Taxonomy (GTDB): domain Bacteria; phylum Actinomycetota; class Actinomycetes; order Sporichthyales; family Sporichthyaceae; genus JBQTKD01. Next base: position 47,735 of record JBQTKD010000001.1, read on the forward strand.
TGGACCTCGGCGCCGAAGAGGCCGGACTGACGCGTCGGCGGGACGAGTTCGCCGCCCACGGCCTCGGCGAGCGTCGCCTCGGTCGCGGTGAACTCGATGCGCTCGCCGAGCGCCCAGGCGAGGTCCCAGCTGTGCACGAGCGTGGAGAACGTGACGATCGCGATGGCCTGCGACGCGGGCATCTCGCCGAGGATCGTGGTCACGGTGTCGTCGAAGTCGTCCACCCCGGCCCAGACGCGATGCGAACGCTCGAAGATCTCCTTGGCTCGCCCGACCGGGTCGTCGCCGAAGATGTCCGCGCCGCTGAACAGCTCCTCCGCGCTCGGGCCGCGGCCGCCGTCGACGCCGGCGGAGAACGCCTCGACCGACTCCAGGGTGTGGCTGACCAAGGCGCGTACGTTCCAGTCGGGGCACGGGGTCGCCGAGGCGAAATCGTCGTCCTTGAGACGCTCGAGCAGTCCGACGAAGCGCTGGTCGGCAGCCCGGAGGATCGCGAGTTGGCTGGCAGTGGTCACGGTGACTCCCATGTCGCGTGGGCCGCGGGGTGCGCGCCCTTCGAGGATCCGAACTAACGGCATATCTGCCTCATTCCCGTTAGGATGGAAAAATGTTTCCGCTGCTCGGCCAGTACGTCTGCGTCGACCTCGCGAACTCCGTCTTCCTGCACTCCGGCCGCCCCTACGACGCGCTGGAAGCCGAAGCACAGGAGTGGCTCGACGCCGTCGCGGACCTGCGACTGGCCGACGGCGGCACCCTCGCCGAGGCGACGGCCGGCCGGCTGCGCGTCGACGAGGCGCTGCAGCACGGACTGATCGACCTACGATCCGACGTCCGCGATCTGCTCATCGCCGGCGCGCGCGCGGAGACTCCACGGGCGGCCACGATGAAGCGGCTCAACGCGCTCTCCGCCGCCGCACCCAGCCGGCTGCACGCCATCGGGGTAGACGGTTCGGTGGTCCTGCAGCGCCAGCGCCCCGGCCCCGCACCCGCCGCGATCCTGGCCGCGCTGGCCGAGGACGCCTTCGCCCTCGCGGGCGACGGCACCACCGCGACACGGCTGTTCCAGTGCGCCAGCCACGGCTGCATCGGCGTCCTGCTGCGCGACGACCCCCGTCGCGAGTACTGCTCCGACCGCTGCGCCACCCGCGACCGCGTCGCCCGCCACGCCCGCCGCGCCAAGGGCGAGTGACGAAGGGTCAGATCGACGCGAGCCGTCGTGCCTGACGACGGCGCCGCACACCCGACGTCGCCAGCCTCGCGGCCAGGAGGGCCGCGGCGGGCGGCGGGCGGCGTGCGGCGTGCGGCGAGCCCCGCCGTTGCCCATCTACGCGGAGGCTTCGGGATGGCTGGAACCGGAGTCTTTGGGTGGTCGCCCGGGTCCGGGGTCGCGGTGGCGCTCCCCCTTTTGCGGTCGGCTCGCCGGGGGTGCCAGTCGCCCGGCCGTGGTCGCCGTCTCAGGTGGTGACGCTGTGTCAGAAGTGTTTGCAGACAGGACAATACTCAAACGTTTGTTCGAATAAAAGCTCGAAAGTGTGGCCGAATTGCTCTAGAATTGGGGCATGGCAGGCACCCTGGTCGCAGACGTTGAGCGCGAGCTCGACAAGGCGCTGACCGGCGAGCTGTGGCAGTGCCTCGACGGCGAGGTCGCCGACCTCGCGCAGGCCGCGCACCGCCTGGCCGCCAAGGTCAAGGCACTCGAACTCAAGGCCGTCGCCGAACTCGACGCGCGCGGGTACGCGGTCGCGCAGGGCGCGCCCTCGACCGCGAACTGGCTGCGGCACACCCTCAACATCGAGCCCGGCGCCGCGAAGAAGACCGTGACGATGGCCAAGGCGCTCGTCGGACGCTGCGACGCCGAAGGCGAGGGCGGGTGGGGCTCGGCTGCCGGACCCCACGCCTCGGTCGGCGCGGCGCTCGCCGCGGGCGTCGTGGACTGGGAGCAGGCACAGGCGATCGTGAAGTCGCTCGACGTCCTCCCCGACGGCCTGAGTTCGGAGGACGTGGAGTTCGCGCGAGAGGTCATGCTCGACGCCGCGAAGTCCTACAACGCCGCCGACCTCCGCAGCCTGGGCCGCGCGATCCGCCACCGGGCCGACCCCGACGGGTCCCTCCCGCCGGACAAGACGGTCGAGAAGGTCCGCGGTGCGTCGTTTCACCGCCACGGGGACGGGACCGAGTCGCTGCACTGGCGCGACTCGGCCGAACGGATCGCGATGGCACGGGCGGCGATGGCCGCCCTCGACGCCCCCGAACCGGCCGCGAACGGCGAACTCGACCCGCGAACCGCACCGCAGCGCCGCGCGGACGCGATGGTCCTGATCTTCGAGAAGCTCCTGCGCCACGGCGACCTCCCCACCTCCCGCGGCCGCGCGCCGCAGGTCGTCGTGACCGTCGACCTCGCCGCCCTGAAGGGCCAGCCCGACGCCACCCTCGCCGCCCTCGCGACCGGGTCCGCCCTCACCCCCGAGGCCGTCCGGCGGCTGATGTGCGACGCCGAGATCACCCCCATCGTCCTCGACCCCTCCGGTGTTCCACTCTCCGTAGGCCGGACCTATCGGACCGTCACTCCCGGGATCTGGACCGCACTCGTAGCGCGCGACACCGGGTGCGTTTTCCCGGGATGCACGCAACCCGCGTGGATGTGCATCGCCCACCATCTCGAGTACTGGGAACACGGCGGCGAAACGTCCCTGGAGAACGGGGCGTTGCTCTGCGGCCAGCACCATGTGACGGTCCATCACCGCGGCTGGGACATTCGCCTCGGCGAAGACGGACTACCCGAGCTGATCCCCCCGCCCTGGTTGGACGCCAACCGAACGCCGCGGCGCAACGACTACTGGCGCCTACAACGAGACCTGCTCGACCCGCCCGACCCCCTCGAATAGACCGCAGCGGGAACGGCGACCACGACGGGACACCCCCGCCTGCCCGGCGGCCGACCGACAACGGCGAGCAGCCACCGCAATCCCACACCCGGGGCGGCCACACAAAAACTCCGGTTCCAGCCATCCCGAAGCCTCCGCGCAGATGAGTAACGGCGGGCCTTCCACCCGACGGGGTGCGTCCTACCCGACGGCTACGGCTTCTCCGCCAGCAGCACGGTCTTGGTCTCCAGGTAGGACTTCAAGCCTTCGATCCCGCCCTCGCGGCCGATGCCGGACTGCTTGAAGCCGCCGAACGCGATGGAGAAGTCCAGGCGCATGTTGTTGTGTCCGACCGTGCCGGAGCGCAGCTGCTTCGCGACCTGGTAGGCACGCGTCGCGTCCGGGGTGAACACGGCGGCGTTCAGTCCGTAGATCGTGTCGTTCGCGATCTCGATGGCGTCTTCTTCGCTGTCCGCGGGGATGACCGACAGGACCGGGCCGAAGATCTCCTCCTGGGCGATGACCTGCTTGTTGTTCACCCCTGCGAAGACGGTGGGCTCGATGTAGTAGCCGCGGTCGAGGTGCTTCGGCCGGCCGCCGCCGGTGACCAGGCGCGAGCCCTCCTCGACGCCCTTGGCGATGTAGCTCAGCACTCGGTCCCGCTGGCGTTCGGAGACCAGCGGGCCCATCTGCGTCGTGGGCTCGAACGGGTCGCCGACGTTGATCGCAGAGAACGCTGCCGCCAGTGCCTCGGCGAACTCGTCGTGCCGCTCGCGCGCGATCACGATGCGGGTCAGCGACGCGCAGACCTGTCCGGAGAGCAGGCACTCGGCGCCGGCGAGGACCTGGGCGGCCTGCGCGATGTCGGCGTCGTCGAGGATCACGGCGGCCGACTTGCCGCCGAGTTCGAGGGTGATGCGAGCGATCCGCTCTCCCGCGATCGAGGCGATGCGCCGGCCGGCGACGGTCGAGCCGGTGAAGGCGATCTTGTCCACGCGCGGATCGCGGACCAGCATCTCGGAGACCTCGCGGTCGGCCGTCACGACGTTGAGCACGCCTGGCGGAAGACCGGCCTCCTGCGCGGCTGCGGCAAAGATGTACCCGGCCGCCGGCGCTTCGGGCGAGGTCTTGAGGATCACGGTGCAGCCCGCGAGGAACGCCGGGGCCGCCTTGATCGCGGCGAGGTCGAGCGGGCCGTTCCACGGGATGATCGCGGCGACGACGCCGACGGGCTCGCGCCGCAGGATGCCGTAGCTCTCGCCCCACAGCGGGCTCGGCGCCGCGGGCACGACCTCCTCGAAGGGGTAGGTCTCCGCGAGGCTCGCGTAGTAGCGGAACAGGTCCGGGATGGCGCCCGACATGAACTGTGCGATCGGCGCGATCACGCCGGACTCGCGCGGCCAAATCGCGGCGTAGTCGGCCGCCTTTGCCGTCAGCGCGTCGGCGAACTTGAGCATGTACCCGGCGCGCTCGGCGTGGGTCATCGGGTGTGCGTCAGGTTTGTGGTGTGGGCCAGAGGAGTTGGTCTCGGCCGGACTGGTGCAGGGTGCGTAGGGCCAGGACGGGGTCGAGTCCGCGGATGGTCCAGTGCATGCCGGCGCGTTTGGCTC
>JBQTKD010000002.1:0-94630 GCA_052386455.1 Sporichthyaceae bacterium
CCCGGCGCGTCGCCTGGCGCTTTCCGAGGCGCTGCAACCGGCCGAACATGACCAGGTTCTCCCGGCCGGTCAGCGTGTAGTCCAGCGACGCGTACTGGGCGGCCATGCCGATCCGCCGCCGCACGGCTGCGGGATTGCGGACGACGTCGATCCCGGCGACCTCGACGAGGCCGGCGTCCGGGCGCACCAGGGTGGTCAGGATTCGGACGGTCGTGGTCTTGCCCGCGCCGTTCGGCCCGAGCAGGCCCAGCACCTTGCCCTCGGCGGCCACCAGATCCAGGCCGTCGAGCGCGGCGTGCTCGCCGAAGCGCTTGACCAGGCCCTCCACCCGGATCGCGTGACTCACGGGCACCATCGTGCCGCCCGGGAACCGTCTTCTGCCGGCGAGTGGGGCTATCAGGCGCCGACGATGGCCCCACTCGCGGGCAGAAGACGGACGTTCAGCCGAAGGTGAGGGAGTACCCGGCCGATCGCAGCCGGGCCAGGACTGCGTCGGTGTGCGTGCCGCCGCGGGTTTCGATCTGGACGTAGACCTCGACCTCGTCCACGTGCAGGCGCGGGTTGGTGCGCAGGTGCTCGACCTCGAGCACGTTCGCGTCGGCCTCGGCGAGCTCGTGAAGCAGGGACGCCAGGGCGCCGGGCCGGTCGGGCAGGCGGAGCCGGAAGGCGACGTACCGGCCCGAGGCGGCGAGGCCATGGCGGAGCAGGCGCAGCATCAGCAGCGGGTCGACGTTGCCGCCGGACAGGATCGCCACCACGGGCGGTTCGAAGGCCTGCGGGTCGTCGATCAGCGCCGCGACGGCGGCGGCCCCGGCGGGCTCTACGACGAGCTTGGCCCGCTCCAGGCACAGCAGCAGCGCCCGGGAGAGGTGCTCCTCGGAGACGGTACGGACGTCGGAGACGAGGTCGGAGACGACGGCGAAGGGCACGTCGCCGGGCTTGGCCACCGCGATGCCGTCGGCCATGGTCGTGGTGTTCTCCAGCGCCACGGGGTGCCCCGCCGCCAGGGACCCCGGCCAGGCGGCGGCCGCGGCGGCCTGAACGCCGACGATGCGGACGTCGGGACGATCCGACAGTGCCGCGGCGATGCCGGCCAGCAGGCCCCCGCCGCCGGTCGGAACGACGATCGTCCGGACGTCGGGCACCTGCTCCAGGATCTCCAGGCCCACGCTGCCCTGGCCCGCGACGACGTCGGCGTGGTCGAACGGGTGGATGAGGGTCGCGCCGGTCTCCGCGGCCAGCTCGGCGGCGGCCACGAGCGCGTCCGCCACCGACTCCCCCACCAGACGGACGCTCGCGCCGTACCCCTCGGTGGCGGCGATCTTCGGCAGCGGCGCACCGTTGGGCATCACGACGGTCGCGCTCAGCCCCAGGATCGACGCCGCCAGGGCGACGCCCTGCCCGTGGTTGCCGGCGCTGGCCGCGATCACGCCCGCGGCCCGCTCGCCCTCGCTCAGCCGGGCCATCCGCACGTAGGCGCCACGAATCTTGAACGATCCACCGCGCTGCAGGTTCTCGCACTTGAACCGGACCTCGCCGCCGCACCGGCCGGTCAACACCCGCGACCCGACCACCGGCGTCACCCGCGCGACGCCGTCGAGCACCTCGCGCGCCGCCAGCACGTCGGCCCGCGTGACGGGCAGTCCGGACCCCATGTGCGCAGTGTTCCAGGTAGAGCGCCTGTCGGGACGGGAACGGCGCTCGCCTACCCTTGCCCGGTGACCGAGACCGCCGCGCGGGAGTCCAGGGACTTCCACCTGGTCCTGCTCGGCGTGCTCCTCGGCGTGCTCCTCGCCGCGCTCGACGGCACGATCGTCGCGGTCGCGCTGCCGACGATCGTCGGGGACCTCGGCGGGATCGAGGACACCCACTGGGTCATCACCGCCTACCTGCTGACGGCCACCACGTCGACGCTGCTCTACGGCCGAGCCTCGGACGTGTTCGGGCGCAGGCCCATGCTGCTCCTGGCCGTAGGGCTGTTCCTTCTCGGTTCGGTGCTGTGCGGCCTCGCGCAGGGCATGGGATCGCTCGCCGGGGCTCGCGCGCTCCAGGGCCTCGGCGGCGGCGGCTTCGTCGCACTCGCCTACGCGGTCATCGCTGACTACGTGGCGCCGGAGAAGCGGCACCACTACGCCGGCGCCATCGGCGGCACCTTCGGCATCGGCGGCGTGCTGGGTCCGCTGCTCGGCGGCTTGCTGGTCGACGGCCCGGGCTGGCGGTGGGTGTTCTTCCTGAACCTGCCGCTCGGTCTCGTCGTGATTCTTCTGGTCGCCGGTCGCCTGCCGAACCGGAGCAGTGGCCGGACACAGCGCCTGGACGTGCGCGGCGGGCTGCTGCTGGCCGGTGTCGTCGGATGCTTCCTGTGTTGGATCACCCGCGGGCAGGAGGCGGGGTACGACAGTCCGCAGAGCTATCTGCTGGGCATTGCGGCGCTGGTTCTCGCTCCCGTCTTCGTGCTCAACTCCCGGCGCACGGCCGATCCCGTCCTGCCACTCCCCGTCCTCGCGAACCGCACCGTCGCGGCGGCCGCCGGCGCCGCCTTCGGATTCGGTTTCGCGCTGTTCGCGGTCATCCTCTTCATGCCGCTGACGCTCCAAATGGTCCAGGACCGGTCCGCGACGGCCAGTGGGCTGCTGCTGATGGCGCTCACGTTCGGGTTGCTGATCAGTTCCGGCGGAGTGGGACGCGCGGTGGCCCGTACCGGGCGGATCCGCCCGCCGTTGGTGGCGGGCGCGGTGCTCGTGACGGCGTCGCTGGCGCTGCTCGGAGCCTCGGGCGGGGACGCCGGCGTGGGCGTGACGATCCTGGCCTTGACGATGTTCGGCCTCGGCCACGGGCTGGTGTCGCCCCTGCTCGTCACCGCCGCGCAGGGCGCCGCCGGGCCGCGGTACATCGGCGTCGTCACCTCTGCCGTCTCGTTCTTCCGCGGCCTCGGCGGCATCGTCGGCTCCGCGGTGGGCGCCGCCGTGCTCACCCACGAGGTGCTCGGCCGTTTCCCGCTGGGCTTCAACGGCCTGGACACCCGGCAGCTCAGCCTGCTGCCCGACCAGGTGGCGGCCCTGCTGCCGGACACCCGGCTGACGTTCGTCGGCGCCTACTCCGACGCGGCCACCGTGGTGTTCTGGATCGCCGCGGCCGTGGCCGGGGTCTGTGTTCTGGTGGTGGCCTCGCTGACGGAGGCTCAGTCCGCCGACCAGTACGCGTCGGAGGCCAGCACCAGCGCGGCCGCGCCGACCAGCCCGGCGTCCTGACCCAGCGCCGCCGGCACCACCTGCACCGAGCGCGCGAAGAACAGCCCCGCGTGCGCCCGGTAGGCCTCCCGCAGCGGTCCCCACAGTGGTTCGCCGGCCTGGCTGAGGCCGCCGCCCACACAGACGATCTCGACGTCGCAGACGGCCACGGCCGAAGCGATCGCCGTCCCCAGTGCGGCGCCCGCCCGCGCCAGCGCGGCGACGGCGATCGGCTGCCCGGCGAGGGCGTCGCGGGCAAGTGACGCACCGTCGGCTGCACCGTCCCGGGCGCCTCCGGCGCGGGGCACCCAACCCCGTGCCGTGGCCCAGGCCAGCGTCCGGGGCCCGCTGGCGATCGCCTCGACGCAGCCACGGCCGCCGCACTCGCACTCTGGTCCGCTCGGGTCGACGACCACGTGCCCGACGTGCCCCGCGTTGCCGCTCGCGCCGTCCACCACGCGCCCGCCCAGCACGAGCCCGCCGCCGACTCCGGTGGACACCACCATGCCGAGCACGTTGCGGTGCCCCTGGCCCGCACCCCGCCAGTGCTCGGCGATCGCGACGGCGATCGCGTCGTTGTGCACCCGAGTCGGCACGCCGCAGTGCGCCGCGAGCCGGTCCCGCAGCGGGAACTCGCGCCAGCCGCGGATGTTCAACGGCGAAACCTCGCCGGACGGCCAGCGCATCGGTCCGCCGCAGCCGACCCCGACGCCGACGATCTCGGGGGTGCGCACGCGGTCGACCAGACCGGCGAGTGCCGTCCAGACGACCTCCGGATCGGCCGCCGTAGGCGTGGCCGCTCGCTCGCTGCGCAGCACCCGCCCGGTGGAATCGACGAGACCGACAGCAAGCTTGGTGCCGCCGATGTCGACGGCGAGGGCGATCACGGCGCCGGCGCTCGCTCGGGCTCCTCACTCGACCCGCCGGAGCCGAAGGCCAGGATCGAGGCGGTGAATCCGTGCAGGTGGTTGCGCCCGCCGACCGGCCCGATCTCGCCGCCGGCGAAGAAGCCGCCGACCGCCGTGGTGCCGAGTCCGTCGGTGACCACGATGGCGTCGTGGTGCGGGCCGTCGAACATGGCCGTGCCGCGGCCGTTGCAGGAGAACAGCAGGACCCCGTCCGGGCGGCCCGCCTCCGCGCGGTGGCGGCCGAGCAGGTCGACGAGCTCCGCGTGCGCGCCGTCGGCGTCGCGCACCTGGAACCGCACGGTGCGCCCGACCTCGACGAGGTCCCCGACGACCACCGAACCCCGGTCCGGCCGCAGGCCCGCGACGCCGCGGATGAGGAAGTCCCCGCGTTCGTGCTCCTCGGCGTACTCGTCCATGGCGATGCCGATGGCCAGGCCGGACAGCGCGAGGCGCCGGTCTTCCACGTCGAGCTCGACGAGGATCTGCTGCAGCTTTTCCACCGCCGGCTGCCCGGCGAGCTCGAGCAGCTCGTTCCCCTCGGACTTGGTGACCACCATCGTCGGGCCGATCGGCCGGCAGCCCTGGCTGACGACGGGCCAGATCGGGACGTCGCCGCACAGAATCGCGCCGACGGCGCCGGAGTCGAACGCCTCCCCGTCCCGGCACAGCCACGTGCGACCGGGTCGCGCAGTCGGGCCGGTGGGGCCGGTGGCCAGGCCGCCGACGAGCGGCAGCCCGGGCAGGAACTCCTGGGAGGCGGCGACGAAGCCGTCGATCGGGAAGGTGCGCGGATCGGCGAGCACGATGCCCACGGCGGCATCCGCCTCCGGCTGCGGCAGGCCGAGCACGGTCAGGTTCTCCTCGGTCCGGACGGTGTCCAGAACGAAGGTGTGGACGCGTACGCCGGGCAGGACGCCGGCCCAGACGGATACCGAGGGCTGCATCTCGACGCCGGCTCCGGTGCCGATGACGCCCGGCGCGCTGCAGCCGATGACCGCGGCGGCGCCGAGCACGTCGCATGCGGCGACCCCGGCGGCGGCGATCTGCGAGGCGTCCGGGCCCGCCACGAACACGCACGCCAGATCGGGCGACTCCCCGTTCAGCGCGGCCCGCGCCGCCGTCGCCGCCTCGATGGCCGCGTCCACGAGAGTTGCGGCCTCGGGCACCTGCGGCGCCGTGCCACCGAGCGCGTCGGACACCATGCCGGGCCCGACCCGCGCCATTCCGCTGCCGAATCTCACCTCGACCACTCCCTGCGTCGCCTCGAATTATGGGGCGCGCCGCCGGCGCGGCCTCCGGCGACTCGGCGCCACCACGGGAATCCCGCTGCCGGCCACGTGGTTGGCTGAGGGGTGACCCGCCGCCCCGCCTGCGCCGCCGCATGAGAGAACGGCTTCGGCGCCGCGCGGCCAGGTCGGATCTGCCGCGAGAGGTATGGGTCCTCGCGGCGATCGCGTTCTCGGTGGCGATCGGGTTCGGGATCGTCGCGCCGATCATCCCGGTGTTCGCGCGGGAGTTCGGCGTCGGGCAGACGGCGGCCGGCCTGGTGATCTCCGCGTTCGCGTTCACGCGCCTGGCCTTCGGGCCGTTCGGCGGCCGCCTGGTCAACCGCTTCGGCGAGCGACTGGTGCTGGCCACGGGCATGGGGATCGTCGCCGTGTCGACCCTGCTCACCGGCCTTGCCCAGACCTTCGAGCAGATGCTCGCGCTGCGCGCCGCCGGCGGCATCGGCTCGGTCATGTTCACGATCTCGGCACAGAGCCTGCTGCTGCGCACCGTCCCGGCGCACCAGCGCGGCCGGGCCACCGGCATGTTCTCCGGCGGCTTCCTCATCGGCGGGGTCAGCGGGCCGTTCCTCGGCGGCGTGTTCGGCAGCATCTCGCTGCGACTGCCGTTCTTCATCTACGCCGCGACCCTCGTCGTCGCCGGCGTGATCGGCATGGTCTACCTGGCGCGGGCCGAGGTAGGCGAAGGGCCCGCCACCGGGTCGACGGCGACGACGACGCTGCGCGAGGCGCTGAGCCACAAGGCGTACCAGGCGGCGCTCGCCGCGAACGTCGGCACGGGCTGGGTGATCTTCGGCATCCGCTCCTCCCTGGTCCCGCTCTTCGTCGTCGAGGTGCTGCACCGCGGCCCGTTCTGGACCGGTGTCGGGCTGCTCGTCGGGTCCATCGCCCAGGCGGTGCTGATCTATCCGGTCGGCCGGATCGCCGACACCGTCGGCCGGCGGCCACTGATCATCGCGGGCACGAGCGGCGGCGTGGTCGGCTCCCTGCTGCTCGCCTTCGCCGAAAACGAGGCCGGTTTCCTCGCGTCGATGGTCGCGTTCGGCGTGGCCGCCGCGTGCCTGAGCGTCGGCCCGGCCGCCGTGGTCGGCGACGTGGTCACCGGCCGGGGCGGGACGGTCGTCGCCACGTACGGGATGGCCGCGGACGTCGGCGCGGTCGTCGGGCCGCTGCTGGCCGGCTTCCTCGCCGAACAGCACTCCTACGAGGCGGCGTTCCTGTCCACCGCGGTGGTGGCCGCCCTGGGCCTGGCGATGGCCGTCCGCATGCCGGAGACGGCGGGCCGCAAGCGGCTCGCCCCGGAGGCCTGACGCCCCGTCAGGCCAACGCGCGAGTCAGGTCGCGCAGGAGGTCTTCGACGTCTTCGATGCCGACGGACAGGCGTACCAGATCGTCCGGAACCTCGAGCGCGGAGCCGGCCACGGAGGCGTGCGTCATCTTGCCCGGATGCTCGATGAGGGACTCGACTCCACCGAGCGACTCCCCCAGCGTGAACAGCTTCGCGCGCTCGCAGACGGCGAGGGCCTCGGACTGTCCGCCGACCACGCGGAAGGAGATCATGCCGCCGAACCCGCGCATCTGCTTGGCGGCGACGTCGTGGTTCGGGTGCTCGGGCAGGCCCGGGTAGAACACGTGGGTCACGTTGCGGTGACCCTTCAGCAGATCGACGATCGCCTCGGCGTTCGCGCAGTGCTGCTTCATCCGGACCGCGAGGGTCTTGATGCCGCGCAGCACCAGCCACGCGTCGAACGGCCCGGCAACCCCGCCGATCGCGTTCTGGTGGTAGGCCAACTCCTGGCCGAGGGCGTCGTCGGCGACGACCAGCGCCCCGCCGACGACGTCGGAGTGCCCGCCCAGATACTTCGTCGTCGAGTGCATGACGACGTCCGCGCCCAACGCCAACGGGGTCTGCAGGTAGGGCGAGGCGAACGTGTTGTCGACGGCGAGGCGCGCGCCCGCCCCGTGCGCGATCTCCGCCAGCCCCGCGATGTCGGCGATGCCGAGCAGCGGGTTGGTCGGCGTCTCGCACCAGATCAGCCTGGTGTTCGGCGCCATCGCGGCGCGGACGGCGGCGAGGTCGCCGAGCGGGACCGGGGTGTACTGCAGCCCCCACCGCTCGTGGACCCGCGCGAAGAGCCGGTACGTGCCGCCGTAGGCGTCGCCGGGGATCAGCACGTGGTCCCCCGGCGAGCAGATCGTGCGCAGCAGGGTGTCGGTGGCCGCCAGGCCCGAGGCGAACGCGAGCCCACGGGTGCCGCCCTCGATGGCGGCGAGACACTCCTCGAGCGCGGTGCGCGTCGGGTTGGCGCTGCGGCTGTACTCGTACCCGCCGCGCAGGCCGCCGACGCCGTCCTGTTTGTAGGTGGAGACCGCGTAGATGGGCGGGACCACCGCCCCCGTCGTCGGGTCGGGCTCCTGCCCGGCGTGGATGGCCCGCGTGGAGAAGCCCTGCTCGCTCATACGAGCAACGTAGGCCTTACGAATCGCTGACGCAGGACGCCAAGCCGGAACAGCGGCCCCACCCGCGGCGGTTCCTGACTACGTTGGACGACAGGAGGTCACAGACATGCTGTTTGGACGTAGCGCGAAGCAGACGATGGTCGCCCCCGAGAACGCGCTCCCCGGCCGGCCAGAGCGCCCGTACCCGGTGCCGACCCACCACGCGGTGAACAAAAACCCGCTGTTCCCGCCGTTCCCCGAGGGGTTCGAGGTCGCGATCCTCGGCCTGGGCTGCTTCTGGGGCGCGGAGCGGAACTTCTGGCAGACCGACGGCGTCTGGACCACGGCCGTCGGATACTCCGGCGGGTTCACGCCGAATCCCACCTACGAGGAGACCTGCACGGCGCGTACCGGCCACACGGAGGCCGTGCTCGTCGTGTTCGATCCGGCAGTCCTGAGCTACGAGGACCTGCTCGCGAAGTTCTGGGAGATCCACGACCCGACCACCCCGAACCGCCAGGGCAACGACATCGGCACCCAGTACCGCTCGGCGATCTACACGACGACCGAGGAGCAGGCGAAGACCGCGGTCGAGTCGCGGGACACGTTCCAGGGCGCGCTGTCCGCGAAGGGCCTCGGCGAGATCACCACCGAGATCGCCCCGGCCGGCGAGTTCTACTACGCAGAGGACTACCACCAGCAGTACCTCTTCAAGGTCCCGCACGGGTACGACTGCCACGCCGAAACCGGCGTGCGCTATCCGCGCTAGGCAACGGGGGCAAGATCCGCTAGAAAGTCGCCGACGTTCCGAGCCTCGGCGGCGAAAGGACCCTCGTGCTTCCCTGGGATCGCGACGACCTCAAAGGTTCCATGTTCGACATGTTCATGGTCTGCGTGACCTTGGGCTTCTGGTTGATCTGGATGGTCGCCCGGAAGCGGCGCGAGAGTTAGAGGGCGAAAAGCACGCCGGCCCGCCCCCGCCTTCGCGGGGACGGGCCTCTCGACGTTCACCCGGGGACACCTCGGCCGGACCTGGAGGGGGCGGCGCGGTGGACGGGCGGGCTCGGTGCCGAAGCTTTCGCCTCGGGCACCGCCGCGAACCGTGGCCGGGGGGCGGGCCCCGGAACAACGGTCCGGTAGGAGCGGATGTTTCCGCTGGACTCCACGGTTTGCGGTGCGGAAAATGTGCTCCAGATGGACATCGGCCGTCAATAAAACCGTCAGGTAACCCCCCAACTTGGACGAACCGCAACGAATCGGACACCACTCCAGCTATCTCGGGTTTGATTGAGTCCCACTGGCAACACCTCGCCGTGTGGACCGCGATACTCGACGGGTGACCGAGGCAGCCATCGAGACGTCGGGCCGTCGCCTGTCCCCCGAAACGATCGTCGCCGCGGCCGTCGCGATCATCGAGGCCGAGGGCGAGGCCGCGGCTTCCATGCGCCGCATCGCCGCGGAACTCGGCGTGGCCGCGATGTCGCTGTACAACCACGTCCCCAACAAGGCCGCGCTCCTCCAGGCGGTGGCCGACTGGGTCGGCGTACAGATCGTCGTTCAGGAGGACGCCGCCGACGCCGAGTGGGACACCCGGGCCCGCTCGTTGATGTACGCGTTCCGCGACGTGGCCCGGCACTACCCGAACTGCATGCAGATCGCGATGTCGCGGGCCTCGATGTCGCCGGTGGGGCTCGGCGCCCTGGAGCACGCCCTCGGCATGTTGAAGCAGGCCGGCTTCTCCGACGAGACCGCCCTGCGCGTGGTGCGTACCGCAACCTCCTTCGTGATGGGCGCCATCACCACCGAGTCGCTGCGGACGCGCGCCGCGGCCGCTGCGGCCGAGTTCGGCTTCCAGCCGCTGCCGGCCGAGGAATTCCCGCACCTCGCCGCACTGGGGCCGATGCTGCTCGACGTGGACTCCGACGCCGACTTCGAGTTCGGCGTGAACCTGCTGATGGCGGCCATCTCCGGAACCGCTTGACACTCCCCGGGCACCGTGCGACGGTGAATCGACTTACACCGTAAGTTGCACGGGGAGGCGTCCATGGCGGCCCGAACGCACGACCTGGCACCGATCAGCGCGAAGGGCGTCACGCGCTGGGCGGTGCGACACGGTCTGGGCCGGATGACGATGTCCGCCGCGCAACGTCGGGGCGAGGTCTACGCCCGCCTGGTGCTCGACCCGACGTTGCGTGGCGACCCGTACCCGTTCTACGCGCAGATGCGCGAGATCGGCCTCGTCGTTCCGGGCAAGTTCGCCGACGCCACCGCGCACCACGCAGTCGTCGAAGAGGTGCTCCGGTCCCCGGACTTCCGCAGCGGCTTCCCCGCCGGGCTGATGCCGCGTCCCATGCGCGCCGCCTTCGAGTGGTCCATCGAGGAAGCCGTCCTCAGCCCCATCGACGCACCCTCGATGCTGGTCACCGACGGGCCGACGCACGATCGGCATCGCCGCGCGGTCTCTCGCGCGTTCACGGCGCGGGCCGTCGCCGACCTGTCCGAGCGGGTCGAGGAGATCGCGGCGGAGCTCCTCGATGCCCTCCCAGCCGGAGCCGAGCCACTGGACATCGCCGCGGCCTACACCGACGTGCTGCCGGTGCTGGTGATCGCGGAGATGCTCGGCGTCCCGACCTCCATGCGAACAACGTTTCTGACGTGGGGTCATGCAATGGCGGCCTCGCTCGACTTCGGCCGTCCGTACCGGACGCTGCGGCATACCGAGTGGGCCCTGCGCGAACTCAACGCCTGGCTGGGCGGCCACCTCGAGCAGTTGCGCCGCGAACCCGGCGACAACCTGTTGAGCCGCGTCGTACTGGACGCCCACGAAGGCGACGAGCCGCTCACCCACGTCGATCTCGTGTCGATCGCGGGCCTGGTCCTCGGCGCCGGATTCGAGACCACCGTCAACCTGCTGACCAACGGCATCGTGGCCCTACTCGACCATCCCGAGCAGGTCGAGCACCTGCGCGCCAACGCGGGCGACTGGCGCAACGCCGTCGCCGAAGTGCTCCGCTACGACTCCCCCGTACAGAACACCGTGCGGCACGCGATCCGCGAGGTGGACCTGCACGGCGTGCGGGTCCCGCCCGGCAAGTTCGTGGCCCTGGTGCTCGGTGGAGCCAACCGAGACCCGGCGGTGTTCGCCGATCCGAATCGCTTCGACGTCACGCGGCACAACGCCAAGGACCACCTGTCCTTCGGCGGCGGATCGCACTACTGCCTGGGCGCCGCGCTGGCTCGCCTTGAGGGCGAGATCGGTCTCCGCATGCTGTTCGAACGCTTCCCCGACCTGCGCCGGGCCGGCGCCGGCCGCAGGCGGCCAACGCGGATCCTGCGGGGGTGGGCCGAACTGCCGACGACTCTGCGTCAACCGGCGGCCGTGCACGCCTAGCGCCCGCGATTCGGGCATTCCGGACCATGATCGACATGCGGGACTTCTCAGGCGAAATCTACTCGGCTTTGGGCGAACCTTTCCCATAACTCGGTGCATGCTGGGAGCACTGCCGCCGTCCGAGCGCCTCGCGCGCGAGAACTCTGCCGAGCGTGCGGTCCGATGGCGTGCACGACGTCGGCGGAGCACGGTGCAGGAAGGAACGCCTCGATGGCTCAGGCCTCCAGCGGCAACGGTTCTACGTCGGCGCACCCACGACGACGCCGTCGCTGGGCGCGCGGAGTCTCCGTCGTCCTGGCCCTCGGCGCAGTTCTCGGCGTAGGTGCCGCGGCGTACTCGCGCGGCCTCGACGACGACGGCGCCGCCACTCCGGCCGCCAACGTCGGCCCCCTGCTCGCAGCGCCGGCCGACATGGCGACACCGGCCACGCCCGAGGTTGCCCCACCCGCAGCCAAGCCTGCGCGCCCGGCCGAGGCCGCGAGCCGCGAGCCCGCCAAGGTGAAGATCGGCGCGCTGCGCATGACCTACGACGCCAGCGGCCTCCCCCGCACCTCGCTCCCGATCACGGTGACCAACAACGGCCCGATCACCCGCTCCTTCGACGTCACCGTCGTGGCGAAGAGCCCGAGCGGCACGAAGATCACCACCGACACCGGGACCGCCGCCAACCTCCGCCCCGGCCAGAGCGCCCAGCTCCAGATCCTCGAACTCGTCAACGACAAACTCGTCGACCAACTCCGCACCGCGACCTTCGAAGTCGGCGACGTCTTCGCCTATTAGGGGTTCACCCCTGCGGCGGCAGTAGCCGGCGGGCGTGTCGTGGTGCCGGGATCATCGGTTCCATGGAGGTCCCCCGCCGCCCAATCGCCATCGTTGGACTCGGTTTGGCCATTGCCATGGTCGCCGGCCCCATCGCCATCGCCAGCCGTGGATCGGCAGGTGAATCGCGCCTGGTGAAGTACTCCGCCAACGAGACCGACAGCCGAGCCGAGGACAAGGGTGCGAAGGGCATCAGCCCCGGCGACACCTTCCGGGTGCGTCAAGACCTCACGGTGGCCGACGGGCGCCGAGTGGGCACCGCCCTCGTCGACTGCGGCTACCTCAAGGTCGGAACGTCCACTCGCGCCGGCCTGACCCGCATCGACTCGGTGACCGTGCGGTGCAAGGGCAACCTCGCGCTTCCGGAGGGCACGGTTGCCTTCACCGGGCGCAACACCTTCACTCCCGGCTCGCCAACCTCCAGCCGCTTCGACCTCGTCAGCGGTACGGGCAGCTACGCCGACGTGGCGGGCGAGCTGATCGCCGACGAGCACGGCAACGGCCACAGCACCCTGTGGCTGGACCGGATCATCGCTGGAGCGGACCGTCAGGACGCCAGGTAGCCCAGGAGGTCCTGACGGGTAATCACCCCACGCGGGCGCCCGTCGTCCAGCACCACGATCGCCCCGGCGTGCTCGAGCTCGTGGATCGCCACCGATACGGACTCGCCCGAGCCGACGATCGGCAGCGGCTTGGACATGTGCTGCTCAATCCGGTCGGACAGTGTCGCGGTCCCGCCGAACAGCTTGTCCAGCAGGTCCCGTTCGCCCACCGCCCCGACGATCTCCGCGGCCATCACCGGCGGTTCGGCGCGCACCACCGGCATCTGCGAGACGCCGTACTCGCGGATGACGTCGATGGCCTCGCGCACCGTCTCGTTCGGGTGCATGTGGACGAACTCCGGGACCGCGCCCGACTTCCGGGCGAGGACCTCGCCCACCGTCACGTCGTCGCCGGCGGAGATGAACCCGTAGTCGGCCATCCAGTCGTCGTTGAAGATCTTCGACAGATAGCCGCGGCCCGAGTCCGGCAGCAGCACGACGATCACGTCGTCCGCGCTGCCGCGCTGCGCGACCTGCAGCGCGGCCGCCACGGCCATGCCGCACGAGCCGCCCACGAGGAGGCCCTCCTCGCGAGCCAGCCGGCGCGTCATGTCGAAGGAGTCGCCGTCGCTGATCGCGAGGATCTCGTCGGCGATGTCGCGGTCGTAGGTGGTCGGCCAGAAGTCCTCGCCAACGCCCTCCACCAGGTACGGACGCCCCGTGCCGCCGGAGTACACCGAGCCCACCGGGTCGGCGCCCACGACCTTCACCCGCCCGTTCGAGACCTCCTTGAGGTAGCGCCCGGTGCCGGAAATCGTGCCGCCGGTGCCCATGCCGGTGACGAAGTGCGTGAGGCGTCCGTCCGTCTGGCGCCACAGCTCGGGGCCGGTGGTCTCGTAGTGCGAGCGCGGGTTGTTCGGGTTGGAGTACTGGTCCGGCTTCCACGCGCCGGGTCGCTCGCGGACGAGCCGGTCGGAGACCTGGTAGTACGAGCGCGGGTCCTCGGGCGCCACGGCGGTCGGGCAGACGACGACTTCGGCGCCGTACGCGCGCAACGTGTTGATCTTGTCCGTGGAGACCTTGTCCGGAACGACGAACACGCACTGGTAGCCGCGCTGCTGCGCCACCAGCGCCAGCCCGATCCCCGTGTTGCCGCTGGTCGGCTCGACGATCGTGCCGCCCGGTTGCAGCGCCCCGGACTCCTCCGCGGCGTCGACCATGCGAGTGGCGATGCGGTCCTTCACCGATCCGCCGGGATTGAAGTACTCCACCTTGGCCAGGACCAGCGGCGCGAGGCCCTCGGTGACCGACCGCAGGCGCACCAGCGGCGTGTTCCCGACCAGATCCAGCAGCGATTCGACGTACTCCACGCCCCGCCCCCGCGTCTAAAGATCAACATTGCGCCGAACGAGTGCACATATCGGTCATCGTTTGGCCGCCCCATATCACGGTAGGGCCAAACCTGAAAACAACCTCTGCACACACCCTAGAACCGGAGTTACATTCGAGCTCTGGGGGAAACGGCCGCCACGCCGGGGCCGTACCGATCACTTACCCGACCGTCCGGGGAGGTGCGTCGACAGTGGCCGACGCCGTCTGCTGTAAGTGTTGTTGCCGGAGCGCATCGTGAGCAGCTTCGGCGCCGCCCGCCGCGTGCTGTCCGCCGCCGCCCTCGGCGGCACCGGGATGGCGCTGACCGGCGGTGCACTCGCCGGTCTGCTCGTCACCGAGGCCAAGCTCGCTCGCCGCTGGGTCGGCGTCCCGAAGACTCTGCCGCCGGCCGACGACGGCCTCTGGGGCACGGGTCCGGGCGTTCCGATCTCCTTCGTCGTCATCGGCGACTCGAGCGCGGCCGGCCTGGGCGTGGACAACGCCGCAGAGACTCCGGGCGCGCAGATCGCGCAGGGGCTCTCCGCCGCCGCGGACCGTCCGGTACGGCTGACCGACGTCGCGCTCGTCGGCGCCCGCAGCGCGGACCTGGACCGCCAGGTCACGCTCGCGCTGGCCGCCGCTCCGGACGTCGCGCTGATCATGATCGGCGCCAACGACATCACCCATCGGGTCTCGCTGACCACCGCCGTCTCCCAGCTCGACGCCGCCGTGCGGCGGCTGCGCGAAGCCGGCTGCGAGGTCGTCGTGGGCACCTGCCCGGACCTCGGCACCATCGAGCCGATCGCCCAGCCGCTGCGCTACCTCGCGCGCCGCTGGAGCCGCCAACTGGCCGCCGCGCAAACCATCGTGGTCGTCGAGGCCGGCGGACGGACGGTCTCCCTCGGCGACCTGATCGGCCCCGAGTTCTCCGCGGCCCCGCACGAAATGTTCTCGGCCGACCGCTTCCACCCCTCCGCCGCCGGATACGCAAGCGCGGCCGTGGCCGTGCTCCCAGCCGTGTGCGCGGCGCTCGGGTACTGGGCCGCGGACGAGTTCGACGGCGCGGCCGAGGCGGCCGGCGGCCTGCTCCCCGTGGCCTTCGCGGCGGTCGAGGCCGTCGAGGCCCCGGGAACCCAGGTCGCACCGCTCGGCGCCCAGGACGACTCGCGGCACGGAGGCCTGCGCGGGCCGTGGGCGCTGCTGCGCCCGCGGCGTCGCCTGGCCGCCGAGGCCGATACGGCGCAGCCCAGCGCGGCCTGAGCCCTTTCAGATCAGGCGCGCCAGGGTCTGCAGCCGGTCGTCCAAGCGGTCCAGCAGCGTGCAGAGCGCGGCGCGGCTGCCGTCCGGCGCCCACACGTGGACCGCAGGGTCGACGCCGTCGAGCGCTTGCGCCAGGTCGGCGGCCGTCACCGCGATCTGGTCGGCGACGGCGAACGGCCCCACGTCCGGCACTCGCCGCGGTGGCGGCGGCGAACCGTCGCGTGCCGTTACCCCTGCGGCCAGATCGGCCAACAGCTGCGCCAGCCGAAGGCCCGCTGCGGCCAGGGTTTCGGTGCCGTCGGAGCGTTGCAGCCGGCTCTCCGGAAGCGTGCGCAACCGGTCGGCGAATACGCGTGCGGCATTCGTGCTCACGCCTCGGGAAACTAGCCGGTGAAATCGGGCCCGGAGATTGCACCCCCGGTCTTGTATCGCCGTTCACCATCGGGCACCCTCAGAGAACCGTCGGTGAGCCCCCAACCGCGACGTCCTTGGAAGTGCCGCGAAGGCGAGCCGATCTCCAACAGTCGACGTTGTCTGAGAGGCGGTCCCATGTCCCTTCACCACTCCGAGGAGACGCATCAGAACCTGGTGGCCCGGGTCCCCGGTGTCACCGGCCGAGAACTCCCCGAGTGGTTCCGAGAAATCGAGAACGGACCCGCGTTCTTGCGTTTCGACGACAAGGTGAACTGGCTGCGCGACGAGCACTCCCTGGCCCACGGCCACGCGACCGCGATCGTCCACGAGTACGACCTTCGCCGGGCCCACAGGTCTTTCGAGTAAGACCTCCCCGGACTGCAAACGAAAGGCCCCCGCGCTGAGCGCGGGGGCCTTCGTCATGCTCCGGACCGGCTTGTCCGGGGGTTGTCAGTGCCCGATTTCGCTCGGGCTCCTCACTCGTCCCTCGCTCGTCGCACTCGCTCAGTCGCCACGCAGGATCGACAGCAGGCGAAGCATCTCGAAGTAGAGCCAGACGATGGTGACGGTGAGACCGAACGCCGCACGCCAGGACTCGCTTTCCGGGGCACCCATGCGAATGCCGTCTTCGATCATGTCGAAGTCGAGCACCAGGAACAGGCTGGCGAGCACCACACCGGCCGCCGCGGTCAGCAGGCCGAAGCCGCCGCCCCAGGCGTTGGCGCCGGAGTTGAAGATGTTCAGCACCAGGTTGCCGAGCATCAGCACGAAGTAGCCGAGCGTCGCGCCGATCAGGATCCTGGTGAACCGCGGCGTCGCCCGCAGCCGGCCGCTCTTGTAGAGCGCCAGCATGATCGCGAACACGATCGCGGTACCGGCGACGGCCTGGACGACCACGCCCTCCATGCCGGGGCGCGAGTTGATCGCGTGGGAGATCGCGCCGAGGAAAACGCCTTCGACCGCGGCGTAGGCGATGATCAGTGGCGGACTCGGGACCCGCTTGAACGAGTTCACCATCGCCAGGCCGAAGCCGACGAGGGCGGCCAGGATGGCCAGGCCGTAGCCCACGTCCGCAGCCCAGGCGAGCGCGCCGGTGACGACCGCGACACCGAGGAGCAGACCGGTCTTGGAGACGACGTCGTCGATCGTCATCGCCCGCGTCGACGCGGGCGGGGGCTGATCGCCGTACGGGGTGGGCTTGCGGTAGTCGATCCCGCCGGGGGCGGGAGCAGGGGCCGGCGCGGGCTGCGGCGGTGCGTAGCCGTTGCGGCTGAACACGTCCGAGCGTGAAAGAACCGGGTTACTGCTGCGCATCGTGTGCACTCCTCCATTGCCCGCGGGATGCGGGCGGCCTGTCCGTGTCTTGCAGCCGGGCGGTACCTGCCTCGCACCAATGCCAACGAACACGCTTCCGCCGTTGTTCCAGCGGGAGCAGGCTCAGGCCGAGGGCATCGAGTACGCGTCGGCGGCCGCCACGAGCAGGCCGGCCAGGCGGCGCGCCTCGTCCGGCAGCAGGTACGAAGAGAGGTCGAGGAAGCGCCCGTCCTCGTCGGTGTCGGCCTGGTCGGTGAGGCTCAGGACGACGTAGCGAGTCTCCTCGGGCGTACCCGGGTCCATCGCGTGGCCACCGACGGTCAGATACGTCATGTGGTCGTCCTTGGGCACCAGGGCCTCGAGGTACTCGGTGGGGCTGATGATGTCGCTCATGCGCCTGCCGCCTATCGCACCGTCACAGGGCGCGAGCACGTCGCGCCGGGAGTGTGACGATCCTAGGGACGAGTGACGCAAACCGCCGTGAGCCACGCCGCTTTGCATCACTCGCCCCAACCTTCACAGG
Source organism: Sporichthyaceae bacterium (assembly GCA_052386455.1). Classification (GTDB taxonomy): domain Bacteria; phylum Actinomycetota; class Actinomycetes; order Sporichthyales; family Sporichthyaceae; genus JBQTKD01. Next base: position 17,498 of record JBQTKD010000002.1, read on the forward strand.
GGCATCAGGCGAGGTGGCCGTACCGTGGCGCAGAGTCGATGACCCGCCGGTGCGCGGCCTCCCAGCGAGCCCAGGCCACGTCGAGCTGGGACGCGAGCAGGTCGATGGCGCCGAGCTGGCTGTCGGCGCACACGCCGCGCTCGGCCAGCCGCGCCGCGTTGGTCATGGCGCCGAGCACGTCGACGACCTCGCCGTAGGCGCGCCACGCGGCTTCCATGTCGGCCTCCGCGGCCGGGTCGATCGGCTCGGACGCAGCCGCGACGACCGGGTCGATCTGGGCGAGCGCCGCACGGGCGGGGCTCGACTGCGGGGGGATCGCGGCCATGCGGGGAGCCCACGGGCCTTCGTCCTCGAGCTTGCGGCGCTGCTTCGCGAAGAAGGTGCGATGGGTGTCTTTCGAGATCACTAGCCCTCCCGGACCTCGGTGTTCGTAGGCCCACCCTGCTCCGGCTGAGCACCTCCTGTACGCGAAATCCAGGCATCCGTCACTAGCCCAACCGGAGGAATCGCCCGAATTGACGGGTCCCGCGGCAGTTTCTCTCGGGCACAAACGGACGCCGCCCGGCGCGTTGTGGCGCCGGGCGGCAGGTGCGGTGTAGTTCAGCCGCAGGAGCAGCTGTTGCCGCAGTTGCACGGGTTGCAGGAGCAGCCGCCAGTCGTCTCGTCCATGGTGACCTCCGTAGGTAGGTGTCTCGACCTCCATCACCATACCCCCTCCCCGTATTGTTTGTCGCGGGTAGACCGCCAAACGCATCCGTGTCGAGCGGCAACGATTCGGGCACGTCGAGCGTCGCGCCGACGTTGGACGTGGTGTCGATCTCGGCATACTGGCCAGCGACGGCACGCAGGGACGCGCATCTCGGAGGCAGCAGCAGTGGGCAAGAAGTCACCGCAGGGATCGGGTCCGGCCGGCGAACGCGCCGCGCGCGTCGCGGCAATGAAGAAGGAACAGGCCCGCAAGGAGAACAAGCGTCGAGCCATCACCGGCGTGGCGATCGCCGTCGCGCTGAGCCTCGGCGCCGGCGTCATCGCCATCGCGGCGCTCAAGGGCGGCAACAACGACCCGGTCGACGCGACCGGCGAACTGGAGGGCGTCGCGAAGTCCACGCCGGACGCCGGCCACGTGACCGAGGACGTCGTGTACGACAAAACGCCGCCGGACGGCGGCAAGCACGACGCCGCGTGGGTCAACTGCAAGGTCTACGAGAAGCCCATCCGCAACGAGAACGGCGTGCACGCGCTCGAGCACGGCGCGGTGTGGATCACCTACCGGCCCGACCTGCCGTCTGGCGACGTCAAGAAGCTGAAGGACAAGGTCCCGAACACGTACGGGCTGATGTCGCCGTACCCGGACCTGCCCGCGCCCGTCGTCGTCTCGGCCTGGGGCCGGCAGATGCAGATGACCGGTGCCGACGACCCGCGCATCGAGCAGTTCATTCGTACCTACCGCCTGGGCAAGCAGGCCCCGGAGACCGGCGCGCAGTGCACGGGCGGTGTGGAGGGAAGCAGCAAGCCGGGGCAGGAACAGTGACCGTGCAGGAGACCGCGCCGGCCGGCACCCGCACGAGAGCCGCCGCCGGAGGCCGCGGCACGGTCGCCGTGCTCGCGGTGCTCGTGGCGACCCTCGCCGCGGCGCTTGCGATCTCCTTCGCCCGCTGGCCGGACGGAGCCGTGGCGGCACCTGCAGACGACAGTGCCGCCGCGGGCTTCGCCCGAGACATGCAGGAGCACCACGGCCAGGCCGTCGAGATGTCGATGATCGTGCGCGACCGCACCGCGAACGAAGCCGTGCGCCGCCTCGGCTACGACATCGCGCTGGGCCAGCAGTACCAGATCGGCCAGATGGGCGAGTGGCTGCGGTTCTGGGGCCTGTCCCAGACCGGCGCGGGTCCCGCGATGGCGTGGATGGGCCACTCCGAGCACGCCGGGATGCCGATGGCGATGCCCGGCATGGCCAGCAGTGGCGACCTCGAGAAACTCCGCACGCTGTCCGACGGTCCCGCCGAGGTGCAGTACCTGCGCCTGATGATCGCCCACCACCGTGGCGGCGTGGAGATGGCGGAGGCCGCGCTCGCGCGTACCGACGTGGCCGTCGTCCGCGATCTCGCGCAGAAGATGGTGTTCGCGCAGTCCGCGGAGATCGAGGCGATGAACGACCTGCTCGTCGCCCGCGGAGCTCAGCCCCTGTAGTGCGGGCCCTCCTGACGAGTCGTCAGTCGCTCAGGCTCCTCACTCGTCCCTCGCTCGTCGCGTTCGCTCGGCCCGTCAGCGCGTGCCGGTCTCGTGTGCCCGATGCCCGGCCGGCTCGAGCTGGAACGTGGAGTGCTCCACGTCGAAGTGGCCGACGAGGCACCGCTGGAGCTGACAGAGCAGCGCGGCCGCGTGCCCGTCGGTGAAGCATTCGTCGTCCACCACGACGTGCGCGGACAGGCTCGGCAAACCCGAGGTCACCGTCCAGGCGTGCAGATCGTGGACCTCCTGCACGTGGTTCACGGACAGCAGGTGGGCCTGCACGTCGGCCAAATCCAGCTGGGCGGGAGTGCCCTGCAGGAGGATCCGGCCGGATTCGCGCACCAGGCCCCAGCCGGACACCAGCATGAGCGCGACGACGACGAGCGAGGCGATCGAGTCGGCCCGGTGGAAGTCCGTCAGCAGGATGACCACGCCGGCGACGGCGGTGCCGATGAACGCGTACAGGTCGGTCAACACGTGCTGGAAGGCGCCCTCGACGTTCAGGCTGGACCGGTTCGCCCGCGCCAGGACCGCGGTGGCGAAGACGTTGACCACCACGCCGACGATCGCGACGATCAGCACCCCGGCGCCTTCGACGTCGGGTGGCTCGAACAGCCGCCGCACGGCCTCCACGGCGATCAGGACGCCGACGACGAGCAGGGTCACCCCGTTCGCGCAGGCGGACAGGATCTCGGCGCGCTTGAGCCCGTAGGTCCAGCGGTCGGTGGCGGGCCGAGCGGCCAGGCGCATGGCCCACAGCGCCGCGGCGATCGCCAGGGCGTCGGTGAGCATGTGGCCGGCGTCTGCGAGCAGGACCAGGGAGTCGATCGCGAGGGCAACGATCACCTCGCCGACCATGAACCCGGACAGCAGGATCAGCGCGATCCAGAGGTAGCGGCGGTCCGCGTCGACGTCCACGCCGTGCCCGTGCCCGTGCCCGTGCCCATGACCGTGGCCGCGCCCCCTGGCGCGGCGGCGAGCGGCGCGGCCGCCGTGGTCGTGCTCGTGGTCGTGTTCGCGATGCACGTTGTGCGCGTCCGGCCGCGACTCGTCGGCACAGAGCGGCGATCGCGGCGTCTCGGTCATCTCGCTTGAGACTGTAGCCGCGGAGCCTCGTTACACGGGTTCGGCTAGTACTTCCGAGATCAGACCCACGAAGGTCAGGCGGGTGGTTCCGCCGATGACCCGGGCGGCGACACGACCCTGCCGGTCCAGGATCAGCGTGCTCGGGATGGCCTTTGGCGGCAGCGTGTCGCGGAAGGTCAACTGCAGGCTGCCGTCCGGATCGAGGAAGCTCGGGTAGGTGATGGCGAAGCGTCGTTCGAAGGCCTCGGCTGCGCCGGCGGCATCGTCGCGGGTGTTGATGCCGAAAAACTGGACCTCCTGCGCCTTGAGCTCCTGCCACGCAGCCTCGAGGTCCGGCGCCTCCTTGCGGCACGGCGCGCACCACGATCCCCACACGTTGAGCAGCACCACCTTGCCGCGATAGTCCCCCAGGCTCAGCGTTCCGCCACCGAGCTTCGGCCCGCTCATCGAGATCGGTTCGCCGCGCTGGTCGGGCTTCAACTGGGTGACGGTGCCCGCACCCTCGATGAAGCCCGGCCCGGCATCGGCCCCCGGTCCCCCCGCCCCGCAGCCGAACAGGACAAGTCCGACCACGCTTGCCTTCGCGACACCGCGCAGTAGGCGGCGGCCGTTGGATGCGATGGACGAATGGAGCACGGCGCAACCTTAGGCGTGGCGTAGGGTGCGCCGTTCGACAAGGCCCCAGGGTCGCCGCAATCGGCATTCCGCGCCCGGCGGCCGGGCCTTACTTGAGCCTTTGCACCGCATCGGCCAGATCGTTCGACATGAAGCCGTCCACCCCGGCGTAGCGCGCGTCCTCCAGCGAGATCCGCGACGATTCCGTCGGAACAACCTCCTGCCCGCGCTGTTGCGCCCTGCGCACGAGCTCCACGGTCACGGGAGTGTCCCAGGGAAACAGAAACGGGTACTTCGAGGCCCAACCCTCGTTCGCTCTGGAGTTGACGAACGTGAGACCGACGTTGGCCGCGCCCTCCTTGCGCAGTTCGTCGAGAGCGGCGGCGCTCGAACTGTAGAAGACAACGTGGCCGCCGCGGTTGAGGCCGTACTTGTTGACGGCCTTGAGGTACTTGGCCGCGAGGCCCTTGCCCGACGGGGTCTTGACGTGGACGTAGCCGCGCTTTCCCGCGTCTCGGATCTTCTCGAGCATCTCGTAGAGATTGGGCACCGGACTGCCGTCCAGGGTCTTGCAGGCGCGGACGTAGTCGTAGCTGCGTTCCTTGACCAGGCCTGTGCAGTTGGTCGTACGTGCCGCCAGGTTCCCGTCGTGCAACACCACCAGCCTGCTGTCCTCGGTGACGACGACATCGAACTCGACAGCGTCGGCTCCCTGGTCGAAGGCCGCCTGGAGTGCGGCGGGAGTGTTCTCGCCGATGGAAGTCGAGGGAGCCCCACGGTGTGCAATCACTTCGACGGCGTAGGCAGTCCACGACGCGGGCATCGGCGCGGGCTGCGTGGGAGCCGAATGCGCAACGCCTCCCACCACGACTGCGCTCACCGAGACAACGGCCGCGCACACCGCGAGAGCGACGGCCCTCTTGCTCGACACCGAGTGCATGCAACTCTCCCCAAGACAACGTGACGAACGCACGCGCTTGGACGGGTCCCTCCCCTGGGAAGTTCCGCAACTTACGGCCGGCTCGAATGCCCAAAAGGACCACTGCGCCCATCGGCCGACAAGTCGACCTGCCCGAAGCGGGAACTTGAACCGAGGCGGTGAAGCCGTTGATAAAGCGGGGTGCCCGGGACGGGATTCGAACCCGTACTCCCTTGCGGGAAGCGAGGTTTAAGCTCGCCGTGGCTGCCGGTTACACCACCCGGGCGGGTATACAGAACCTATCGCCGAGCAACTGCGGGGCGGGTCAGCCCTGCTCGTCCTCGATCACCGATTCGAGTAGCCCGGCGATATGCGCGAAGCCAGCGCGCAATTCGCCGCGTACATCCGCGAACTCTGCGCGCATTTCGGCGAAACCGGCGTCCATCCGCCGCCCCTGCTCGACCTGAGTTTGGTGTAACGCGTTGATCGCGCCCAGGTGCGCCCGAAGCTCGGCGCGGACCTCCGAGACGTCGTGATCCGCTCCAGAAGCCAGGACACGTGCAGCTTGCGCATCGGTCTTGGCCTGGACAGATTGCTCGCGAAGCTGCGCAACCTCGACCTCGAGGGCGCTCACGCGCTGCTCCAGGTCACCGGGCGGGTCCTTGGGGGTCATGGAACGAGAGTAGATCGGGCCACCGACAGAATCGAGGTCGCTTCAGAAGGGCAGTTCCACCGTCGTGGTGATTCGGGTAAGCGCCGGTCGCGGCGGGACGGAGCCGAAGCCGAAGCGGACGGGCGGGGCGACCGGGGCGAGTAAGCCGAGATCGGTGCCGTCGAGGGTGGCGGTCAGCGCGACGATCGGGTGGAGGTCGCGGGCGCCGTACCACTCGCGGCGGCCGTTCCCCGCGCTGCCGCGCGTGCGGACGCCGGGCAGGACCACGCGTGCGGGGCGGTCGACTAGCCCGATCCACCAGGGGCGTCCGGCGAGGAAGCTCGGGACGAGACGAAGCAGGCGACCGAGCCGGCCGCGGGGGCCGAGCTCGAATCGCAGCGAGAGGCCGGGGGCTTCGACGTGCCAGGCCTCGCCTCGCGCGGCCGAGACCGGGCCGATCTGCACGGCGTCGAACTGGTAGGTCGCGGCGACGAACTCGGCGATCTCGGCGGTGGGCGCGAGCAGGACGCGGTGGCCGTCGGCGCGCTCGAGCATGACGTCGGTGAAGGCGCCGAACGGGCTCGCGGGCCAGTGTCCAACGACGATCCGCACCCCGGCGGCGGTGCCGAGGCCGGCGATCCACCCGTCGAAGACCAGGCGCGTCACCCCGACACTCCATCTTCTGTGCACGTGTGCGCCCTACGAAGGCCTTCGTAGGGCGCGACGCGGTGCAGAAGTTGCGTGTTCACAGGCCGGCGGCCTCGCGGGCCCGGCCGAGGACGTGGTCGAGCATCGGCTCGGTGAGGCGGCCGGTGAAGGTGTTCTGCTGGCTGGGGTGGAAGGAGCCGAGCAGCAGGATCGGGCCGTGGGGGCCGGTGAGCTCGGCGGAGGCGTCGTGACCAAACTTCGGTCGCGGCCGGGGAACCGCGACTTCGTTGGCGGCGAGCCCGGCGATGGCCGCGGCCCAGCCGAACGAGCCGAGGCACACCACAACGCGGACCGACGGGAGCACGAAGGCGAGCTCGCGGTGCAGCCACGGGGCGCAGTCGTCGCGCTCGTCGTTGGTGGGCTTGTTCAGCGGTGGCGCACAGCGGACCGCGGCGAGCATGCGGGCGCCGAGCAGCCGTTGTCCGTCGCCGGCGTGCGTCGAGGTCGGCAGGGCGGCGAGGCCGACGCGGTGCAGCGAGGCGAACAGCCAGTCCCCGCTGCGATCGCCGGTGAAGACCCGGCCGGTGCGATTGCCGCCGTGCGCCGCGGGCGCGAGACCGACCAGCAGCACGCGGGGGGCGGGGTCGCCCCAGCCGGCGATCGGCCGGCCCCAGTACGGCTCGTCTGCGTAGGCGCGGCGGCGTTCCACCGCAACCTGTTCGCGCCACTCCACCAGCCGAGGGCAGGCGCGACAGACGGACTGACGCGCCGTCAGTTCGTCGAGGGAATCGGCGGATTCGGCCAACACGACGACTGTCGCGGCGTCGGTGGCCACGGGGGTGTCCGGGGCCGCCGGGTCCTCCGGCCACCCGGTACCGGGTGGTGCGAAGGGCAGCGGCGAGGCGGTCACGACGCCAGGCCGGCGGCAATGCCGTCGAGGATGTCGTGCTCGGAGGCGATGAGGTCCGGGTCGCCGAGGGCGTGCAGCACACGGTCCAGCACGAGGGCGCCTGCGCCGATGACGTCGACCCGGCCGGAGTGCATGACGCCGATCCGCGCGCGCTCGGCGCTGGTCGAGGCGAGCAACCCGGCGCCGATCTCGCGAATGCGGGCCGTGGAGACGCGCGCCTGGTGGATCCTGTCGGAGTCGTACTCGTCGAGACCCAGCGCCATCGCGACGAGCGTCGTGACGGTGCCCGCCACGCCGACCACCGAGCGCGCCTGCGCAAACGGGACCGCGGCGGCGGCCAGGGCGATGGCGGCGTCGACGTCGGCGATCGCAGCGGCGATCTCCTCGGTACTGGCCGGGTCCGAGTGCAGGCGCCGTTCGCGCATCCGTACACAGCCGACGTCGACCGAACGGGCCGCTTGCGGTGCACCGTCGCCGAGCACGAACTCGGTGGAGCCCCCGCCGATGTCGAAGACCAGGTACGGGCCGGCGTACCCGGCGGCGGCAAGGCCGGCGGTGGCGCCGGCGAAGGACAGCGCGGCCTCGACCTCGCCGGGAACCACTTCGGGTTCGACGCCGAGGATCGCGCGCATCCCGGCCTGGAACTCGGAGCGGTTGGCCGCGTCGCGGGTGGCACTGGTGGCCACGATGCGCAGCGCGTCCACTCCCCCGACGCCCTCGACGAGTGCGGCGTACTCGCGGGCGGCCGCAAAGGTGCGCTCCAGCGCGTCGGGGGCCAGGCGGCCGGTGGCGTCGACGCCCTGCCCCAGGCGATTGATCCGCATGACCCGTTCGACGTCGCTCAGCGTGCCGTCGGAACCGACGGCGGAGATCAGCAGGCGAATCGAGTTCGTCCCACAGTCGATGGCGGCTACTCGACGCACGACCCGTGCTCCCACCAGGCTCCGATCTCGGCAACCACCTCGTCGCCGATCGGGTTCACGCCCGGCCCCGCGGCGAGCGCGTGCCCGGCCAGGACGTGTAGGCACTTCACACGGTCCGGCATCCCCCCGGCGGAGATCCCGGCAACCTCGGGCACCTCGCCCAGGCGAGCCCGTCGGCCGAGGTAGTCCCGGTGGGCGGCCCGATGCGCAGCGTGCAGGTCCGGGTCCGCGGCGACGCGGTCGCTGAGTTCGGTCATCCGGCCGGACGCCTCGATCGTGCCGATCCGGCTCGAGGCCCTCGGGCAAGTCAGATAGAAGAGCGTCGGGAACGGGGTGCCGTCCGGCAGGCGCGGTTCGGTCGCGAGCACGGCGGGGTTCCCGCACGGGCACCGGTACGCGACGGAGTCCACCCCGCGCGGCACCCTGCCCAGTTGTGCCTCGACGGCGGCCAGGTCGGACTCGCTCGGCGCCGGACCCAGGACCCCAGTCACTGAGCCGCGGGCTGCAGGCCTCGCGGCAGTGCCTCCACCGGCGTCGAGGCATCGGCCAGCGACTCGGTGACGCGGCCCCACCAAGAGGTCGGGACGGTCGGGCCGCCGGGCAGGTCCGCCGCGAGCTCCGCGGGCGGGTCGGACACCCGGAACGCCTGCTCGCCCGGCTTCACGTAGTGCAGCCGCAGCCGAGCCTGGCGCTCGATCCAGAACGGCTGGTGACGCAGCTCGTTCTCCCTGCGGAGCTCCTCGAGCCGAGCGGTGCCCGCGGCCACCGATTCGCGGAGCTCGTCGATGTGCTGACGCTGCGCGACGTACCGCTGCACCGGATACGCGACGGACACCGCGACGAGGAACACGACCGACGCGAGGATCGCCGCACGCCGAGTGAAGGGGCTGCGGCGCAGGACGGGGAAGGGAGCTTCCTCGGTACGGGCCTGCGCCGGAACCCGGCCGCGCAGGGCACGCCGAGCCGGGTGCCGCATCGCGCGGCCCGTGCCGGGACGAGCGCGGTCGCGGATTCTGGGCCGCGGAGTGGGCCTGCGCCGAGGGACCTTCAACGGATGACCCGCGTCGGACATTCGTTGCCGGATGCGGCCAGCGTCGATCGTGACTGGCGGCGGGATGCATCGCAAGGCGGAGGAGGAGCCCGATGCGGAGCATCGGGCGACGACGACAACGCAGCGAGGCGCCCGCCGGGCGCCGCAGGCGGTGACAGGTAATGGCCGACGCGGGTCATGCGACCTTGTACCGGGGGAACGCTCCGCGGCCCGCGTACCGGGCGGCCTCGAAGAGCTCTTCCTCGATCCGCAGGAGCTCGTTGTACTTCGCGACGCGCTCCGAACGAGCCGGGGCGCCGGTCTTGATCTGCCCGCAGTCGGTGGCGACGGCGAGGTCGGCGATCGTGGTGTCCTCGGTCTCGCCGGAGCGGTGGCTCATCATCGCCCGGTACCCGTTGCGGTGGGCCATGTTCACGGCGTCGAGAGTCTCCGACAGCGTGCCGATCTGATTGACCTTCACCAGCAGCGCGTTCGCGGTGTTCTCGGCGATGCCGCGCGCGAGGCGCTCGGGGTTGGTCACGAACAGGTCGTCTCCGACGAGCTGGACGCGGCTGCCGACGCGATCGGTGAGCGCCTTCCAGCCGGCCCAGTCCTCTTCGCTCATCGGGTCCTCGATGGACACGAGCGGGTAGTCGTTCAGCAGCGACTCGTAGTAGTCGCCCATCTGCTCCGCGGTCAGCTTGTTGCCCTCGAAGCTGTACAGGCCGTCGGAGTAGAACTCGGTGGCGGCGACGTCGAGCGCGAGGACGACGTCGTGGCCGAGCTGGAAGCCCGCGGCCTCGATGGCCTTGCCGATCAGGTCGAGCGCGTCCCGGTTGCTCGGCAGCGACGGAGCGAAGCCGCCCTCGTCGCCCAGGCCCGTCGCCAGGCCCTGCTTCTTCAGCACCGACTTGAGCGAGTGGTAGACCTCCACGCCCCAGCGCAGGGCGTCGGCAAAGGTGTCCGCGCCGATCGGCGCGATCATGAACTCCTGGATGTCGACGGCGGTGTCCGCGTGCGCACCGCCGTTGAGGATGTTCATCATCGGCACCGGGAGCAGGTGCGCGTTCGGGCCGCCGACGTACCGGAACAGCGGCAGGCCGACGCTCTGCGCACCCGCGCGCGCGACCGCGAGGCTCGCGCCGAGGATCGCGTTCGCGCCCAGCCGCGACTTGTTCGGCGTGCCGTCGAGGTCGATCAGGGCCTGGTCGATCAGTCGCTGGTCGTCGACGTCGTAGCCGAGGAGTTCGGCGGCGATCTCGGAGTTGACCGCCTCGACGGCGTCCTGAACGCCCTTGCCGAGGTATCGGTCCGCGTCGCCGTCGCGGCGCTCGGCGGCCTCGAAGGCGCCGGTGGAGGCCCCGGACGGAACAGCGGCACGACCGAGCGTCCCGTCGTCCAGCTTCACCTCGACCTCGATGGTCGGGTTCCCTCGCGAATCCAGAATCTCCCGGGCCCAGACGTCCTCGATGGTGGCCATAACTGTCTCCCGGCGCGGCGGACACGAAGCGGAACCACCATACCCACGCGCCACAGGCTCTCCGAACCGCCGCTCCGCAGGTCAGGTCCCCAGGAAGCTTCCGGTGATCGTTGCGAGCTCGGCGTGCGCGGCGGCGTCGTCGATCGCCGGGTCGCCGCGACCGAATATCGACCGGTAGGCGCCGAACTGGCCGTGCTCCATGCCGGCGATCTCGCGGAGCAGCGCGCCGGGCGGCAGCAGGTCGGCGTGCGCGCGGGCGTCGGCCGGCGGGACGATTCCGTCGCGCCCGGCCACCACCACCAGCGCGCGGACGTCGGTCCGCATTCGCTCCAGCGGGTAGGCGGCCCACAGCACGACCCCCTCCACACGCGCCGCCGCGCGGTGCTCCAAGAAGTCCAGAGCCGCGAACCCGCCGTAGGAGTGCCCGCCGACCCACCAGCGGTCGATCGCCGGGTGGGCGGCGATCACCTCACCCGCGGCGCCAGTGTCCAGCGGCGCGAAGAACAGCGGCACCCGAACGAAGAACACGGCGGTGCCGGTGGCCTTCACGATCGGCGCCCAGGTGGGCAGGTACGCGCGCGGGTCGGTGTGACCGCCCGGGTAGAAGACAAGGCCGCGCGTCGGTGCCTGCCCGGCCGGAAGCAGGGAGTACCAGTCGTCGTGGGCCCTGTACTCCAGCGCCGGATCCGCGCGGACGGCGTCGAACGCGTCCGGCTCCACTCGCGACGGGGCGAAGAAGAACAGCACCGCCGCCACGACCAGTGCGTAGAGCACCGTCGCCAGCCCACGACCGAGCCGGCGCACCCTGGTCAGAGCCCGAGGAGCGGGCGCAGGTGCCGCGCCGGCGGGGAGCCGTGGGCGAGCACCGCGTCGTGGACCTGGCGCAACGACCAGTCCGGGTGCGCGGCGCGCAGGTCCGCGCACAGGTCCCGCACGGCGAGATAGCCGACGAAGTAGGTAGACAACTGCGTGGAGGTGAGCAGCGCGCGGCGCCACTTGCCGACCGCCTCGCTCTCCTCCTGGTACCCGCGGTCGAGCATCAGACGCATGCCTTCGTCGCGGGTCATACCGCGGGTGTGGACCCGGACGTCGAGGATCGCGTTGATCGTCATCCGGAGCTGCGTCTTGAGCTGCTGCATCCGCACCGCGTCGCCGCCGAATCCGTGACGAGCCATCAGTTCCTCGGCGTAGACGGCCCACCCCTCGACGAACGGCCCGTTCCAGAACACCTTGCGAACCTTGGTGGGCGTGTTCTGCCGACGGTCGTGCGCGAGCTGCAGCACGTGGCCGGGCATGGCCTCGTGGATCGTCAGATTGCGCATCATGTGCACGTTGTACTCGCGGTAGAACGACGCGACGCGCTCGGGGTCCCAGCCCTCCGGCGTCGGCGAGATCGCGTAGAAGGTGGGCAGCTCCGCCGTTTCCAGCGGTCCGGGCGGATCGCAGTAGGCGACGGCCACGCCGCGGTGGATTTCCGGCATGACGACGATGCTGACCGGGTCGTCGTACACGGTGATCAGGTCGTGGGAGCGCACGAACGCGTAGGTCTCCTCCATCGCCGTGGCGGCGAGGTCGACGACCGTGTCGTCGGTGGGCGCGTCCGCAGCGAGGCGGTCCAGCACCTCGCGCACCTGGCCCTCGCGCGGGGGTGCGCCGGCGATCCGGGAGGCGACCTCCGCGATCTCCTCGGAGATCCGCGCCAGCTCGGCGTTCGCGTGCCCGAGAACCACGTCCGGGGAGTCGTCGGTGTCCAGGGTGAAGCGCAGCTTCCGAGCGAAGAGCGCCGGGCCCAGCCGCGGGTCCCCGTCCGCGTCGGCCTGCCGCGCGGCGAGCCAGGTGAGGTGGTCGGTGAGCGCGTCCTGGGCGAGGGCGAGCGGCTCGGTGACCTCGTCGACGAGCTCCGGCGCCTGCGCCAGGGCTCGTTCGAGCTCGGTACCGAGCAGGGACTGGGTGCCGGTGAACTGGCCGATGGCCGTCGCGACGTGGATCTCGGGCATGCGATCGAGGTCTGCGCGAGCGGCGGTGAGCGACTCCGGGATCTGCGCCAGCCGACCCGCGAGAGAACGGAGGCGGTCCGGCAGCGGGGCGAACTCGCGGGCCAGCAGGACGTGCAACGCCGTTCCCGGGTTCGCGAGCAGCGGGTTCCAGGTGTGTTCGCGGAGGTCCTCGAGGGCGAAGACCTGGGCCTCGAGACGGTGGCGCAGGATCGCGTGGTCCACCCGCTCGCTCGCGTCCAGCGCGGCCGGGTCCACTGCGTCGAGCTGCTCGAGCCGAGTACGCCAGCGCGCGGCCTCCCGCTCCCGGGCGGAAGCGCCGGGCTCGGCGAGACGGTGGTCGAAGCGGTGGTCGCCCAGCGACGTGGCGGTCGCCGGGGACGCCTCCAACCATTCGTCCAATACCCGGGCAACAAGGTCGTCGAAGGTGCCGGATGTCATGGCACGGACGCTATCGCGGCGGAATTCAAGGTCACTTTCGATACGCTGGCAGTTCCCCCGGCCTCGCGAGGAGCTCCCAGCTTGTCCAAGGTTTCCGTCGTCGTCCCGATGTTCAAAGTGGCCCGGTACCTGCCGGACTTCTTGGGCTCGTTGGACGCACAGGAGGGCGGGCTGGCCGACGTCGAGCTGATTTTTGTCGACGACGGGTCCCCGGACGAATCGGCCCGGCTGGTCACCGAGTGGAGCGAGCGCTCCGGCATCCCGATGCGTCTGGTCAGCAAGGCCAACGGCGGGCTGTGCTCGGCCCGCAACGCGGGACTGGAGATCGCCACCGGCGAGTGGATCACCTTCTGGGACCCGGACGACATCCTCGACCCCTGGTACGCCGCGGAGTTCCGGGAGTTCCTCGACTCCCCCGAGGCTGCGAACGTGCACTTGGTCGTGGGTCGCCTGGTCTGGTTCGACGACGAGACCGGGATGCGCAGCGAGCACCCGCTGGACTACCGGTTCAAGCAGGGCAACAAGGTCGTGGACCTGGAGTACTCCCCGGAGTACATCCACCTCGCCGCGAACACCGGGTACTACCGCCGCTCCGTGCTGATCGAACACGGTCTGACCTTCGACGCCCAGGTAGTGCCGACCTTCGAGGACGGCCAACTGACGGCACGTTACCTCGGCAAGTTCGAGAAACCGCGCGTCGCCTTCCGCGCCGACGCGCTGTACCTCTACCGCCGCCGTGCCGACCAGACGTCGCTGGTGCAGACCGGCTGGAGCAAGCCGACCAAGTACACCCACCAGCCCAAGTTCGGCTGGCTGAGCCTGCTCGAGTCCGTCAAGGCGGACCGCGGGCGCGTGCCGCGCTGGGCGCAGCACCTCGTGCTCTACGAAATGCAGTGGTACTACAAGGCCAGCCGCACGGTCCCGGTCAAGACGGCCTGGGTTCCGAAGCCGATGCTGGACGAGTTCCACGACACCCTGAACGAGGTCGTGGCCCTGCTCGACGAGGACTACATCGAGAACTTCCCCTTCGCGCAGCGCGCGCAGGCCGTCGACCTCGCCGCCTGTCTGATGATCGGCATCAAGGGCCGCCTCCAACGCCCGACGGCCGTGACGGCGGATCAGATCGACACCCGCCGGCACGTCGTGCGGCTGCGGTACTACTACGGCGGCGAGCCGCCCGTGGAGGAGTTCCGCGCAGACGGCGCCCTAGTCCGCCCCAAGCACGCGAAAACCCGCCGCGTCGACTTCCTCGGCCGCACCCTGGCCTACGAACGGTGCGTGTGGTTCCCCGCGTCGGCGAACGTCGCCGTGCGCCTCGACGGCACTCCCATGCCCATGCGGGTCGGGTCGCTGGAGAACACCCGGTACGAGGCCGGACCCCTGAAGTTCTGGAAGACCCTCGCCAAGCAGTCCCCGCCCAAGGGCTCCGGTGGCGCGCCGAAGGAGCAGGCGGCCGGGCCGAACTCCTCCGGCGGCAAGGCTCGGCGATATGCGCGCATCGCGCGGCGCGTGCAGGAGGACCCGAAGGCGGCCGTGGGCATCGCCCGCAAGAAGGCGCGCAAGGCCGTGGTGGCGCAACTCGTCGGCGGCAAGCGCCAGCGCAAGATCGTCGCCGTCGCGGTGCAGAAGTTGGACCGCTTCGAGTCCGTGCAGGCGCTGAACAACGCGTGGCTGCTCATGGACAAGGACACCCACGCCAACGACAACGCCGAGCACCTGTATCGGTACCTGCACAACGAGCAGCCCGACGTGAACGCCTGGTTCGTGCTGAACCGCGACAGCGTCGACTGGGACCGGCTCGAGGCCGAGGGCTTCCGGCTGATCGCACACGGTTCGCGGCGGCACACTCTGGCGCTGCTGAACGCTCGCCACGTGCTCTCCTCCCACGCCGACCACTACGTGGTCCGGCCGCTGGAGAAGAAGGGCGTGGGCAGCGGCAACTGGCGATTCACGTTCCTGCAGCACGGCGTCACCAAGGACGACCTGTCGACCTGGCTGAACGGCAAGCCGATCGACATGGTCGTCACGGCGACCCCGGACGAGCGGGCGACGATCGTCACCGACGGCACCGCGTACCGGTTCTCCACGCTGGACACCCCGCTCACCGGCTTCCCCCGGCACGACCGGCTCTGGCGATTGGGCGAGGCAACTCCGCCGCACGCGCGACGCAAGTTGCTGTTCATGCCCACGTGGCGGGTCAACCTGCTCGGTTCGCGCATCGGTTCGAGCAACGCCCGCGAACTTCGCCAGGACTTCTGGGAAACCGGGTACGCAAAGGCGTGGCGTCAGGTGCTCGAGTCCGAGCGCCTGCGCAAGGCCGCGGCCACCCACGGGTACGACATCACGTTCGTGCCGCACCCGAACATGCAGGACTACCTGCACGGTTCGCCGCTCCCCGAGCACATCGCCGTGCATCGCTTCGCGGACATCGACGTGCAGCAGACGATCGCCGAGGCGGCCGTGCTCGTCTCGGACTATTCCTCGCTCGCCTTCGAGGCGGCGTACCTGAACCGGCCGTGCGTGTACTACCAATTCGACGAGGCCGAGTTCTTCTCCGGCGAACACGTCTACACCCGCGGCACCTGGAGCTACCGGGACGACGGCTTCGGCCCGGTGTGCACGGAGGCCGAGGAGACTCTCGACGTCGTCGTCGCGCTGGTGGACTCCGGCTGCACTCCGGCCGAGGTCTACGCGCAGCGGATCGCGAAGACCTTCCCGTTCCGCGACGGCGAGTGCTCGCGCCGCACCTACGAGGCCGTTGCCGCGCTGGACAGGCCGATGAAGGCCAAAGACCTGTACGAGCGCCTCGAGCGCTAGTGGTTCGTCTGCGAATTGCGGCGGTGTATGCGGTGATCAGCCGGGATGCATCGCAAGGCGGAGAAGGAGCCGATCCCGCTGTTGGATCGGCGACGACGACAACGCAGCGAGGCACCCGACTGGCGCCGCAGACGCTGCCAGATCAATTCGCAGGCGGACCACTAGGCACGCTGGTGATCGCGGCAGTCGACCCGTAGCTGGGGCACCGGCAGGTCGGTCCCGAGAAGGGTGCATCGGTGCGTCGCGCCGTCGTGCCGGTGGAACAGGCACGTCGTGCAGGTGCGGGCGACGGTGATCGTGCCGGCGTCCACGAGCGCGGCGATCGTTGCGAGCAGCGCGCCGTACGCCTGTTCCTGGGCGCTCGCGGGGAGGGCCGCGACGGCGTCGCGGAAGGCGAGGTCGCGCCGCGCGACGTCCTCGGCCAGTCGGCGCCCAGCGGCCGTGAGCACGAGCAGCCCGCGGCGGGCGTCGGCCGGGTCGGCATCTCGCGTCAGCAGGCCCTTCCGCTCCAGTGCGCGCACCGAGTCGGTGACGGTCGGCTGGCTGACGCCGATCTCCGCGGCCAGGGCTCCGACCAGCGGCGCCGGCGGGACGCCCGCGGCCAGCGTTTCGAGCAGGTCCAACTGAAGCAGCGTCAGACCTGCTTCGCCCGCGAGGGACTGCCGCTGCGCACGCCGAGCGTGGGCCAGGCGGTCCAGCGCGGCGACGATCGACTCGGCGAGGCCGGCCGTCACGTGCAGCCGACGCCCGGTGCACACACCGCGCCCGCGCCGTCGGCCGCAACGGATACCGGCTCCGGCGCGGACTCGGTCAGCAGCTGCCCGAGGAGCGCACCGAGAGCGAGGTCGTCGACCTGGCCGAACGAGGTGTGGCGCAGTTGTCCGGCTCGGTCGAGCAGCAGAGTCGAGGGCGTGCCCTGCAGTCCGTAGCGGGACATGGTCGACGGTGTCGGGCGCCCCTGGACGTGGCGGTCCACGCCCACCGGAAAGTCGATCCGGTACTCGTGCAGGAACACCTTGAGCGAGTCCGGTCCCATGGCCGCGTGGTGCTCGAAGACGGTGTGCAGCCCCACGACGGCGACCTGGCCTTTCGCGAAGGAACGGTGCACCTTCAGGGCCTGCGGGATGCCGTAGGCGACGCAGCCGGGGCAGAGCATCTGGAAGGTCTCGATCAGCACGACCCGGCCGCGGAGGGACTCGGTGTCGAAGTCCGGGGCGTTGAGCCACTCGGAGACGTCGAACTCGAAGATGGGGTAGACGTTCATCCCATCAATATAGGACTCCTATTCAAATCTTGCGAGCCAGGGCCCGATGCAGGGCCGGGTCTTCCTTCCCGTGGGGCGAGAGGCCTTGACCGTCGACGGTCTCCAGGACCTCGAAGCCGCAGTTGCCGAGTTCGCCGTCGAAGGCGATCGGGTCGAGAAAGCGGCGGAACATCTTCGCCGAGTTCTTCGCGAGCTTCTCGTCCTCCATGGTGCGGAACTCCGCCGCCAGCAGGTCGCCCGGCCGGGCGAGGTCGGCGAGACCCACGAGCACCGCCTCCTGGGCCGCCTCGCTCAGGGCGTGGAACAGGAACCTGGCGTGGAAGAGCACCGGGCCTTCGCCCGCGGCGATCCATTCGCGCACGAGTGCGACCCACTCGGTCCCGCCGAGGTCTGCGACCTCGAAGCGGGCCCCGGGGACGCGCGCACCGGCCCGCAGGACGGCTCGCCCGGAACGGTCCAGCCCCAACACCGAACGCCCGGTGGCGGCGAAGGCGGCGGAGTCGCGGCCGCATCCGCTGCCGAGGTCCACCACTCGACCGGGTAGGTCGGAGCGTGCCAGCAGCAGGGCCGCGAAGGTGCTCGGCTCGGCGAGCTCGACGCGCGCGTAGTGGTCCTCCCAGTTGGCCGGGCCGTAGATCTCCGGCGGGATGCGGCCCGCGTACCCGGCGGTGCGCTTGTCCTTCTTCCAGTTGAAGCCGGGGTTGGGCGTGCGCCAGCCCTCGCCGTAGATCGCGGCGACGACCTCCTCGGCCAGCACCGGCACCCCCACGGTGCGGTGGCAGAACGGCGCGGTGGTCACGCCCCGCCACTGACTGCGCGTCACATCTCTGGTGCCGGCGACGCCGAACGGAAAGGCCAGTACGTCCTTCGCGTCCCAGTAGAGGTGGAACAGGTCGATGCGAGCGTCGGCCCGGTCGGCGTCGTAGACGTAGACGTTGGTGGACGTCGCCGTGGCCCGCATGCCGAGCTCGATCAGCCGCGCGGCGATCCGGCCCATCTCCTCGCCCAGCGCCGGACCGGGAGGCAGGTCCGACACGAAGGCCATGTCGGCGTCGTTGTCGACGCCGATGACCCCGCCCTCGCGAATCGTCCCGAGCAGGCTGCCGTAGATCACGAACCCCTCGTAGCCGAAATCGTCCCGTAGGACACCGGCGACCTTGTCGTAGAGGTCGAGGACCGCGTCGATCCACTGAGTGTCCTGCGACTTCACGACCTGCAGGTCGCCCCAGCGGGAGAAGACGTGGCCGTCGGCGAGGAGTGCGGCCAGGTCGGCCGGCGTCTTCGTACCGACCTTGATCGGGTCGGCCGCCTTGCCGTGCCCGGCGATCGGCAGCGGCTTCCCGTCGACGACGAAGGTGACCTTGTCGCCGGCGCGGGCGAACTCCCACAGCCCGCGGGTCTGGAACCGGAACACGCCCTGCCGGTCGCCGGCGGCCGCGTGCGGCGACGGGGTGGCGACGGTGCACATGGCGTCGACGTCGCCGAGGCGCAGGACGACGGGCATCGAGTCGACGCCTTCGGGCAGGGTGACCCAGCCCTCCATGGCGCCGCGGCGGAAGTCGACGACCTTGCCGATCGACGCGGGCTTGGGCGTAGGCGGCTTCGGCGCCGCAGCCTTCTTGGCGGGCGGCGGAGGTGGCGGGGCGAAGCGGCGCAGCACCGTGCGCAGGGCCTTGCGCGCCTTGGGCGGAACCGCGGTGCGCACGACCTCCCGCCGCCGCGTGTGCGGCGGGAGGATTTTGTCCAGACCTGGAATGCGCTGCGGCGGCATGGCTCAGCGCTTGGTGGCTACAACCCGGTACAGCACCGGGTCCTCGTCCTTGTAGGGCGAGAAGCCGGTGTCCTCGACCTCGAACTCGACGTCGAAGCCGTACCGCTCGCGCAGCGCGGTGCCGAACGCCCACCCGTCCTGGAAGCGGCGGTAGTGCTTGGTGTGCACCTTGGCCAGCTCCGCGTCTGCGGTGGTCCGGAACTCGGCGGCGAACTTGTCGCCGGAGCGGGCCACGGAGGCCACGGTGGTCATCAGGGTCTCCTGCACGTCCTCGGGGATCGAGTGCAGGAAGAACCGCGCGTAGAAGGTGATCGGAGCCGCGCCTGCGCGCTCGGTGGCGCCGGCCAGCACTCCGCGCAGCGGGTCCGCCTCGCCGACGTCGCACGCCTGGAACTGCACGCGCGGGTACATGCCCATGTCGTGGGCCTTCTTGTCCGCGTGGCGCACGCCGATGTGCGAGCGGTCCAGCCCGGTGACGTGGCGCCCCGCCTGGCCGAACGCGTAGGAGTCGCGGCCGTCGCCACAGCCGATGTCCACGACGTGCTCGGTCATGCCCTCGCGGCCGTTGACCCACTCCTGGAACGTGGAGCCGGAGGTGTACTCGACCTTGGCGTAGAAGTTCGCCCAGTAGATCTCTTCGACGTCGTCCAGTGGGACGATCGCGTCGCGGGCGCGCTTGCTGCGGTCGGTGTCCCAGTTGAAGCCGGGGTTCGGGACGCGCCAGCCGTCGCCGTAGACGGTCTCGCACATGGCCTCGCCGTTGACCGGCACGAGAACCGAGCTGGGCCCGAACGTCTGCTCGGCCAGGCCCTGCCAGCTCTCCTTGGTGACGTCCTTGTTGCCGGCGACGCCGAAGGCGAACTGCAGCACCCCGGCGGCGTCGAAGTAGAGGTGGAAGATGTCGATGCGCAGCTTCGGGTTGTCCCGGTGGTGCACGTGCACCGCGGTCCGGCGGCCCTCGACGTCGTATCCGGCGTCGATCAACGCGAACGCGAGCTTCTTCAACTGCTCGATCGCCTCGGGGCCGGTGGAAGCGTCCACGATCGCCGCGACGTCGAAGTCGTCGTCGTGCCCGATGAATCCACCCTCGCGCACGGCGCCGAGCAGGCTGCCGTACATGACGAACAGGTCCAGACCCAGGGCGTCCTTAACCGTGGTGCGGAGCTTTCCGTAGAAGTCCAGCACCTCGGTCTGCCATGCCTCGTCCAACGACTTCGACAACTGCAGGCGCCCCTTTCTAGAGAACACGTGGCCGGAGTTGAGTTTCCGCTTCAAAGTTCCAATGGTGCCGCGCCCGGCCGCGGTGGCCTTGACGTGCGCGCCGACGCCGGCGATGGGGAGCGGGACGCCGTCCGCGCGGACGGTCAGGCGCTCGCCCACGGCGGCGTAGTTCCAGATGTCCTTGATGACGAACCGAAAGCCGCGGATCTCCGCGTTGCCCGTCCGCCCGATCGGGTCGTTCGCCCACGTCCCGGCGACCTGCAGGTCCTCGAGGTGCAGAGTGATCCGGACGGGCTTGCCGCCGGCGGGCAGCTCGACCCAGCCGGAGATCGCGTCCTTGGTGAAGGTCTCGACGACGCCGTGCACGCCCCCGCCGCCGCTCTTGCGCGCGGCTTCCGCGACGGGCGCCCAGCCGCGGCTGCGCAACTGCTTGCCCAGCTGTCGCTTGGCCTTGCGCACACCGCGGTGCGCCAGCTTCCGAGCGTCGGCTGCCACGGCGGCAGGCTTGCCGGAGCCAACCCCTGACGACCGAGCCATTTCACCTCGTCTGACCGAAATCCACCCTGGTGCACCCCCATCTCGGGAGGCGAGGAGAGGGACCTGGCCACACTACCGAAGCCGGCGATCTTTCTCGGCTTCATCGACCCGGACGGCCGCAGCAAACTCTTTGGCGGCGCGGCGCAGTTCGGCCTCCGGGTCCTGCCCGCGCTCCACAGCGGCGGCCACCAGGGCGAACAGGGCGGCGCCGAGATCGGCGTCGGCGGGAAGCTCGGCGGGGGCGACCGCAGGCCCCACCTCGGCCCGCCGAGCACGGGAGAGCAGCTTGGCGGCGAGGGCGAGCGCCGGCTGGGCGGCCGGGACGCCGTCCATGGCGGAGGTCCGGCCCTTCTCGGCCACCTTCATGGCCTCCCAGTTCGCCTCCAGCTCCGCCGTGCTGTGCACGACGAGCCCGGCGAACACGTGCGGGTGACGGTTCCTCAGTTTGTTCGCGATTCCGGTGGCGACGTCGTCGAGATCGAAGGGGTCTACGGAGTGTTCCTGGGCGATGCGGGCGTGGAAGACCACCTGCAGCAGCAGGTCCCCGAGTTCTTCGCGCAGGTGCGCCCGATCCCCCGACTCGACCGCGTCGACGGTCTCGTAGCACTCCTCGAGCAGGTACTTCAGCAGCGATTCGTGGGTCTGCTCGGCGTCCCACGGACACCCGCCGGGCGAACGCAGCCGATCCATGACCGCCACCAGGTCCGCAACGCCGGACCCCTGGGTCACGGCTTGGCGGCCTTGATGTAGTCGGGCAGCTTCTGCACGATGGGGCCCTCGGCCCCGCCGAACGTGCCGTACCGGGGGTTGATCCTGATGCCCATGGCGTCGGCGACCGAGACCAGCTTCTGCTGCAGCCGCCGCACCCCTTCGGCCTCGGAGAGGTTCTGGGTCCCGACCAGCTTCGCCGAGATCTTCCGCAGGAGCGTCTCGGTCCGGAACACCGAAGACACTCGGTCCGGGTTGATGCCCTGCGCGGCGAAGGCCTGCAGCATTCTGGACTGTCCGCCGAGGTCCTTGCTCTGCTCCGCGGCGAATGCCGCCACCTCGGTGTCGGTCGCCGTGACACCCACGTCGGCCGCGGTGCGGGCGACGATCAGTTCGATGACTCGCCGCTCCACCTCGCCCGCGGCGGTGGGGCCCTCCCCGCGCACCAAGACCCCTTGGGCGTCCAGGAACGCCTTCGTCTGCGCGACGGTGTCCTGGATCTCGCTGAGCGGGATCCGCTCGCCGCCGACGACCGCCGCGGCACCGAGCTGGGTTTCCCCACACCCCGCGAACAGCATCAGGCCAACCGGGACGGCGACCAGCAGTCGTCTGCGCACGGGCACTCCTCTAGACAACCGAGCGTCCAGCGACGGACTCGGATCGGTGCAAATCCTAGGCCAGCACCGCGTCGACCAACGTGCGCGCCCAGTCCAGCAGCTCCAGCCCGCCGACGGGCTTGCCCCCGACCCTCGCGGTCATGGGGCGCGGGACGAGGATCCGCTTGTCCGTCGACTTCACGACGGTCTTCGGGTAAAGCCGCTGCAGCCGCAGCTGCTTGGACTCCGGAAGGTCCAACGGTCCGAAGCGCACGTTGGTCCCGGCGAGGGTGACCTCCTCGATGCCGTGCCCGCGCAGGTGCGCCCGGAATGCGGCCACCGCGAACAGGTTCTCCACCGGCTCCGGCGGGGTGCCGTACCGGTCGGTGAGCTCGGCGCGGACGGCCTCGATCTCGGCCGCGTAGTCCGCGTCCGGCGTGGTGCCGATCGCGGCGATGCGCCGGTAGGCCTCCAGCCGCAGTCGCTCGGTGGACAGCCACTCGTGCGGGATGTGCGCGTCCACGGGCAGTTCCACGCGGACCTCGGCGGGCGGGCCGGCCGCGTCGGGCCCTGCCTTGTACTCCGCGACGGCCTCGCCGACCATCCGCACGTACAGGTCGAAGCCGACGCCCTCGATGTGCCCGGACTGCTCGCCGCCGAGCAGGTTGCCCGCACCGCGGATCTCGAGGTCCTTCATCGCCACGTACATGCCGGCGCCGAGCTCGGTGTGCTGGGCGATGGTCGCGAGCCGCTCGTGCGCCGTCTCGGTCAGCGGCTTCTCGGCCGGGTACAGGAAGTAGGCGTAGCCGCGTTCGCGGGAACGCCCGACGCGGCCGCGCAGCTGGTGCAGCTGGGACAGGCCGAGCACGTCGGACCGTTCCACGATCAGCGTGTTCGCGTTGCTGATGTCCAGGCCGGTCTCGACGATCGTGGTGCACACCAGGACGTCGCTGCGCTTCTCCCAGAAGTCGACGATCACCTGCTCGAGCGCGTGCTCGTTCATCTGCCCGTGCGCGGTGGAGATCCTGGCCTCGGGCACCAGTTCGGCGAGCCGGCGCGCGGCCTTGTCGATCGACTCGACGCGGTTGTGGACGTAGAACACCTGGCCGTCGCGCAGCAGTTCGCGACGGATCGCGGCGGCGATCTGCTTGTCCGAGTACGGACCGACGAACGTGAGGATCGGGTGCCGTTCCTCCGGCGGGGTGGTGATCGTGGACATCTCGCGGATGCCGGTGATCGACATCTCCAGCGTGCGCGGGATCGGCGTCGCGGACATCGTCAACACGTCGACGTGGACGCGCAGGTGCTTGAGCGCCTCCTTGTGCTCGACGCCGAAGCGCTGCTCCTCGTCGACGACGATCAGGCCGAGGTTCTTGAACGTCGTGTTCGGCGAGAGCAGCCGGTGCGTGCCGATGACGACGTCGACCGTGCCGTCGGCCATGCCCTCCATCACCGCGGTGGTTTCGGCCGGGGTGTTGAAACGGGACAGGCTCTTCACGGTGACCGGGAACTGCGCGTACCGCTCGGAGAAGGTCGAGTAGTGCTGCTGCGCGAGCAGCGTCGTCGGCACGAGCACGGCAACCTGCTTGCCGTCCTGCACGGCCTTGAACGCGGCGCGGACGGCGATCTCGGTCTTGCCGTACCCGACGTCGCCGCAGATCACTCGGTCCATCGGGTAGGGCTTTTCCATGTCCGCCTTGACCTCGTCGATCGCCGCGGCCTGGTCTGCGGTCTCGACGTACCCGAACGCGTCTTCGAGCTCGCGCTGCCACGGGGTGTCCGGCCCGAACGCGTGACCGGGGGCGGAGGTGCGGGCGGCGTAGAGCCGGATGAGTTCGCCGGCGATCTCCTTGACGGCCTTGCGCGCACGGCCCTTGGCCTTCTGCCAGTCCGCGCCGCCGAGGCGGTGCACCGCCGGCGACTCTCCGCCGACGTAGCGGGTCACCTGCTCGAGGGCGTCGGTGGGCACGTAGAGCCGGTCGCCGGGCTGGCCGCGCTTGGAGGAGGCGTACTCGAGCACCAGGTACTCGCGCGTGGCGCCCGCAACGGTGCGGCTGGTCATCTCGACGTACTTGCCGACCCCGTGCTGTTCGTGGACGACGTAGTCGCCGGGCCGCAGCGCCAACGGGTCGACCGTGTTGCGCCGGCGGCTCGGCAGCTTGCCGCGCAGATCCTTGGCCGAGCCCGCGACGCGGCTGGTGAGGTCGGTCTCGGTCAGGACGGCGACCTTCGCATCGGGCAGCAGAAAGCCGTTGCCCAACGCGCCGCAGGTCACCTGCGCCATACCGGGTTCCGGGGCGAGAACCTCCTCGACGAAGCGGGCGGGCAGATCGGCGGCCTTGAGCAGTTCGACGACGCGGTCGGCGGTGCCGTGCCCGCCGAGGACGAGGACGACCGACCACTGCTCGCCGAGCCAGTCGCGGATCTCGCCCAGCGCTCTCTCGGTCTCCCCACGGTAGGCCGGGGGTGCAGTGAGCCCAGTTCCTGAAACGGGATCAGATTCTTCGCCTGCTTCACCGAACGGCCCGATGGACCACCAGGGCAGGCCGAGCTGCGCCACGTGGGCGCGGACCTCGCCGAGGTCGCGCAGGGCGGCGGAGCCGAGGTCGATGGGTGCCGCGCCGCCGACGGCGGCGCCGGACCAGGACGCCTCGAGGAACTCCGCGCTGGTGCGCACCAGGTCCGCGGCGCGTGCCCGGACCCGCTCGGGGTCCACCGACACGATCACGGTGCCGGCGGGCAACTGGTCGACGAGCAGTTCCATGCGGTCCACCAGCGCGGGCGAGAGCGCCTCCATGCCCTCGACCGCGATGCCCTCGGAGATCTTGCCGAGCATCTCCTCGAGCTCGGGGTGCGCTCCGCGCAGCGCGGCGGCGCGATCGCGGATGTCCTTGGTGAGAAGCAGTTCCCGGCAGGGCGGGGCCCACAGGTGGGTGACCCTGCGATCGGGAGCGTCGTCCACGCTGCGCTGGTCGGCGACCTTGAACTCGCGGATCTCCTCGACCTCGTCGCCCCAGAACTCCACGCGCAGCGGGTGTTCCTCGGTGGGTGGGAAGACGTCCACGATGCCACCGCGGACGGCGAACTCGCCGCGCCGTTCGACGAGGTCGACGCGGGAGTACGCGGCGGCCGCGAGGGCGTCGACCACCGCGTCGAGTTCGACCTCGTCGCCGACCCGCAGGCTCACCGGCTCCAGTGCACCGAGGCTGGGCACCATCGGCTGGACCAGGCTGCGCACGGGGCAGAGCACGACGTCGAGCGGGCCGGCTGCGGAGTCCTCCTCCATCGGCCGGACGAGCCGGCGCAGCACGGCGAGCCGGCGTCCAACGGTGTCGGCGCGCGGCGAGAGCCGCTCGTGCGGCAGCGTTTCCCAGGACGGAAACACCGCCACCCGCCCGGCGGGCAGCAGCGCGCCGAGTGCGGCTTCGAGGTCTTCGGCCTCGCGGCCGGTGGCGGTCACGGCGAGCACGGTGCGCCCGGTGCGCTTGGCCAGCGCGGCGAGGGCGAAGGGCCGCAGGCCGGGCGGGCCAATCAGATCGGCCGGGGTACCCGGATGCGCGAGGGCTACGGCCAGCGTCGGATCGGCGGCTACGACGTCGAGTAGACCTGCGACCGACATGGCGATTTCCCCCTCAGCTGCCTGCGCCGCGCACGTCGTTGAATCGGTCAAATGCACCCGACACAACGCCGTGCGGCCGGCGCACGCACAACACGAACGCCCCGCAGCGACGTTCGCGCGGGGTTCGCCCCAACCCTACGTTGGCTATTCGGCCCAGGCGGACATGCCCAGCCGGTTCACGGCGACCCCGAAGCGGCGGCCGTCTGCGGCCTTGTCCAGCACGATCACGGCGCCGGCCGGAGCGTCCATGGCGGCGGGTTCGTCGCGCAGGAACCACTCCGGCGTGCCCTCGGCCGGGTCGGCACGGCGCCATCCCCGGTCCTGCAGGAGCCGTACGGTCTGCGCACCGGTGGCACCGGTCCACAACGCCTGGAAGCCGACGGGGCCGGGGGCGCACTCGAGCTCGGTAGCCGCGCTGGAGTCGACGAATCGCACCGAGGACTCCGGCACCGAGGCGAAGACCATGCGCTGGAGCGCATCGCTCGCGGCGGCGCGGGTGGCACAGTCCCCGCTGGGCGCCGAGGAGCGCGCGTAGACGTGGGCGACGAGCCCGACGCCGAGACCGCCGACCAGCGTTCCCGCAGTGAGCAGCGTCGCGGCGCCGAACAGCGCCGAGCGAGTTCGGAATCGCCGGGCGCGTCTCACACGGGCAAGAGTGCCACCGTCGGGTGTCCGATATCACCCATATACGAAAGATTCTCGTATATTTCGTGTTATCGGGGCCTGCAGGTCAGCGACTCCGCGCTCGCACCGGTCTCCTTGGCGACCAGGGTGGCGGCGGCCTTCTCCCACCGGGCGTAGGCCAAGGGGAACGCCGAGATCTGCACGCGCTGGGCGGCGACGGTGACGGGCAGGCGCTGCCAGCCGTCGAGGTCCTGCAGCACGCTGTAGAACTTGCGGGCGGCGTAGTCCGGGGTGCCCACCTGCGTGTAGCTGCCCCAGCCCATCGACGGCCGCTGCTGGAACAGCCCACGCGAGTCCCGGTCCCCGCCGCTCACGTTGTGCAGGAACGACTCCTGCAGCGCCGTCGCGATGGCGATGACCGCGGCCCGCCGCGGCAGCTTCATGCGCTCGGCGACGTCGATGATCGTGCGCGCGTTGCGACGCTGCGCGGCGTTGGTGGTGAGCCCGCGCTGGATGGAGGGGTTGTACCCGCAGGCCCTTTGCCGCGCCTGGAGCTTCTTGCGCGCCGCCTCGGCGGCCGCCTTCTCGACTGCCTCGATGCGCTCGGCGAGCAGGCCACGGGCCCGGTCCCGGGCGGCGCGGCGGTCGCCGTCGGACCGATCGACGAGAGCGGCGTCCAGGGACGCGTCGAGGGACGCGGAGTGGAAGCTGGGGAGGTTCGCCAGCGCGGAGCCGGCCGACGCGAGCGCGGGGCTCTCGCTGCCCTCGGCGTCGAGGACCACGAACCCTGCGACGGCGACTGCGGCGGCCGTGGCGGCCGCTCCGGCGGCCACGGGGGTGCGGGACGGCTTGGCTGCGGCGCGGTGCCGGCCCTGGCTGCCGGTCGCGGAGACCGCAGGCGCCTCGGCGCTGGCTCGCTTCGCCCGTGGGGCGCGGTGACGGTTCTCGGACACCACTGGACGGTAGTGAGCAGGTTTCCGGTTCCAGCCAAGCCAAGCGCCCACTTGGGCGAAGCTCGGGTCAAGGTGCGCGATCTTCGGACCGACATGTCCGGACGCAGACGCTTACGCCCATCCGTTCGGCAACTGACGCAAGATCAGCTTCCGAGCGCCACCGCGTCGTCCTTGGCCGCTTCGACGGCCACGGCCAGCGAACGAGGCGGCGGGCCCGAACGCAGCAGCGCCCGCCAGTCCTGGACCGAATACTGCGCGGGCGGCGTGGTGGCCAGGAAGTGCGCCAGGAGGTCGAGGAACTCCTCCGGATCGCTGTGGTGCGGGAAGTGGCCCGCTCCGCGGAAGATCTCGAGCACGCTGCCGGGCATGGCGTCGTGCAGGCGCCTGCCGTGGTCCACCGGGATCACGGCGTCCTTGTCTCCCCACACCAGCAGCGTGGGCATCCCCGCGGCGAGGTAGCAGCGGTCGAGCATCGTGATGACCTGGCCGTGCCGGTCCACGGTGCCGCGCAGCGTGCGAATGAACGCGCTGCGAGCGGTGCGGTCCGGCAGCGCGTCGAAAAGCCGAATCATGTCCTCGGCGTCGCGGCCGATCCCGACCCCGAGCAGCTTCAGCGACCGGATGTAGGACGCCACGAACGGCCGGACGGTCGGGGTGGTCAGGATCGGGAGCATGGTCCCCGCGCCCGGAACGGCGGCGGCCTTGAGGAAGAGATTGGTGCGCCGCCCGGCGCCACCGGTGGCGACGAGGACGAGCCGCTCGCAACGCTCCGGGAACTGGTACGCGAACTGCATCGCGACACCGCCCCCGAGCGAGTGCCCCACAACGCTGGCCGTCTCGATCTCCAGCACGCTGAGCAGATCGCGCATGCCGCACGCGTACGCGGCCACCGAGTAGTCGGCGCGCGGCCGGTCCGACTGGCCGTGCCCGAGAAGGTCCGGCGCGATCACGGTGTGGTTTTTGGCGAGCTCGGGAATCAGGTGCCGCCACGTCTGCGAGCTGTCGCCGATCCCGTGGACGAGCAGCACGGCGGGACCGCTGCCGGCCATGACGTACGCGCGGCGATAGCCGTGCACCGTCACGTGGCGAACGCGGAACTGCGGGTCGGGCGCAGCGCCGGCACCCGCGCGAAGCGCCCCTTGACGACTCAGCACACCGTCAGGCTTACCGCACGCAGGTTACGTTCGCGCTAACCGTTGTACTGGTTCTGCGTGCGCTCCAGGCCTTCGGCGATCAACAGTTCGACGGCGTCGCAGGTGCGGTCGATCTCGAAGTCGATGTCCTTGCGCTCCGCCGGCGAGAAGTCCCGCAGTACGAACGTGGCCGCGTCCATCCGGCCCGGCGGACGCCCGATGCCGAAGCGCACGCGGTGGAAGTCGCCCGTCCCCAGCGAGCGGCGCATTGACTTCAGGCCGTTGTGCCCGTTGTCGCCGCCGCCGAGCTTCACCCGCAGGGTGCCGTAGGGCAGGTCCAGTTCGTCGTGCACGACGACGATCCGCTCCGCCGGCACGGCGTAGTACTGCGCGAGACCGGCAACCGGGCCGCCGGACTCGTTCATGTACGAGCGCGGCTTGGCCAGCACCACCGGGGTGCCGCCGGGCCCGCCGAGGCGCGCCTCGACGACGTCCGCGCGGGCCTTGTGCGACTTGAAACTGCCGCGGACGCGCTCGGCGAGCACCTCGAGTACCAGGAATCCGATGTTGTGCCGGTTCCCCACGTACTCCGGGCCGGGGTTGCCGAGCCCGACCACCAACCATCGATCGTCGGCCACGACCCCTCCTGGACGTGCAACGTCCGGCAGACCCGCCTCGTGGAGAGGGTCTGCCGGACGCACGGGCTATTCGGCGGTGACGGCTTCCGGTTCGGCGGACGTCTCGGCACCGGAGTCGCCGGGCTCGCCTTCGGCCTCGGCGGACTCGCCGGTGATGTTCACGACCAGCGTGTGGGGCTCGAGGAGCAGCTCGATGCCCGCGGGCAGCTTGATGTCCTGGGCCTGGATCTGCGTACCCGCCGGAAGCCCCTCGATGTCGACCTCGAAGAACTCGGGGATGTGCGTGGCCTCGGCCAGCACCTCGAGCACGGTCAGCTCGGAGACCACGACCGTGTCCGGGCCGGCGTGCCCCACCACGTGCAGCGGGATCTGAACGCTGACCTTCTCGCCCTTGCGGACGAGCAGCAGGTCCACGTGCTCGAGCGATCCCCGCACCGGGTCCCGCTGGACGTCCTTCGGAATCGCCAGCAGGTGCTTGCCGTCCAGGGCGATGTTCAGCAGGACGTTCGCGGTCTTCAGCGCAAGCATCAGGTCGTGGCCCGGGAGGGTGATGTGATTGGGGCTCTCACCGTGCCCGTACAGAACGCCGGGCACCTTGTGGTCCCGTCGAATGCGTCGGGCGGCACCCTTGCCGAACTCGGTGCGCGACTCGGCGCTGATACGGACCTCGGACACGCTCTTGCTCCTCTTTACAGACCTGTCGATGACGGACGCACCAGGGCGGAGGCCCTCCGGGCTCCCTCGCCGGGCAACCTGCGAAGCCTACCCGACCTAGGCTTCGCCCTCGAACAGCGAGGTCACCGATCCGTCGTCGAAGACCTCGCGGATGGCGCGGGCGATGAGCGGGGCGATCGACAGCACGGTGAGCTTGTCGAAGCGACGCTCCTCCTCGATCGGGAGGGTGTTGGTGACGACAACCTCGGAGATGCGCGAGTTCTTCAGCCGATCCACGGCCGGCCCGGACAGGATCGGGTGCGTCGCGGCGACGAGCACCTCGGCGGCCCCCTGGTCGAACAGGGTGTCCGCGGCGTGGGTGATCGTGCCCGCCGTGTCGATCATGTCGTCGACGAGCACGCAGACGCGGCCCTTCACGTCGCCGACGACCTCGTGCACGGTGACCTGGTTCGGGACGTTCGGGTCGCGCCGCTTGTGCACGATGGCCAGCGGGCAGCCGAGGCGGTCGGTCCACATGTCCGCAACGCGCACGCGGCCGGCGTCCGGGGAGACCACGGTGAGGCGGTCCCGGTCCACGCGGTTGCCGACGTAGCGGGTCAGCAACGGCAGCGCGAAGAGGTGGTCGACCGGGCCGTCGAAGAAGCCCTGGATCTGGGAGGTGTGCAGGTCCACGGAGATCAGGCGGTTCGCACCCGCGGTCTTGAACAGATCCGCCACGAGGCGGGCGGAGATCGGCTCGCGGCCCTTGTGCTTCTTGTCCTGGCGCGAGTACCCGTAGAAGGGCACGACCACGGTGATGCGCTTGGCCGAGGCACGCTTGAGCGCGTCGACCATGAGCAACTGCTCCATGATCCACTGGTTGATCGGCGCCGCGTGAGACTGGATCACGAAGGTGTCCGCGCCGCGCACCGACTCCTGGTACCGCACGTAGATCTCGCCGTTGGCGAAGTCCAGCGCCGTGGTGGGGGTCAGCGTGATGCCGAGGCCCTCGGCCACCTCCTCGGCGAGCTCCGGGTAGGCCCGGCCACCCATGACGAGGAGCTTGCGCTCACCGGTGGTCGTAATG
This sequence comes from Sporichthyaceae bacterium, assembly GCA_052386455.1. GTDB lineage: Bacteria > Actinomycetota > Actinomycetes > Sporichthyales > Sporichthyaceae > JBQTKD01. The sequence continues at coordinate 48,050 of JBQTKD010000002.1, forward strand.
CCCGTCATCGACCAGCCTCGCTACGCTCGGCCGGTCGATGCCGGGCAGTCCCGGCACCTTTCTTGGTTCGCTCGCTTCGCTCACTCACGGGTCACTCCTGCTCGCCGGCTGCTGCGCGCAGTGCAGCCTCGGCGGCGGTTGCCGCCTTGCTGCCGGGACGAGCGCGCATCACCCAATTATCGATGTTCCGCTGAGTGCCTCGCGCCACGGCCAGCGCTCCGGGCGGGACGTCCTTGGTGACGACCGATCCGGCGGCGGTGTAGGAGCCGTCGCCGAGCGTCAGCGGGGCCACCAACATGGTGTCGCTGCCCACCCGGACGTGGTCCCCGACCGTCGTCCGGTGCTTGTTCACCCCGTCGTAGTTCACGAACACCGTTGCGCAGCCGATGTTCGAGTGCTCCCCGATGTCGCCGTCGCCGACGTAGCTCAGGTGCGGAATCTTCGAGCCGCTGCCGACGGTGGAGTTCTTGACCTCCACGAAGGCGCCGGCCTTGGTGTGGTCCCCGAGCACCGTGCCGGGCCGCAGGTAGGTGAACGGGCCGACGCTGGCGTCCGGTCCGATGACGGCGTCCGTGGCGTTGGTCGCCAGCACGTGCGCGCCGGTGCCGACGCGGGTGTCGGTGAGCGTGGAGTTCGGGCCGATCGTCGCACCCGCCGCGATCGTGGTGCTCCCCTTGAGCTGCACGTTCTGCTCGATCCGGGCGTCGGGCTCCAGCACGACCTGTACGTCGATCCAGGCCGTTGCCGGGTCCACGACGGTGACGCCGGCACGCATCCAACCGTCCACCACGCGCTCGTTGAGCGCGCGGCCGAGGTCGGCGAGCTGCGCGCGGTCGTTGACGCCGAGGATCTCGCGGTGGTCCGGCGCGAGGGAGGCGCCGACGCGGCGGCCGTCCTTGCGGGCGATCGACACGACGTCGGTCAGGTACTCCTCGCCCTGGCTGTTGTCGGTGGACAGCCGGCCCAGCGCATCGCGCAGGACGGCGGCGTCGAAGGCGTAGACGCCGGAGTTGATCTCGCCGATCCTGTGCTGCTCCGGGCTGGCGTCGCGCTGCTCGACGATGGCCTCGAGCCCGCCGTCCGGCGCCCGGAGAATGCGGCCGTAGCCGGTGGGGTCGGGGACGACGGCGGTCAGGACGGTGACCGCGTTGCCGTCGCCCGCGTGGCGTTCCAGCAGCTCGGTCAGCGTCGCGGCGCGCAGCAGTGGAACGTCGCCGCAGACGACGAGGACGGTCTGGTCCTCGCCGGGCGCGACGGCCTCGAGCGCGACGCGCACCGCGTGCCCCGTGCCGTTCTGCTGCTCCTGGACGACGGTGTAGGCGGCCGGGTCGATCTGCGCGAGGTGTGCGCGGACCTGGTCGCGCCCGTGGCCGACGACCACGACCACCTGTTCCGGCTCGGTGCCCCGCGCCGCCGCGAGGGCGTGCCCGAGCAGCGAGCGCCCACCGATGGGATGCAGCACCTTCGGCAGCGCCGATTTCATGCGCTTGCCCTCGCCGGCGGCGAGAACGACGACTACGACGCTCATTCGGTGACCCTTCCCCCGGCGAGAAGCTCCCGGGGGAGGATTCGAACCCCCATAAATCGGACCAAAACCGATTGTCCTGCCCTTAGACGACCCGGGAATGACCGTCCCCGACGCTATCGCTTCCCGGCCTCCCGCCGCTTGGCGTCCCACCCGACCGGGATGGGGCGAGACGGTGCCACGCCTGTCGCCTCTCTACCGCGGTTTGCTCGGGCGAACGCCGAGGGCGGGCGCCGCGTCCAAGTCCGTGCAACCTTTCGCGGGCCGACTCCGTGTCAGGGGTCAGGGAGGTGTCGATGGGGCGGGGCAGCGAGGACGACGCCGAGTTCGTGGCGTTCGTCGTTTCCGCGCAGCCGCGACTGACCCGCATCGCCTACCTGATGGGCGGGGACTGGCAGCAGGCCGAGGACGTGGTGCAGACGGTGCTGGTCCGGCTGTATCCGAAGTTTGCGAAGGTCGCGGCGGGTGGAGATCCGTTCGGCTACGTCCGCGCCGGCCTGCTGAACGCAGTCATCGACGAGCGGCGCCGACCGTGGCGTCGGGAGCGGTCCGTGCCGGACTTCGCCGAGGACGCGATCGGGTCGGTGCAGGGTGTCGACGCTGCGGACGCGGTGGCGGCGTTGGCGCAGATTCCGGCGCGGCAGCGGGCGGTGGTGGTGCTGCGCTACCTCGAAGGTCTCTCGGTCGCCGAGGTTGCGCACGAACTCGGGATCTCCGAGGGAACGGTGAAGAGCCAGGCGGCGCGTGGGATCGCGGCCGTTCGCGCGGCGCTGCGCGAGGGCGACGAGCGAGACGGTGTCTGGCCGGCTCGCAAGCTCGCCGACAGCAGTGAGAAGCCCAAGCGCTCCAAGGCAGAGCAGGAGGCGGCAGATGTCTGAGCAGCAGAACCCCGACGAGGACTTCGTCGCCGATCGGCTTCGTGCCGCGGCCACCTCCCGCGCAGTGCTCCCGGCTCCCGAAGCGGTGCTGCGGCGGGGCCGCGTCCGTCGTCGCCGCCAGCGCTGGGCGCAGAGCGGCCTCGCGATCGGCGTCGTCGCCGGTCTCGGGCTGGGCGTCACCGCGCTGGATCTGGCTCGCGCGGAACGTCGCGACATCGTCGTGGCCGCCCCGACGCCCTCGCCGCCGGCGTCTGCCGAACGGTCCGGTCCGCTTGCGCCGGGCTCCGGCGGACTGTGCGCCTACGAGTACAACGAGAAGAACCTGGCCGACCGCACCCTGGCCTTCGACGGCACCGTGCGGAGGATCCACGAGACGAAGAAGCAGGCCGCCCGCTACTACACGGTCGAGTTCGAGGTGAACACCTGGTACTTCGGCGGCAGCGGATCGACCTTCGAGATCGGGTTCTTCCCGCCCGGCGACGGCAAGGGATCCGGCGGACCCGACGACTTCGCGGGCGAAGAGGGGTGGCGTCCGGTGTACGAGGTCGGCACCCGCATTCTCGTGAGTGGGATGGTCGACGACGGCCTGAGCGGCAAGCCCATCGTCTGGTCGTGCGGCTTCACCCGCTACTGGACCGGACCCGACGCGGCGGTCTGGGATCGCGTCTTCGGCCATTCCCTCGGCTCGCCGGCAGCGGTGTCGAGCAACCAGCCGCCGATCGTGAAGGACGACGCGAACGTCGACGACGCCCGCTATCCGTTCCGGACCGCCGCGGACTGGACGACCTACGCCGACCACGTCGTGGTGGCCACGGTGGTGACCGAGAAGCCCGGCGACCGGAGCCTGCGGGACATCTTCCTGAGGGTGACCGAGGTGCTGTGGTCCGCGGACAAGCCTCGCCGCGGAACCCCGAAGACGATCGTCGTCGAGAACGTCTGGGGCTGGAACGGCGTCACCCCGGTCGCTGTAGAGAAGCGCTCGCGCCTGGAGGTTGGGCACACCTACGTCCTGCCGCTGCGCTGGCAGCCCGCGCTGTGCGACGAAGGAGACGAACCGACGAAGGCGTCCTGGGGATTCCTCGCCGGCAAGGCGCCGCTCCCCTACGACGAGCAGACGATCGGTACCGGCGAAATCGCGGGCGGCACGGTCCGCGCGGAGGACACGACCTTCGACGACTACACCCGCCAGTACGAGATGGACAGCGTGCGCGTGGTGATGCACGGTCGCTCCGCCGCCGACCTACGCGAACTGCTGCTTCGCACCCCGCCGGGAACCCCACAGGCCTTCGGCTCGTCGGCGCCGAGATGCACGACGACCCCGACCACGGATCGGTAGAACCGCAACCCAAGGAGGCGGCCGCTTCCCCGGGCTCCACCCCACACGTTGCGGTTGTACCGCCGAGCGGGCGGCGCCCAACCGAGTCGAGTGTGAGCTGGGCGGCCTTCGAGTGCCCGCATCGGCCTGGCCGACTTCGTCACGAACAAGCGCGCTGCGGGGCGTCTGAAGGATCTTGCGGACGCCGAGGCGGTTCTCGGGCCGGGCGGCAGCGACTAACTACCTCTTGAGGTCCTCCGTCGTGAGCTGCGGCTTGGGCTCGAGGTTGTGCAGGCCGTTCCAGGCGAGGTTCACCAGGTGCGCGGCGACCTCGGAGCGCTTGGGCTTGCGGACGTCGAGCCACCACTGGCCGGTCATCGCGACCATGCCGACGAGCATCTGCGCGTACATCGGCGCAGCCTTGTGCGGCAGGCCGCGGGTCGAGAACTGCTCGACGAGGATGTGCTCGACCTGGCTGGCCACGTCGCTCATCAGCGATGCGAACGTGCCGGTGGACTGCGCGACGGGCGAATCCCGGACGAGGATGCGGAAGCCGTCCGTGGAGGTCTCGATGTACTCCAGCAGGGCATTGGCCGCCTGCTCGAGCAGTTCGCGCGGGACGCCTGCGGTGAGCGAGTTGGTCATGCGGCCGAGCAGGTCCTGGATCTCCCGGTCGACGACGACGGCGTAGAGGCCCTCCTTGCCGCCGAAGTGCTCGTAGACGACGGGCTTGGAGACGTTGGCCTTCGAGGCGATCTCCTCGACCGAGGTGCCCTCGAAGCCCTTCTCGGCGAACAGCTTGCGGCCGACGTCGAGCAGCTGCTCGCGGCGTTCCTTGCCCGTCATCCGAACGCGGCGGGCTTCCCCGTCGTCGGTCATGACTCCGGGGTGGACACTCGCCGCGACGCCAGGCGCGCCGCCGTCGGCCAGCGGACGCTGCTGGCCCAACCGAACTTCTCGAACAGCCAGATCAGCCGGGCGCTGGAGTCGAACTGGCCGCGCAGCACGCCGTGCCGGGCCGAGGTGGGGTCCGCGTGGTGGAGGTTGTGCCAGGACTCCCCGAACGACAGGACCGAGAGCCACCAGACGTTGCCGGACTTGTCGCGGGACTTGAACGGCCGCGAGCCGACGACGTGGCAGATCGAGTTGATCGACCAGGTGACGTGGTGCAGCAGCGCGACGCGGACCAGCGTGGCCCAGAAGAAGGCAGACAGCGCACCCTGCCAGGACCAGGACCACAGGCCGCCGATCAGCAGGGGGGCCAGCGTCGAGAGCGCGACGAAGGTCGGGAAGTGCCGGGACATCTTCACGATGTCGGAGTCGGCCAGCAGGTCCGGGGCGTACTTGTCGGCCGGGGTCTGCTCGGTGTCGAACAGCCAGCCGACGTGCGCGTGCCACAGGCCCTTGGTCATGCCCTTGACGCCCGAGCCGTAGGCCCACGGCGAGTGCGGGTCGTCCTGCTTGTCGGAGAACTGGTGGTGCTTGCGGTGGTCGGCGACCCAGCGAATCAACGGCCCCATGACGGCGAGGCTGCCCATGACCCCGAGCAGGATCTTCAGGCCTCGGTTCGCCTTGAACGAGCCGTGGGTGAAGAACCGGTGGTACCCGACGGTGATGCCGAAGCCGGTGAGCACGTAGAGGACGCCGGCGATGACCACGTCCCGCCAGTGCAGACCCCAGCCCCAGAGGACCGGAACGGCTGCGGCGACGGCCACCAGCGGAATCAGGATGAACAGCGCGAGGGTCAGCTGTTCGAGCCAGCCCTTGCGATCTCCGCCCATGGTGCCGCGTGGCGCATCGGCCAAGGGGGGAGACATCGTCATACGGCGACCCTCGTGTGCTCCGGGTGGGCAGGCCACTCCACGTTCTCACATCCATTCGGGGGGAGGTGGGCCGCCTGGTGAGTCTCTGGTCACTACATCATGGGGAACCCTCGGCGGGCGCAGCGAATCACTGCTGCGTGCGGCCGAATCCCAGCAACAGGGCGGCTCCGGCGAGGTGCGCGACATTGTCGGCGTCGTGGAGCGTCAGCAGTTGCGGTCCGCTGTCGAGAAGTGCCAGCAGCACCACGCCGAGGACCAGATAGGCGGCGCCGAGGATCGTGTTGACCTGCCGGGCGCGGCCGAGCGCAGCCCCGACCAGGAGCCCGATCCCCAGGGCCGCGTAGAGAAGGCAGTGCAGGCCGCCGAGGCCGTGTCCGCTGTGTCCGGGCGGAGTGGCCAGGTTGCTGCCGGCCGAGATCGCGAAGCCGACGACGCCGGTGAGCACGAGGGCGACGCCGAGCACGGCCCCGAGCAGGACGTTCGGCTTGGCTGCAACGGCGACCGGCGTCCGGTCCGCCACCTTGCTCCACACAGCCCATCGTTCGTCTCTGTACGGGGGAACGGATTGCCCGATGGGAATCTCTTGACGTCGAGACAACCCCGTATGCTCCTGGGATGGAGGACGAGGTCGATCGCCTGGTCGCCGCGTGGCGACGCGAGCGGCCCGACCTGGACGTTTCTCCGCTGGAGGTGCTCAGCCGGCTCAGCCGGCTCGCCCGCCATCTCGATCGGGCGCGGCGCGTCGCGTTCGCCGAGAAGGACCTGCAGGTCTGGGAGTTCGACGTCCTCTCGGCACTGCGCCGCTCCGGGGATCCCTATCGCCTCTCCCCCGGCGCGCTGTTGAACCAGACGCTGGTCACGTCCGGCACGATGACCAACCGCATCGACCGTCTCGCCGAGCGCGGCCTGGTTCGCCGCGAGCCCGATCCCAGCGACCGCCGCGGCGTGCTCGTCGTCCTCACCGCCGACGGCCTCGCCCAGGTGGACGGCGCCCTGACCCACCTGCTCAAGCACGAACAGGAACTCCTGATCGGCCTGACCTCGCGGCAGCGCGAACAGCTCGCCGACCTGCTGCGCGAACTCGGCGCGCCCTTCGACGCCCTGGACTGACCCCGTACTGCGCCGATAGCGCACCTCGGGTACGCCAAAGGCCGATTTGGCGTACCCCAACTGCACTATCGGGGGTGTTGGGGCACGCCTACTGCTGCGCGAGCTCGGCGGCCTCGAGCCAGGCCTCCTCGAGCTCGTCGCGTTCGGCGAGCAGCGCGCGCAGCTTCGCGTCGAGCTCGGTGACCTTGACGTGGTCGGAGGCGTGGGTGGCCATCTGGTCGTGGAGCTTGGCCTCCTCGTCGCGGATCCGGTCTAGGCGCCGCTCGATGCGGACGACCTCCTTGCGGGCCGCGCGGGCGTCGCCGGCCGAGGCGGGCGCGGCGATCTTCGGGGCAGGTTCGACCGGCTTGACAGTGTTCTGACGATGCCTCAGATACTCGTCGACACCGCCGGGGACCGCACGCAGAGTGCCGTCGCCGTAGAGCGCCTGGACCGAGTCCGTGACGCGCTCGAGGAAGTACCGGTCGTGGCTGACGACGACGAGGCTTCCCGCCCAGCCGTCGAGGAGGTCCTCGAGACGGGTGAGGGTTTCGATGTCGAGATCGTTCGTCGGCTCGTCGAGGAGGAGCACGTTCGCGCCGGACATCAGGATCCGCAGCAGGGCCAGGCGCCGCTGCTCGCCGCCGGACAGGTCCCCGACGACGGCCCACTGCCGCTCGCCGGTGAACCCGAACTTCTCGGCGAGGTCGGAGGCGGAGTGTTCCTTCTTGCCGATGGTCAGATACTTCGAGATGCGTTCGAGCGAGGACAGGACGCGGTCGGTCGGGTCGGGCGCGACGACGTCCTGCGTCAGGTAGCCGATCTGCACGGTCACGCCACGCACGATCTTCCCGCCGGCGGGCTGCAGCGTTCCGTCGAACATGCGCAGCACCGAGGTTTTGCCGCTGCCGTTCACCCCGACCAGCCCGATGCGCGCACCGGGCGCGAGTGCCCAGGTGACGCGCTTCAGCAATTGCCTGCCGCCGAGCTCGAGCGTGACGTCGTCGAGCTCCAGCACGGTGCGACCCAGGCGGGTGGCGGCGAACTTGGCCAGTTCGACGGAGTCGCGGGCCGGGGGTTCGTCGGCGATGAGGGCGTTGGCGGCGTCGATGCGGAACTGCGGCTTGCTGGTCCGCGCGGGCGGGCCGCGGCGCAGCCACGCAAGTTCCTTGCGCAGCAGGTTCTGCCGGCGCGCCTCGGTCGCGTTGGCGACGCGCTCCCGCTCGGCCTTCGCCAGCACGTAGGCGGAGTAACCGCCCTCGTAGGCGAAGACCTGACCGCGGGAGACCTCCCACGTGAGGGTGCAGACGGCGTCGAGGAACCAGCGGTCGTGGGTCACCATGAGCAGCGCGCCGGCCCGGCCGGCAAGGTGCTCGGCGAGCCACGTGATGCCCTCGACGTCGAGGTGGTTGGTCGGCTCGTCCAGGACGAGCAGGTCCAGTTCGCGGACGAGCTCGCGGGCCAGTGCGATGCGACGCCGCTCCCCGCCGGACAGCGGCCCGACCACGGTGTTCGGCCCGTCCGCGAAGCCCGGCAGGTCCAGGCCGCCGAACAGTCCGGTGAAGACCTCGCGGATGCGCGCGTCGCCGGCCCACTCGTGGTCGGCCAGGTCGCCGACGACGCTCTGCCTGATCGTCGCGGTGGCGTCGAGGTCGTCGCCCTGCTTGAGGACGCCGACGCGTAGGCCGCCGAGGTGCGTGACCCGTCCGGAGTCGGCAGCCTCGAGCTTGGCCATGACGCGCAGCAGCGTCGACTTCCCGGCGCCGTTGCGGCCGACGACCCCGACTCGCTCCCCCGCGTGCAGGCCGAGCGAGACGCCGTCGAGCAGAGTCGTGAGGCCGTACGCCTTGCGGACCGTCTCGAGGTTGACGAGGTTCGGCATCAGGCGACGACCGCCCGCGCCCCGGCGACGGGGCCGGTGGCGCGTTTGACGTCGCGGCACACGCCGAGCGCGGTGAGGCCGACGGAGAGGTCGAGGGCGGCCTCGGCGGAGGCGACGAGGAACGCGCACGTGGGTCCGCTGCCGGAGAGGACCGCCCCGAGTCCGCCGAGTTCGAGTCCGGCCTCGAGAGTTCGTTCCAGGTCCGGGCGCAGCGAGAGCGCCGCGTCCTGCAGGTCGTTGCGCAGGGCGGTGCCGAGCGCCTTTGCGTCGCCGGACCGCAGGGCGGCGAACAGCGCCGGGTCGGCCGCGTCGGGGACCACGTCGAGGGACTGTCCGGCGTGTGCGCGCAGCCGGTCGCATTCCCGGTAGACGTCGCCGGCCGACAGGCCGCCCTCGGCCAACGCAAACACCCAGTGGAACTGTCCGCGGCCGAGCACCGCGGTGAGCTGGTCGCCGCGGCCGACGCCGACGGCGGTGTGCCCGAGGAGCGCGAAGGGCACGTCGGCGCCGAGTTCGGCGGCGAGCTCGTCGAGTTCGGCACGCGGCAGATGCGTGCCCCACAGGAGGTCGCAGGCGAGCAGGGCCGCGGCGGCGTCGGCGCTGCCGCCGGCCATGCCGCCCGCAACGGGGATGGCCTTGCGGATCTCGAGCGCGACCCCGTCGGCCATGCCCGTGTGCTCGGCGAGCAGGTTGGCCGCCCTGACGGCGAGGTTGGTGCCGTCGGTGGGGACGCCGTCCACGTCGATGCCGGAGCACGCTGCGCGGACCGTCACCGAGATGTCGTCGGCCGGGCGCGCGGCGACCTCGTCGAACAGCGAAACGGCGTGGAAGACGTTGACGAGTTCGTGGTACCCGTCCGGACGCACACCGCCGACGGAGAGTTGCAGGTTCACCTTCGCAGGTGCCCGCACCGTCACCGTTGCCACTCATTGCCCCCGGAACGCGCCGCTATCTGTTCCGAAACCTACCGGCGATCGAGGCGCGAGGCGCACGAGCGCCCCGCGTGTGATCAGCGAACCCCCAGCGGGCGCTCGTGTGTCCGAGCCGGTCGAGCGAAGCGATCATCCCGTTCTGGCGGCTGCGATGCGCACGAAGTCCTCGACGTCGAGCTGCTCGCCGCGCAGCGTCGGGTCGACGCCGGCCGCGCGCAGGGCCTGTTCGGCGAGGGGTGCCGAGCCGGCCCAGCCCGCCAGCGCGGAGCGCAGCGTCTTGCGGCGCTGCGCAAACGCGGCGTCGACGACGGCGAACACGGCCGCGCGGTCGCCGTCGCGCTGCGGACCGCGGCGCAGCATGACCAGGCCGGAGTCGACGTTCGGCGCCGGCCAGAAGACCGTGCGGCCGATCGACCCCGCGGTCGCGACCTCGCCGTACCAGCGGGCCTTGACCGACGGCACGCCGTACACCCGGCTGCCGGGGGCGGCGGCCAGGCGGGCGGCAACTTCGGCCTGCACCATGACCAGCGCTCCGCGCAGGCTCGGCAGACTCGCCAGGCAGTGCAGCAGCACCGGAACGGCGACGTTGTAGGGCAGGTTCGCGACGAGCATCGTCGGCGGCGGGCCGGGCAGGTCGCGGATCGTGAGCGCGTCGGCGTTCACGAGGTGCAGGTTGGCGGCGAGTTCGGGCGCGAACCGCGCCACGGTGGCCGGCAGCGCGCCCGCGAGCGCCGGGTCGATCTCCACTGCGGTGACCGCCGCGACCTCGGGCAGCAGGGCGAGGGTGAGCGATCCGAGCCCGGGACCAACCTCGAGGACGACGTCGTCCGGGCGCACCTCGGCCAGGCGCACGATGCGGCGCACCGTGTTCGGGTCGATGACGAAGTTCTGCCCCAGCGTCTTCGTCGGCCGCACGCCGAGTTGCTCGGCGAGCTCGCGCACGTTGGCGGGGGTCAGTAGGGAGGGCACCGGGGCACCCTATTCGCCGCCGAGCCCGTCCCACGATGCGAGACAAACCGTTGCGCAAGTCGTCGCAGCGGCACCCCTGTCATCAGCCGAAACGGCTCCACAAACCGGGACAAACCGCCCGCCGGAGCAACCCTTTCGGCTGTCGTGTTCCTCGCTTCGCTCGTCAACAGGCTCAATCGGCTCGGGATCGAGAGAGCCGCTCGCAGGCTCGCAAACAGGCTCTCTCGCTCCGCTCGCCTCAATCGCCTGTGTTCCCCGGCTCTTGACGCCAACGGCCGTCGGCTCGTGGGAGCGGGCGGCCGGGGCGGAAGTGTCTAGCGGGCGAAGAGCTTGCGGCCGCAGACGGGCCAGGGGCGGGCGCCTTCGCGCTTGTAGAGGAGCATCGCGCGGTAGGTCTGTTCGGCGGGGGTGGCCTTGTGCGGCATGCCGCGGCCGCCCACTGTGCGCCAGGTGCCGGGGCTGAACTGGTAGAGCCCGTAATACCCGGCGGGGCTGACGGCGCGCGGGTTGCCGCCGGACTCGCACTGGGCCAGCGCGGCCCAGTTCAGGCCCTCGGCGCCGGTGCGGGCGAACTTCGCGGACTTGGTGCCGAGGCGAACGACCTCGTCGCGCGGCTCGCGGAGCACCTTGCTGGAGATCGTGTCCTTGTCCGCGAGCTTGCCGTCGCGGCGGATGAGTTCGACGGTCGTCTCCTTGACGCCCTTGCGGCCCGGGGTGACGACCTTGCGCTCCCAGGGGAACATCTTCGGGTCGTCGATCTTGCGGACCTTGAAGGGGATGTCCACCTTCACCGTGATGCGCTTGGCGTCCACGCGCACGACGCGGATCTTGGCGCCGTCCTCGGGAGTCGCGTCGATCTGCGGGCTGACCTCGTCCAGACCCTCGAGCAGGATTCCGGCCTCCAGCAGCAGTTGGCGGACGGTACCGGCGGAGGTCTTGAGCTTGCGGGTCTTGCCGTCGGCGATCAGCGTGACCTGCCGACTGCTGAGCACCTTCAACTCCAGGCCCTCGCGGCCGATGGCCTGCGAGCGGGAGGAGAAGATGTAGACGTTGCGGTCCCGGACGCCGAGTTCGGACAGCGCCTCGTCGACGCTGGTGGCGGTCACCCAGACGCGCTTCTTGTCGCCGTCCATGTCCAGGTCGATCGGGCGACCGAACCGGACCGCGATGCGCTGGCCCTCGTCGATCTTTCGGTCCAGCGACGGAACGACCGAGTCGTAGTCGCCGACCTCGATGCCCTCGCGCGCAAGCACCCCCGCGACGCTGCGCGCAAACGTGTGGACCTTCTTGGTCTCGCCGTCCACGGTGAGGTGGACGGTCTTGTCGAAGCTGACGAACGCGGAGACGCCTCCGACCATCGACGCCGCGACGAGGGCGTGCACCGCCCATCGTTTGGCCGCAGCCGATGGCTTGCGTACTCGCGTTTCCTGCACGTCGCTCCAGACCTGGCAGATCCGGGCACGGCGCTCGCGAGGAGGTGGGCAGTCCGCACGACGGGCAGGGGGAAGCTGGGAGTCCCCCGACTGGTCAGCAGTTCCGGCACATCCCCGGGAGGCATTCCGATCCCGGCTACTGGACAAGGACAGTAACCACGCAGAACGGCATAGGGCAAACAGCGAAGAAGGTAAAGGTTGGTGAGGAAGGTCACGGCGGCGATCATTCACAAGATCCAGAACTATCGGTATTCGGCGCGGGAGAAGTTCAGGCGGATCGGCGTTTCGCGGCCAAATTTCGGTGAACTTGGGCGTGTCGTAGACGTGAGGTTGCTTTCACGAACACGCTCTCACCTGCGACGTCTCGCAGACGGTGAGATCGCCGTCACCCTGGGTCCCGGAAGCCTGAAAGATCGCTGAGCGTGACGTTGCGGGCTACAGCGGGCCGAACACCCGGCGCGCCGTTGCGGCGATCGTGGACCCCAGTTCTTCCTCGTCCATGCCTTTGACCTGCGACATTGCCCGCAGCGTGAGCGGAATGAGGTACGGCGCGTTGGGCCGGCCGCGGTACGGCTCGGGCGTCAGGAACGGCGCGTCGGTCTCCACCAGCACGAGTTCGGCGGGCGCCAGCGCGAGCGCGTCGCGAAGGTGTTGATTCCGGCGAATCGTGACATTCCCGGCGAATGACATCACGTATCCACTGGCGGTACAGGCTTTGGCCATCTCCACGTCACCCGAGAAACAGTGGAATACAACTCGCTCGGGAGCCCCTTCGGATTTCAAAATGCGCAGCACGTCGTCGTGCGCATCTCTATCGTGAATGACCAGCGCTTTCGCGTGCTTCTTCGCGATCTCGATATGCCGGCGAAACGATTCTTCTTGAATCGCGTGGCCCGATTCCTCTTCGGTCCGGAAGTAGTCCAGGCCGGTCTCGCCCACGCCTCTCACCTGCGGCAACGCGGCCAGGGCGTCGATCCGCGCCAGCGCGGCGTCCAGCACGCCGGGAGCGGTCAGGCGCGGCGCCTCGTTCGGGTGCAGCGCCACCGTCGCCCACACCGCGGCGTGCTCCGCGGCGACGGCGGCAGCCCATTCCGAGGACGGCACGTCGATCCCGATCTGGATCAGCGCGTCCACGCCGACCGCGGCCGCCGCCGCAACCGCGGCCCCGACCTCGGTGTCCTGCAGATCGAGGTGGGTGTGCGAGTCCGGCACGGGAACGCGCAGGGGCTCGGGCGCGGGCGGAAGCTCGTGCTTCCGCCCGTTGTCGCTGCCTCGCACCTTCGGCATCAGGCGTCGCCTGCCAGGCGGGCGAGCTCCTCTTCCACGATCGAGTCGTCGAGCTTGGCGAAGATCGGCGTGGGCGCCGCCAGCGTGGTCCCCGCGACGATGGGCCGGGAGGCCCACGTCGCCGCGGTGGCGTAGTCGCCCTGCAGGACCGTGTACGGGTCTCCGCCGGCCTGGGTCACCTCGGTCAGCTGCGGCATGCCGGACCACTCGTCGGCGTTGCCCAGCAGTTCGTGCACGCGCTGCGAGGAGTGCGGCAGGAACGGGGTGAGCAGCGCCTTGCAGTCGTCGACGAGCTGCAGCGCGACGTGCAGGACCGTGGCCTGCCGGGCCGGGTCCTCCTTGAGCTTCCACGGCGCGGTGTCCGACAGGTACTTGTTCGCCGCGGCGACCACGGTCATCGCCTCGGTGATCGCGGCCTTCTGCCGGGACCGGTTCAGCGACGCCCCGACGGTGTCGAACGCCGCCTGCGAGAACCGCAGCACCTCGTGGTCCACGTCGAGCAGTTCGCCCGCGGCCGGGATCTCGCCGAAGTTCTTCGCGGCCATGGAGACCGTGCGGTTGACGAGGTTGCCCCAGCCCGCAACGAGCTCGTCGTTGTTGCGGCGCAGGAACTCCGACCACGTGAAGTCGACGTCGGAGCTCTCCGGACCCGCGACGGCAAGGTAGTACCGCAGGGCGTCGGGCGAGTACCGCGCGAGGAAGTCCCGCACGAGGATCACGACCGAGCGCGACGAGGAGAACTTCTTCCCCTCCATGTTGAGGAACTCGCTCGAGACGACCTCGTCGGGCAGGCGCAGCTCGCCGTAGGTGCCCACGGTGCCGCCGAGCGCGCCCTTCCCGGAGTACCCGAGCATCAGCGCCGGCCAGATGACCGTGTGGAAGACGATGTTGTCCTTGCCCATGAAGTAGTAGGGCTCGGCGTCCGGGTTGAGCCACCACGCCTTCCACGCGTCCGGGTCCCCGGAGCGCTGCGCCCACTCGATGCTCGACGACAGGTACCCGATGACGGCGTCGAACCAGACGTAGAGCCGCTTGTCCGAACGGTCCCGCCAACCCTCGAGCGGAACGGGAACGCCCCAGTCCAGGTCGCGGGTGATCGCCCGCGGCCGGAGGTCGTCGACGAAGTCCATCGAGAACTTGATGACGTTGGGCCGCCAGTCCCCGCCCTTGGACTTCAGCCACGCGCCGAGCGCCTCCCCGAAGGCGGGCAGGTCGAGGAAGAAGTGCTCGGTCTCGACGAACTTCGGCGTCTCGCCGTTGATCCGGCTCTTCGGGTTGATCAGCTGCTCGGGGTCGAGCTGGTTGCCGCAGTTGTCGCACTGGTCGCCGCGGGCGCCGTCGTAGTGGCAGATCGGGCACTCGCCCTCGATGTACCGGTCCGGCAGCGTGCGGCCCGTCGACGGGGAGATCGCACCCTTGGTGGTCTTGGGAACGATGTACCCGTTGCGGTGCAGCCCCAGAAAGAGCTCCTGAACGACCGCGTAGTGGTTCACCGTGCTGGTGCGGGTGAACAGGTCGTAGGACAGGCCAAGCCCGCGCAGGTCCTCGGCGATGACCAGGCTGTACCGGTCGACGAGTTCCTTCGGGCTGACGCCCTCCTTGTCCGCGGCCACCTGGATCGGGGTGCCGTGCTCGTCCGTGCCGCTGATCATCAGCACGTTGTTTCCGGCCATCCGCTGGTACCGGCTGAACACGTCGGACGGGACGCCGAAGCCGGCGACGTGGCCGATGTGCCGCGGGCCGCTGGCGTACGGCCAGGCGACGGCGGTCAGGATGTGACGCGGAGAGGACATCCCGCGATCCTACGAGGCGCGGATCTCCGCACGCCGCTTTGTATCGGCCGGGACGGGATCTTCCAGCGGCTCGATCGAGTCCCAGACCCGCAAGAACCACTTCGCGGCGTACACCACGCCCACCATCACCATGAAACCGACGAGGTTCCACATCGTTGCCTCCTGCCGGTCGCTGCCGGCTCACACCTGAAGACAACCCCCTTCGGAGGGGTACGAATGCGATCTTGACGCGTTCCCTACGGCCGCCGGGCAGATCCTCACGCCTCGCTGACGCTTCAGTCGCAGGCGATGGTCGTCGGGTTCACGGCGGGCCAGAACTCCGTGTGGTTCGGGTAGGCGGCGTACACGCCGGGCGCCGTGGGCGACGTCCAGAGCGCGACCTCGTCCTGACGCAGCCCGGAGTCGACGGCGCCGGGCGGAAGTTCCGTGTCCGGGTCGTACGGCCGCAGCACCTGGCGTTCGTTGAAGGTGTGCTGCGGATCCCGGACGTAGATCGCGAGGCCGTCGGACACGTTCAACCACCGACTGCCGGGCCAGCAGTGCTGAAGTCCGTCCGAGCTCAGCAGGACCTCGCGCGGCACCTGCTGCCCGTCTCTGGTGAACCAGAGCGGGTACTCCAGACCAGACCCGGACGCCGGCGGCGCTGCGCCGCAGACGAGAGCCGCGGTCAGCGCGACGAGCAGGCGTCTCATTCCCGGATATCGGCGCGCCGGCCCCGAGGGTTACGTCGCCGACGAGCTCTTGGCGGAAACAACGGCGTCGAACACGTCGCGCTTGGGAACGCCCGCCGCCTTCGCCACGGCGGCGATGGCCGCCTTGCGGTCCTCGCCGGCGGCCTCTCGCTCCCGCACCGCCGCGACGAGTTCCGCCGGGGCCGCGGCAACGGCCGGCGCAGGCGCTCCGCCGACGACGACGGTGATCTCGCCGCGCACGCCGGACTCCGCCCAGCTCGCCAGTTCGCCGAGCGGGCCGCGGCGCACCTCTTCGTAGGTCTTCGTCAGCTCGCGGCACACCGCGGCGCGACGATCGGCACCGAAGGCGGCGGCCATGTCGGTCAGCGTCGCAGCAAGGCGGTGCGGCGCCTCGAAGAACACCTGCGTCCGCGGCTCGGCGGCAAGCTCCGCCAGGCGAGAGCGGCGCGGGCCTCCGGTGCGCGGCAGGAACCCCTCGAAGCAGAAGCGGTCGACGGGCAGCCCCGAGACGGCGAGCGCCGCCAGCGCCGCCGAGGGGCCGGGTGCAACGGTGACGCGCACTCCCGCTTCGATGGCCGCCGCCACGAGCCGATAGCCCGGGTCCGAGACCGACGGCATTCCGCCGTCGGTCACGAGCAGCACCCGCGCTCCCCCGGCCAGCAGCTCGGCAAGCTCGGGAGTCCGCGCGGCCTCGTTGCCCTCGAAGTAGGAGACGACCCGCCCGGGGATCTCGACCCCGATCGCCGCCGTCAGCCGGCGCAACCGCCGAGTGTCCTCGGCGGCCACGACGTCTGCCGCGGCCAGCTCGGCAGCGAGGCGCGGCGAGGCGTCGGCCGGATCGCCGATCGGCGTCGCGGCCAACACCAGCACCCCCGCGCGCTCAGCCATGCCGCTCATCCTCGCCCATCGCCGTCGGGCGGCCGTCGACCCGACGCTTGTCGGCCCTCGGCCCTCCTCGTCGTAGCCCCGCCGGCCGACAAGGCCCCCTGGCGGATGTCATCCGGTGGCCGCCCCTGTCGTACGCCCCGCCGACTGACAAGCCCCCCTGGCGGATGTCATCCGGTAGCCGCCCCTGTCGTACGCCCCGCGGGCTGACAAGCGCCCCTGGCGGATGTCATCCGATAGCGATCCGGCGCTTGTCGTCCCAAGGCTGCGCCTGTCGTACGTCCGGGCGACCGACAAGCTGCCCTCCGGGATGTCATCCGGCAGCGGAACGGCCACCGCCCCGCGCGTCCGGACGGGGAACCGAGCGGTTCTCCGTAGCATCGCGACGGTGGTGATGGAGCTGACGAAGGCCGAGGCGGCCGAGCCTGCGGCGGCTCCGGCTCCGGACCCCCTGCGCTCGGCGATGCCCCGCGGCCCGTGGGCGTGGTGGGGGCCGGTCCTGGTCACGCTGCTCGCGGCGATCGTCCGGTTCAAGGACCTCGGCCGGCCGCACGCGGTGGTCTTCGACGAGACCTACTACGTCAAGGACTCCTGGTCCCTGCTGAAGTCCGGCTACGAGCGGGCCTACGTCGAGGGCGCCGACGGAAAGCTGCTCGGCGGCGACACCGACATCCTCAAGAACGACGCGACGTTCGTGGTCCACCCCCCGGTCGGGAAGTGGATCATCGCGATCGGCGAGTGGATCGGCGGCCTGGACCCGACCGGGTGGCGCCTCTCGGTCGCCATCGTGGGAACCGCGATGGTGTTCCTGATCTCCCGCATCGCCATGCGCCTCACCGGGTCGATCGTGCTCGGATGCATCGCGGGCGGCCTGCTCGCGCTCGACGGACTGGCGGTCGTGATGAGCCGCACGGCCCTGCTCGACGGCATCCTCGCCTTCTTTGTCCTCGCCGCCTTCGGGGCACTGCTGATCGACCGCGACCGGTTCCGCGAGGCCCTGGCCGGCGGGCGGACCTACCGGTGGCGGCACTGGCGCCTGCTCGCCGGAGTGGGCCTCGGCATGGCGCTCGGCACCAAGTGGAGCGCGCTGCCGTTCGTCGCCGCCTTCGGCATCCTCACCGTCCTGTGGGACGTCGGCGCCCGGCGCGCGGCCGGCAACCCCACGCCGCGCCGCACCGTCGCCCGCCTCGACCTCGCGCCCGCGTTCCTGTACATCGTCGGCGTTTCCACGGTCGTGTACCTGATCGGCTGGACGGGCTACCTGGCCACCGGCGGCGGCTGGTCGCGCCAGTGGGCGACGGGACGCGACACGGCCTTCCCCTTCATCCCGGATCCGCTGCGCTCCCTGTGGCACTACCACTGGGAGATGCTCAACTTCCACACGAATCTGACGCAGGATCACCCGTACCGCTCGAGTCCGTGGGGCTGGAGCGTGTTGGCCCGCCCGGTCGCGTACTACTCGCAGGACTCGAGCCAGGGGCAGGGCGACTGCCGCGCCAGCTCCTGCGTCAGCGAGGTGCTCGGGCTCGGCACGCCGGTGATCTGGTGGGCCGCGACCGCGGCGCTGTTCTTCCTGCTCTGGCGTTGGATCGGCGCCCGCGACTGGCGCGCAGGAGCGGTGCTCGCCGGCGTCGCCGCCGGGTGGCTGCCGTGGTTCCGGTACTCCGACCGCCCGATCTTCCACTTCTACGCGATCACGTTCCTGCCGTTCTTGATCCTCGGCCTGACCCTCGCCCTCGGCGCACTGATCGGTCGAGCACCGGAGAGCAGGGCCGGCGCACGCCGCCGGGCACTCGGGTCGACCCTGGCAGGTGCAGTGGTGGTCCTGGTGGTGGTGAACTTCTTCTACATCTATCCCGTGCTGACGGCGGGCACGCTGTCTCGCGAGGACTGGATGTCTCGCATGTGGTTCACCACCTGGATCTAGCTCACCGGAGGCGACGTGCGACTCGGACTCGGGCGCGTCTGGTCCGCCGCCGGCAACGCCATCGAGGTCGCGCGGTTCGGCGGGCTGGACACCGGCGAGCAGCCGAGCCCGTTCACGATCGAGGCCCGCTCGGCGATGTACCGGCTGCGGCGCTACTTCCCCGGCGAGTCCAGCGGGCCGCCGATCCTGCTCGTGCCGCCGCTGATGATGAGCTCGGACGTGTACGACGTGTCCGCGGCCACCAGCGCCGTCGGGATCCTGCACGCGGCCGGCGTCGACCCGTGGGTCGTCGACTTCGGCGCTCCGGAGAACCAGGAGGGCGGCAAGCAGCGCACCGTCGCCGACCACGTGGTGGCGATCAGCGCGGCGCTCGACACCGTCGCGGAACGCACCGGCCAGGACGTCCATCTAGCGGGCTACTCCCAAGGCGGCATGTTCGCCTACCAAACCGCGGCCTACCGCCGGTCGGCCGGCATCGCCAGCCTGATCACGTTCGGCTCGCCCGTGGACGCCCGGCTCACCAGGGTCTTCGACTTCTTTTCCGAGAACGTCGTCGCCGACTTCCTCGCCGCGGCGGCGGACAACGTGCTGGTCCACGTGACGCTCCCGGCCTGGGCCAGCCGCATCGGCTTCCGCCTGCTGGACCCGGTGAAGTCCGTCCGCGGTCGGGTGGAGTTCCTGCGCAAGCTGCACGACCGCGACGCCCTGCTCCCGCGCGAACGGCAACGGCAGTTCCTCGACAACCACGGCTACGTCGCCTACCCGGGCCCGGCCGTCGCCGACCTCGTGAAGCAGTTCGTGGCGCACAACCGGATGCTGTCCGGCGGGCTGATGGTCGGCGATCAGATGTCCACCCTCGCCGACATCGAGGCGCCGATCCTCGCGTTCGTCGGCGAGGTCGACTCGATCGCGCCCGCCGCCTCGGTTCGGGCGATCGTCCGCGCGGCGCCGGCGGCGCAGTGTTGGGAGTGCACGACGCCGACCGGTCACTTCGGCCTGGTCGTCGGCAGCGGCGCGGCGCGCCGGACCTGGCCCACCGTCGCCGAGTGGATGCACTGGCGCAGCGGCGACGGGGACCAACCGGCCGACGTGCACGAACTCGTCGAGGCCGACGTGGCGGAAGGCTGGAGCCGGCTCGGCGCCGGCCTCGAGCAGACCGCGGCCACCGTCTCCGCGGCGCGCGGCGTCGTGGGCACGCTGATCGGATCGGCGCGCAACGCCGCCGCGGTCGGGGTCGACCTGGTGCACGCGCTGCCGGGCACGACCCGCCTGGAGCGGGTGCGTCCCGGCACCCGCGTGTCCGTCGGCTCGTTGTTGGCCGAGCGTGCCGCCCGAACCGGGTCGGCGACGTTCTTCGTCTTCGACGGCCGCGGGCACAGCTACGCGGCGGCCGACGCCCGAGTGAACGCGGTGGTGCGTGGCCTGATCGCGATGGGCGTGCGGCACGGCGACCGCGTCGGCGTTCTCATGAGCACTCGCCCCAGCGCCCTGTCGGTTCTGGCGGCGCTCAACCGGATCGGTGCGGTGGTCGCGCTGCTGCGGCCGGACGGCGATCCCGAGCAGGAGGCGCGGCTGGCCGGGATCTCCCGGATCGTCGTCGATCCCGAGCACGTCGGCTCCGGGCGCGCGACGCGGGTGCCGATTCTGGTGCTCGGCGGCGTGCGGGCGTCTCGGCCGCTGCCCGACGACGTCTTCGACCTCGAGCGCATCGATCCGGAGCAGGTCGCCGACCCGGCTTGGTACAAGCCGAATCCCGGCCGCGCGAGCGACCCGGCCTTCCTGCTGTTCATCGGCGAGGGCGCCGGGACGCGCGTGGTGCGGATCGGCAACGGTCGCTGGGCGCTCTCGGCGTTCGGCACGGCGGCGGCCGCGCGGCTGAAGAACACCGACACCGTCTACGGCGTCACGCCGCTGCACCACGCCTCGGCGTTGCTCACCGCGGTCGGCGGCGCGTTGGCGGGCGGGGCACGGCTGGCGATGGCGACGAAGCTCGACCCGGAGACCTTCTGGACGGAGGTCCGCCGGTACGGCGTCACCGTCGTCGCCTACACCTGGACCTCGCTGCGCGAACTGGTCGAGACCGAGCCGACGGCGGCCGAACGCGGCTCGCCGATCCGGCTGTTCATGGGCTCGGGCATGCCCGGCTGGCTCTGGCAGCGGACGACCGATCGCTTCCCGACGGCGGCCGTCCTGGAGTTCTTCACCGCCGGCGACGAGGGCGTCGCCCTGGCCAACACCGCCGGGGTGAAGATCGGCGCCAAGGGCCGCCCGCTGCCGGGCAGCGCCGAGGTCCGCGTCGTGCGCTACGACCCGAACACCGACCGGGTCTGGACCGACGACGAGACGGGCATGGCGCGAGAGTGCGAACCGGGCGAGCCCGGACTGCTGGTCGCACGCAGCGCCGCGACGGACCGGCCCGGGGAGGCGCCCGCGGACGGCGAGCTGCGCAGCCTGTTCGAGCCCGAGGACCGCTGGCGGTCCACCGACCACCTGTTCCAGACCGACGCCGAGGGCGACCTCTGGCTCGTCGGCCATCTCGCCGACCTCGTCCACACCGGCGACGGGGCGGTCAGCCCGCTGCCGGCGGAGGAGGCGCTGGGCAGGCTGGACGCCGTCGCGTCGGTAGCGGCCTTCCGCGTCGTGGAACCCGACAGCTCGGAGCACCTCGGCGCCGCAGTGGCGCTGCGGCCGGGCCGCACGCTGTCCGCGGACCACGTCGCCAAGGCGCTGGCCGAGCTCCCATACCTGGCGCGGCCGGAGTTCGTGCGGCTCGTCGAGACGATCCCCATCACCACGTGGTGGCGCCCGCGCCGGGCGGATCTTGCGGCCTGCGGGCCCGGAACCGACGGCTGGCGCCGAACAGCGAACGGGGGCTATGCGCCGATCGGCGGGACGACCCGCGCCCGCAAGCCCCGCTGATGCCGCCCAGGGGTCTGTGTGACGCGTCACATGCACAGCCAGTTTCCAGCGTGCACGACGAGACCTTGCGAAAAAGGGAAGATATCGGTCGTGTAACAGAAAGGGGCTGTTCGGCTATTCTTCACCGGTCCCGTGCGTGCGATCCGTCATAGATCCGGCGCACCGTCTTTCACGTCCGGTTGTCCGGGAACCCTGCGAAATCTCGTCGGGAGGCAGGCACCGTGGTCGACACCGCCCACCGCGCACTGTCGGTTCCCCGCGCCCGGGCAGGGATCCGCTGGTCGGCGTTCAGCCGCGAGCTCATCGCGATGGGGCTGCTCTTCCTGATCTACAAGTTCGGGCGCAGCATCCACTCGGTCGATGTCTCCGTCGCCTACGAGAACGCGCGCACCGTGTGGGACTTCGAGCGCTGGGTGAACATGCCCAACGAGCTGTCCGCACAGAACGCGATCCTCGCCGGCGAGCACCTGACCAAGTTCGCGAACGTCTACTACGTCTGGATGCACTGGCCGGCAACGGTCGCGTTCCTGCTGTGGATGTACTTCCGCCGGCCGATGCTCTATCCCCCGGTCCGCCGCGCGATCATCGGGATGACCTTCATCGCGCTGATCCTGCACCTGGTCTATCCGCTGGCACCGCCGCGGATGCTGTCCGACCTCGGCTTCGTCGACACCGGCGCCCTGTACGGGCCGAGCATGTACGGCCCGCCGGCCGAGGGCAGCGTCATCAACCAGTACGCGGCCATGCCCAGCCTGCACGTCGGCTGGGCGATGCTCGTGGCCGCCGGCCTCATCGCGGCGCTGAACAGCCGCTGGCGTTGGCTGTGGCTGCTGCACCCGACGCTGACTGCGGTGGCCGTCGTGGTGACGGCCAACCACTACTGGTTGGACGGCATCGCGGCGTGCGTGCTGCTGGCCGCCGTCACGTTCGCGTTCTCTCGGCTTTCGCTCCCGAGATGGGCGCGGCTGCCCTGGAGCACCGCGCTGGCGCGCCGCTGGCGGGGGATGCTCCCCTCTCGCTGACGCGGGATTGTGGTCAAGCGGGTCCGAGCCTCGGCTCCGTACCGCAGGCCCCTATTGCGCAGGTCCAGCTCCACGAGCTCCGGCTCGACCTCTTCGCCCGCGCAGGCGGCGGCCCAGGCGATGTAGCGCATCCACTCCAGGCTCGACCCGCGGTTGGCCGGGGTGGTGACGCCGGCCGACTCGGGGATCCGCGCGGCGATCTCGTTGTCGATCATCAGCGGCTGGAGGTCCGGTTCGCCACGGCGGTACCCGGCGAAGTAGAGCAGGCCGGTGACGGCGTCGCCGTCGAACCAGGCGAGCCGGCAGTCGGTGCGGAACGCGAGGTAGGCCGTGCGCAGGTCGGCACTGCCAAGGCGCTCGGCGCGCAACCCGCGCAGACCGCGCTCGGTGCGATCGCCGTCCGGATCGTCGGCGAGGGTGCGTACTGCGTGCCGACGCGCGGCGGCGCCGTCGTTCGCCTGCCACATCAGGGTGGCCGCGAGCAGGTGCCGAGAGCTCGCCCGACCGGCCCGCCACATCGCGGCGACCTCGAAGACGTCGCTGCGCCAGACGAACCCGTCGACGGGGAAGCGCCGCGGCCAGCAGTCCTCGGGAAGCGCCGCACGCCACTTGCCGGCGTTCGCGACGGCGGGCAGGTCCTCGCCGGGCAGGGCGCGAGAGCGGTCCACCGGCTCGGTCCCGGTGCGGTCGAGGTTTCGGCTCGGCAGCACGATTCGCATGCGCCCGACGGTACGTCTGCACGCTGCGAAACACCGCCCGGTGCGCCCGAAAGGGTCACCACTCCCCCGGCGCGACACGCCGAAGATCGGGGGTTATCTGTGTTAGCGTCGCCACAGGTCGCTCATCAGCAGTTCCCCGATCGTTCTCGAACGTCCGCGGACACCACTCGTCGCGGACGTTTTTTCGTCCCAGGGGAGCTGTGCAGGTCGGCCAGGATCGCGTGGTGCGGTCCGAGATCGGGCAACGCATAAGGAGTACGAACAGCATGACCCAGGGCACCGTGAAGTGGTTCAACGCCGAAAAGGGCTTCGGCTTCATCGCTCAGGACGGCGGCGGCGCTGACGTCTTCGTGCACTACTCGGCCATCCAGTCCTCTGGATACCGCAGTCTCGAAGACAACCAGCGCGTCGAGTTCGAGATCACCCAGGGCGACAAGGGCCCGCAGGCGGCGAACGTCCGCCCGATCTAGTCCCGACCCGCACCTCGCGAAGGCCCGCCGTTCGGCGGGCCTTCGACTTTTCTGGGGACCCCCGAACGGGCACTGTGTGGTCCGACGGACTGCCGAGTGCGAGGAGTGGACGTGGACGGGTTCAAGAAGTTTCTGCTGCGGGGCAACCTGGTCGATCTGGCCGTCGCCGTCGTCATCGGTGCGGCGTTCACCGCCGTGGTGACGGCGATGGTGGAGAACCTGATCACGCCACTGCTCGCGGCGATCGGCGGTCAGCCGGACTTCAAGGCCCTCGACTTCACGATCAACGACTCCAAGTTCACCTACGGGCTGTTCATCAACGCGCTCGTCGCGTTCGTGATCCTGGCGGCGGTCCTCTACTTCTTCGTGGTCAAGCCGTTCGGCGTCCTGTTGGACAACTTCAAGCCCGAACCGGCGCCCGCGGCGCCCACCAAGAAGTGCCCGCACTGCATCTCCTCGATCCCCGAGGCGGCGAGCGTCTGCGCGTTCTGCACACGCGACGTCCCGGCGAAGTCGCTGACCTGACCCTGCTAACCTAGGCCCGCTGTTTCGGGGATGTGGCGCAGTCCGGTAGCGCACCTCGTTCGCATCGAGGGGGCCAGGGGTTCAAATCCCCTCATCTCCACGAAACGACCGGCGACGTGTGTCTGCAAAGCAGACCACGTCGCCTCGTCGTTTTGTACGCGACTTCGTCGCGCCGGCGGGGCCCATCGATCGGGCACAGCGCCACCCGCACCCCCACTCACTCAGATCGCGTGAGCACGCCGAGGAACTCGTGGTTCACGAAGAGCACCTCTCGGCCTACCTTGACGTCGCGAAGGATTCCGGCGTCGACAAGCGCGTGCAGCCAAGTCGACGCGGTCTGCCGCGACACGTCGCATCGAGAGACGACCGTGCCGATTCGGCAGTAGGGCTGCTCGCACAGGACCGCCAGAAACCGGGCGTCGCGACCGCCTTGACTGGCTGCGCGGGCGCGCTCGGCGATGTCCTGCTCGCAGGTCCGGATGGCCGCGATCTTCCGGGTCGTCGATTCCGCGGACTCGCGAACCGCGTCGAGCATGTACAGGATCCAGTCGATCCAGGCGCCCTCGGCAGTCACCGCGTGGAGGAGGCGGTAGTAGTCGCTCTTCCGGGCGATGATCGCTCGCGACAGGTAGAGGATCGGGTCGCGCAGCAGACCGGCCTGGATCAGCATGAGGATGTTGACGACGCGTCCGGTGCGGCCGTTGCCGTCGTGGAACGGGTGGATCGCCTCGAACTGGTAGTGGGCCAGGGCCATCCGCACGAGTGGGTCGAGGTCGTCCGGGGCGTGGACGAACTGCTCCCACGCCGCGAGCTTCTCGCGGATGAGGTCGGCGCCCTCGGGCGGCGCGTACACGATCTCGCCCGTGGCGGGGTTCGCGATTCGCGTGCCGGGAACCGCCCGGACGGTCATCTCCCGGTTGTGCAGCGCCGAGCAGACCGCGGCGGCCGTTCCGGCCGTCAGCGGGCGGCTGCGGATCGACTCGACGCCGGCGAACAGCGCACTTCGGTACCGCAGGGCCTCCTTGGTCGCGGGCTCGCCACCTCCGGTCTCGACGTGCTTGAAGAGCTCGTCGGCGGTCGTCACGATGTTCTCGATCTCGGAGCTCGCCTGTGCCTCCAGCAGGGGAACCGACTGGATCAGGATGTTCGGATTCGACAGCAGCTGACCGGCTTGGTTGAGCGTGGCGAGCGCAGCTCTCGCTTCGACGGCTGCCTTGAGCACCGGCTTCGGTTCGAGATCGAGGCCGGGCGGCGGCAGCGGCGGAAGCTCGTCGAAAGGGACGTCCGGGCTCCAGGGCACGCGTTAGGTCCTTTGACTCGTTCGAAAGACGTGTTAGAAATTTCGAGAAAACCTAACACGTCGATGGCCATGTCGATCCATCTTCGGGCCCCGCGCCGCCCGCACCTCCACCTCCGGGGTGTGGCGCTGGAATCATCGGGGGCATGGACGCTGCCGAAGAGCTCTATCCACGGATGGACCTGCCGACCGTCGCCGCCGCCGCGGACCGGGCCCTGGATCGGGTGGCGAACCTCGTGCGGGGCATTCCGGACCTGAGCGCCCGGGCGCTGCCCACCTGGTCGATCGAACAGACCGCGGCGCACCTGATGGGCGTGGTCGGGGCCTACGTCGACATCGCGAGCGACAAGGGGTCGCCGTACACGGACCTGGGCAAGGTGGCCGGCACCAACGACGACATGCTCGCCCGCATCGTCGACCGCAACCCGTTCCAGCTCGCGGAGCAGATCCAGGCGCTGCGCCCGGCCCTCGCCGACGCGGTGGCGCTGGGGCCGGACGGCTACCGGCCCGGCCACCTCGGCATGCCCACGCTGCGGTCGATCGCGGTCTCGCGCATCCTCGGCGAGGCCATGGTGCACGGCTGGGACATCGCGCGGGCGGCGGGCCGGATGTGGACGATCGAGCCGGCGGACGCGGCGCTGATCTTCCGTGGGTTCCTGCCGTTCCTGCCGTTGTTCGTCCACGCCGAGAACGCCAAGGGCCTGACCGCTCGGTTCGACGTTCGCGTCCGGAACTTTCCCGACGCCCGGGCGGTGTTCGCGTTCGAGAACGGGAAGCTCACCGTCGAGGGCGAGCCGCAGGGCCCGGTGGACTGCGTGATGAGCGGAGCCGGACCGGCGCTCATCCTGGTCGTGCACCGGCGAATCGGGCTCGTCAACCCGCTTCTGAAGGGTCAGGCCGCGGCGTGGGGCCGCAAGCCGTGGCTGGGGCTCAAGCTCGTCGGCTACTTCGACCCGCCCTGATCCGTCAGTCGTTGGCGGCGCGGGGCAGCTCGTACTCGAGCTCTTCCTGCTCGGCGTTCTCCGCGGCCGCGGACTCCTCGGCCGGGGCGGGGGCCGCCGGGCGGATGTCGGGGAGCTCCTGGGTCTCGGCGAACGGGCTGACCGCCCACTGACCGCCGGCGGTCATGTCGATGCGGCGGCCGGGCGGGGTCTCGGCCTTGGCCGCGGTGACGTAGGTGGGCAGCGGGACCGGGCGCGGCTCCCAGCCCGACGCGAGGTCGGCGACCTTGCCGGGCACGGCCTCGAACGACGGCCACGGGTCCCAGGACTCATCGGCGTCCCGACGGCGCAGCACGCCCTGGCGGCGCACGGGAGGCGCAGCCGGAACGAACCGCGGCTGCGCGGCCAGCTGCGCGCGACGCACCTGGACCCGCAGCTCGATCAGGTACCCGCCGACGAGCAGCGCGGGCAGCGCCGGCGCCCAGCCGGGCAGGAGCCCGACCAGGCCGAGCAGCGCGACGAACAGGAAGAGGCCTACGAGGGTCCCGAGTGCGCGGCGCCGACGCCGAGCGGTTGCCCGGCCGACCGGCACCTTGACGGGAGTGGGCAGCGGCGCCAAAGCCTCGGCCAGACTGACCCGCCGCGGCTTCACGACCGGCTCGGCAGCCGAGGCGCTCGGGCGCAGCAGCGCGTAGGAACCCGCCGGCGCCTCGGCCGCTCCTCGCCGCCGCAGCACGGTGCCCTCCGGGGCCGCGAGGGACTCGCGACTGCCCGATCGCACCGAGCGGGAGACGAAGTAGGCGGCCCAGGCCGCCAGCACTGCGGCATAGATCAGGCCACTACCACTCATGTTCGCCACGGTAGGCGGCACACCCCGGCCGGCCCCGGAATGGAATGAGCGTGTCGTGGAGTCGATCAAGTGGGCCGGTTGGCCCGCCAGCCTTCGAGGACGCCGCGCGGTGCCTCTTCGGAGTTGAGCACGAACACGTAGTGGTCGCGCCAGTGCCCGTCGATGTGCAGGAACTTCGGGCGGATGCCCTCGAGCCGAAAGCCGAGCTTCTCCACCACACGGCGGGAGTTCGCGTTCTCCGGGCGGATGCAGATCTCCACGCGGTGCAGGCCCATCCGCAGCAGGCAGTGGTCGGTGGCCATCGCCACGGCGGTGGGCATGATGCCGCGGCCGGCGTGCTTCTGATCGATCCAGTAGCCGATGTGCGCCGCGCACAGCGAGCCCCACGTGATGCCCGCGACCGTGAGCTGCCCGACGAAGACGCCGTTGTACTCCAGGGCGAAGGGCATCGTGCGGCCCGCGCGGGCCTCGGCGCGGAGCCGGCGAACCATCGCGCTGAACCCGATCTCGCCGTCGACGTCGCCGGGCCGAGTGGCCTCCCACTCGCGCAGCCAGGCGGCGTTGGCTCGGCGAAGGTCTCGCCAGGCCGTGCCGTCGCGGGCCCGCAGGGGGCGCAGGGTCACCGGGCCTTCGACGAGGCGCACCGGCCAGCCTCGGTTCAGCGTCGTCATCGCTCGGGCTCCTCACTCGTCCCTCGCTCGGTGCCGATGTCGCTCGGGCTCCTCACTCGTCCCTCGCTCGTCGCACTCGCTCGGCTGCGCTCGCTCAGTGGTCCCCTCCGGCGATCTGCTCCACGGCGTGCTTCAGTACGGGCCCGAGCACGGCGAGGCCGTCCCTGCAGCCGCCCGGCGAGCCGGGCAGGTTCACGATCAGCGTGCGCCCGGCCAGGCCGGCGAGGCCGCGGGACAGGATCGAGGTCGGCACCTTCTCCATCGACCGCATGCGAATCGCCTCGGCGATGCCGGGGATCTCGCGATCCAACAGGGGGCGAGTCATCTCCGGCGTCACGTCGCCGGGCGTCAGGCCGGTGCCTCCGGTGGTCAGGACGACGTCGTACTCCGCGGCGATGCCGGCCCGCAGCGCCTCGGCGAACGGCTCGCCGTCCGGCACCACGCTGGGGCCGTCGACCTCGAAGCCCAACTCTTGGAGGCCCGCGACCAGGATCGGCCCGCCGCGGTCCTCGTACACCCCGGCCGCAGCGCGGTTCGACGACGTGATGACGTAGGCCCTCACGAACTGGCCCGCACGAAGTGGCCGGACTTGCCGCCGCTCTTCTCCTCGATCCGGACGTCGGCGATGACGCACGTCTTGTCGACGGCCTTCACCATGTCGATCACCGTCAGCCCGGCGACGGCGACGCAGGTGAGCGCCTCCATCTCCACGCCGGTCCGGTCCGCGGTACGGACCGTCGCGACGATTTCGACGGCGTCGTCGACGACCGCCAGGTCCACCGTCACCCCGTGAATGGCCAGCGGGTGACACAGCGGAATCAGGTCCGGGGTCCGCTTGGCCGCCTGGATGCCGGCGATCCGCGCGACGGCGAGCACGTCGCCCTTGGGCACTCCCCCGCTGCGGAGCAGTCCGATCACCTCCGCCGAGACCAGCACCCGCCCGCTCGCGGTCGCCTGACGGACCGTCACGTCCTTGGCGGAGACGTCGACCATCCGGGCCGCCCCGGACGCGTCGATGTGCGTGAACTGGCCGCTCACAGAAGTTCCTGACCGAGCGCCATGACGTCGACCGCGTCGCCGGCTGCAGCGGAGGTGACGTCCTCGCCGAACACGACGAAACAGTTCGCGGCGGCCAGGTCGCCGAGCAGGTGCGAGCCGGGACCGCCTACCGGCGCGACCTCCCAGCCGATCGCCCCCGCGGTCAGCCGGCCGCGGGCGAACTGGACCTTGCCCGCCGGCGAGCCCATCGCCTGGGTCAGCGTGGCGCGGACCAACGGCCGCCGCTCCGGGGTCAGGCCGCGCAGCCGACGCAGCGCCGGGCGCACGAAGACCTCGAAGGACACGTACGAACTGACCGGATTGCCGGGCAGGGTGAAGATCGGAACGCCCGCGATGTTGCCGTACCCCTGCGGCTTGCCGGGGTTCATCCGCACGCCGGTGAACTCGACGCTGCCGAGCTTGGACAGCACCGCCTTCACCACGTCGTACGCGCCGGCCGAGACGCCGCCGGAGGTGACGACCGCGTCGGCGCGGCCGAGTTGCTCCTCGATCGCGGCGAGGACCAGGTCCTCGTCGTCGTGGACCAGCCCGACCCGGTACGGGATGCCGCCGGCCTCGCGGACCGCGGCGGCGAGCAGGAAGCTGTTCGACTCGTAGATCGCCCCGGGCCGCAAGGGCAGGCCGGGCTCGACGAGCTCCGAGCCGGTGGACAGGATCACGACGCGCGGCCGCGGCCGGGCCAGCACCCGGTCCTGGCCGATCGCGGCGACGATGCTCAGCTGCGCCGGACCGAGCTCGACGCCGGCGGTCAGCACCGTCTCGCCGCCGCTCACGTCGCTGCCGCGGCGGCGGATGTGCTGCCCGTCGCCGGGCTGGAGCCGAATGGCGACGCGGCGCGTGCCGGCGTCGGTCAACTCGACGGGAACGACCGCCTCCGCGCCCTCGGGCATCGGTGCGCCGGTCATGATCCGCGACGCGGTCCCGGCGGTCACCGCGCGCTGCGGGACGTCGCCGGCGGCGATGTCGTCGACGACGTCGAGCTCGGCGGGGAACTCGTCGTTCGCGCCCATCACGTCGGCCAGGCGCACCGCGTACCCGTCCATCGCGGAGTTGTCCCACGGCGGCAGGTCGATCGACGACACCACGTCGGCGGCGAGCACACAGCCCTGCGCGTCCAGCAGCGGAAGCTCGAGTGGCGCCGCCGGTTCCAGCGTCGCGAGGATCCGCTCGAGGTGCTCCTCGACAGTTCTCACGGCTTCATCTCGTTCGCGACGTACTCGCTCAGCCAGGCACGGAAGTCCGGTCCGAGGTCTTCCCGTTCCGCCGCGAGCCGCACGATGGTCTTGAGGTAGTCGCCGCGGTCGCCCGTGTCGTACCGGCGGCCGCGGAAGACCACGGCGTGCACCGGGCCGCCGCCGTCGCCGACGGCGAGGCTGCGCAGGGCGTCGGTCAGCTGGATCTCTCCGCCGCGGCCGGGCGGAGTACGACGGAGCACGTCGAAGACGGCCGGCTCGATCACGTACCGGCCGATGATGGCGAGGTTGCTCGGTGCCACCGCGCGGTCCGGCTTCTCGATCAGGTCGGTCACGCGGACCACGCCGTCCTCGGCGGTGGCCTCGACCGCGGCGCAGCCGTAGAGGTGGATCGACTCCGGCGGAACCTCCATCAGTGCGATGACGCTGCCGCCGTACTTCGCCTGCGCGGCGATCATCGGCTCGAGCAGGGGGTCGCGCGGGTCGATGAGGTCGTCGCCGAGCAGGACGGCGAACGGGTTGTCGCCGACGTGCTCGGCGGCGCACAGCACCGCGTGTCCGAGACCGCGTGGGTCGCCCTGGCGCACGTAGTGCATCGTCGACAACTCGGCGGAGGCCTGCACCCGCGCCAGCGTCGCGGTGTCGCCCTTGGCGGCGAGCTTTTCTTCGAGCTCGTAGTTGCGGTCGAAGTGGTCCTCGAGAGCGCGCTTGCCGCGCCCGGTGATCATGAGGACGTCGGTGAGCCCGGCCGCGACGGCCTCTTCGACGACGTACTCGATGGCCGGCTTGTCGACGACGGGGAGCATCTCCTTGGGCGTCGACTTCGTGGCCGGCAGAAATCGGGTGCCCAGGCCGGCGGCCGGGATCACCGCCTTGGTCATCCGCGCGCTGGTCATTGGTGAAACCTACCGGCATGAACTTCGCACCTGGCCGTCGTTGCGGCGCTCGGTTCACGAGTTGTCGATCTACGGTGAGCCGCATGTCTGCTCCCCGCGCCGTCGCCCTCGCCACCGTCCTACTGCTCGGCTGCTCCGGGCTGGCCGTGGCCGCCACGAGTTCGGACCCGGAGCCCGTCGCGGCCGCCCGTCCCGCCGCGGCCGCCGAGCCGCAGACGCTGCACCCGATCCCGTCCAAGCCGGTCCAGCCGTCCCCGTGCCCCAAGCGGCGGCCGGGAGGCGGCACCGGCAAGCCGTTCGTGCCGCCGAAGCCCGCGGTGAAGCTGTCCGACCTCCCGGCTCCGGTGAAGATCGGCAAGCGCACCGTCGACCTGTCGGTGATCGACGGCAAGGGCATGTGGTGGACCACCTGGCCGACCACGAAGTACGACGTGGCGAAGATGGTCCGGCAGGCCAAGAAGGCGGACCTGCAGCACATCTGGGTGCGCACGGGCGGCTCGCGGCAGGGCTGGTACGGCGACAGGCTGCTGACCGACCTCCTGCCGGTGGCGCACAAGGCCGGGCTCAAGGTGATGGTCTGGGACTTCCCGTTCCTGTCCGACCCGATGGCCGACGTCGCTCGGGCCAAGAAGGCCATCAACGGCCGCTGGGCCGGGCACCGGATCGACGGGTTCGCCCCCGACATCGAGACGATCCACGAGGGCACGTTCAACCATCCGAAGCGGCTGAAGGTCTACCTGTCCCGCATCCGCAACGCCGCCGGGGACATGCCGATCCTCAGCACGGTGATGCGCCCGTCGCCGTCGCAGATCGAGTCGTTCCCGTACAAGGTGCAGGTGCCCTACGTGGACGCGTTCGTGCCGATGGTCTACTGGGGCTGCAACGAGCCCGGCAAGGTCACCGCGCAGGCGATCGAGTTCCTGTCGACGATGCGCCCGGTGCACCCGCTCGGCCAGTCCTACGACATGGGCAAGTACGCGGGCGGAGTGCCGTCGAGCAAGGAGATCTGGCGCTTCCTCGACGTCGCCAAGCGCAGCGGCGCCCGCGGCGCCAGCCTCTGGACCGCCGAGCAGACCTACGCCCCCCAGTGGAAGGCGCTGGGCAAGTACCCCTGGTGACGGTGCGTCAGCCGGCGAGGTCGCGAACCTCGATCAGGTGGGCGAAGCGCTCGAAGTGGCTGCGATCGTCGGTCACCAGCGTGCCCACGCCGTGCACCAGCATGGTGGCGACGATATTCGCGTCGTGAACCTGCCGGCCGGTGCACTCGACGGCCTCGAGGAGTTCGAGCAGCCGAGCCGACACCGCCTCCGTGTCGGCCAGTAGCTCGATTCTCCGCCGAAACTCCCGCACGTTGGCGACCGCAGCCGTTCGGAGCAAACCCAGCCCGTTCGCGGCGACCGGCCGCGTCGCAACGGACAGATATTCGCGCAGAATCTGGGTGCTCGCGTAGAGCGCGATCCCGTCCTGCGGCCACTGCGCCAACATCCGCAAGGCCTCGGCGTGCCAGGGGCGCATCGGGTTGCTTGCGGCGATCAGAACGTTGGTGTCGAGCGCAACCCGATCAGCGTCGATCGTCGTCCCCGTAGATCTCGTCTCGGGTCAGGTGCCGCCCACCCACGCTGACGGTGTGCAACTTCAGCGGCGGCAGATCACGCGGCGGCGCCGGTTCGGCAGCGGCGGCCGCGAGGATCGTCCGAACCTCCTCCTGCACGGAGCGTCCGTGGCGCGCGGCTCGCTCCTTCAGAGCGAGCATGACCGCAGGCGGAACGTCGCGCACGTGCAGAGCAGGCATACCCGAATGCTAGCACTAGCGCTACCGAGGGCTTGGGGGCGCAGGGGCAATGCCTGGCCCGCCGCCAAATTGGTAGCCTAATAAGTATGCCGGAAATGACATCCATCAAGGTTCCCGTTGGAACGCGCGATCGGCTCGCGGCAGCCGCCCAAGCGCGCGGGACAACCGTGCGCGCGCTGCTCGACGAGTATTCGCGGCGGGTCCTCGACGAGGAGCTGATGCGCCGCGCGGGCGCGGAGATGGCCGCGCTGCGCGACGGGAATCCGCGCGAGTGGGACGTGTATCTGGCCGAGGGCTCCGCGTGGGAGCAGGGAACCGTTGAGCGACTCGCCACCTGATCGCGGCGAGATCTGGCTGGCGTCGCTCGATCCCGTCGCGCCGAGCGAACAGGGCGGGACGCGGCCCGTCCTCGTGCTGTCGACGGCCGCATTCAACGCGTGGCCGGTGGCCTTGGTCCTCGTCGTGCCGCTCACCACGCGAAACCGAGGCTTCGGCCATCACATCGCAGTCGAAGCCGCCGGGCTCGAGCGTCCGTCGTTCGCGATGCCCGAGTACCTGCGGTCCATCGCCCAAAGCCGGCTGCGCCGCCGCTTGGGCCAGGCGAGCCCCGCCACTGTCACCGGGGTGGAGGACTGGGTTCGGCGCATCGCCGGACTCTGAACCGGCCCGCTATCCGGTGAGCCACCAAGCGAGCGCGGCGGACACCGCCGCGGGCTGTTCGATCGCGGAGAGGTGGCCGCAGTCGGCGATGGCGACGAGGCGCGCGTCGGGAATGGCGTCGACCAACTCCTGCGCACGGTCGACGGGCGTGAGCCGGTCCTCCTCCCCCACCAGCACGAGGGTGGGGCAGGAGATCGTCGCCAGGTCCGGGCGCGAGTCCGGACGGTTCGCGATCGCGGTCAGCTGACGCACGAACGCGTCTGCGCCGACCTCGGCGGCCATCGAATCCACCACCGCCTTCAACGCGGGATCGTGCTCGCGGCTCGCGGCCACCCACATCGGGAACAGGGCGTCGACGATCTCCTGCAGTCCGCCCGCCTTCGCCTGCGCGATCTGGGCGATGCGCTTCTCGGTCTGCTCCGGGGCGTCCGGGCGGGCGGTGGTGTCGAGCAGCGCGAGCTTGGCGACCCGGTCGGGGGCCTGCCGCAGGATCTCGAAGGACAGGTACCCGCCCATCGACAGCCCGACGAGGTTGAACCGCGGCGGTGCGCCGGCGAGCACCGCCTCGGCCAGGCCGGCCATCGAGTCGGCGACGCGGTGGTCGGCCACGTGCACGGGACCGTGGCGCCACAGCGTCGGGATCTGGTCCGCGAAGAGCCGTGCCGAGCAGGCGAGGCCGGGAACAAGGACGGTCGGGGTCATGCGCCGACGGTACTCGCGCGCGCGTCGGGCCTTTCCAGTGAAAGGATCTAGCCCACACCCCCGAACCGCGCACTGGTGAGGAGACGCAGCTTGGTCGACGCCGATCGCCTGGGCATCGAGCCCGACGTCGACGCGGCCAAGCGAGAGCTGCGAGCAGCCGCCCTGACGCGGCGGGCGGCACGCACCTCCGACGCCTCCCCTGCGATCTGCCAGGTTGCCCTGACCGAGGCGTTGCCGCCGACGGTCGCGGCCTACGTATCGCTGCCCGGCGAGCCGGGGACCGCGGATCTGCTGGCCGCGCTGATCGAAGCGGGGCACCGCGTGCTGCTGCCGATCCTGCGTCCGGACCTGGACCTGGAGTGGGCCGAGCACACCGGCAGCCTGCGCGCCGGTCTGCGCGGCACTCTCGAGCCCGCCGGCCCGTCGCTCGGCGTCGAGTCGATCGCCGAGGCCGGGGCGATCCTCGTGCCCGGGCTGCTGGCCGGCCGCGACGGGACGCGGCTGGGTCGCGGCGGCGGCTCCTACGACCGGGCGCTGGCCCGGCGCTCCCCCGGCTCGCTGGTGGCGATGCTGTGCTGGCCCGAGGAGATCGTCGAGACCCTGCCGACGCTCCCCCACGACGCTCGCATCGACGCCGCGCTCACCCCGGACGGTCTCGTCCGGCTGGGCGGTGCGCCGTGACCTACGCCGCGGGCGGGACCGCGCTCGACGATCTGAACCTGGCCATGTTCGTCGGGTCGCTGGTGTTGATCGTCGCTCTCGTCGCGGTACGCCTGGCCGCCAGTACGTCGCTGCCGACCCTGCTGCTGTACCTCGGGCTGGGCGTGCTGCTCGGCGAAGACGTCGTCGGCATCCAGTTCGACGACCACGAGCTGACCCGGGTGCTGGGCTACGCCGCCCTGGTCATCATCCTGGCCGAGGGCGGCCTGACCACCTCGTGGCGGCACGTCAAACCGGCCATGCTGCCCGCCGCGGTGCTGGCGACCGTCGGCGTCGGCATCTCCACGGCCGTAACCGGAGTCGCCGCGCACTTCCTGCTGGATCTGTCCTGGCGCAACGCGTTCCTGCTCGGCGTGATCATCTCGAGCACCGACGCAGCCGCGGTGTTCTCGGTCCTGCGCCTGGTACCGCTGCGTCACCGAGTGGCCGGGATTCTGGAAGCCGAGTCCGGCTTCAACGACGCACCGGTGGTCATCCTCGTCGTCGTCCTGTCCACCTCCGATCACCTCACGGCGGGCCATCTCGGCCACGAGTTGCTGCTCATGGGAGTCGAGCTGGTCGGCGGCGCCGCGGTGGGAGTGGCCGTGGGGTTCGCCGGGGCGGCCGCCGTCCGCCGCATCGCGTTCCCCAACTCCGGTCTCTACCCGATCACCGTGCTGGCGCTGGCGGCCTGCGCCTACGGCGGGGCGTCGCTGCTGCACACCTCCGGCTTCCTGGCGGTGTACCTCGCGGCGCTGATCCTCGGCAACAGCGGCCTGCCGCACGGCCCGGCGACCCGCGGGTTCGTCGAGGGCCTGGCGTGGCTGTCCCAAATCGGACTGTTCGTCCTGCTCGGCCTGCTGGTGACGCCCTCGGAGATGGGCGACCAGATTCTCCCCGCGATCGGCGTCGGCTTCGCACTCCTGCTCCTGGGGCGTCCCCTCTCGGTGGCGCTGACCACCTCGTGGTTCCGCGTGCCCTGGCGAGAACAGGCGTTCCTGTCCTGGGCCGGCCTGCGCGGTGCGGTGCCGATCGTCTTCGCGACGATTCCGGTGGTGGAGCAGGTCCCCGGCAGCGAGGACCTGTTCGAGATCGTCTTCGTGCTCGCGGTTTTCTACACCCTGGTGCAGGGCACCACGCTGCCCTGGATGGCGAAGAAGCTGCAGGTCACCGAGGTCGACGAGATACGCGGGCTGGACCTGGAAGTCGCGCCCCTGGAGCGGATGCACGCCGACGTGCTCACGATGCGCATCCCCGAGGGCTCGCGACTGCACGGCGTGGAGGTCTTCGAACTTCGGCTGCCGCCGGGCGCAAGCGTCTCGCTGATCGTCCGCGACGAGACGACGTTCGTACCCGTGCCCACCACGCGGCTGGCCGTTGGCGACGACCTGCTCGTCGTGTGCCCGACGGCGCTGCGCCGCCAGACCGAGGAACGCCTACGGGCCGTCGGGGAACACGGACGCCTGGCGGGATGGTTGGGACAGTCGCGAACCAGACGCCGGAGTGCGTGAGTCCTCGATCACGGGCGGTCGAGTGGACGAACCCCAGCTCAATGCGTCACCATTAGCAGTCGACCGCCGAGAGTGCCAGGAGGATGGGTGCCCACCTATCAGTACGCGTGTACTGCCTGCGAGCACGAGTTCGAGGCCGTGCAGAAGTTCAGCGACGACGCGCTGACCGAGTGCCCGCAGTGCCAGGGCAAGCTCCGCAAGGTGTTCTCCGCCGTGGGCGTGGTCTTCAAGGGTTCCGGCTTCTACCGCACGGACAGCCGCGGCAAGAGCGCGTCGGCGGACGCGCCGGCCAAGTCCGAGAGCAAGCCGTCGGAGAAGAAGTCGGAGAGCACGTCGGAGTCCAAGCCCGCGAAGTCCGGCGGCGAGTCCGCCGCCTAGCCCCGTGGCGCACTCTCTCCCCCGCGCCGACATCGGCGTGATCGGCGGCTCCGGCTTCTACCGGTTCATCGAGGGCGCGACGCCCGTCGAGATCGACACGCCGTACGGCGAGCCCTCGGACCCGATCGTGGTCGGCGAGGTAGCCGGGCGCTCCGTGGCGTTCGTGCCGCGGCACGGCGCCGACCACCGCTGGCCGCCGCATCGCATTCCGTACCGGGCGAACCTCTGGGCGCTGCGCGAACTCGGCGTGAGCCAGGTGCTCGCGCCGTGCGCGGTCGGGTCGTTGCGCCACGACCGGCCGATCGGCGCCCTGGTCGTGCCCGATCAGATCGTGGACCGCACCTCGCGGCGGGTCTCGACGTTTTTCGACGGCCCGCCCGCGCCGGTGGCGCACGCGAGCTTCGCCGACCCGTACTGCTCGGTGGGCCGGACCGTCGCGTTCACCGCCGCGCGGAACGCGGGCTGGGACGCGTACCCGGACGGAACGCTGGTGATCATCGAGGGCCCGCGGTTCTCCAGCCGCGCGGAATCCCAGTGGTA
This sequence comes from Sporichthyaceae bacterium, assembly GCA_052386455.1. GTDB lineage: Bacteria > Actinomycetota > Actinomycetes > Sporichthyales > Sporichthyaceae > JBQTKD01. Next base: position 85,324 of record JBQTKD010000002.1, read on the forward strand.
CGCGGCGTCCGGGTTCTCCCTCGTCGGGATGACCGGGCAGCCGGAAGCGACCCTCGCTCGAGAGCTCGGGCTCTGCTACACGGGAATTGCCCTGGTCACCGACCTCGACGCCGGCATCGAGACCGGCGAGGGAGTGACGATGGAGGAGGTGCTGGAGGTCTTCGCCGCCAACATCCCCCGCCTGCGCGACGTGCTGTTCGACGTGATCGCGGGGCTGCCCGCGGAGCGCGGGTGCGGCTGCCCCGGACCGGCAGCCGCGATGCCGCGCAGCTAGGCGGCTTCGGTCGTCTGCTGGCTCTCGGCCGCGGCCTGCGCCGGAACGGCCGGGGCCGGAGTCAGCACGCGACTGCGGTTGACCAGGTGGCGGTCCTCGATGCGCGCGAGCATGAACACCAGGGCGAGCATCACGAACGGCATGGCGAAGGCAACGGCAAGGGACACGACTACACCTCGGGGCGACTGGCGGCAGCGTGCAGAGGGGTGGTGCGACCGGAGATCCGGGTGTCGGACTCTCCGGAGTGGTGGGCTCGACCGGCGGGAAGAACCGCCCGGCCGCGAGTGCCGCGCAGCGCCAGCTCGACGTCGGCAAACGTCGGGAGGCACACGTACAGGCCGGTGATCTCGAGCATCCGGCGGACCATCGGAGCCGGGCCGGCAACGCGGACCCACACCCCCACGGCGGACGAGCGGCGCGCGATGTTCGCCATCGCCCGCAGCGCCGTCAGATCGCAGAAGCCGGCCTCGCCGAGATCGATCACGATCCCGGTGGGTCGAGCGCGCAGCACCTCGAGCAGCTCCGCGTGCAGTGCCGCGACGTTGCCCAGGTCGTAGTCGCCGTGCAGCACCGCTACCGCGACGCCACCGGCCCTACGGACATCCACAACTGCGTCCACGACTCCTCTTTCTTCGGCGGGTAGGAGGGGACGATGTGGTCGTAATAGTGGTCTCGCTCTCGGCCGCGAACCAGGGGCTTGCTGTGCAATTTCCTGCCCCTTTGCACGACAATCCGCGCACCTACGACAAATCGGGCAAATCGGACATCCGCCAGGCCCGTGCAGGTTCGGTATCGGATCGATAACAACGCTCTGACCTGCGGAAAGGTTGGAAGGAGAAGGATCAAGCATCTGGCGAGGGCCGCGGAACGTTACAGCCGGCGCCTTTCGTCAAGATCATGTTTGACCCGAGCGAAGTGATCGATGTCCGCTTCTAGATCGCCGGCCCGAATTGATCGCATACTCCGGCCGAGGATGATCCACTCGAGTGATCGCCAGAATTACTCAATGGAATTGCCCGAATGCATTGAGTGACATCACGGGAATGCTTCCCCGCCTTGGGCAAAGAGGTCTCAGGCCGGACGCTCGGACGCCCGAGGTGGTGCCCGCGCCGTCAACGACTGTGCCCGCTCGGCCAAGCGCGCCCGCGCGCGGAGGGTTCAGGCTCGATCCACGCCGCCGCCCCAGGCCGAGGAGTCCGCCATGACCGCCGTCGAGATCGGCATCACCACCGTGCGCGGGGCCTGCCCCCACGACTGTCCCGACACCTGCGCGATGCTCACGAAGGTCGACGAGACCGGGCGCGCGATCGAGGTGCGCGGCGATCCCGACCACCCGTTCACCCGCGGTGGGCTGTGCGTGAAGGTGAACAACTACCTCGACCGCGTCTACGACCCGAACCGGGTGCTGTACCCGATGCGCCGCGTCGGCGCGAAGGGCGAGGGCAAGTGGGAGCGGATCACGTGGGAGGCCGCACTCGACGAGATCGCGCTGCGCTTCCGATCGATCGTGGACGAGTTCGGGCCCGAGGCGATCATGCCGGTGTCCTACCTCGGCACCCAGGGCATCCTGAACGGCCTCAACGTCGGCGACCCGTTCTTCGCCAAGCTCGGCGCGACGATCTCCGAACGCACCTACTGCGACTCCGGGTCCTGCACCGCGTACGCGATGACGATCGGCGACACCGCGGGCGTCGACCCCGAGAGCCTGGTGAACTCGAAGTTCATCCTGGTGTGGGCATGCAACATCCTGTCGACGAACCTGCACCTGTGGCCGTTCGTCGTCGAGGCGAAGAAGCGCGGCGCGAAGGTCGTCGTCGTGGACCCGGTGAAGACCCGCACGGCGGCGCAGGCCGATCAGCACATCGCGATTCGGCCGGGCACGGACGCCGCGTTGGCGTTGGCGATGTGCCACGTGATCATCGCCGAGGGCCTGGTCGACCAGGACTACGTCGACAACTACACGGTCGGGTACCCGGAGTTCGTCGAACGCGTGCAGCAGTACACGCCGGAGTGGGCCGAGGCAGAGTGCGGCGTCGCGGCCGAGGTCATCCGCACCCTGGCGCGGGAGTACGCCGCGGACCAGCCGTCGCTCATCCGGATCGGCGTCGCGGTCGAGCGGCACGCCGGCGGCGGGCAGACGGTGCGGACGCTCTCGATCCTGCCCGCACTGGTCGGCGCGTGGCGCAAGCCCGGCGGCGGGATCCTGCAGCTGCCCCTGTGGGCGTTCCCGGTGAACTGGCCGGCGTTCCTGCACCCGGAGTTGCTGACCCCGGGCAAGCGGATCGTGAACCAGTTCCTGCTCGGCGACGCCCTCAGCGGCGGCCTCGGCCTGGACCCGCCGCTGAAGTCGCTGTTCGTCTACAACTCCAACCCGGTCGTGGTGTGTCCGGACCAGGAGAAGCTGATCGAGGGACTGAAGCGCGAGGACCTGTTCGTCGTCGTCAGCGAACAGTTCATGACCGACACCGCCGAGTACGCCGACCTCGTCCTTCCCGCAACCACGCAGCTCGAGCAGGACGACATCATGTTCAGCTGGGGCCACCTCTACGTGACCTACAACCACCAGGCCATCGAGCCGATGGGCGAGGCGATCCCGAACACCGAGCTGTTCCGGCGCCTCGCGGCGCGCATGGGGTTCGAGGAGGACTGCTTCAAGCGCAGCGACGCCGACATGATCGCCGAGGCCTTCGACTGGTCCCATCCGCACATGGCGGGCATCACCGTCGAATCGCTGAAGGAGCAGGGCTGGCAGCGGCTCAACGTGCCCGCGCCCGACGAGTACGCCCCGCACGTCGAGGGCAACTTCCGCACCCCGTCGGGCAAGACGGAGATCCTCTCCTCGGCAGCGGCCGCCGTCGGCAACTTCGTGGTGCCGCTGTTCCGGCAGGGCTCCAACGACCACCAGCCCGGCGGGGTCGTCGACCCGCTGCCGCACTACGTGCCGCCGCGCGAGGGGAAGCACTCCAACCCGCACATGGCCGAGCGCTTCCCGCTGAACCTGCTGACGCCGAAGGCGCACGCGTACCTGAACTCCTCCTTCGCCAACCACGACTTCCACCGCAAGGCCCAGAAGGAGCCGAACCTGATCATCCATCCCGACGACGCCGCCGCCCGCGGCATCGAGGACGGCCGGCCGGTGCGGGTGTTCAACGACCGCGGCGACTTCGTCGTGGTGGCGAAGGTGAGCGACACGGTGCTGCCGGGCGTCGTCGTGTCCGCGCTCGGCGGGTGGCGCAAGCACGCCAAGAGCACCTCGACGCTGGCGGCGGTGAACCCGACGGTGTTCGCCGACCTCGGCAACGCCCCGACGTTCAACGACGTCCTGGTCGAAGTCGAGATCGCCTGACGGCCGCCGTCCTCGCAACTGCGAGGCAAGGGTCACCTAAGTCGCCGACGCGGTCGTAGCGTGCCGCCAGGATGACGACGATCACCATCGACACGTCGACGGTCGCCGCGCGCGACCGCCTCGACTTCTGGTGCTCCACGGTCTGCGACCAGTTCGTGCAACTCGACGTCCGCCCGGAGGCCGGACCCGCGATGCACGGGCGGGTCGAGGCGGTGTCCGTCGGCGAGACGAAAGTCCGGCAGATCTCCGCCGGCGCGCACACGTTCGTCCGCACGCCGCACCAGGTGCGCAGCGCGGACGAGGACTACTTCCACATCGCGCTGTGCCACAGCGGCACCACGCACGTGACCCAGCACGGCCGGGAGACAACGCTGCGGCCGGGCGAGTTCGTCCTCTACGACAGCGCCGCGCCGTTCGCGTTCGCGATGGAAGAGGACTTCGACTACTCGGTCTGCCTGTTCCCGAAGCGTCTGCTGCCGCTCTCGGCCAGGGAGTTGGCCGACGCCACGGCAATCCGCTTCGACGGCACCCGCGGACTCGGCGCGATGATCCCGTCGCTGTTCACCGCGCTGCGCAGCCACGAATTCGACGCCCTGCCGAGCGCGTCGCAGGACGCGATGATGGCGGCGATCGCCGATCTGTACGTGGCGATGGTGCGCAGCCGCGTCGACTCCTCGGCCGCGCCAAGCCTGCACCTCACGCGTGCCCGGGCCTACGTCGACGAGCACGTCGCCGATCTCGCGTTGGACCCCGCGGCGATCGCGCTCGCGTGCTCGATCTCGGTCAGCTACCTCCACAAGCTGTTCAGCGCCTCCGGCGAATCGGTCACCGACTACATCCGCGAGCGCCGCCTCCAGAGCTGCTGGACGGACCTGGCCCGGCCGGACCTCGCGGGTCTCACGGTCGGCGCCATCGGCCGGCGCTGGGGCCTACCCGACCCGGCCCACCTGAGCCGCGCGTTCAAGGCCCGGTTCGGCGTCTCCCCCACCGAACATCGCGCGCGTTCGCTCTCAAGTACTCGTCTCCCGATCACGACAACGAAGTAGGGCCGCAACCCGGTCCGTCGTGCTGCCACCTGCCTCGGGAGATCGATGAAACACGCCTCCGCCCGGACCCCGCGGTGGGTTCAGCTCACCTACACCTCGGTCGGCGTCGGTGCCTGGCACGTCGCGCAGCTCAGCGAGCTCGCCACCGATCAGCTGCGGGAGATCATGCTCGCGGGCGGGGACACCGCGCTCGATTCGCACGTCGAGATGCCGCTGTTCCCGAGCGAGGACCAGCTGCGCATGCAGCGGCCGCATCGCCTCGTGCACCGCCCGTTCCAGGGCACCCAGTCCGCGTTCTGGCACACGACGCCGGCCGGCGTCGACGCCAGCGGGCTGCCGGGCAACGTGTTCGTGCACGCCGCGCTCGAACTCGGCCCGGGCGCGGCCGACCCGGCCTATCGGGCGATCGACGCGTGGCGCTCGCCGCTCTGGCTGACTCCGTGGAACGCCGAGGCAGTCGCGGCGGCGCGCTTCGAGGAGGTTCAGGACGTGCCCGCCGGTCCGCTCGCGGGCCCGGAGGCGGCGCTGCGTTTTCTCGATCGCCCCGACGTGCGGGTCGAGATCCTCGGCTCGCTCGTCGACGCGGTCGCCGAGGTGCTGGAGAACGGCCCGAAGGTCGCGTTGATCGCGGACAGCCCCGACGACGGCGCCGCGTGGATCGCCGTCGTCTCGCACCTGCTGCCGCAGGCCGCCGCCGCTCGGCTGTCGTGGTCCACCTACGAGCGTGCCGCGAGCATCGATCCGGACCGGGGCTTCCCGCTCGATCTGTGCGTTTTTCCGCCCGTCGACGAGGCCGCGCTCGACGCGGCCTGGGCGGGCGGCGCGAATCTGGTCGTCGTGAAGGCACATCGGTCGGCTGCGAGCGCACCCGTCGGGCTGGTGAGTTCGTGGGCGCGGCTGGCGCAGGACTTCCGCGCCGCGCCCATGGACGTTCGGCTGCGGATGCTGCAGCGCCGCGACGTCCTGGTGGCGGAAAACCCGAACTTCCTACCCGCGCATCCGGTCCGGTCCCTCGCCGAGGCCATCCGTGCCGACGAGTGGGCTCCCGAACCTGTGATCGTCGAGGCCCCGGCACCCGTTGCCCCTGCGCCGGAGCCCGCGGCGCCAACGCTCGACGCCACGCCCGCGCCGGCCACGCCCAAGCCGTCGATCACCTACGAACAGGTGGCGGCAGCCCTGTCGGCAGGCGAGTCGCGTCGGGCCCGACGCCTGCCGGGCGCGCGGCGCCGCACCGAGGCGGCGCCCGCCCCGAGCCCGAACGCCTCGCTGCCGGCGATCGGCTTCCCGGCTCCGGCCGGCCCGCACGAGAGCGAACTCGCCGAGCACGTGCTCGCCGGGGACAGGCCGGAAACGATCACCTACGCCGAGGTCGCGGCCGCTCTTTCGGCGGGCGAGCCGCGCCGCGCGGGGCGCGCCCCGTCGTTGCCTCGGCGCCGCGGGGACAAGCGCCCCGAGCAGCCGATGGCCCAGGTACCGGAGCCGATCGAACCGCCGCAGCCGCAGCGGCCCGAGGTACCCGACGTCGCGCCGACCGCGGCGCCGCAGTTCTGGTCGGCGCCGCAGCCTCCGCCCGCGGAGGCGCCTGCTCCCCCGCCGGTCTCCCCTGCTCCGCCGCCGGCTCCCGCTCCGCCGCCTGCTGCCGCTGCGTCGCCTCCGGCCGCCGAGCCTTCGAGTGCGGCTCGCGCCGCCGGTGGCGTCGCGCTGATCGCGGCTCCGCGTGCTTCGGCCGAGGTCATTGCCGAGCGGCCCGACCTGGAGTCGCTCTGGCGCGAACTACACGCCGGCAAGGACCTGACCGGCCCCGCCGCCGTGCGGTACGTCCAGATTGCGCTGCTCGACCGCGAGTGCCTCTTCGAACCGGTCGCCGCCGCGGCACCCTTGTCGATCCGCTGGGACGCCGTGGCCTGGGCGGAGATGCGGGTCGCCCGCGACGCTCTGGTCGCCGAGGCGGAGACGTGGCATGTCCGCCGCGAGCCCGCCGACGCCGCGGTCCGCGTGCTGCGGCTCGTCGACTTCCTGGTCCGCGCCCGCATCGCATCGGACGCGCCGGGGGGTCCGGTTGCCGATCGCGTCGTCGCCCTGGTGCGCGTCCATCTTCCGTCGCTGGCGGGCGTCGGCGGCCTGGAGGTGCAGCGCCGGTGCGGCGACCTCGACGGGCGCACGCGGTTCACGGTCCTGCAGGACGCCATCTTCGAGTCCGGCCTTGCGCCGCACACCTTCCGCGACGCCCTGCACCTGTGGCTGGGTATCTCGTGCTGGACGCGCTACCAGCTGCGCTGACGGTCCGTCAGACGGGCTCGACGACCAAGACCGGGATCAGCCGTTCGGTCTTGGCCTGGTACTCCGCGTAGGGCGGAAAGGCCTCGACCGCTCGGTCCCACCAGGCGGCGCGCTCGTCGCCCTCGACCTCGCGAGCTCGGTACTCCCCGACCGCGGTGCCGTCCTGCACGGTGACGGTCGGGTTCGCCGTAACGTTCCCGTACCACGCCGGGTGCTCGGGCGCCCCGCCCTTGCTCGCGACCATCGCGTAGCTGCCGTCGTGCTCGACGCGCATGAGCGGCACCAGGCGCTGCTTGCCGGTCTTGGCTCCGGTCGTCGTGAACAGCACGATCGGGCGGTCGTAGACCGTCACTCCGTCGGTTGTGCCGGTGCTGAGGATCTGTGCGGTCTGGTCCCTGACCCATTCGGTCGGGCTGAGTTCGGCATTCGTCGTCATGGACACGTCAACTACCCGGGGCCCGCCGATGTTCCCCGGGCGTCCGAACCGGCGTGGTACCGGCATCACCCCTCTTCGGACGCGTTGGGGGGTCAGCCGAGCTCGGCGAGGCGCGGGATGACCTTGCCCATGCCCTCGACGTAGCCGACCGGGTCGGTGCCCGGCACCAAGGCCACGACGCCGACACCCAGCGTGGCGAAGCGCTCCATCTCGGCGAGGAATGCGTCCGGGTCGGCGTTGGGGTCGAGCCCGGACAGGATCGTCGGGGTGATCGTGGAGTAGTCCCGGCCGACGTCCTCGCAGTGCTGCTTGAGGATGTCCAGCTTGGCCCCGACCATCTCCGGCGGGCCGAACAGGTTGCACTGGTCGGCGTACTTCGCGACGAGGCGCAGGGTCTTCTTCTCCCCGCCGCCGGCGACGAGGATCCCGGGTCGCGGCGCGGAGATCGGCGCGGGGACGCAGAGGGTTTCGGCGAGTTGGTAGTGCTTCCCCTCGTACGGTCCGTCGTCCTCGCTCCACATCTGCAGGCAGATCTGGAGGGCCTCTTCGAGCATCTCGAAGCGCTGCGACAGCGGCGGGAACGGGACGCCGAGGCCGAGGTGTTCGCGCTCGAACCAGGCCGCGCCGATGCCGAGCTGCGCGCGGCCGCCGGACAGCACGTCGAGGGTGGTGACGGTCTTCGCGAGCACGCCCGGAAGGCGGTAGGTGACGCCGGTGCAGAGCAGCTGAAGCTTCACGGTCGAGGTGTGCGCGGCGAGGAAGCCGAGTGCCGTGTAGCCCTCGAGCATCGGTTCGGTGGCCGGGCCGAGCATCTCGATCTGGAAGAAGTGGTCCATGAACGAGACGTAGGAGACGCCCACGTCTTCGGCAGCGCGGCCGACGGCCGCGATGGTCGGGGCGAGCGCTGGGGCGCCGCCCGTAATGGAGAAGTTCCCGACGTGGATCGCGACCTGCATCTACGACGCCCCTCGTGGTGATCGTTTGGATCACGGTACCTACCCAGAAATGTCGAACGCGCGACCTGGGTGAACGACTGGCTGCACCGCTCGTACACCGAGCTCTGGGCTGTCGGGGGTGGAAGGCGCGGCCCATACTCATCTGCGCGGAGGTTTCGGGATGGCTGGAACCGGAGTTTTTGTGTGGTCGCCCTGGGTGCGGGGTTGCGGTGGCCGGTTGCCGTTGTCGTTCGGCCGCCAGGCGTGCGGGGGTGTCCCGTGGTGGTCGCCGTTCCCGCTGCGGTCTATTCGAGGGGGTCGGGCGGGTCGAGCAGGTCTTTCTGCAGTCGCCAGTAGTCGTTGCGCCGTGGAGTCTGCGTCGAGTCGAGCCAGGTTGGCGGGATTAGTTCGGGAAGGCCGTCTTCGCCTATTCGGCAGTCCCAGCCTCGGTGATGGACCGTCACATGATGTTTTCCGCATAGCAGGGCGCTGTTCTCGAGACTCGTTTCGCCGCCGTGCTCCCAGTGCTCGACGTGGTGCGCGATCGACATCCACGCCGGTTGGGTGCAGCCGGGGAACACGCAGCCGGTGTCGCGGGCGACGAGCGCGGTCCAGATGCCGGGAGTGACGGTGCGATGGGTCCGCCCGACCGAAAGCGGGACGCCGTGCGGGTCCAGCACGATCGGAGTGATCTCCGCGTCGCACATCAGCAGTCGTACCGCCTCGGGGGTGAGGGCGGAGCCGGTGGCGAGCTGCGCGAGGGTGGCGTCGGGCTGGCCTTTCAGGGTGGCGAGGTCGACGGTCACGACGACCTGCGGCGCGCGACCGCGCGAGCTGGGGAGGTCGCCGTGGCGCAGGAGCTTCTCGAAGATCAGGACCATCGCGTCCGCGCGCCGCTGCGGCGCGGTCCGCGGGTCGAGTTCGCCGTTCGCGGCCGGTTCGGGGGCGTCGAGGGCGGCCATCGCCGCCCGTGCCATCGCGATCCGTTCC
>JBQTKD010000003.1:0-67424 GCA_052386455.1 Sporichthyaceae bacterium
GCCGGGGGGGGGGCGCCCCGCCCCCCCCGCCCCCGCCCGGTCGCGGCGCTGGGACGGCCCCCCGGCCCCGCGTTGCGCCGGGCGGCGCCCCCCGCCCGGGCCCCACCGTCCCAACATGGGGGCGCTACCCCCCCCACTTCTTCGGACGTTGCGGCCAGGACGAGGGCCTCCGCCCGGCGCAACTCGGGGCCTGGGTCCAGTCCCAGCTCCTCGACGAGGCGTTCGCGTGCGGCGCGGTACGCCGCCAGCGCGTCGGCGCGGCGGCCGCAGCGGTGCAGGGCCACGACGAGATGAGCGCTCGCGTGTTCGCGCAACGGGTGGGCCGCCACGTGCGGTTCGAGAACTCGGAGGGCCTCGCCCGGCTCGTCGGCACCCAGCAGCGATTCGGCCAGCGTCTCGGTCAACGCCAGCCGCAGGTCGTCGAAACGCGTGGCGTCCGTACGTGCGAAGTCGTGGTGCGCGAACTCGGCGAGACTTTCGCCGTGCCAACAGCCCAACGCCGTCCGGCAGTGGGCGGCGGCCTCCGCGTGCCGGCTCGCGGCTGCCGCGGCGCGAGCCTGGTCCGCGAGCCGCTCCACCGTGTCGAGATCGATCTCCGGCTCCGGTCCGGCGAGCGCGTAGCCGTCGTCCGCGTAACCGATCGCGACGCCCGTCGGCTCCAACGTCCGACGCAGGCGGGAGACGAGGGCCTGCAGACTGCCGCGTGCGTCCGCAGGCAGGTCGTTGCCCCACAGCGGCTCGGCGAGGGCGTCGGCCCGAACACGGCGGCCGGCGCGCTGGGCGAGCAGGAGCATTGCGAGAAGTGTGCGGGCCTTGGCCCCGGACACCTCGACGGCGGCGGCTCCGTGCCGGACCTCGAAGGCGCCGAGAAGACGGACCTGCAGTGCGGGTGGCGGAGTCACGACGCCCGCCCGGCGGCCGCCCGCAGTTCCTCGAGCGTCAGCCGGAGCACCGCGTCCCGATCGGCGATGTCGACGGGCGGCTCCACCTGCGCGCGTCCCTCGGCCGTCGAACGAGCCCGCGCCATCGCCTCGGCGATCTGCGGCAGAGTGCCGCCGGGCGTCTCGTTGAACCAGTCGTGCACTGCCGCGGCGTCCAACAGGAGCGCAACGCGCTGGGGCCGTTCGCTTGCCGCCAATGCGATCGCCGCGATCTGCAGGGTGTCGTTGACCCACCGCCGGGTGGACATTCGCCGCAGCAGCGCGACGAGCTCGATCAGGCGCTCGACGGCGAGCGGCCACTGGCCCGCGAGGCTGGACACCGTCGCGGCACGCAGGAAGGCCAGTGCTCGCATGGTGGGCAGGCCCGAGGCCTCCGCCGCCGACAGGGCGCGTTGGGCGGCCGCTTCGGCGGCTCGATGGTCGCCGTCCACGACCAGCGCCAGCGCGTGACATCCCCAGTGCATGGCGCCCAAGGGGTTGTTGTGGGACGCGCCGGCAACCAGTCGTTCGCTGCGCTCGCGCGCGGCCGCAACGTCGCCCAGGCTGAGGTCGACGTACACCAGGCTTTGGTGACAGGTGGCGGTCACGCCCTTGACCGCCCCGGCCGCGGCGGCGTCGAGAACCTGGAGCAGGCGTTCGCGCCCCTGCCGCGGGTCGGACCGCAGAAGGATGTTCGCCTCCGCCCACGCGGCCACGATCCGAGCCTCGTCGTCGCCACTCTCGGCCGTGCACTCGACAGCTCGCGCCGCCAGGGCCGGGTCGCCGGTGAACCACGCCAGACCGGCCAACAGCATGCCCGACTCGGGAAGGTTCAGCCGCTCGGCGAGCGCATGGCCCTGTTCCAGCCAACGCGGCGGATCGTCCGCCGGATCGTCTTGGGCGGCCCACGCCGACACCAAGTCCGCCGCCAGTCGAACGGCAACGGGGTCTTCGGCGGCCAGGGACCACTCCACGGCGGCGCGGTAGTTGTGGGAGTCGAGCAGTCCGCCCCTCCAGAGGAAACCCACTCTGTCCACGCGCTGAGACGCCCCGGTGGCGTTGAAGATGCGGTGGTCGGCAGCCCCCACGTCCCGTCCGATCCGCTCGGCGAAGTGGCGGGCATGCCGCGCACGAAGCTGGTTTACCCGAAGGTCGTCGTTCGCCAGTTCGGCGGCGTACTGGCGAATCGGCTCGAGCATGCGGTACCGGCCCGGTCCATGGTCGGCCGTGGCGACCATGGACCGTTCGACGAGTTGCGCGAGCATCTCGGCCGCCGCGCCGAGTTGCGCGACACCGGCCACCGCGGCCGCCGCGGGGACGTCGAAGCTGCCCGGAAACACCGACAGGCACGCCAGTAGTTCGCGTTCGGGCGGGGTGGCCAGCGCTGCGCTCCAGTCGATGGCGGCTCGCATGGTGCGGTGGCGGGAGTCCGCCGAGCGGTGGCCGCCGGTGAGCAGGGAGAACTGGTCGTCGAGTCCGGCGGCGACGCCCCGCAGGCCGAGTGCCCGCACGCGTGCGGCGGCCAGTTCGATGGCGAGCGGAATTCCCTCGAGCCGCCGGCAGATCTCCGCAACGATCGGCCCATCGGGCGCGCCCGCCTCGAAGCTCGGCGCTGCCAGAGCAACCCGGTCCAGGAAGAACGCGCCCGCGTCGCTTGCCCGAACCGCGGCCAGATCGGCACCGGCGGCGGGCAGCGACAGGGACCTGGCCGACCACACGCACTCGTCGGGCAGCAGCAGGGGCTCGCGGCTGGTGACCAGCACACGCACCCCCGGCGCCTCGGTGAGCAGCGCATGGACCAGGCGTGCGGATTCGTCGAGCAGGTGCTCGCAGTTGTCGAGGACGACGAGTAACTGACGTGACCTCAGTTTGCTTGCCAGCATGGCGTTCGCGTCGCCCTCCGGGGCGCCGAGCATGCCCATCGCCGCCATGACGGCGGGCACGACCTGCGCCGGGGACTCCACGGACGCCAGGGACGCGAACCAGACGCCGTCGGCGAAGCGCTCGATCGAACCGGTGGCCTCGACCAACCTGGTCGCAACCTCGACGGCCAGGCGAGTCTTGCCCGCTCCGCCCGGCCCCCCACACCGTGACGAGCCGATGGCTTGCCAGGAGCTGCGACACCTCGGCGAGCTCTGCCGTCGTCCGACGAACCGCCCGCCGAGGTTCGGCAGATTGTGCGCGGGCCCGCCGCCGCTACCGGATGACGTCTCCTGTGGCCGCCTGTCGTACCGCTCGGGGTGCGACAGGCCCCGGTCCGGTACGACAAGCTCTGGACTGTCCTCGAGCACCAGCGCCTCGACGCGGCGCAACTCCGGGCCCGGATCGAGGCCGAGTTCCTCGGCGATGCGAGCGCGCACGTCGCGATACACCGCCAGGGCGTCGGCGCGGCGGCCGCAGCGGTGCAGCGCGGTCATCAGTCTCGCCGCGGCCTCCTCGCGAAACGGGTGGGCGGCGACGTGGGGCTCCAGCAACCCGACAGCCTCCGCCGCGCGCCCGGCCGACAGCAGAACGTCACCCCTACTCTCCGTCAACTGCACGTGCACCTCGTCCAGTCGGGCGGCGTCGAGACGGAAGAACTCGCGGTCGGCGAACTCCGCGTAGGCCGGTCCGCGACGCAGCGCGAGCGCCGCCCGCAGGTGGCCTTCCGCCACGTCGTACTCGCCGTCCGCCGCGGCCTGCGCACCGAGCCGGGCGAGTTCGGCTCGGTGTCCCACGTCGGTGGAGGCGCCGGCCAATGCGTAGCCGCCGGAGCGGAACTCGACGGTGCAGCCGCCCGCCAGGGCGCGCCGGGCACGCGAGACCACCGCCTGCAGTCGGCCCGCTTCGTCCCCTCCGTCGGAGGAGCCCCAGAGTTCTTCGACGAGAACGTCGGTGCGGACGAGCCGCCCCGGCTCGGCGGCGAGCATGGCCAACAGCAGGCGCACTTTGTGCCCGGACACCGCGCGCACCACGCCGTCCACGGTCACGACGAGTTCGCCAAGCAGCCCGAAGACCGCTGCGCCCTGCGCCGGCATCCAACCTCCCGTGTCGCGGGAAGCGTAGGGCCCCCGTCAACGGCGCGCCGGTTTCGCGGCCGGGACGGCGCTGCGAGGTCGCGTCAGTGCCGCGTCAGCGGGACATCGGCGGTGTTCGCCACGCTGCACCCATGACCTCGATCACCGTTCTCGGATCCGTCCCCGCGTCGACGAGCGTGCGCGGATCCACCCGCCGCCGCCGCTGGCTGGGCGGCCTCGCCTCCGCGCTCGGGCGCGCCCTGGTCCCGGCCGACCCCAACCTGGCGTGGACCCTCGGTCCGGACGGTCTGCCGTGTCTGGCGCTCGTCGATCGCGACGATGCCACAGACCCGCGGTGAACGAACCTGCAGGCGGCCCCAACGCGCGGCTCCGAGCGGTTGCGGCGGCGTGCGCGCCGTTCGTCGAGTTCTACCGCGGCCCGTTGTGGGCCCGGCGCCAGGCCAGTACCGATCCGTGCGACTTCGTGTTCGGCAACCCGCACGACATGGCCCTGCCGGGCATGGTGGACGCCTTGGCGGCCGTCACGGTGCCACGCGATCCCTCGTGGTTCGCCTACAAGTTCAGCGAGCCGGAACCCCGAGCGGCGGCGGCCGCTGCACTGCGCGGGCGCATCGGCGTGGACGTCGACCCCGAACACGTCCTGCTGACCAAGGGCGCGTCCGGCGCGTTGGCGGTCGTGCTCTCCGTGCTGCTGGAACCCGGCGACGAGGTCGTGTACGTGCTGCCGCCGTGGTTCTTCTACTCCGCGACGATCGTGGCCGCCGGCGGCGTCGGGGTGCCCGTGCAGTGCGACCCGGAGGACTTCGATCTCGACGTCGAGGCGATCGCCGCCGTGATCGGGCCGCGGACGAAAGCGGTGATCGTCAACACTCCGAACAACCCCACGGGACGGGTCTATCCGCCGGAGACGCTGCGCCGACTGGCGCAGGCGCTGGAGGAGGCCTCGGCGCGAATCGGGCACCGCGTGTACGCGATCTCCGACGAGCCCTACCACCGGATCCTGTTCCCCGGAACGACGTTCACGAGCCCGGCAGCCCACTACCCGCACGCGTTCGTGCTCTACAGCTACGCCAAGACGCTGCTCAATCCCGGTCAGCGGCTCGGTTTCGTCGCGATGGCACCGGGCCTGGCAGGCGCGGACGCGTTGGGCGAGGCGATGTTCTTCGCCCAGCTCGCCTGCGGGCAGGGGTGGCCGGACGCGACCATGCAGCACGCGTTGGCGGCCCTGGAGGGCGAGTGCATCGACCTGGAGCAGATCCGCCGGCGCAAGGACGATCTGCTGGGTGCGCTGCGCCGTGCCGGCTACGAGGTACACGATCCGCAGGCGACGTTCTACCTGTTCCCGCGTTCGCCGATCGCCGACGACGTGAAGTTCGCCGAACTGCTCGCCGAGCGCGACGTGTTCGTGCTGCCGGGCGAGGTGCTCGCGATGCCGGGATACTTCCGGATCTCGCTGACCTCCAACGACGAGATGGTCGCCCGTTCGCTGGACCGCTTCGCCGACGCCTTCGCGGCGGTAGCGGACTACGAGGTGTGCAGGCGGTAGAGCTCGGCGGGAATCACGGTGTCCGTGCCGCCAGGGTTGCCGAGGCCGATGCCGAGCGCCGCCACGGCGATCAACGCGACCACCAGCACGGTCAGCGCAATGGAGATCCAGCTGCATATCACGCCGGCCCGGATCAGCCCACGTCCGCCGAGGGTGCCGTTGGAGGCCGCGATCTCGCGCTTGGCGCCCGGCGCGAGGATCAGCGCGACGACGCCGGCGATGCCCCACGCGACGGTCAGCGAGGCGACGCCCAGCAGCAGCACCAGGATCGACTGCCCCGTGGTGCGCTGCACCGGCGGGTACCAGCCCGGCCAGTACGGCGGCGGGTAGGCGGGGCCGGCCGCGGGCTGCTCCCAGGCCGTCGCGGTCTGCGGTCCGGTGGGCGTCTGCTCGTTCATCGTCGTGGTCCCGTCGCGTTGGTGATGCGTTCCCAAACCGGGTCGAATTGCCCGAATACGCACTTAGAGAGCCGAACGGACGATTCGGTTCCGCGAACGGACGATCTTTCCGCTCCGCCATTCGGCCGATGTGCGAGCGCCACCCGGCGACCACCGCAGGTGAGGGTTCAGCGGGCGGGAAGTGCGTCCCCGCGGACCCAGGTACCGAAATAGATGGCCAGGCCCGGAACGATGTGGACGTCCACGGGGGTGTCCGGCTTGGCCGGGTCGAGCAGCACAAGAGCGGTGTCGGTCGGCGAGCCCTCCGGCGCCGAGCCAATGCGCTTGGCCAGCAGTCGGGTGCCGTCGGGGCTCCAGGCCACCGGCTGCACACCGGGCAACCGCTTGATCTTTCCGGTATCAAAATCGAGCAGGGCGGACCCGACAACCTTGTCCTCCCCGCGCTCGTCGGCCCCGACGAGCGTGTAGGCAAACCAATCTCGACCGAATTCGCCGCCGCCGGCGTCCGGACCCAGTTCGAACGACCGCAGCTTCTTTCCCGCCTTGCCGCGAATCACCACCTTGATGGGCCCGTCCTCGCTGGAGGTGGTGGTCAGCAGACGCCCGTTGTGCGTGGGCGTTAGACCGAACTCGGTCTTCTCCGTCCGAAACAACAGCGTCTTGGTCTGCTTGCGCAGGTCGTAGGCGAAGTAGCGATTCTCGTCCTTGCGGTCGACCTCGTCGGTATCGGTGTAGTACATGACGCCGTTGACCACTGTCGGCTGGAAAGCGTGGGGGCGGTCCAGTCCCGGAACCGGCAGGAGGTCACCGGTCCCGCCCACCACCGCCAGCCGGTCGATGTTTGCGTCCCCGGCGGCCACGAGAACGTCTCGTCCATCGGCACCCAACGACGAGATGCGCTTGCCGGTGGTGATGCGGTCGATCGCAAAGGGCTGAAAGCGGATTGCGTAGACGTCGCCGAACAGGTGGTTGTTCTCGGCACTGGCTACCACGTAGGCGTCGTAGCTCGCCAGATCGCGTGCCGCCGGGAGCGGCGGGGTCTGGGCCGCGGTTGCCGCGCCGGGACCGCCACCGCAGCCGGACAGCAGGCCGAGGGTCAGCGCGGTCGCAGCGGCGGCCAGCCGGCCAGCGAAACGAGTCGACATGTTCGGCAGTCTGTCAGGAGGCCGAGCGGAAGGCGTGCAACTGGAAGCCGCCGACCTCGACGGTCTTGGCCTTCGCCGGGGTGAACTCGAACAGCGAATGGGCAACCGCGCCGTGGAAGTCCTTGCTGCCGCTCCAGTTGCGGCACCCCATCCAGGCGCCGATGCAGGAGTCCTGCCACCATGCGTTGACCGCGTTGCGGGCGTAGACGTCGACGTCGGTCTTGAACGGGGTGGCGATCGAGCCGGTGAGCTTGTGCGTTGGGGTCTGCGAAATGCCGCCGGAGATCTCCATGGCCTTGACCGGCACGCTGAAGGCCAGGTCCATGGTGTAGTTCGCCGGGGTCTCCCCCTCCTTCCACTCCTGGCCGATCTTGTAGGTGGCATTCGGGTCGGCATAGGCGATGCCGACGCCGGCGCGGCGCAGCCGGCTGCCGCCCTCGGTGTCCGAGCCGCCGGCACCGCAGATCTCGAACTGGGTGGACTTGTAGGTTCCCGAAGCGCCCTTCATCCAGCGTGCGTTCTTCTGCCGATAGGCGTAGAACAGCGCCTGGGTCTTGCCCTTGTCGTCGGCCAGGAACGCCTCCGCCGGGGTGAACGCCGTGAAGTCCTTGTTGCCCTTGGTCTTGGGCAGGCACGAGTACTTGGCGAGCTTGCCGTTGCCGGTGCCGCTGCGCAGCGCGACGGTCCGCGGGGAGCCGATCGAGCGGCCGAGGTCGTCGACGACCTGGGTGATCGCGGACAGGTTGACCAGCTTGCCGGCGTTCCCGTCCAGCACCAGCGATCCGGTGACGACGGTGTCGGTGAAGAGGCCGGAGAGGTCCAGGCTCTCCTTCTCGGTCTGCGCCGAGGCGGCGGGCGCGAGTGCGATCCCGGCCACCAGCGCGGCGGCGACGGCGGTGACGCGAGTCGAGATCCGGGCGAAGGTCGGCATGTGAACTGCTCCTGGTGATGTGTCCCGTACCGGGGCGAATCGCCCGGAATGGTGGCTTAGAGGACCAAACGGACGATTCGGTTCCACGAACGGACGATCTTCTTCTCAACCGTTCGGCGGAGCGATCCACGGGGCCTGCGGTGCGGCGTCAGCGCCGCGTCAGTGCCACATCGGCAGTTCGCGGCACAGTCGGCCCATGACAAACGCACCGTTGCTGCTCACCGCCGACCGAGTGTGGGACGGCCTCGCCGCCGCACCGATCCAGTACGGCTTCGTGCTGATCGAGGAAGGCACGATCCGCGCCGTCGGTGCCCGTACCGAACTGGGGGCGGTGCATCCGCAGTGGCAGACGATCGACCTGCCGGGGGCCACGCTGATGCCCGGCCTGATCGACGGACACGTCCACCTGACCTTCTCCGCCGCGAACGCCACGGTCGCGGAGTACGAACGCGAGGCCGCCGAAGGGCTGTGCACGCTGACGCTGCGCGCCGCGCGCAACCTCGCCCTCAGTGCCGCCTGCGGCGTGACGACCGTGCGCGACCTGGGCACGCTCAACGAGGTCGCCTTCGCCGCACGGGCGGCGGTGGCGGACGGGCGGATCGTCGGTCCGCGCGTCCTCACCAGTGGGGAGCCGATCACCGTGACCGGCGGGCACTGTCACTGGTTCAGTCACCAGTGCGACACCCCCGACGACGTTCGCGTCGCCGTGCGCCGGCAGGTGAGCGCGGGCGCGGACACGATCAAGATCTTCGCCAGCGGCGGGATGCTCACGCCGCGCACCAACCCGGCCGCGCCGCAGTTCGACGCTCCGGAGCTAGCGGCCTGCCTGCGCGAAGCGCGCCGCCTCGGCGTTCCGGTGGCGGCCCACGCGCACTCGGCCGAGGCGATCGCCCTGGCGGTGGCCGCGGGCGTCGACACTCTCGAACACTGCAGCTTCGAGACTGCAGACGGCGGAGTGGCCTACGACCCGGCGGTCGGCGAGGCGATGGCCGCGGCGGGTATTGCGTTCTGTCCGACGGAGGGCGACATCTCGCGCCTCGCCGACGATCCCGCGCTGAACGGGCTCCCCATGGTGCAGGGCCTGTTGCGACGCCTGCCCTACGTCCGGGCTGCGAAGCGACGCCTGCTGGCGGCCGGCGCGCCCATGCTGTCGGGCACCGACGCCGGGGTGCCGAGCCGTCCGTTCGGGGAGTACCCGCGCGACCTCGCCGCGCTCGTGGGCGAAGAAGGCCTCGGTCTGACTGCCCGTCAGGTGCTCCTGTCGGCGACCTCCGGCGCCGCCGAGATCCTGCGGTTGCCCGACACGGGCGTGCTTGCGCCCGGCCGGCGTGCCGACCTGCTCGCCGTCGACGGCGACCCACTGCGCGACATCGGCGACCTGCGCCGCACCCGTGCGGTGTGGGTCGCCGGGCGAGGAGTTCCGCGAATCCAGGTTCCGGAGCGAGAACTCGCGGCGAGTTGAAAGCCGCCGCGTCCTGCCGGGTGGGTGAGCGTCGCGACCTCTACTCGATGCCCAGGTCGGGCACGGCATGGAACAGGAATGCGGCTCCAAGACCGACGATCACCAGAAGCAACCCCCCGAATACGACGGTTCCCCAGAACGGTCCGAGTCCTTCGTCGAGGATTCGGTTGAGGCGATCCACCGCGCGGCGCGGGCCGCTCACGGATATGACCGCTTCGGTTCGGCGAGAACGAGTTCGCCGTTGGCCGCTCGGCGGATCTTCGCGAAGAAGCCTTGCCCCCACAACCGCTCACCCTCCCGGTAGAGGAAGGCCATCAGCGTGGGCAGGCCCTCCGCGGCCGCGGCCGTCAAGGTCCGGCGATGATCGGCCGCCCACGCGAGGGCAATCGCATTGTTGATGCGATCGCGCTGAGAGTCCGGACCGACGTCGGCGCCTTCGTGGGCCTCGCCCATCGCGGCCGCCCCGTTGGGATTTACGACGACGGTGAGCGCCGACTGCCACATGAAATGCCGCAGCGCTTCGCGTTTGTTGCTTCGCAGTGGATCGGTCATGGCGAATGCCAGCCGCTTCGCCTCCGTCGCGTTGCCGCACGCGACGACATCGGCTGAGCGATGACACGCCTCGTAGACGGCGCGTTCGTTCCCGTCCGGGCTGCCCGCCACTGGTGCGGCACGAGTCATGGACGCAAGCTACGCGGACTGCGCGCAGCTGTCGATCCGTGGCAGGTCTGAGCTATCGCCGAACTCCGGACGCCTGCACCAAGCCCACCCTGACCGCCTGGTTCACCTGTCATCCCGAAGGCCGAGGTGCGGCGGCCGGCGCCGATGCGCGCAACTCGTCCGAACGGCCGAGAGAAAGATCGTCCGTTCGTGGAACCGAATGGTCCGTTCGGCCCTCCAAGTGCGTGTCCCGGCGATTGGCCCGGTTTGGGACCCGCCACAGGAGAAGCTGCAATGGTCGCTCGGATCGCCGCCCGCCTCGCCGCCACCACCGTCGCCCGCCTGGTCGACCTGGACGCCGTCACCCAGACCGTCGACGCGCTTGGCAAGGCCATCGGGTCCCCGAGCACCGTCGCGCTGCGCACCAGCGCCGCCGGCGAAAATGTCGGCGAGTACTCGTGCCTGCCCAAGACCAAGGGCAACAGGGACTTCCACCAGTTCAAGCCCACCCAGATCTTCCGTGGCGACGACAAGGGCAAGGTCCAGGGCCTGTTCCACATCTACCGCCAGGACGGGGCGCGGACGGTCGGGCGAGGCTTCGGCAGTTACGAGTCGGTGCAGTTCGAGGTGTGCGGGGTGGGCGGGTCGGACCCCGACGGGCGGACCCGCACCCGCCGCGCCGGCATCGGGATCACCTTCGCCGACGCCGCCAACACCTACAAGATCGCCCAGGCGTGGAAGGAGGGCGAAACCCCGTCGAACTTCACCATGGACATGGCGTTCAAGGTCGCGCACAAGGGCGTGGAGATCGGCGGCGGGATCTCGCAGACCCCGACCAACAAGCTCCTCGGATCGATCGCCACTCCGTTCGCGGCCGATGTCGACGTCTACGCCCGCAACGCGGTGAACGCCTGGTGGCAGGACGGCTGCGTGAACTCCTGGAAGGGTTGCCAGTTCTTCAACGGCAGCAAGGATTTCCACGGCGCCGTCGCCCACGGGCTGTTCGAGTTCACCCCCGGCCAGGCGGGCGCAGCGGCCCGCCAGGGCTTCCTGGTCAGCACGTTCCGCTCGACGAACTGAGAGAGTGGCCCGGTGTCCACCACGACTCGCAGCCGTGCCGGCCTCGCCGGCGCGCTCACCGCGCTCGCCCTGGTGTCCACCGCCGGCTGCGGGAACAACGGGTCCGAGCAGACGGCGACGGCTCCGTCGTCCGCGCCGGTGAGCCGGGACCTGGCGAGCTACGACGCCTTCGTGCTCGGCAACGCGGCGAACGACCCCGCCAACGCCGACGTGTACGCCATCCGATTCGACCCGTTCGTCGTCGAACGCATCACCACCGACAAGCGGGTTTCGTCGCTGGCTGCCGACGAGTCGCACCTGATCGTCGCGGCGGCCGACGAGAACATCGACCAGCTCGCGTCGGTCACCGGCACCGGCGGGCTTCTTCCGCTACCCGGGCTGGGCCGCCCGTTCGCCTACAGCCCGCGGATCGTCGATGGCGTTCTGTACTTCGAGGACAACCAGGGAGACGACGCCAAAGGCGAGAATCGCTCGTTGTCCTGGGACTTGACGGAGCAGAAGAAGACGCTGCTGTTGCAGTCCAAGAAGCAGTTCGGCGGGACCACGCCGATTGCCGGTGGGCGCCTCGTCTTCGGTGAACCGGATCTCGACGGCGACGACACGATCGTCGTGCAGAGCAAGGCCGGGAAACGCACGAGGTATTCGGCCGGTGGCGACGTCGCCGACGGCGCGGTAGGAGGCGATCTGCTTGCGCTGACCCTGGTGGGAACAGGCGACCGGTTCGGTGATCGCCCGGTCGGCATGGTGCTGCTCGACCTCGACAACGGTCGGGTCAAACGGGTTCCCGGCCTCCAGTTCGTCGCATGGAACCCGGACGCCACCCGCCTTCTCGCTCGCCGCACCGACAACCTCGCCGACAGCCGCCTGGTGATCCTGGACCCGGCCAAGCCCGAGGCGCCGCCGGTGGAACTGGCGACCGTGCCGGGGCTGGCCGTCTTCGGCGGCGTGTGGGTGCGGGGCGCCGCACCGGCGTAGCCACTGTGCACGGTGCCCATCGATCGGGGGGTTCTATGTGCACTGTGCCGTAGCCGAGCGGGGCGGCAGGCGCCACGATGGGCGGCACCGCCGCGGTCGCACTGCCGAGTCGACACCCCGCGGCGCGGGAGGCAGGCCGTGTCCGCAACCGCGTCCGAGATCGACCGGATCCGCGCGCTCGCCGAAGAGCATCGCATCGTTGCCGTGCGCCTCGGCGCGGTGGACACCGAAGGCGTGTGGCGCGGCAAGCGGATCCCGATCGGGCGGTTCCTCGACGGCGGCGCGGTACACGGCACCCACCTGTGCGCCGGCGCGCTCCTGGTCACGATCGCCGACGAGCTCGTCGATCACCTGTCCTACGAGAACTGGGACACCGGCTTCGGCGAGGTGCGCGTGGTGCCGGACCTTGCGACCTTCGCCCCGACCCCGCGGGCTGCGGGCACGGCCACCGTCCTGGGCGATTTCGTCGAGCCGGACGGGACCGCCACGGCGATTCGGGCCGCGCGAGGTGCTGCGCCGGGTCGTGCAGCGCTGCACCGGCCTCGGCTTCACCGCGCGCATCGGCTACGAACTGGAGTTCCACCTGTTCGCCGACGACCCGACCGCTGCCGCCGCTCGCTCCTACGCGGACCTCGCGCCGATCGCGCCGGGCGTACGCACCTACGGGCTGGCCCGCCTCGCCACCCTGGAACCGATCCTGGGTCCGCTGCTCGCGGACCTCGCCGCCGCCGGGATCGAGGTAGAGGCCGCGAACCCGGAATTCGGCGCGGGTCAGTTCGAACTGAATCTGCCCGCCGCCGACCCGCTGGCCGCCGCCGACACCGCGGTCCGGTTCAAGCACGCGGTTCGCGAGATCGCCGCGGCCGGGGGCATGTCGGCGACGATTATGGCCCGCTGGGACACGGGCGCTTCGGGCAGCAGCGGGCATGTCCACCAGAGCCTGTGGCGCGAGGGCGCCAACGTCTTCGCCGACGAGGAGCGCACGCGCGACGCCTACGTCGCGGGTTTGCTGGCGACGATGGCGGAACTGACTCCCGTGTTCTGCCCGAACCCAAACTCCTACAAGCGCACCGTTCCCGGCTCGTTCGCGCCGACCACGGCCACCTGGGGCGTGGACAACCGGACCACCGCACTGCGCGTCGTAGAGGAGGGGGCGGCCGCGCGCGTTGAGCACCGTCTGCCCGGAGCCGACGCCAACCCCTATCTGGTCGTGGCCGCGTGCCTTGCCGGCGGCCTGTACGGGATCGAGCAGGACCTGCAGGCGCCGACGCCGATCCCGGGCAATGGCTACACCGCGAGTGAATCGCTGCCGGGCAGCCTCGAGGCCGCGCTGCGGGCCGCCGAGTCCGGAAAGCTGCTTGCGGAGTTGCTCGGCGCGGAGTTTGCCGAGCACTATCTGGCCATCCGACGAGCCGAACTGACGGCTAGTCAGATGCACGTGACCGAATGGGAACGCGTCCGCTACTTCGAGCTGGCGTGAGCGAGCTTGCGAGTCGAAGTCCTGGAGGGAGGTCGCGTGAACGTGGGCGACGTCGAGGTGCTGCGGGCGGAGCTGGCCCGTTCCGAACGCATGCGCCGCGTCCTGGCCGACGTGATCCTCGCCGTCGGCGCGGACCTGCCGCTGCAGGAGACGCTGGTGCGGGTCTGCGCCATCGTCGACGACGCCTACGAGTCGCTCGGCGGCATCGTCTACCTCTGGGACCCCGAGATCGAACGCCTCGTCGTGTGGGCGATCACCGACCCCGAAACCCGCGCCGGCCGCCGCGGTCCGCACACTGCGGAGGCCTACCGGATCCAGTTGGCGCGGGGCGAGGGCCTGCACGGCTGGGTGTTCCAGCACCGTGAACTGATCCTGATCGAGAACGGGACCGCGCGCGACCCGCGGACGAAACTGTTCGCCGCGATCCCGGAGGACGCCTTCGCCTCCGGCGTCGTGCTGCCGATCCTGCGGGCCAACGGCGAGTGCCTCGGTGCGGTCTCGCTGTGGGCGCGCCGGCCGGGGCACTTCACCGACGAGCACGTCCGGGTGCTCAGCGAGGTGACCAGCCTGCTGGCCACCGTCATCGACAAGGCCCGCCTCGACGCCGAATCGGCGCGCCGCGCGAAGGTGCTGGAGTTCCTCGGCGACATGGCGCGCCGGCTGTCGTCGGTTGGGCAGGTCGCCGCGACCATGAACGCCGTCGCGGTCGGCACCGCGCAGGTGTTGGACTCCGACGTCTGCCTGATCGCCGCGCTCGGGCCGGACGGGCGCTTCGCCGTCGCCGGCCTGGCCGGTGCACCGCCGGAAGGTCTCTCCGGTGAGGCGCTGTTCCGCGAGCTGTCCCAACTGCTGCCCGCGCGCTACGCCGAGGCCGTCTCGGCGCCGCTGCTCGCGGGAGCGGAGCAACTCGGGTTCCTGACCTGCTACCGGCAGCGCCGGTACGGCGCGGCCGATCGGGACCTGCTCGCGGTGATCGCGGGTCAGGTGGCGCTGGGTTGGCAGGCGTTGGCCGCGCGCGAACGCACCGAACGCAACCCGGCGGCGGACCTGCTCGCCGCCCTGGCCGGCGGGCGCCCGGACGCCGCCACGGCCGCCGCCGCAGCCGCGGTCGGGCTCGACCTCGAGCGTCCGCACGTCCTCCTTCGGGCACGCCTGCTGCCGGCCGACGGCGGCGCCGTCGAATCCGGCGACCGATTTGCGCGCGCCGCCAAGCATTTCGTGCGGACGATCGAGAGCGCTCGGCCCGGATCGCTGCTGCACGAATCCGCCGGCACCGTTGTGGGCGTGGTGCGGGTGGCGACTCCTGCGGACGCCGCCACGCTGCAGCGGGACATCGAGGCGTTGAACGCCGATCTGACGGCGCGTCTGAACGTCGTCGCGACGGTGGGTTTGAGCAGCTCCTGCTCGGCGATCGGGGAGTACGCGGACGCCCATCGGGAGGCCGCCGAAGCGCTGGAGGTCGGGTCCCGGCTGCGCGGCGAAGGCACCGTGGCGCGCTTCTCCGAACTCGGCACGGACCTCTACCTGGTGAAGATGGCCGGCGACCCGCGCACCCGCCGCGACCCCTGGCTCCGCGCCCTCGCACCGGTCGTGGAGCACGACGCGGCCCGCGGCACCGACCTGCTGGCGACCTTGGACGTGTACCTGTCCAGCCGCGGCAACGTCGCCGCCGGCGCCGAACGCCTGGGCCTGCACCGCAACACCCTGCGGCAGCGGCTCCTGCGCATCCAGGCCCTCACCGGCGTCGACCTCGACCAGACCGAGGACTGGCTGCCCCTGCGGTTGGCCGTCAAGCTCGCGCTGCTGCGCGAACGTGGATAGACCCCATGGAGGAACTCGTGCGTTCGACCCTCGCGGCGGCTGCGGCCGCGTCCCTGCTCGGCGCCGTGGCGTTCGCCGCGCACGCACACGCCGATACCGCGGCCACGCGGATAGCCGCGGTCGAAAAGCTGCAGTCGTTCGTTGTGGGGGAGGAGGGCGCGAAGGGACTGAGCTTGGGCGACTCGTTCACCTTCTCCAGCAGGCTCCACGATACGGACGGCAGGCGGATCGGGTCGGCGGGTGGGGAGTGCGCGACCCTGCGCGTCGTCGCCGACGAGGTGGCCCGGGCGCACTGCGTGGCCACCTACCGGTTGCGCGGTGGCGAGTTCATGGCCCAGGGGTTCTACGACGGCCGCGTCGGTGCGCGCGGCCAGCTCGCGGTCCTCGGCGGCACGGGCAGGTACGCGGGCGCAACCGGGATCCTGCGCTACCACGTGCGCGCCGCGGACACCTTCGAACTCGCCTTCCGGCTCCGCGGTTGAGCGGCGTCAGCGCGACGTCAGCGCCACGTCGGCTCTGTTCGGCACCGTAGGTCGTGGGTTGGTGCCGAGTGTCGCCGCACCGACGGACAGATCACGCGCACCGGCGAAAGGATTCGGCCATGACCAGCCACGCCGTCCCCGTCCCGAGAGGTCGCCGCCAGATTCCCGTGGCCCCGCTGCTGGCTCGCCTGAGGCGCTGGTGGATCCCGACCGACTCGCGGATCGCCTGGACCATCGGTCCGGACGGGATGCCGAGCGCGCTGCTGATCGCGCCCGAGCACCCCACGCTTGAGCTTCGATGAATCCCTTCGCCGCTGTCCGTCCCGACGAGCGGGCCCGGGCCTACACGGCACTGGCCGAGTCCGGGCCGGTGCACAAGCTGCCGGTGCCGGGTCTCGGCACCGGGTGGCTGGTGACCGACCATGCCGGCGTCCGAGAAGCGCTGACCGACTCCCGGCTCGTCCGCGCGTCCTCGCCCGTCCGAATGCGGACCGAACGGCTGTGTCCCGAGCTGGCGCCGGCCGTCTACAGCAGCATGCTGCATGCCGCGGGCGCGGAGCACACGCGGCTGCGCAAGCTCGTCGCCGCCGCTTTCACCCGTCGTCGCGTGGAGCAGTTGGCGCCGGACGTCGCAGCGATCGCGCAGGGGTTGCTCGACGACCTTGCTCGGCGCCCGCCCGGAACCGTCGTCGATCTGGTCGAGTCCTACGCGCTGCCGTTGCCGATGACCGTGATCTGCGAGTTGATCGGGTTGCCGCAGGAGGACCGCGACGAGTTTCGCCGGTTCAACGAAGTGTTCGGTGGTCCGGGTGCGTTCGTCGAGGACTCCGACGACGAGTTCGTCGCGTCGGTACGCGGACTGGCAGACATGCTGCGCCGGCTCGTGGCTGCGCGGCGCGAGCAGCCGACCGAGGACCTCACCAGCGGACTGCTCGCCGTGCGTCAGGAGAGGGACAGCCTCTCCGAAGACGAGCTGACCTCGATGCTCTGGCTGCTCGTCACCGCTGGGCACGTGACGACGGTGAACTTGATCGCCAGCGCGATGTGGCTGCTGTTCGCGCACCCGGAGCACTTGGCGCGGGTACGGCGCGAGCCGAACCTGATCGACGGCGTCGTCGAAGAGTCGCTGCGGTTGGCGGGGCCGGCGCAGGTCGCTTTGCCGTTGCGTGCGGCGGCCCCGGTCGAGGTCGCCGGGACCGCGATCCCGGCCGGCGGCGTGGTGATCCCGGCACTCATGGCGGCCAACCGATGCCCCGTTCGGCATGCCAGTCCAGACGTCTTCGATCCGGAGCGCGAGCCCAACGCACACCTGGCCTTCGGACACGGCATTCACCACTGTCTCGGCGCACCGTTGGCCCGGCTGGAGGCCCGGATCGCGCTCGAACGTCTCCTCGACCGCTTCCCGCGGATCGAGCCTGCGGTCCCGCTCGATCAGCTCACCCTCGTCCCCGGCACGTTCCTCCATGGGCTCCGGTCGCTGCCGTTGCGGTTCGTCTAACGGCCCCGCCCTGCGGCGTCAAGAGACCGTTGCATACGACAGGCGCACTGGTCGTTCGCGCGCCCGGTTTGTCCCGGTCTGTGGAGCCGTTTCGGCCGACAGGCTTGCAGGTTTCGCCCACGGCGTAGTCTGCGCCGATGCCCTCGTCGAAGTCCGTCCGCGATCTGCTGGCCGCGGCCGTCGGCGAGCTTGGCGGTGCGCAGCGGCCGGGCCAGGTGCAGATGGCCGAGGCCGTGGCCGCCTCGATGCGCACCGGCGAGCACCTGCTCGTCCAGGCGGGCACCGGCACCGGCAAGTCCCTGGCGTATCTGGTGAACGCGATCCTGCATCGCCGGCCGGTGGTGATCTCGACGGCGACACTCGCGCTCCAGGCGCAGCTGATCCGGCGAGATCTGCCGCGGCTCGTCGAGGTCGCGACGCCCGTGCTCGGACGCACGCCGACGTTCGCGATCCTCAAGGGCCGCAACAACTACGCGTGCCTGCATCGCATCGGCGACGGCGCTCCGACGCAGGACGGCGACGGGCTTTTCGACGTCGCCGCGGCGCAGGCACCCACGAGTCCGCTCGGCAAGGAGGTCCTGCGCGCACGCGAGTGGGCGGGCGAAACCGAGACGGGCGACCGGGACGACCTGCTGCCCGGCGTCAGCGACCGGGCCTGGGCGCAGATCTCCGTCGGATCGCGCGAGTGCCTCGGCGCCGCGAAGTGCCCGAGCGGCCCGGACTGCTTCGCCGAACGGGCTCGGCTGCTCGCTGCCGAGGCGGACGTCGTCGTCACCAACCATGCGCTGCTCGCCATCGACGCGATCGAGAACATCCCCGTGCTGCCCGAGCACGGCGTGGTCGTGGTCGACGAGGCCCACGAGCTCGTCGACCGGGTGTCCGCCGTGGCCACCGCCGAGCTGAGCACGGGCATCGTCGAGCGCGCGGTGCGGGTGTGTACCAAGGTGGGGGAGCAGCGCGCGGTCGACATCCTCGCCGGCGTCGGCGAGGGCCTCGGCGCCACGATGGACGCGGTGCCTCCCGGACCGCTCGAGCCAGTCCCGCCCCTGCTGGCCGCCGAACTTGCGGCGCTGCGCGAAGCCGCCCGCGGCGTGCTCACGACGATCTCGACGAACAAGGACGACGACCCCGGCGAGGCGCTGGCCAAACGGATCGCGCGGACCGCCTGCGACGAGCTCATGGACGTCGCCAACCGGCTGGCGACCCCGAGCGAGTACGACGTGGCTTGGCTCTCGCTCGAGGACCGGCGCGGTCGGGTGCTGCGGGTCGCACCGCTGTCGGTGTCCGGACTGCTCCGCGAAGCGCTGTTCGGGACGCGCACGGTCGTGCTGACCTCCGCGACCCTGGCCGTCGGCGGCAACTTCGAGATCGCCGCGCGCAGCGTCGGGCTCAGCGCGGCCGACAACCTCGACGCCCGCCCGCCCACGCCCGAGCCGGCTGCCGACGAGGACTTCGAGCCCGACACCGAATCGTCGGGAGAGGGCACCGACGACGAGGAAAAGCCTCCGCCCGCCTGGCGCGGGCTCGACGTCGGCTCGCCGTTCGACTATCCGAAGCAGGGGATTCTCTACATCGCGCGCCACCTGCCTCCGCCCGGTCGAGACGGCCTGTCGCCCGCCGCGGCCGCCGAGTTGATCGAGCTGGTGACGGCGTCGGGCGGCCGCACACTTGGGCTGTTCTCGTCGCGCCGTGCGGCCGAGGCGGCTGCCGCGGAGGTGCGTACCCGGGTGCCGCATCCCGTGCTGTGCCAGGGCGATGGAACCCTGGCGGAACTCGTCGCGCGGTTCGGCGAGGAACCGGAGGTATCCCTTTTCGGCACGCTCTCGCTGTGGCAGGGCATCGACGTACCGGGCGACTCCTGCCAACTCGTCGTCATCGACCGCATCCCGTTTCCGCGGCCGGACGACCCCCTCGCCTCCGCGCGGGCGCGCGCCGCCGACCGCGCAGGCGGCAATGGGTTCATGTCGGTGTACGCGGCGAGCGCTGCGGTCAAGATGGCGCAGGGCGCCGGCCGGCTCATCCGCTCGGCTTCCGACCGCGGAGTGGTGGCCGTGCTCGACCCGCGCCTGGCGACCGCGCGGTACGGCCGGTTTCTCACCGCCTCGCTGCCGGACTTCTGGGCCACGACAGACCCGCAGGTCGCCCGCAACGCCCTGGAACGACTGGCGGCGGCCGCCCGCAGTGACATTTCGAAGCGCGCAACCGCCGCCGAGTAGCCGATCAGCCGTTAGACCTTGCGCAGGACGCTGACGACCTTTCCGAGGATGGTGGCCATCTCGCCGGGGATCGGTTCGTAGGCGTCGTTGTGGGGCAGGAGCCAGATGCGCCCGTAGCGGCGCTTGAAGGTCTTCACCGTGGCCTCGCCGTCCAGCATCGCCGCCACGATCTCGCCGTTCTCCGCCGTGTTCTGCTGACGGACGACCACCCAGTCGCCATCGCAGATGGCCGCGTCGACCATCGAGTCGCCGACGACCTTGAGCAGGAACAGCGCGCCGTCCCCCACGAGCTCGCGGGGGAGCGGGAACACGCTCTCCACCGCCTGCTCGGCGAGGATCGGACCGCCCGCGGCGATGCGACCGACCACGGGCACGAAGGCCGGGGTGGGACGGGCGGAGCGGAACTCCTCCTCGTCGTACGAGCGCGACGCGCTCGGCTCCACGCCCTCGGGGAAGCGCACGTCCACCGCACGCGGCCGGTTCGGGTCCCGGCGCAGGTAGCCCTTTTTCTCCAGCGTGGTGAGCTGGTGGGCGACCGAGGACGTGGACGTCAGGCCCACGGCGTCCCCGATTTCCCGCATGGACGGCGGGTACCCGCGCTGCTCCACCGAGTCCCGGATCACCTCGAGCACCTTGCGCTGCCTGGCGGTGAGTCCGTTCGCGTCCGGCGGACCGTCCGGGAGCTCGCCCACCTCGGCGAGATCTTCGGACTCTCCGCCGGCCTTGCCCGTGCGCCTGGCCACCGCTGCCTCCCTCTCGACCACCCGTTGTCGTCACCGACAGTAGCGGGCCGCGACACGACAATCAAACAAATGTTCGAGTGGTTCTCGAAACTGTCGGACCCCTCCGCTACAAATGTCCTCATCGAAAAGGGTCGAATAAACGTTCGAACGAGCGGGGTCACGAGGACCCCGCGATCCGCCCAGGAGGCACACGTGAGCACTGGCACCGTGATCGACCGCACCGGCCGTCTCCCGCACCCCGCCGGCCGCGCCCTGCGCCCCGCCGCCCCGCCCCAGTTGCGCCTGGTGCCCGCGTTCGTCGAGCCCGAGCGGGAGGCGCCGGCGCCCGAGGGCCTGCTGTCCATGCTTCCCGCGCGAGCCGCCGAGCCGGTGCTTCGTCTCACCCCGCGCGGCCGTGGGATCGCGGTGCTGGTGCTGCTCGCCGCAATCTTCTGCCTGGGCATGGCCTTCGGCTCCTCCGCCAACGGCGCGGACTCCGTGGCGGGCTCCGGGAGCCACGCCAGCGTGGTGGTGCAGCCCGGCCAGACCATGTGGGGAATCGCCCGCGCCGCAGCCCCGGACCGGGATCCCCGGGTTGTCGTCTCCGAGATCCGGGAGCTGAACGGGATCCCCACCACGGAGATCTCCGCGGGCCAGGTCTTGCTACTGCCGTGACGGATGGGATTGACGACACGCCCGGCCCGGCGGTGAGACACGCCGGGGCCTGCGCCCCGGGAATCTTCGTGACGTGCCCGTGACCTGCGGATCTGTGGCCCGGGCCACAATCGCCGAGATTTGCTCGGGGTGCTCGCCTTGCGTGTAGAGGGGCCGACGTCCTACGGTTCCCACATCTAGTAGTTACACCGCTGTAAGTCGCCCACAGGTTGTGCACCGATTGTCCGCAGGTCGTGCACATGGCCATCCACAGGCGCACCGTCGCGGAGTCGGAGGGAGTAGGCGTGAACTGCCCATTCTGCCGCGATGCGGACACCCGCGTCGTGGACTCCCGGACCGCCGAAGACGGCACCGCGATCCGTCGTAGGCGCCAGTGCGAGCGCTGCGAACGCCGTTTCACGACGTTCGAGACGGCCGGTCTGTGGGTGCTCAAGCGCAGTGGTGCGACCGAGGCGTTCAGCCGGGAGAAGGTCCTTGTCGGCGTCCGGAAGGCCTGCCAGGGCCGCCCGGTCAGCGAGGACGATCTCGCCCTTCTCGCCCAGCGAGTGGAGGAGTCGGTGCGGGCCGCCGGTGCTCCGGAGATCCGCGCGCACGACGTCGGTCTGGCGGTTCTCGCGCCCCTTCGCGAGCTCGACGAGGTCGCGTACCTGCGCTTCGCAAGTGTCTACCGGGGTTTCGAGTCGCTGGCCGACTTCGAGGCCGAGATCGACGCTCTGCGCGTCGAGCGGAAGGTTCCGGCCCCCGCGTCCCGCTGAATCCGTGCCCCTCCTGCGGGCACCGTGCGTAACCAGTCCCAAGAGAACGATTCGAGATTTCCAGCCCGCCGGTGGCATGAACCAGCCCGCCCCGGTAGTTACACAGGAGAGGAACCAAGGACGTGTCGGAGAGCGTGAACGGCGGGGCGACGACGGTGGCGAACGGCAAGCACGCGGCGGACTCGGAGGCTCAGTGGCCCGCGGGTCCGCAGCGGGCCGGTGCCGCGCGCCGGGGCCTGCGGGTCAACCGCATCTACACCCGTGAAGGCGCCCACCCGTACGACCAGGTCACCTGGGAGCGGCGGGACGTCGTCATGACCAACTGGCGCGACGGCTCGGTCATCTTCGAGCAGAAGGGCGTGGAGTTCCCGTCCACCTGGTCGGTGAACGCCGCCAACATCGTCACCACCAAGTACTTCCGCGGCGCCGTTGGCTCGCCGGACCGCGAGTGGAGCCTGCGCCAGCTGATCGACCGCGTCGTGCGCACCTACCGCGCCGCCGGCGAGCGCCACGGGTACTTCACCGCACCGGCGGACGCCGAGGCGTTCTCCGACGAGCTCACCCACGCCCTGCTGCACCAGGTGTTCTCCTTCAACTCTCCGGTGTGGTTCAACGTCGGCACCGCCGCCCCGCAGCAGGTCTCGGCCTGCTTCATCCTGGCCGTCGACGACACGATGGACTCGATCCTGAACTGGTACCGAGAAGAGGGCCTGATCTTCAAGGGCGGCTCGGGTGCCGGCCTGAACCTCTCCCGCATCCGCTCGTCCAAGGAGCTGCTGTCCTCCGGGGGCACGGCGTCCGGCCCGGTCAGCTTCATGCGCGGTGCGGACGCGTCGGCCGGCACCATCAAGTCCGGCGGCGCGAGCCGTCGCGCGGCGAAGATGGTCATCCTGGACGTGGACCACCCGGACGTCGCCGAGTTCATCGAGACCAAGTCCCGCGAAGAGCGCAAGATCCGTGCACTGCGCGACGCCGGGTTCGACATGGACCTCGGCGGCGTGGACATCACCAGCGTCCAGTACCAGAACGCCAACAACTCGGTCCGCGTGACCGACGAGTTCATGCGCGCCGTGGAGTCCGGTTCGGAGTTCGGGCTGCGCGCCCGTGGCACCGGCGAGGTCATCGACACCGTCGACGCTCGCGAGCTGTTCGGCAAGATGGCGCAGGCCGCGTGGGAGTGCGCGGACCCGGGCATCCAGTACGACGGCACCATCAACGACTGGCACACCTGCCCGGAGAGCGGGCGGATCACCGCCAGCAACCCGTGCTCGGAGTACATGCACCTGGACAACTCCTCGTGCAACCTGGCCTCGCTCAACCTGATGAAGTTCCTGCGCGAGGACGGCACGTTCGACGCCAAAACCTTCGCGAAGGTCGTCGAGCTCGTGATCACCGCGATGGACATCTCCATCTGCTTCGCCGACTTCCCGACCGAGCCGATCGGCGAGACCACCCGCGCCTTCCGCCAGCTCGGCATCGGCTACGCGAACCTCGGCGCGCTGCTGATGGCCACCGGCCACGGCTACGACTCCGAGGGCGGCCGGGTCCTCGCCGCCTCCATCACCTCGCTGATGAACGCCACCGCGTACCGCCGCTCGGCCGAACTCGCCGGCGTCGTCGGCGCATACGACGGCTACGCCCGCAACGCAGCCGCGCACACCCGCGTCATGCGCAAGCACGCCGCCGCCAACGACGCGGTTCGCTCCGTGGACGAGATGGACCGGGAGATCCTCGAGCTGGCGACGCTCACGTGGGCCGAGTGCCTGCGCATCGGCGAGGCCAACGGCTGGCGCAACTCCCAGGCCTCGGTGCTCGCCCCCACCGGCACCATCGGTCTGATGATGGACTGCGACACCACCGGCATCGAGCCGGACCTGGCGTTGGTCAAGTTCAAGAAGTTGGTCGGCGGCGGCTCCATGCAGATCGTCAACCAGACCGTGCCGCGCGCACTGGAGAAGCTCGGGTACCAGATCGAGCAGATCGAGGCGATCGTCGAGTTCATCGGCCAGAACGGCCACGTCGTCGGTGCCCCGGGTCTGCGTCTGGAGCACTACGAGGTGTTCGACTGCGCGATGGGCGAGCGGGCCATCAAGCCCATGGGCCACGTCTCGATGATGGCCGCGGTCCAGCCGTTCATCTCCGGCGCGATCTCCAAGACCGTCAACATGCCGGAGTCGGCCACCGTCGAGGAGATCGCCGAGGTCTACGCCGCCGGCTGGAAGATGGGCCTCAAGGCGCTCGCCGTCTACCGCGACAACTGCAAGGTCGGCCAGCCGCTGTCGGCCGGCAGCTCGGCCAAGGCGGAGGTTGCCGCCGAGGTCGCGACGCAGATCGAGTACCGGCCTATCCGCAAGCGCCTGCCGAAGGTTCGCGACTCCAAGACGGTCTCGTTCTCCGTCGGCGGTGCCGAGGGCTACATGACCGCGGCGGGCTACCCGGACGGCGGCCTCGGCGAGATCTTCCTGAAGATGTCCAAGCAGGGCTCGACCCTCGCCGGAATGATGGACGCCTTCTCCATCGCGATCTCGATCGGCCTGCAGTACGGCGTTCCGCTGGAGTCCTTCGTCACGAAGTTCACCAACATGCGCTTCGAGCCTGCGGGCATGACCGACGACCCGGACGTCCGGATGTCGGCGTCGATCATGGACTACATCTTCCGTCGCCTCGCGCTGGACTACCTCTCCGAAGACGACCGCGCCGCCCTCGGCATCTACACCGCCGAAGAGCGTGCCCGCCAGCTGGAGACCGGCTCGTACTTCGAGCAGGCGGAAGAGCCGTCGGAGACCGTCGACACCCAGGCGCTCGCCCAGTCCGCGCCGATCGAGCCGGTCGACACCACCGTCGGCGGCGCCTCGGCCACCTGGGAGACCCCCGGCTCCACGACCGAGCTGATCGAGGCTCGTCAGGGTCGCACCGCGGACGCCCCGCTGTGCCTCACCTGCGGCACGAAGATGCGCGCCGCCGGCAGCTGCTACGTCTGCGAAGGCTGCGGCAGCACGTCGGGCTGCAGCTAGCCACTCCGCGTCGAGGGCCCCGAGGCACACCGCCTCGGGGCCCTCGTGCGTCCCTCCACCTGCCCGCTGCCTGCCCGAGTTCAGCCGATAGTGCAGTCCAGGTGCGCCTACGAGCCGGTATGCGTACCCGGACTGCACTATCGGCGAAGAACTAGGTCACACCTGTTCGTGGGTTCGGGCGGCAATTCCGGCTTGGCTACCCTGCTGGCATGGCCAAGACTCCGCAGAACCCAGACAACGTCGAGCTCGACCTCTTCACCGTCCTGACCGCGCTGGGCTCCGGCCTGCACGCCGACCTGAGCCCGATCAGCGAAGGGGGACAGTTCGCCCTGGCCAACGCACTGATCCTCGCCGCCGCGGAGGAGGGCTGGGCGATCGCCGGCACGGACACCGCTGCGGTACTCGCGGCGGTGACCAAGGCGCGGACCAAGCTCGCCGCACCGCTGGCGCTGGTGCCCACCGAGATCGCGGACGAGGAAGTGCTCGTCGAGCTGGGCGTCGACCCGGAGGGCCCGACGGACCTCGCCGACCTGCTGAAGGCCGGCACTGCGGTCCAGGTGCTGCCCGGACTGGCGCTGCTCGCCTACACCGGCAAGGGCACCCGCCGGCGCGACGGCGTCACCTCGGTCAGCGTCAAACTGCCCGGCAAGAGCTGACTACCTCTTGTTCTTGCGCCCGGTCACCTTCTGGGCGAACACGATGAAGAACGTCGCGACGAATGCGCCCGCGGCGCCGGAGAATGCGCCGAAGAACGGGAGCACGGCGAACAGGCCGAACACGACCGCGGCCGCAAGCGCGCCGCCGACGGTCGCGACTCGAGCCGACGCCTCGAAGCGGCCTGGTGTCTTGGCGGCGGCCGGTTCGCTGCGCGCGGGAGTGCGAGCCGATCGCCCGCCGATCGCGCCTTCGGCTTCGGCGAGCAGGCGCTCGATGTCGTCGTCGTTTCTGGCCACGATCACATCCTGACACCCGCGGTGTCCGAATGCGACGGATCGTGCCCGGGCCGGCCGCGTGGCGTCGGGGCGGGTGCATTGGACCGCCGTGACGACACGCGCGGCCACCCGACGGCCGAGGGACGAGGCCGTCGAGTAACCGCGAGGATGGCGGCGTGTCCCTCACCGAACCCGATCCGCACCTGCGGGAACTGCGCGCCGCGTTCGAGCGCGCCGACTACACCGCCGACGGCGTCGCGGAGCTGCTCGGTTCGACGGCGAGCGCCGCGCTGGCCCGCAACGAGACCGTCCCCGCACGCCGCGCCTGTGCCGCGGCCGGCCCCGGCGCCCTGCCGACCCTCGTCCGGCTGTTCCTCCTCCAGCTGCCGGTGGCACTCGCCGACGCCGTCGCGGCGCTCCCGCTGGACTCGGCTCTCGCCCACGGGATGCTCGTCGCAGAGGGCGAGACCGTCCGGGCGGTCCTCGACGTGCGCCCGCACGACGACGACTGCTACGTCGTCGCCGATCTCGGCGGCGGGCTGGACGCCAACGTCCGCCCCGTCCCGCCCGAGCACGTGCTCGGCATCGGCGGCGCTTCGATGTCGCTCGCCGAACTGACGATCCGTCACCCGGTGGGTTCGGCGCTGGACGTCGGCACCGGCTGCGGGATCCAGGCACTGCACCTTTCGCGTCACGCAGACCGCGTCGTCGCCACCGACCTGTTGCCCCGCGCCCTGCACATGGCGCGGCTCACCGCCGGCCTGTCCGAGGTCGTGCTCGATCTGCGCGAGGGACCGGGCTTCGACCCCGTCGCAGGCGAGCGGTTCGATCTGATCGTCGCCAACCCGCCCTTCGCGATCGGCGGGGGAGACGGCTCCGCACGCCGCGTCTACCGAGACTCCGGTGTCGCCGAGGACGGCCTGTGCCGCAGTCTCGTCGGCGCCGCACCGGACCTGCTCAACCCCGGCGGACGGTGCCAACTGCTGGCCAACTGGGCGCACCGGCACGGCCGGGACTGGCGCGAGCAGGTTGCCGAGTGGTTGCCCCCCGGTGTCGACGCCTGGGTCCTGCAGCGCGAAGTACTCGACCCCGCCTCCTACGTCTCGCTGTGGCTGCACGACTGCGGCGACGTGGCCGCTCCGGACTACCCGGCCCGATACGACGCCTGGCTGGACCGGCTCGAAGCGGCCGGGATCGAAGGGGTCGGCTTCGGCTGGATCGTGCTGCGCCGCACCGACGCGGCCGACCCTGTGCGCCTGATCGAGGACTGGCCCAACGCCGTCGCCCGCCCCCTCGGCCCGCACGTCGCCGACACCCTGGACCGCTGGGACTGGCTGCACCGGCACCACGACGACCAGGCCCTGCTCGCCGCCCGCCTCTGGGTGGCCGAGGACGTCGTCCAGGGTCACGTCGGTCCGCCCGGCTTCGAGGACCCGGACAAGGTGACGCTGCATCAGACGAACGGCCTGCACAGGGAGATCCGCGTCGACACGGCCACGGCAGCACTCGTCGGCGCCTGCGACGGCAGCATGCCGGTGGGTGTCCTGATCGACGCTGTCGCCCAGGTCCTCGACGAATCCCCCGCAGACCTGCGCAAGCGACTGTTGCCGATCGTCCGGACTCTCGTCGCCGACGGCTACCTCACGGACTAGGAGTACCCGTGCACCATCGCCTCGTCCACGCCGCCGTCTGCGGAGTCCTCGTCGCGTCGCTCGCCGCGTGCGGGGGTGGCGACGAGCCGACCGCGACGGACCTCGAGACGCCCGCACCGGCCACCGCCAACCCCAACGGGGACTCGGGCGCGACAGCCGAGGAGGTGCTGGCCTACAACGCCCAACCGCACACCGTGGCGGCGGAGTGGGACCCCGCCGAGGAGGTGGCGATCGCGCTGAGCGGCACGACGGCGTCCGCCGAATCGGAGCGTGTCGCGGTGCAGGACGGCACGGTGACGATCTCCGCGCCGGGCGTGTACCGGATCTCCGGGACGCTGACCGACGGTCGGATCGTCGTGAACAGCCCGGCAGACGGCCTCGTCGCCTTGGTTCTGGACAACGCGAAGGTCTCGTCGTCCACGGGCCCGGCGCTGTCGATCCTGGACGCGGACGGTGTCGGGGTCGTGCTGCTGGACGACACCACGAACTCGCTGTCCGACGGCAGGGGCTACGCGGCAACCGCCGACTCGCCGTCGGCGGCGCTGTCGTCCACGGCGGACCTGACCATTGCGGGCACCGGAACGCTAGCCGTGGCCGGCAACACCGACGACGGAATCTCCAGCACCGGCGGCCTGGTGATCGAGACGGGGACGATCGCGGTGCGGGCCGTCGACGACGCGGTCCGCGGCCGGAACTACGTCGTCGTCCGCGGCGGGAGCCTCAAGCTCACCGCCGGCGGCGACGGGATCGAGTCCGACAACGAGGTCGATGCCATCGCCGGCTACGTCTCGATCACCGGGGGTGCCGTGGACGTCCAGTCCACGACGGACGGTCTTCGGGCCGCGACCGACCTCGTCGTCACGAACGGTGGTCTGACGGTGAAGAGCGGCGGCTCGGCACTGCAGGGCCGGTACAACGTGGTGCTCTCCGGCGGCACGATCGTGGCCGAGGCCGCGCAGGACGCGGTGCGCTCCGACGGTTCGGTGGGCATCTGGGGAGGTTCCGTCGTCCTCGACGCCGAAAAGACCGGCGTGTACGCCCGCTCGAGCCTGGCCGTCGTCGGCGGCGAGACAACCGTCAACGCGGCCACCGGCCTGGCGAGCGCCGTCGTCCGCGTCGTCGGCGGCACGCTGTGGGCCGCCGGTAGCTCCGCGGGGGCGCTGCCGACCGACTCGTCACAGGGTTGGGTCGCCTTCGCCCTGCTGTCCACCAAGCCTGCGGGCACCAAGCCGGCGATCGTCGACGCCTCGGGCAAACAGGTCTCGGAGTTCACCGCCACGAAGGCCTTTTCGTCGATCCTCTACACCGCGCCCGGAGTGCAGTCCGGCTCGAAGTACACCGCGAAGGTCGGCTCCGTGGCGCTGGCAACCGTCGAGGCCGGTCGGCCCTAGCTACTCGGCGGCCTCGACGTCGTCCATGGCCTTGAGGATGCGCTTTTCGGAGATGGGGTGGGCGGTGCCGAGCATCTGGGCGAAGAGGCTCACGCGGAGCTCCTCGAGCATCCAGCGGATCTCGACGACGTCCGCGTCCGCGCGACGGGAGGGGGGCAGGGCCGCGACGAGTTGGGCGTACTCGCGGGAGAGCTGACGGACCGTCGTGGTGCGGGCGGAGTCGCGCACGGGATCGGCGGGGAGGCGCTCGAGGCGGCGGGCGATGCCGGACAGGTAGCGGGGGAGGTGCGGCAGGCGGGCGACGCCCGTCGCGGCCACGAAGCCCGGGTACAGGAGCGCGTCGTACTGCGCGCGGGCATCCGCGACGGAGTCCTTGAACGGGCCGTTGGCGGCGGCCGCCAGCTCGCGATCCACCTGCTGAGCCACCGTCAGAACTTTGGCCGTCTGCTGCAGCACCGCGCGGAGCTGGTCCCGCTGCTGCCCGCGCACCAGGGAGGTCAGGACGTCGAAGCCGTTCCGGTCTCTGGACGGGCCGCCGTGCGCGGCGACGATCGCGTCCACCGCCGCGGCCGTGCAGTCCTCCCAGAGCACCGCGCCGTTCGCGTGCGGGGCACCGGCCAGGGCCAGCTTCTGCGCGCTCGTCAGTTCGCCGAGCAGCCCCTTTACCGGCGACGGCGCCGCGCGCATCAGGAGCCGCCGCACGCCGAGCGCCTGGGAGTTCTCGGCCTCGTGCGGATCCGTCAGGACGCGCAGGGCCACGGTCCCGTCGGCCTCGGGAACCAACGCGGGATAGCCGCGCACGATCCGGCCGTCCTGTACGTGCTCGTGGGTGAGCGGAATCTGCGCGAGGTCCGGCCAGGCAGTGAGCTTCGCGCGCTCCAGTTCCGTGGTGCCCGCCTGCACCAGTGCGCGCAGGTCCGGGCTGTGCTTGCGCTGCAGGGCCGTGAGGTCCTTGCCCGAGCCCAGCGCCGCCCCGCCGCTGCCACGAACCCGGAAGGTGGGGCGCAGCCAGTCCGGCACTCGCTCGACGTCGAAGTCCTCCGACGTCACCGTCACGCTGCCCGCCGCGGTGAGCTCGCGAGCCAGCGCGGCGAGGATCGAGCCCCCGCCGGCCGGGTTCAGCCGGGGCAGGGCGGCTGCGGCGAACGACCCGGCGGGGGAGAAGCTGCGCCGGATCCCCTTCGGCAGGCTGCGAATCAGCGCGGTCAGCAGCTCCTCGCGCAGGCCGGGTACGCCCCAGTCGAAGGTCGTCGGATCGATGCGGTTGAGCACCGCGAGCGGCACTTCGACGGTCACGCCGTCCAGCACCTCGCCCGGCGCGAACTCGTAGTGCAGCGCGAGCTCCTCCCCGCCGTGCGCCCACGTGTCCGGGAAGTCGTCCGGGGCGATCTCGGCCGCCGCGGCGGACTGCAGCATCTCGAGGCTGAGGTCCAGATCGTTGGGATGCCGCCCCTTGCGCTTCTTCCACCACGCGTCGAAGTGCCGGGCCGAGACCACGTCCGCCGGGATCCGAGCGTCGTAGAACGCGAACAGCGCCTCGTCGTCGATCACCAGGCCGCGGCGCCGGGACCGTTCTTCGAGCTCGACGGCCTGCGCGCGCAGCTTCTTGTTGTGCGCGAGGAACCGGTGGTGTGCGTCCCAGTCCTCTTCCACGAGCGCGTGCCGGATGAACAGCTCCCGGCACAGCACCGGGTCGATCCGGGCGTAGTCGACCTTGCGACCGACCACCAGCGGCAGCCCGTAGAGCAGGACCCGCTCCAGCGCCACCACGTTCCCGCGACGCCGTTCCCAGTGCGGCTCGGAGTAGGTGCGCGTGACCACGTGCGCGGCGGCGGCCTCGATCTGCTCCGGCTCCACCTTCGCCACCGTCCGCGCGAACAGCCGCGACGTCTCGACGAGCTCCGCCGCCATCACCCACCGCGGCGAGCGACGGGACAGCGCCGAGCCGGGGAAGATCGCGAAGCGCATGGTGCGCGGCCCGAGGAACGAGCCGTCGGTTGCCGCCGGGTCCTTCATCCCGACGTTGGTCAGCAGCCCGGTCAGCAGCGCCTCGTGCACCGCGGCCGGTCCGGCCGGATTCGAGTTCCACCGCAGCCCGATCGAGCCGGCCACCTCGCGCAGTTGCGCGACCAGGTCCTGCCACTCCCGGATCCGCAGCCAGTGCAGGTACTCCTTCTGGCACATCCGCCGGAACGACGCGGAGCTCCGCTCCCGCTGCTGTTCGCGGAGGTAGGACCACAGGTTCAGCCAGGACACGAAGTCCGAGGCGTCGTCGTTGAACCGGGCGTGCTGGGCGCGGGCGGCCTCGCGAGCGTCCGCAGGCGCCTCGCGCGGGTCTTGGATGGACAGCGCCGCGGCGATCACGATGACCTCGCGCAGCGCGCCGAGCCGGTCCGCCTCCAGGATCATCCGGCCCAGCCGTGGGTCGACCGGCAGCACCGCCAGGCGCCGCCCCAGCTCGGTGATTCCACCCGAGGACAGTGCCCCGAGCTCCTCGAGCAGCAGCACGCCGTCGGCCACCGCCCGCCGATCCGGCGGGTCCAGGAACGGGAAGTCCGCGATGTCCCCGAGCTCGGCGGACGCCATCGCCAGAATCACCGACGCCAGGTTCGTCCGGAGGATCTCCGGCTCGGTGAACGCCGGGCGTCCCGCGAAGTCCGATTCCGCGTACAGCCGGATCGCGATGCCCGGCGCCACGCGCCCGCACCGGCCCGACCGCTGGTTCGCCGAGGCCTGCGACACCGGCTCGATCGGCAGCCGCTGTACCTTGCGCCGCGTGCTGTATCGGGAGATGCGGGCCGTGCCCGCGTCCACCACGTACCGGATCCCCGGCACGGTCAGCGACGTCTCCGCGACGTTCGTCGCCAGCACGACCCGACGGCCGGGGTGCGGCGCGAACACCCGGTGCTGCTCGGCCACCGACAGCCGCGCGTAGAGGGGGAGGACCTCGACCGGCATCGCCCCCGGCCGCGTAGCCAACGTCGACGCAAGCGCATCGGCGGTGTCCCGGATCTCCCGCTCGCCGGACAGGAACACCAGCACGTCGCCGGGGCCTTCGCTCAGGAGTTCGTCGACTGCCTCGCACACCGCCGTGGCCTGGTCCAGCGCGTCCTCGCCCGACTCGCTGTCGTTCAGCGGCGGCCGGTACCGCAGCTCGACGGGGTACCCACGCCCCGACACCTCCACCACCGGGGCCGGAATCCCTCCCGACGCGAAGTGCTCGGCGAACCGCGCGGTGTCGATCGTCGCCGAGGTGACGATCAGCTTCAGGTCCGGACGCGTCGGGAGCAGCCGATGCAAATAGCCGAGGATGAAGTCGATGTTCAGGCTGCGCTCGTGCGCCTCGTCCACGATCAACGTGTCGTACGACAGCAATCGAGGGTCGCTGCGAATTTGTGTCAGAAGAATGCCGTCGGTCATCACCCGAATCAGCGTGTGCGGATTCGCACGGTCGGTGAATCGCACCGTGTATCCGACGAGATCTCCGACTTCCGTTCCGATTTCGGAGGCTACGCGGTCCGCGACCGTGCGCGCCGCGAGGCGGCGGGGTTGAGTGTGCCCGATCTGCCCGCGTACCCCGCGGCCGAGGTCCAGGCACAGCTTGGGCAGCTGGGTCGTCTTGCCCGACCCGGTCTCGCCTGCCACGACCACCACCTGGTGATCGAGCAGCGCCGCCCGGATGGACTCGAGGCGAGCCGTGATCGGCAGCTCTGGATAGGAGATTTCCGGCACGGACGCCTCGCGCGCGAGGACCCGGTGCTCGGCCGACTCCAACTCGGCAAGGAATGCCGTGGAGTCGACCCCACCGGGCCCGCGCGCGAGGCGTTCGAGACGACGGCCCAGGTGATGGGCGTCGCGATGGGTCAGCCGCGAGAGTCGCCTGCGCAGCAGGTCGATCTCGAGCTCAGAATTCCCCGCCATCGCAGGGCAAATGTTAAGAGGTTCGGCTCCGAGACGGGAAACCGGTTACGGGGACGGTCGGTCAGACCGTCAGCCGGGGGCGCCCAGAGGCGGCCGCAGCGGGGAGTGTGCCGGCCTGCGAGAACTGGCGCCAGTTCGCCTGGGCGGCGAGCTCCGCGGTGCGGCGCTCCTCGAGCGCGTTGCGAGCGTTGGCGAGAGAACCCCGATGGATGGGCTCCGAGAGCACCGTCAACGTCGCGTCGAAAGCCAACGCGGTGATCGTGCCGAGTCGAGAGCGAGTTGCGGGGAACAC
Source organism: Sporichthyaceae bacterium (assembly GCA_052386455.1). Classification (GTDB taxonomy): domain Bacteria; phylum Actinomycetota; class Actinomycetes; order Sporichthyales; family Sporichthyaceae; genus JBQTKD01. The sequence continues at coordinate 32,986 of JBQTKD010000003.1, forward strand.
TGGAATTTCCTCTCCGGCGGCGGGTGCCGTTCGGTGGTTGGTCCGGGAAGGCCGTCACGCTAACCCGAATGGTGGAACTCGACAATGGCGGTCCGGCGTGGCGCCGGTGTCTCCGAGATGTGAACTTCGGATGAAGCCGCCCTGTTCCCGGGAGCGCCAAAGAATTCACTCGGTTCTTTGCATTCGGAGGTTTAGGGCGAATTGTCACGGATGCGCAAAAGATTGGGCCAAACGACCGATGGGGCATCCCCCGTTCGGACCGCTGCTGGGCTCCTGCGGAACGGGGTCCGGACGAGGTGCGTCAGACCGGGACGCGCGTAGTCGAACGCGCCCCAAAGCGATTCGAGGTGAGCGAACGTGGCAGCCCTCGCGTCCGCCTCCTACGGCGCCCGTCGCCGCACCATTCGCGTCTTGGCCCTGATCGGCGCGCTGCTCGGCATCACCTACGTGCTGCTGACCCAGACCGCAGCCCTGGACACCGCCCGGCTCTTCGAGAACGCCGGCGAGAGCTCGATCCTCGGCCCGCCCGTGCTGCTGCCCTGGTGGTCGCTGGTCCTGATGTTCGCCGCAGCCGAGGCCGTCGTGCTGCACATCCAGGTCCAGCGCGAGGCCCAGACGGTCTCGCTGTCCGAGATCCCGCTGGTCGTCGGCCTGTTCATGGCCGAGCCGGTGTCGTTGCTCGTCGGACGCACCCTCGGCTCGTTCCTCGTCTTCACCCTTCAGCGCCGGCAGGCACCGATCAAGGTCGCCTTCAACACCGCCCTGGTCCTCGCCAGCGGCAGCATCGCACTGACCGTCTGGTCGCTCACCTTCGCCGAGATCCAGTCCGGCCCGCAGGCCTGGGCCGGCGTCTTCGCCGCCCTCGTCGCCGCCGGCACGTTCGACGCGATCGCCACGACGATGGCGATCGCCTGCTACGAGAACTCCGTAAAGCTGCGCCGCGTCCTCCGCGAGATCGCGTCGGCCGGCACCCTCGCCGCCGCAGTCGGCACCGTTGGCCTGGTTGCGGCCACCGCGATCTCCTACGACGTCCGCAGCGCGTTCCTCGTCGAGGCCGCGGGCGCCCTGCTGCTGTTGGCCTACCGGGCCTACGCCAGCCTCCGCGAGCGCCACGAGAGCCTCGAGCAGCTCTACCACTTCTCCGAGGTCGTCTCCGGCGCCCACGACGTCGACACGGTACTGCGCAGCGTCCTGGAGCAGGCCCGCGAGCTGCTGCGCGCCGACCGCGCCGAGTTCCTCGGCGCGAACTTCCCCGGCGCCCTCGCGCCGCACCGGATGACTCTGCTCTCCGACGGCTTTCAACAGGGCGAGCCTGCGAGCCGCATTCAGTACAGTCCGGCCACCGAAGGCCAGGCCGACGACCCCGTCGTCCTCGAGGTGCGCCGCGAGCGCCGCTCGATTCTCATCGTCCGAAACACCCGCGACTCGGCACAGCGCAAGTGGCTGGACAAGCACGGCCTGCGCGAGGCGATCCTCGTCCCGCTCCACATGGACGGGGCCATCGTCGGCACCCTGTCCGTCGCCAACCGCCTCGGCGAGGTCCGCGGCTACGACCAGGGCGACGTGCGCCTGCTGGAGACCGTCGCCAACCACGCCGGCGTCGCCCTGAAGTCCGGCAGCCTCATCGCCCGGCTCTCGCACGAGGCGCACCACGACACGCTCACCGGCCTGCCGAACCGGCACCTGCTCCAGCAGGAGCTCGACGCCGCGATCGCCGACGTCCGCGCCGGCCGCTCGCGCGGCTGCGCAGTGATGATCTCCGACCTGAACGGGTTCAAGGAGGTCAACGACACCCTCGGCCACCAGCACGGCGACGAGCTGCTCCGGACCGTCGCCCGGTCCTTCGTGGTGGCTGCGGCCGGCCGCGCGCTGGTCGCCCGCCTCGGCGGCGACGAGTTCGCGATGCTGATCACCGACGTCGACGACGCCGCGGCCGCCTTCACCCTCGCCAGCGAAATCGTCAACTCGCTGACCTCGCCGACCCGGATCGACGGCGTCAGCGTCGAGGTCAGCGCCTCGATCGGCGTCGCCATGGCCCCGTCCCACGCCGAGGACGCCTCCGGCCTGCTCAAGCGGGCCGACGTCGCGATGTACGCGGCCAAGGCCAACGGCGGCGGCGTGCGCCTCTACGACGACGGCCTGCAGGAGGCCGCGAACCCGAGCCGCCTCACCCTCGTCTCCGACCTCCGGTCCGCGATCCGCGACGGCGGCATCGAGGCGTGGGTCCAGCCCAAGGCCGCGTTGGCCGACGGCCGGGTCACCGGGGTCGAGGCCCTGGCCCGCTGGCGCCACCCGGTCGACGGCGTTCGCAGCCCGGCCGAGTTCCTGGCCGTTGCCGAGGCGAACGGCATGATCGGCGCGCTCACCGAGGCAATGCTCGACTCCGCGCTGTCGGCCTGCGCCTCGTGGCTCGCCGAGGGCGTGACCACCGGCGTCGCGGTCAACGTCTCTCCGCGCAGCCTCAAGGACCCGAGCTTCGTGGACACGGTCGCCGAGGCGCTGCGCCGCAGCGGCGTCGCGGCGAACCTGCTGACCATCGAGATCACCGAGACCAGCCTGATGGCGGACAGCCCGCAGGCCATCGACCTGCTCTACCGGCTCAGCGGTCTCGGGGTGCGGCTGTCCATCGACGACTTCGGCACCGGCTACTCCTCGCTGGCGTACCTGCGACGCCTGCCGGTCGACGAGGTCAAGCTCGACCGCGAGTTCACCTCGCGCATCGTCGCCGAGCCGAAGGTCATGATGATCGTCCGCTCGATCGCCGACCTGGCCACCAACATGGGCATCGCGATCGTGGCCGAGGGCGTCGAGGACGAGGCCACGTGGAACGCGCTCGCCGAGCTCGGCGTGCAGTCCGCGCAGGGCTACCACCTCGGCCGTCCCATGCCGGCCGAGGACTTCGTGGACTGGTCCAACCGCTATCACGCGGCCCTGCCCGCGACCCCGCGCGCCGACGTCAAGGTGCCCGGCCGGCGGCGCCGCAACAGCGCGGGTGTCGCGTAGCCGCAAGCTCTTACCCACTCCGGCGGGATTCACTCGATCGGGTGATCGTGCAAAGGCCCGGCGCGTCGGACTTTTGCTAATTCGTCACTTTTGGGCATGATTGCGGCGCTGCACCGCCGAAGTCCGAACGGACTCGCACGAGGCACGAGATCGCTGGGGAAGGCGTCTCTCGGCCGAAGCGAAACCTGGAGGAACTCGGTGCCCATCACCCGTGGAGTGCTCTACGTGCACTCCGCACAATCTGCAATGTGCTCCCACGTCGAGTGGGCGGTGCAGGGCGTCCTCGGTGTCCCGGTCAAGTGCGACTGGACGCCGCAACCCATCGCGCCGCAGCAGTGGCGTACGGAGTTGTCCTGGCAGGGAGAGCCCGGTACGGGCGCCCTACTGGCTTCGGCCCTGCGTCCGCACGGCCTACGCTTCGAGGTCACCGAAGAACCCTCCGGCGGCCACGAGGGCGCCCGGTACAGCTTCTCGCCGACCCTCGGGGTCTACCACGCGGCCATCGGCCCGCACGGCGACATCATGATCAACGAGGACCGGCTGCGGGTCGCCATCGCCCGCGCCCGAGAGACCGAGGACCTCGACCTGTCCGACGAACTCGAGCTCATGCTCGGTCAGCCGTGGGACGACGAACTCGAGCCGTTCCGCAACGCCGGCGAAGGCGCCCCGGTGCGCTGGCTCCACCGCGTCGGATAACGACTTGGGCAAGGGCTCTCGCGAACCGCATGAACTGCATCGAATAGGGGCACACAGGCTCTCGGAGCATCGAACCCCAAGAACGTGGCCGCCGGCGCCCGCCCGGTGATCGAAGAGTCCCGGCTAGTCCAGGGCGGCCACACCACGTACGGCGAGCCGGCGGGCGCATATGCCCCGCCGGCTCGCTGCGGTTTTGATGGCGCGGTTTGATGTGAGCCAGGTCACAATCTTTTACCGGTCTGTCACACGACACGCCTGCCCGATGACGCTGCCGAAACCCTGGTGGCTCAGGTTGAAGTGGCTGGATCGAGTGCGTGGGGAGGACGGGGATGTACTACTACGAGCTCTGCACGTTCTGTGGTGGCTTCGGGCAGCCCGGCCCCGGATGTTCCTGCGACAAGCCCTGCCGCTTCGGTGGCTGTCCGGCGCACATCGAGCGCCAGCGTGCGGCCGGCGTCGAGTGCGTGACCTACTCGCCGGAGTACGAACCCCAGGCCGTGCCGGTGCTGGCGCGGCCGCGCCGGTCCACCGAGGATCTGTGCCGCAACTGCCGCTCGGCACCGGCGACGACCTCCCGCGGCGGGTACGCGTGCTGCGACGGCTGCTCGGTCGAGGCCGACCTGCCCGTCCACATGCGGCGCAGCCCCGCCTAGCTCCACTGCCTGCGCTCATCCGTAAGCGGCTAGAGCGGGATGTTCCCGTGCGTGGCGCGGGCCGGCGGCGCGGCGGCCAGGGCGACGGCGACGGCGCTGCGGGTCCGCGCGGGCGCGACGACCTCGTCGACGACGCCCAGTTCGAGGGCGGCGTCGAGTCCGCCGCGCTTCGCGTGCTCCTCGGCCAGCGCGGCCTCCAGGGCGGGCCGCTCGGCCTCGGAGACCGCGGCGAGCTTGCGGCGGTGCAGGATGCGCACGGCGGCCACCGGGCCCATGACCTCGATCTCGGCGCCGGGCCAGGCGAACACCTTCGTGGCTCCGAGCGAGCGGGAGTTCATCGCAATGTAGGCGCCGCCGTAGGCCTTGCGGGTCACGACGGTGACGCGGGGGACCACGGCGGCGGCGAAGGCGTGCAGCAGCTTCGCGCCGCGGCGCACGACCCCGTCCCACTCCTGCCCGACGCCGGGCAGGTAGCCGGGGACGTCGACGAGCACGACGAGCGGGATGCCGAAGGCGTCGCACATCCGCACGAAGCGCGCCGCCTTCTCGGCGCTCGGCCAGTCCAGGCAGCCGCCGAGCCGTAGCGGGTTGTTGGCGACGACGCCGACGGTCCGCCCGCCCAGTCGGCCCAGGCCGGTCAGGACGTTCGGAGCGAACTCGGCGTGCAGGACGGCGAGGGTGCCGGAGTCCAGGAGCGCCTCGACGATCGGCCGGACGTCGTAGGCGCGGCGCGGCGAGTCGGGCATGTCGGCGGCGAGGTCCGCATCGTGGACGGTGGCCAGGTCGAAGATTCCCTGACGGGCCATCAGGTCGACGAGTGTGCGGGTGGACTCGAAGGCCCCGTCGGCGTCCTCTGCGACGACGTGCACCAGGCCGGTGCGCCGGCCGTGCGGTTCGGGCCCGCCGAGCAGGGCGGCGTCGGCGTACTCGCCGGTGACGGTCGCGACGACGTCCGGTCCGGTGACGAACACCCGGCCCTCGGGCGCGAGCACGACGATGTCGGTGAGCGCGGGCCCGTACGCGGCGCCGCCCGCGGCCGGGCCGAGTACCAGGGACAGTTGGGGGATCTTGCCGGAGGCCAGGGTCATCGCCGTGAACACCCGTCCGACGGCGTCGAGACCCGCGGCCCCCTCGGTGAGCCGCGCCCCGCCCGAGTGCCAGAGCCCGACGATCGGGCACTGCTCCCGCATCGCGACCGCGTAGGCCTCCTCGACGACCGCGCACCCCGCCGCGCCCATCGCCCCGCCCATGACCGCGGGGTCGGCCGCGAAGGCCACGACGGGCGTCCCGTGTACCGACCCGGTCGCCGACCGGAAGCCATCGTCCCCGCCGCCCCCGAGCGGCAGGACGCTCCCGGCGTCGAGCAACCGCGTCAGCCGCGCGCCGGGATCGGTTTCGTACGGTTCGGCCATACCCCAAAGGATCCCGCATCTTCTGTCCGCGAGTGGCTCTATCGCCGAGCCGGGAAGGCGCGAAACGCCCTTCCGAAGAGCACGGAGAGTCGAGGGCTGGCGCGCCCGTGCACCGCCGCCTACTCGTCGGGGCAGCCGCCGCGTCCGGTGGCGCGCAGCTCGGCCTCGTGCGGTTCGATGCGTTCGTTCTTGCCGTCGAGACCCGCGACCCAGTCGTAGCCGGAGATGTCGACGCCGTTTCGGCTGTCGCGGATGAAACCCGCGCCGTAGCCGATGGTCTCGGGTAGGACGAAGCGTTCGTTGAGAAGGGCCCAGTCCTCGTCGGTGATCATGCGGGTGAGGGCGCAGTCCTGGCCGCCGGCTCGGGGGACGACGCCCCACGGCTCGTCCCAGTCCATGATCAAGTGGCCGCGTTCCTCGACGAGGAAGCGGATCAGAGGCTTCAGGTGCTGCCAGCCGGGCCACTTCTGGCGGCCGCCGGGAATGACCTCGCGGTCGTCGTTCGTACTCGTCACGGTGTTTCCTCCTCGGTGCGGTCGACGGCGGCTGCGGTGCCGACGACGGCGGCGTCCCGAACCGTGTCGGCGGTGCCGTGCATGCCGCCCTCGATGCGCCCGGCGGCGCGTTCGGCGGCCGGGTCCAGCGGCAGGTGGGCAGGCAAGGAGTCGTCGACGTGAACGAACCGGGGATCCTCCACGCTCGCGCGCAGGGTTCCCGGGTCGAACACGTGCGGGTCCACCTCCACGAGCCGACCGGAGGCGAGCCCTGCGTCGATGTCGACCCAGGCCAGGGTCCCACTGCCGGGTCCCAGGTGCGGGTTGGCCAGCGCGGTCGCGGTCGCTCCGTCCAGGCCCCCGTCCTGCACCTGGAAGGCTCGGACGTCCTCGCGGTGACGGGGTTGTTCGACGCCGTCGGTGTCCCACGCCCGTTCGGGAGCGGTCTGCCCGTTCTCGAAGAACCGGGCCGCGTCCGAACCGGGCGGGTCGGTCGTGCCAAGGCGATCGTCGCGGATCCAGATCCTGGTCCCCGCCGCGTAGGTCCGTGGGACCCACTGGTCGGCCTGCTGGAACGGCGAGCGGAGTTGGATCGCCATCGCCCGCCCGGCCGGGGTTCCGAGGTTCACCCGGTTGTCGATGAGCCGTTGCCGATAGGCCGCCAACGGCAGCTTGTCGATGTCGGTCCCGCGGGACCGATGCCAGGCCAGGGTGTCGCGGGCCGCGTTCAGCCGGCCGGTCGCGGTCGCGGCCTTGGCGGCCCCGGCCGCCCCGACCGTGGCGGCGAGTGCGACCAGGTCCGGCAGGAGCCGTCCCGCGGCGCGTGCCGGGTCGTCGCGGAACGCCTCGGTGTCGACCACGGCCGTGAACACCGCCCCGGCGGGGTTGCGGGCGATGTCCCGGGCGGTGTCGCGGACCGCGCCCCAGATCGCCTCCCACGTCGCGGCATAGCCCTGCGGGTCGGTGCGGTAGCGGACCGGCTGCACCGCCATGACCAGATCCACCACCGCGATCGGTGCCGCGACCAGCGTCCCGACTCCCTCGACCAGACCCAGCCCGACGCTTGCGACCGTACGGCGCAGCCCCGCGAAGAACCCCGACTCCCGCGGGGCACCCTCCCGCGCCTCCCCGAGAGTCTGGACGAGGGATCGGGCCGCGACCGCCGCCTCGTCGCGGGCCTGGGCGAGCATCTGCGCGGCGCGATGCAGTTCGGCGTCGGGATCGGCCGGGCCGCCGACCGGTGCCGCGCCCACGATCGCGCCGCGGGCCGCGGCCGAGGCGAGTTCGGCGGCCTGCCACCGGTCGAACGCCAGACGTGCCAGGGACCGGGCCGCCTCCAGCGCCTCGGCGTAGCGGGCACACGCTCGGGCGGCGTCGTCGAACGCGTTCTGCGCGGTCCGCAACCGTCGATCGAGCAGCGTCAGGTCGCCGACCGCGGCCTCCGCACTCGCCCCGCTCCACCCCGAGATTCCACCGCGGCCCAGATCCGCGCGCGCCTGCGCCGCCGCTTCGGCGAACCCCGCCAGTCGCCGCGCGAGCGACCGAACCTCGTCCGGCTCGCCCGGAATCAACTGCGTCCAGTGCGTGGCGGCGGACAACTGCACCGCGACCCCGACCGGGCTGCCGCGGACCACCCGTGGCGGATCGGGGAACCGCGGCGCCGGCGTCGGCGAGGGCTCGAAGACCACCGGTGCCGTCCCGGCACTGGCCGCCGCGGCCAGGCGGCGCTCGATTGCGTCGAACACCTCCGCGGTGTGCCACAGCGAATCGGCCAGGTCCTCGGCCTGCGCGCCGATCCACCCGAGCCCGTGCCCCCACGCGGCGAGGAAGTCGACGATCGCCTGCTCCGCGGCGACCGACCCGCTCGCGGCCGCCCACCCACCGGCCCGTCCCGCGTCTCCGGCGAGCTCCTCGGCCACCATCGCGACCGCACGCAGACCCCGCGACGCACGCGCCAACGCGTCGGTGTCCACCCGCAGATCGACCACGATGCCTCGCCCTCGCCGCCCGCTCAACCCGGCCGAGCATGCCGGCGGTGAGGCACGTGCTCAATCGTCGAACGCTGGTGCACGCACGCGGCCCACGGTCGGGGCTCCCGGTGCGGTCGGTGTCCACATGGTGGGACACCGCGACCCGGGCAACCGGTTTGGCAGGCGTGTCAGCCGGAATGGCTCCACGAACCGGGACAAACCCGGCGCCGCAGCGACCATTGCGGATGACGTGTTCCAACAGGACTCAATCGGCTCGGGATCGCGAAGAGCCGCTCGCAAGCTCGCAAACAGGCTCTTCGCGCTCCGCTCGCCTCAATCGCCTGTGCGCGACGTTTCTGCTGCGCCCCACGTGCGCAGCGGGGCGGGTGGGGCAGAGCGCAACCGACCCCGCGCCCGGGATCGGCGCGGGGTCGGTAACTGCGGGCTGCGCTAGGTGGAGAACACCAGGCAGACGTTGTGGCCGCCGAAGCCGAACGAGTTGTTCAGCGCGGCGATGTTGCCCGAGCGGAGGGTGCGGGGCTCGAGGCGGACGACGTCGATGGTGGCGTCGTCGTCCTGGTCGTCGACGTTGATCGTCGGGGGGACCAGGCGGTTCTGCACGGCGAGCGCGGTGAAGACCGACTCGATCGCGCCGGCGCCGCCGAGCAGGTGGCCGGTCATGGACTTGGTGCCGGTGACCGCGATGCCGTCGACGGCGTCGCCGAGCACGGCGCGCAGGGCGAGGACTTCGGCGACGTCGCCCTGCGGGGTCGAGGTGGCGTGCGCGTTGACGTGAACGATGTCGGCGGGCGCGACCTTCGAGTCCTCCAGCGCCAGGCGGACCGCGCGGGCCACGCCGTTGCCGTCCGGGTCGGGCTGGGCGATGTGGTGCGCGTCCGCGCTCATCGCGGACCCGGCCAGGGTGCAGTAGATCTTCGCGCCACGGGCGCGAGCGTGCTCCTCCGACTCGAGCACCACGCAGCCGGCGCCCTCGCCGAGGACGAAGCCGTCGCGGGACTTGTCGTACGGGCGCGACGCGCGCTCGGGTTCGTCGTTGCGGGTGGACATCGCCTTCATCGCGGCGAACGCGGCGATGGGCAGCGGGTGGACCGCGGCCTCGGTGCCACCGCAGATCACGACGTCGGCGCGGCCCAGGCGGATCATGTCCAGGCCCATCGACAGCGCCTCGGCGCCGGAGGCGCAGGCGCTGACCGGGGTGTGAACCCCGGCACGCGCGCCGACCTCGAGGCCGACCGCGACCGCGGGGGCGTTCGGGATCAGCATCGGGATCGCCAGCGGCGAGACCAGGCGCGGGCCCTTGGTGTTGAGGGTGTCGTAGGTGTTGAGCAGCGTGATGATGCCGCCGATGCCGGAGGCGAACACGACGCCGAGGCGCTCCGGAGCGACGCCAACGCCCTCGGTGCCGCCCGCGTCCGCCCAGGCCTCGCGGCCGGCGATGAGCGCGAATTGGCTGCCGCGGTCCATCCGGCGCGCCTGCACGCGGTCGAGCACCTCGGACGGGTCGACGGCCACGCGGCCGGCGATCCGGACCGGCAGCAGCTCTGCCCAGTCCTCCGTCAGGGGTGCGATGCCGGACTTCCCGGCGAGCAACGCGGACCAGGTGCTGGGGACGTCACCGCCGAGAGGCGTGGTGGCGCCGAGACCGGTGACGACGACGTTGCGGGTCATGACTGGCTCCTCGTGAGGCAGCCCGGAACGGGCGTACTGAAACAACTGCCGGTGGGAACTCTTTGGTTCCCGAGGGTCCCGCCCCTGGCTGTCTTCGTTGGGTCAGCCAAGGGGTGTGCGTCGGGGGTCTAGGCGTTGGCGGCGATGAACTTGACGGCGTCGCCGACGGTCTCGAGGTTCTTGACCTCGTCGTCCGGGATCTTCACGCCGAAGCGCTCCTCGGCGGCCACGATGACCTCGACCATCGACAGCGAGTCGATGTCCAGGTCCGCGATGAAGGCCTTGTCCGGCTGCACGTCCTCGGCCGGGATTCCGACGATCTCGTTGACGATCTCGCCCAGGCCTTCGACGATCTCGGCCTCGGTTGCTGCCATGGTGGAACTCCTTCTGCGGTGGTTGCACGGTTTCGAGTTGGCACTGCTTGGTGAAAACTGAGGGTGGGTCAGGGCATCGTGACGACCTGAGCGGCGAAGCTCAGGCCGGCGCCGAACCCGATCAGCAGCGCGGTGTCGCCACTGCGTGCCTCGCCGCGTTCGAGCATTGTCTCCATCGCCAACGGGATCGAGGCGGCGGAGGTGTTGCCCATCTCGACGATGTCCCGTGCGACGTTCACGTGCTTGGGCAGCTTCAGCGCCCGGCACATCGCATCGGTGATGCGCAGGTTCGCCTGGTGCGGGACGAAGGCGTCGAGGTCGTCGAGGGTCAGGCCCGCGGCCTCGACCGCGCGGCGGGCGACGGGAGCCATGGAGAAGGAGGCCCACCGGAAGACCTGCTGGCCGTTCATGCCCAGATACGCGCGTTCGCCCGCGGTCGCCTTCGAGACCCAGTCGCCGTCCATGGCGATCGCGCCGGCCTGCTCGCCGTCCGCGCCCCAGACCACCGGGCCGATGCCCGGGGTGTCGGAGGGTCCCACGACCGCGGCGCCGGAACCGTCGCCGAAGATGAACGCGATCCCGCGGTCGGTCGGGTTCACCAGGGGAGAGAACTTCTCGGTCCCGATGACGAGCGCGTATTCGCAGGAGCCGGCCCGAATGGCGTCGGAGGCGAGTGCGACGCCGTGGGTGAAGCCGGCGCAGGCGATGTTGAGGTCGAAGGCGGCGCTGTTGGTGGCGCCGAGGCGGTAGGCGACCTCCGGACCGGCGGCCGGCACCTGGATCGTGGTGGTGCAGGAGCCGACGATCGTCATGCCGATCTGTTCCGGGGAGATGCCGGCGGCGGCGATGGCCTTGCCGCCGGCGGCCACGGACATGTCCTGGAGGGTCTCGTCCGGAGCGGCGAAACGGCGGGTGGCGATGCCGGAACGGGAACGGATCCACTCGTCGTCGGAGTCGATCTGCAGGCAGATCTCCGCGTTGTCGACGATGCGTGCGGGCCGGTATCCGCCGACGCCGTAGAGGCGGGTGTGGGCGGCGCCGGTCCGGGTCTGGATGCGTCCCGTCATGCGGTTGCTCCCTCGGCGAGGAGTGCACGGGCGGCTTCGAGGTCGTCGGGCGTCTTGAGCGCGACGCCGGCCACGCCGCGCATGCCGCGCTTGGCGAGACCGACGAGCGTGCCACCGGGAAGCAGTTCGACGATGCCGGTGACGCCCAACGACAGCATGCTCTCGCTGCAGAGGTCCCAGCGCACCGGGTTGCTCACCTGGTTCACGAGGCGGGTCAGGAACTCCGCGCCGGTGGGGACGACGGAGCCGTCGGCGTTGGTGAGAAGGCTCACGACCGGGTCGCCCGGCTCGATCTGCGCGGCCTGCGCGGCGAGGTGCTCCACGGCCGGGGCCATGTGCACGGTGTGGAAGGCACCCGCGACCGAGAGCGGGATCAGCCGGGCCTTCGCGGGCGGTTGGGCCGCGAACGCCTCGAGCTGCGCGAGGGTGCCGGCGGCGACGATCTGGCCGGAGCCGTTGTCGTTGGCGGGGGTGAGGCCGGCGGCCTCGATCGCGGCGAGGACCTCGGCGCGATCTCCGCCGAGCACGGCCGTCATGCCGGTGGGGACGACGGCGCTGGCGGCGGCCATCGCCCTGCCGCGCTCCGCGACCAGCGTCATCGCCTGCTCGGGTGTCAGGACCCCCACGGCGGCGGCTGCGGTCAGCTCGCCGACGCTGTGGCCGGCCGCGACGCCGAACACGGTGACCTTTGCAGTCAGCTCGGCCAGCGCGGCAAGACCGGCGCCCACCAGCAGCGGCTGGGCGACCGCGGTGTCGCGGATTTCGTCGGCTTCGCCCTTGGTGCCGAGCTCCGCGAGGTCCAGGCCGCAGGCGGCGGAGTACTCCCCGAGACGGGTCGCGAAGGTCGGCAGATCGAGCCAGGGCTCGAGGAAACCGGGGGTCTGAGCGCCCTGCCCGGGCGCGACGAGTGCGAGCACGACACAACGATGCCCCTCCGGGGGCTTGCGCGCCGTAACCTGCGACACCAAGTTGTCGCGCGTCGTTTGTAGAAAGTCTACAAAGCGCCTTCGTCGATTTCCAGTCTGCCCAGGGTCAGTGCTATACGCAGCGTGAACGCGGAACGGGCCGTTGTGGGCGAAAGTCCGGTGACCTCGGTCACACGCCGTAGCCGGTACCGGACCGTGTTGGGGTGAACGAACAACAATCGTGCGGTCGCCTCCAGCGAGCCCGTCTGCTCCAGGAACGCCTCGACGGTCTCCAGCACGGCCGGTCCCGCGTCGCGCAGCCGGCGGTAGACGTCCTCCACCAGCTGGCGCTTCGCGCTGATGTCGCCGGCGATGGCGCGCTCGGGCAGGAGGTCGTCGGCGGCCACGGGCCGAGGGGCCTCCGGCCAGGCGCCGGCCGCGCGCAGCCCGCCGAGCGCGGCGGCTGCGGAGCGGGTCGCCGAGGCGAGGTCGGGAACCGCTGGACCCACGACCACGGGCCCGATCCCGAACGCCGGGGCAACCACGGCGCCGGCCTTCCGCGGATCGTCGACGCCGCCGACGATCACCACGAGGCGCTCGCCCTGCACGCCGACCAGCACCGCGAGCCCGGCGTGCCTGCCGAGTCGGTGAATCGCCTTCGCCACGTCGGCCGGATCTCGGCTCGGGGTGTTGCCGACGACGACGGTCACGGCTCCGCTCTGCTTCCAGCCCAGCGCGGACGCGCGCGAGTGCAGGGCCTCGTCGGGTTCGTCGCGCAGGACCGCGTCGACGATCACCGCCTCCAGGCGGGCGTCCCACGCGCCGCGGGCCTCGGCGGCCTGGGCGTAGATCTGGGCGGCGGCGAAGGCGAGTTCGCGGGAGTAGCGCAGCACCGCGGTCCGCAGCCAGTCCGCCTCGCCCGGGGCCGCCACCTCTTCGATGCGGTCCTCGAGCACGTCGACGGTCAGCCGCACGAGCTCCACGGTCTGCTGGAGGCTGACGGCTCGGGTCATCTCCGGCGGCGCGGCGGAGAACACCTCGGTGGGCAGGCGCGCGGCGTGCCCGGGGTCGGTGAGCCACTTGGCGAAGTTGTCCACGCCCGCGCGCACGATGAGCTCGATCCACGACCGGCTCTCCGGGGTCAGGGCCCGGTACCAGCCCACCTCGCGCTGCATCCGCGCCAGCGCGGCGCTGCCGATGGACTCGGTTGCCGCCCCCACTCGCCGCACGGTGCGCGGGTGCGACACCTTCCCCCGCGCCGTCGTCGCCATGCCCCGCAGCGTAGGCGGGCCCCCCACTTTCGGCGGTGGTTGGGAACGCGCCGGCGCCCCGCAGCGGCCGGCTAACGTGGTGCCGTGGAGCAGCGGGATCCCATTGCCGACCTCGAGCAGATCGCCTTTCTGCTCGAGCGCTCGCACCAGCCGACGTACCGGGTCAAGGCGTTCCGCAACGCCGTCGAGGTCCTCGGCGCGTTGCCGGAGGGGGAGTCGGAGACGCGCGCGCGGGCCGGGACGCTGCGGGAGCTCAAGGGCATCGGGGACACCACGGCCGCGGTGATCGAGGCGTCCGTGCGCGGGGAGGTGCCGGAGTACCTCGCGAAGCTGGTGAAGGCCGCGCCGGCGCAGGTCGCCTCCGGCGGGGAGTCGCTGCGGGCGGCGCTTCGGGGCGACCTGCACTCCCATTCGGACTGGTCCGACGGCGGCAGCCCGATCGAGGAGATGGCCCGGACCGCCGACGCGCTCGGGCACGACTACCTGGTGCTGACCGACCACTCGCCGCAGCTGAAGGTCGCGAACGGTCTGACCCGCGAGCGCCTGCTGCGCCAGCTCGACGTCGTCGCGGAGATCAACGAGCGGTACGCGCCGTTCCGCCTGCTCACCGGCATCGAGGTCGACATCCTCGACGACGGCGGGCTGGATCAGGACGCCGATCTGCTCGCGCGCCTGGACGTCGTCGTCGCCAGCGTCCACTCCAAGCTGCGCATGGACGGCGAGGCGATGACCCGGCGCATGGTCCACGCCGTGGCCAACCCGAACGTCGACGTGCTCGGCCACTGCACCGGGCGCCTCGTCGGCAAGGACCCGGACGGCAAGCGCGGGGGAGGGAAGGGCCGGCCGGAGTCGGACTTCGACGCCGAGTTGGTGTTCGCCGCGTGCGCGCGGTTCGACGTCGCCGTCGAGATCAACTCCCGGCCCGAGCGCCTCGACCCGCCACGCCGCCTGATCGACCTCGCCGTCGAGGCCGGCTGCCGCTTCGCCATCGACTCCGACGCCCATGCCCCGGGCCAGCTGGACTGGCAGCCCTACGGCTGCGCCCGCGCGGTCGAACGTGGTCTGACGCCCGATCGGATCGTGAACACGTGGGACGTCGACACCCTGCTTACCTGGGCCCGCCGCCACGACTGACGCGGGCGACGGGGGCGTCGACGACGTTGGAGTCGATGTACATGCCGACGCCGCCGTGCCGGGCGAAGTGATCGCCGCGGTACTGCTTGATGCGCTGACGGTCGGCCCAGTGCCCGTTGGGGATCTTCGGCCAGTCCTTGAGGTTGCGACGCTGGTCCCACTGCGCCATCCACACCGCGTCGAGCTTCGGGCGGTTCTTCTTCACGTGCAGCGCGCTGATCTGCGGCATGCCCGAGGCGACGTGCCCGTAGACGCCGGCGAGGTAGCCCAGCGCGTGCAGCTGCTCGGTCCAGCCGTGCAGATAGTCGGCCACCGCGCGGTTGCAGCGGGCGCTCGGCTTGCGGCCGTAGTACTCGATGTCGGAGTACAGGGCGCTGCCCTCCAGCATGCCCAGTTCCTTCGCCGCACGGACCGAGTTGCGGGCCGCCCAGGCGCCCTGCTCGCGAGCGCGCTCGTGGGAGATTGCGCGTTGGGAGTGCGTCCAGCGGCCGCAGGGGGCCTGCCGGTTCACGTCGATCGGGATGAGGCTCCAGCCGGCGGCCGTCACCGACGCCACCCACTGGGGTGTCAGGTGCGGTTGCTTGCGGCAGGCGCGGCCCGGGCCGCTGATGTAGACGCCGATGGCCCGGTACGGGGAGGCGCTCCAGGCGCGCATGGTGGCCAGCGACGGGGTCTTGCAGATGTCGAAGCCGAGGCCGCGGAAGCGGGTCACGCCCGCGGGAGTCTTGGCGACCATCGGGACCAGGGGAGCCTTGGCGGCCTTGGTGATGGCCGAGGCAGAGGCGAACAGTTGCGGCACGTCGGTGGCGCGCATCTCGCCGGCCCGCACGTCGTTCCGGGCGGTCGCAAGCGACGTGGCGATCAGCGCCAGGCCGGTGACGAAGACCAGGGCGACCACCCGGCCCATGCCCAGCCCCGTCGGCTTCTCGGACACGGTCTCCACGCCGACCCCTCCCGCAGACCCCTCGGTGTCTGCAGTGAACAGGGATCGCCCAGCCCCGGGCGGCTAGATCGGCGGGTTTATTCGTTCTGCACGGGTCGGCCGTGCGCAACTCCGCTGACGCAGGGTCAGTTGGCCTGCTCCAGGCGCCGCGCGACGGGCTTCGCCGACGTGTCGGCGTTGTCGTCCGGGACCGCCTCGGGGTCGCGCTCGTCGGCCGCGTCGTTGGCCTCGCCGGGACGCTCGCAGCGCGGAAGCGGGGTGCCCGCGTCGCCGCCGAGGCCCAGGGTGCTGGAGTGGATCCAGACGTCGTCGGCCAGGCCGAGCCAGGACGGACGATCCGGGTGGCGGCACTCGACCCAGACCAGGGCGCCGAGCGGCAGTGCGCCCTTCCCGGCGAACGTCGTGCCCGGGCCGCTGCGCAGCATCGCGCCCTGCTCCGGGAGGACCGGTGCCGGGTAGGCGCAGCGCTGCGTCGCGAGCTTCCCCTTGGCGGCGAGCGCGGTTTCGGGCAGGTAGGAACCGTCGGTGAGCTTGTACCAGCGCTCCTCGTCGCGCACCACGTGGCACAGGATGGCGGCGGTGCCACCGGCGACCAGCGTGCCGACCTTCGCGGCGTCCGCGCGGGGCGCTCTGCGGGCCGGGGTGTTGGCCGCGGCCACCGGCCGCGACAACGCCACGGTGGCGACGGGGGCGTCGACGATGTTGGAGTCGATGTTGATCGTGACGCCGCCGTGCGTCTCGAGGTGGTCCCCCTGGAACTGCTTGATGCGCTGCATGTTCGACCACTGCGACAGGGGCACGTCCGGCCAGTCCGTCAGGGAACGGGCCTTGTCCCACTGTGCCGTCCAGACCGCGTCCGGGCGGGTCCACTTCTTCGTGTAGTACCGCGCGGCCGCGTCCTTGGTGCCCGAGTTGAAGTGGCTGTACATCCCGGCGAGGTAGCCCTTGGAGTGCAGGTACTTGGTCCAGCCGGACACGAAGTCGGCGACCGCGTTGCGGCACGTGGCGTTCGCGTTCCGGTAGTACTCCATGTCGGTGTACAGCGCGCTACCGGGCAGGATGCCGAGCGCCGCGGATGCCTTCACGATCCGTTCGGCCGCGAGCCGGCCCTGGTCTTCGGCGTAGAGGGGGTTGATCGGCCGCTTCTTGGTGTTGACGCGGCACGGCGCCTGGCGGCCGACGTCGAGCGGCATCAGCTTCCAGCCCATCGCGGTGACCTGGCTGACCCATGCGCGGGTGAGGTTGGGCTGCTTCTTGCAGGCGCGCTCGGTGCCGCTGACGTAGATGCCGATCGCCCGGTACGGGGACTTCAGCCAGGCCCGCATGTCGCTGGCCTTGGGTGCGATGCACGTGTCGAAGGCCAGGCCCTTGAAGTGGGTGACGGCGGCACCGGCCGGATAGGCGGGTCCGCGGTCGCGGTTGTCTCGGGCCTGCGCGTCGGAGCCGGTCATCACCGCGGCGCCGGCGCCGACGGTCAGCACCAGCGCGGCGAGGACGTTGACGGCGCGGTCGCGGCGGTGCGACGCGCAGCGGCCGGCCTTGATCCGCTTGCTCGCCTCCCCGGCAACCCGCAGGGCGGGGCCCAGGTTCGACTCGCTGGGGCGGGGCGGTCGCGGCATTGCGGCAGGCCTTTCTCGGTGCGGACGAACGACCCCAGGGTAGGCACCAGAGTTACGAAAGTGACGGATGTGGCGAACGCTCGGCGTGGCCGGAAACGACGAACGGCCCGCCGTTGGCGGGCCGTTCGCCGGATGTGGGACAGCTCAGGTGTCGCCGCCGGCCTCCGCGGCCGTGGTGGCGGTGACGTCGTCGAGGCGGTAGCGGTCCAGCGCCTCGCGGACGGCCTCCGGCTTGACCTCGCCGCGGCGAGCGAGATCCGAGAGCGTCTGCACGACGATCGACTGCGCGTCGACCTTGAAGTGCCGGCGCAGCGCGGCGCGGGTGTCCGAGCGGCCGAAGCCGTCGGTGCCGAGGACGGACAGGCCGCCCGGGACCCAGCGGTGGATCTGGTCCGGCACCGCCTTCATCCAGTCCGAAACCGCCACGACCGGGCCGGGCGCGTTCTCGAGCGTGCGGGTGACGTACGGGATGCGCGCCGGACCCTCCGGGTTGAGGAAGTTCCATTCGTCGCACGCGAGCGCCTCCCGGCGCAGTTCGCCCCACGAGGTGGCCGACCAGACGTCCGCCGAGACGCCCCACTCGTTCGCCAGGCGCTGCTGAGCCTCCAGGGCCCACTGAATTGCCGGGCCGGACGCGAGCAGCTGCGCGCGCGGCGCGCCCTCGGCGACCAGCGGTGCGCCGGCGACGTGGTGCAGGCCCTTGAGGATCCCCTCGACGTCCACGTTCTCCGGCTCGGCCGGCTGCTGGTAGGGCTCGTTGTAGACGGTGATGTAGTAGAAGACGTCCTCGCCGTGCGGGAACTGCGGGTCCCCGCCGTACATGCGCCGCAGACCGTCCTTGACGATGTGCGCGATCTCGTAGCTGAACGCCGGGTCGTAGGAGACGCAGGCCGGGTTCGTCGAGGCGAGCAGCAGCGAGTGCCCGTCCTCGTGCTGCAGACCCTCGCCGTTCAGCGTGGTGCGCCCGGCGGTGGCGCCGAGCATGAAGCCGCGGCCGAGCTGGTCGGCGAAGGCCCACGCGGCGTCGCCGGTCCGTTGGAAGCCGAACATCGAGTAGAAGATGTACACGGGGATCATGTGCTCCCCGTGCGTGGCGTACGCCGTTCCCGAGGCGACGAGCGAGCCCATGGCGCCGGCCTCGCTGATGCCCTCGTGCAGGATCTGACCGTTCGTCGACTCCTTGTAGGACAGCAGCAGTTTGCGGTCCACGGCGTCGTAGCGCTGCCCGTGCGGGGAGTAGATCTTCGCCGTCGGGAAGATCGCGTCCAGGCCGAAGGTGCGGGCCTCGTCCGGGATGATCGGGACGAAGCGGTGGCCGATCTCCGGGTCCTTGATGAGGTCCTTGAACAGGCGGACGAAGGCCATGGTGGTGGCGACCTGCTGGGTGCCGGAGCCCTTCTTCAGCTCTGCGTAGACCGCGTCGCCGGGCAGCTTGATCGGCTTGGCGTGCACGTGGCGCGAGGGCAGGTAGCCGCCGAGCGCCGCGCGCCGCTCCTGCAGGTACTGGACCTCCTCGGAGTCCGCGCCCGGGTGGTAGTACGGCGGGAGCTTCTCCTCGAGTGCGGAGTCGCTGATCTTGAGGTGTAGCCGGTCGCGGAACTCCTTGAGATCGGCCTTGGTCAGCTTCTTCATCTGGTGCGTCGCGTTGCGCGCCTCGAAGCTCTTCAGCGTCCAGCCCTTGACCGTGTGGGCCAGGATCACCGTGGGCTGGCCGACGTGCTCGCTGGCGGCCTTGAACGCCGCGTAGACCTTCCGGTAGTCGTGCCCACCCCGCGAGAGCTTGGTGAGGTCCTCGTCCGAGAGGTGCTGGACCATCTTGCGCAGGCGCTGGTCCGTGCCGAAGAACGTGTCGCGGATGTAGGCGCCGTCCTCGGTGGTGAAGGTCTGGAACTGACCGTCGGGCGTGGTGTTCATCGCGTTGACCAGGACGCCGTCGACGTCGGCCGCGAGCAGCGGGTCCCAGTCCCGGCCCCACACGACCTTGATGACGTTCCAGCCGGCGCCGCGGAAGAAGCCCTCGAGCTCCTGCATGATCTTGCCGTTGCCGCGGACCGGGCCGTCGAGGCGCTGCAGGTTGCAGTTGATGACGAAGGTCAGGTTGTCCAGCTCTTCGCGGGCCGCCAGCCCGATCGCGCCGAGGGACTCCGGCTCGTCCATCTCGCCGTCGCCGAGGAACGCCCAGACGTTGGACCGGCTGGTGTCCTTGATCTGACGGTTCAACAGGTACCGGTTGAACCGGGCCTGGTAGATGGCGTGCAGCGGGCCGAGGCCCATCGACACGGTGGGGAACTCCCAGAAGTCCGGCATGAGGCGCGGGTGCGGGTAGCTCGGCAGGCCGCCGCCCGGGTTCGTGAGCTCTTGGCGGAAGCCGTCGAGCTTCTGCTCGGAGAGGCGGCCCTCGAGGAACGCGCGGGAGTAGATGCCGGGGGAGGCGTGGCCCTGGATGAAGACCTGGTCGCCGCTCTCGCCGTGGTTCTTGCCGCGGAAGAAGTGGTTGAAGCCGACCTCGTACAGGCTGGCGGAGGACGCGTAGGTGGCGATGTGGCCGCCGACGCCCATGCCCGGGCGGTTCGCGCGGGTCACCATCACTGCGGCGTTCCAGCGGATGATGGCGCGGATGCGGCGCTCGATCTCCTCGTTGCCGGGGAACCACGGCTCGTTCTCGGGCGCGATCGTGTTGATGTAGTCGGTGCTGCGCAGGCTGGAGACGCCGACGTTCTTCTCCCGAGCGCGCGAGAGCAGGCGCAGCATCAGGTACCGGGCGCGAGTCCGGCCCGCGGTGTCCACCACCGCGTCGAGGGACTCCTCCCACTCCTTGGTCTCGTCCGGGTTGATGTCCGGCAACTGGGTGGGGAGACCACCGGAGAGAACGGAGAACTTTTCGCGTCCAACTGCCACGGGACGACGTCCTTACGTATTGGGGACCACTGATCGAGGGGTCCAGGGGGACTACCGGGTTGGCCCAATCGTCCCTGCTCCCGGGCCCGCGCGCACCTCCGGGACGTGTGGGATCGGTCCCACGCCGGTGATAACGGGCCCGCGCGCCAACGGCCGAGATACTTGCGTCACGCGGTTCCGTCTTGTGGACTACCCACGAGTTCCCTAGATCACAGGGGGAGCCGCTACGGAGGAGGGGTCGTGAGCGCGAGCGCCGAAGGCGCGGGCGGTTCTGCCGGAGGGAAGCTCGGGCTCGCCGCAGGCCAGGTGGTGCAGGAGCTCGGCTACGACGACGACGTCGACGAAGATCTCCGAGCCGCGATCGAGGACACCGTCGACGGCGAGCTCGTCGACGAGGACTACGACGACGTCGCGGACGTCGTCCTGCTGTGGTGGCGCGACGACGACGGCGACCTGGTGGACGCCCTGGTCGACGCCCTTGCCTCGCTCGCCGACGGTGGCGTGATCTGGGTGCTGACGCCGAAGGCCGGACGCGCCGGGCACGTCGAGCCGAGCGACATCGGCGAGGCCGCACCCACCGCCGGCCTGGCCCAGACCAGCAGCATCAGCGCGGCCCGGGACTGGTCCGGCACGCGGTTGGTGGCACCGAAGGCGGCGCGCAGCAAGAAGTAGCCCAAACCGGGTGCACCCGTGCAGGAACGCTGTCGGTCGCTTCGCTCCACAGGCTCAATCGGCTCGGAAGATCCGGGCCGCTCGTTCCTCGCTGGCCCGATCTTCGCTCGCCTCAATCGCCTGTACCCTTCGCGCATGGACGTCGGGGCGGATTCCATCGCGGTCGGGGCGCTTGCCCCAGACTTCACGTTGCGCGACCACCACAACGTGGAGATCTCGCTTGCGGAGCTGCGCGGCAAGGCCGTGCTGCTGGTCTTCTACCCGCTGGCGTTCACCGGCGTCTGCGCCGGCGAACTCAACGCGATCCAGTCCGAGCTCGAGGCGTTCCAGAACGACTCGGTGCAGGTGTTGGCGGTCTCCGTCGACTCCCCGTACACGCTGCGGGTCTTCGCCGACACCGAGGGCTTCAAGTTCCCGATGCTCTCGGACTTCTGGCCGCACGGCGCCGTCGCCGCGGCCTACGGGGTCTTCGACACCCACTCCGGCGTCGCCACCCGCGCCACCTTCCTCATCGACGCCGAGGGCGTCGTCCGCTGGAAGGTCGTCAACGACCTCTCGCGGCCCCGCAATCAGGCCCAGTACCACCAGGCGCTCGCCGCCCTCTGAGAGCACTCGCCCCGCGGGCGGTTGTGGAGCAGAGACGCGGCGGCCGAGGCGCGAGACCGCCTCGGCGGCGCCGCATCCGTTGCAACCTGGATCGTCGGCCGTCGCTAGATGTTGTTGTTCCAGCCGCGGTTGATGGTGTCCGCTGGTATCGGATGACCGACCTTCTCGATGGTCCAGAGCCCGTCGAGACCCTTGAGGGTCACGCGGTTGCCTACCCGGAATCGCTTGGCCGTGTCCAACCAGGACACCAGGGTCCACGGGCCCTGGGTGAGCGTGCACTGGGCGAGCATGGCGGTCATCGATCGTTCCCCTCGTCGAAAGTTCTCGGTCGTGGCAGACCCGGGAATCGAACCCGACACGTCCCGCTTTACAGGCCGGACTGTGCTCCAGCACCCCTGCCGAAGGGTGGTACTCCCGGAGGGATTCGAACCCCCACCATCCGCGTTCTGAGCGCGGCGCCTCTGCCAGTTGGACTACGGGAGCAGGCCATTGGCCGCTCGACCGGGTCTCCTGGAATCAGGCAGACGGATACGACGAGCGGCGACTGGTAAGTCGCAGGGCGCGGCGTCCGGTGGTCATGGCCCAACGGTGACAGGGCCGGTCCGCCTCGGCAACGGAATAATGGCCAGCGCGGCGTGCGAGACTCTCGCTTGCTCCACGCTCGTGTAGCTCAATGGGAGAGCATCGCCCTTACAAGGCGAGGGTTGGGGGTTCGAGCCCCTCCGCGAGCACTGCGACGCTCCGCGTCGCTTCGCGCTCACGGCCGGCCGCTCCGCCGGTGGCGAAGGTTCATGAGAAAACGCTCATGGAGGCCTCACGGAGCGCTCACGAGGGCAGGGCATTTCTTGATCAGCGGCGGCACCGGGGGGTGCCGTCAACGATTCAGGAGGCACTCATGCGCAAGCCGTCCATCCGCATTGCGACCGTGGCAGCCGTTGGCGCCCTCGCAGTGGGCGGATTCGGCCTGTCCCAGGCGTCCGCCGAGAACGACCCGAACTCCGGTGCACTGACCGGCACGATCGCCGGCGTCCAAGACGACCCGCGCCTCGACCGTGAGCTCGACGACTTGGTCGGCGAGCAGGACACGCAGGTCGCGGCGGTGCGGAAGCTGCTCGAGGAGGCCACCACGGCCATCGCGGCGATCCGGGCCGACGTGCTCGAGGAGGCACGCACCGAGGCGCGGGCCGAGGCGCGGGCCGAGGCGCAGAAGGTCGCCGCGGCCGAGGTCGCGAAGATCCGCGAGCGGGTCGCCGGCGAGATTGCCGAGATCCGCAAGGAGCTGGCCGCCCAGAAGGCCGCTCTGGCCAAGGTCAGCGCTCCCGCCCCGGTCGACACGACCGACGACAGCCTGGCCTCCGCGCGCGCCGAGTGGCAGGAGGCC
The DNA here is from genome assembly GCA_052386455.1 of Sporichthyaceae bacterium. Classification (GTDB taxonomy): domain Bacteria; phylum Actinomycetota; class Actinomycetes; order Sporichthyales; family Sporichthyaceae; genus JBQTKD01. The sequence goes on from JBQTKD010000003.1 coordinate 55,773, forward strand.
CGCGCGCAGGCCATCGCCGCGTTCCGCGAGCAGGTCCGCCAGTTCCTCGAGGCGCGCAAGGACGCCCGTGAGGTGGCCCAGCAGCGCTTCGAGGCGGCCAAGGCCGAGCGCAAGGCCGCGCGGGAGGCGGCGCAGCAGGAGTTCGAGCAGGCCCGTGAGCAGGCCAAGTCGGAGCGGGAGGTCGCCAAGGCCCAGGCCCGCAACGCCAACATCGACCGCGACGACCGGGACGGTGATCGCGACGGTCGTGGTGGGGACGGCCGTCGCGGCCACGGCTGGGGCTACGGCAACCGGTAGCCGCCCTCCCCGGGCAGCTAGACGACGGCGCCCCCGCCCGCCGGGGGCGCCGTTGCCGGGTCCACCATCCGGTAGCCCATGCCGCGGACCGTTTCGATGCGGTCGGCGCCCAGCTTGCGGCGCAGGTACCGGACGTAGACGTCGACGACGTTGGACTGGCCGTCGAAGTCGTAGCCCCAGACACGGGACAGCAGCTGCTCTCGGGACAGCACCTGCTCGGGGTGACGCATCAGGGTCTCGGCCAGCAGGAACTCACGGGCCGTCAGATCCACTGCGGCACATGCGACCGATGCGCGGCGGGCGCGCAGGTCCAGGCTCAGCTCGCCGAGGCGCAGCACGGTGATCTCCGGGCAGCCGCGCTCGTCGCGCAGCCGTAGCCGGACCCGCGCCAGCAGTTCCTCGAAGCGAAACGGCTTGGCCATGTAGTCGTTCGCGCCGCCCTCGAGCCCGGCGACGGTGTCGTCGATCGAACTGCGGGCGGTCAGCATGATCACGGGGATCGGGCAGCGCTTCTCCCGCAACCGGCGCAGCACCGAGAACCCGTCCAGGTGCGGCAGGCCGACGTCGAGCACCAGCAGGTCGAACTCGCCGGTCAGCGCGTGCCCGTAGGCCTCCGGACCGTCCTCGACGACGGTCACCGTCAGGCCGTTGGCGCGCAGGCCCTTCGCGACGAAGGACGCGATGCGCTCCTCGTCCTCGGCCACCAGGATCCGGTTCATTCAGGCCTCCACTGGGATGCGCGCGGGCGCGCCGGGCAGGTCGATGCGGAACAGGGCGCCGGGGCGCGGGTCGGGAACCAGGTGCACGGTGCCGTCGTGGGCGGTGGCGATGGCGCGCACGATCGACAGGCCGAGTCCCGCGCCGTGCAGGTCGGCACCCTCGCCGCGCTGGAAGCGGTCGAAAATGCGCGCGGCATCGCCCGGGGGCACTCCGCAGCCCTCGTCTCGCACCCACAGGCTGACCCGGTCCTCGCTCGTCGCGGAGTCGACCGCCACGACGGCGCCCGGCTCGGTGTGGGCGACTGCGTTGGCCGCCAGTTGCAGAAGCGCCTGGGTGAGTCGCTGCGGGTCGGCGTCGATCGCCGCCTCGGCGCGCGCGTCGCAGCGCCAGGAACGGTCGCCCAGGCCGCGCGCCTTGTCGAGGACGTCGTCGGTCAGCGAGCCGAGGTCGACTGTCGTGGTGCGCAGGAAGTCCGGCCGCCCGGCGCGAGCGAGCACCACCAGGTCGTCGACGAGCCGGCCCATGCGGTCCAGTTCGTCCAGCACCAGGGCGCGAGTTGTGGCTACGTCGTCCAGGTCGCCCGGGACCAGCAGCTCCAGGTGTCCGCGGACGATCGTCAGCGGCGTGCGCAGTTCGTGGCCGGCGTCGTCGAGGAAGCGGCGCTGGCCGGCGAAGGCGTCCTCGAGTCGGTCGAGCATCGCGTTGAACGTCCGAGCCAGATCGGAGATGTCGTCGTGGCCGGTCGATTCGATACGCCGCGTCAGATCGCTGTGGCCGATGCGATCCGCGGTCTCCCGAAGCTCGCGCAGCGGGCGCAGCAGGCGCCCGGACACCGACCACGCGCCGAGCCCGACGGCCATCAGCGCCACGAGCGCGACGAGCAGGTAGCTCCGCACGGCCTCGGCCAGCTCGCGACGCTCGTCGTCCACGAACGCGGCGACGACGTAGGCGCCCGGCGCCGAGCCGCCTTCCGCGCGGACCGCCTTGGCGGCGAACCGGATCGTGTTCGGCCCGACCCGCAGCGTCCCCGAACCGCCCTTCGGCAGGTCGTTGACGGCGGCCCGGAACACGGCGGACTTCTCCAGCGCGGCGACCCGCTGCCCTGCACGTAGCGCGGTTTGCCGCCGACGAAGGCGAGCAGGGCCTGGTGCTCGTCCGGGACGTTGCGGCTCATCGCGAACGGAACGCCACCGGGCTGAACTGGGCATCGGCCCAACGGCCCTTCCCCGCGCGGGACGGGCCTAATCCCGGCAGCCGGGCCGATCTCTGTCGCGGAATCGATCGAACCGGTCCCAGCGGCGCTCCCGCCGGTCGTCGCGGTCCCACCGGCCGCGATCGTCGTCCGCGTCGTCCCGGACCCGACACACGGGTACGGGAATCGGCGTGGACTGCTCGTCCGCGGCGGCGGGGTCGGAGGTGCTCGAGACCGGTTCGCTCGGCGACGTCGGCACCGGTTCCGGCACGGTCGGGCCCGGCAGCGTCGGGGCGGTCGTGCGGGGGCGCGGGCGCGGCGGCGGCGGGCCGCTGGGGCTCGCGGTCGGCGCGGCCGGGTCGAGGGCTGTCGGTCGGCGCGGCCGGATCCGGTCCGAGGCCTCGGCGCGGGCGGGCTCCGCTCGTTCGACGGCCTCCTGCGATGCCGCGGGTGCGGCCGGCAGCACGATGGCCGGCCCGACGCGAGGCGCATCGGGTCCCTCGACGCCCTGCACGGCCTGTGCCAGCACGGCGACTGCCGCAATGCCCGTCGCCGGCGCGACCACCGGAAATCCCACCCGCATGCCGTGCGGTCTACCCGCGTCGGCCGCGACTCTCACGAGAGCCGGACGAGAAACCCCTCGTGTAGGCGCAGGCCCAGCCGGGCGATGGGGACGCCCAACGAGCGTGGGGTCGCTGCCTGTCGGCCGCCAGCGGTGCCTGTCGGCCCTCCTGCGGGCTGACAAGCGCCGCTACGGGACGTCATCCCGCAGCGGATTGGGCGCCTGGCGGCGGGGGGCGACGGGCGGAGGAGGGCGAGTGCCGCGCCCGCGGTGTGATCCAGGTTCGGCGGGAGCACCGTGCCTGCGGCGGTGGGCACTCGCCCGTCCTTCCACCACGCCGCGTATATCGCGCGACCGGATGAAAATGTTTCTGATCTAACTTTCGGGGGTCACGGCCGGGTCGACCGGCTCGTAGACGAACAGCTCGGCGTCGGTCAGCCCGCCCCTGATCTCGCCCCGATCGGCGAGGACGCGCAGGTGGGCGTACGTCTCGCTGGTGGCCAGGATCTGGTTGAACAGGTCCATCGATTCGAAGGCCCGGTTGCGGCTGGTCCAGCCGATCCGCTGGGCGGCCTCGTACGGCGTCCCGGCGCCGGCCTGGACGGCCGCCAGGGTCTCCGCGAGGCGTCGGTCGTGGTGGGCGATCAGGTCCCGGACGCGGGCGTGCACGCTGCCGCCGGCCGCGCCGTGCGCGGGCAGCATGAGCGCGTCCGCGTGGCGCAGCATCAGGTGCAGCGAGTTCAGGTAGGCGCCCAGCGGGTCCAGCGTCCGGGCGTTCTCGAAGCCGATCGACGGCGTGATGTGCGGCAGGACGTGGTCCCCGGTGAACATCACGTTCGCGGCCTCGTCGAGAAACACCAGGTGGCCGGAGGTGTGGCCGGGGGTTCGGATCGCCTTCAGCGTCCGCTTGCCGCCGTCGAGCAGGCCGTCGTCGGCGATCCACTCGTCCGGCGCCTCGTACTTCGCGGCGTCGACGCTGCGCGCCGCGGCGTCGTAGACCTTGCCCCACGTCTCGGCGAGCTCCGCGGCGCCCCACCGACGCAGGAACGCCAACGCTCGGCTCGGGTCCGGAATCCCGGAGGCCTCGATGTTCTCGGCCTCGCCCGACCCGATCGCGATCCGAGTTCCGAACGTCCGGCGCAGCTCGACGCCGAGCGTGTAGTGGTCCCGGTGGTAGTGCGTGGTGAGGAACCGGCGCACGTCGCCGAAGCCGTACCCGATCGAGTCCAGCGCGGCCTCGAGCTCCGCGCGGGCCTGCGGGAGCGACCACCCCGAGTCGATCAGCACGCACCCGCCTTCGGCGCCGCCGTCGAGCACGTAGACGTTGACCGCAGCCAGGCCGTCGTTCGGCAGTGGCAGCGGGACGCGATGCACGCCCGGCGCCACTTCGAACGCCCCGGGTTCGGTCCAGTCGTTCACGTACCGAACGGTAACAACCCGGTCAGCGACCCGTGGGAGCCGGTTCGTTCACGCCCTGGCGGAAGCCGCGCACCGTCTCGCCTACGCCGCGGGCGTTGACGAGCATGGCGACGAACACGAACGCCACCGCGAGGTGCGCGAGCGTGACGATGCCGGCCGCGACGAATGCGGCCATTCCGGCGCCGCCGTGGTCCGACGTCCAGTTCCAGGTGCCGGCGATGAGACCCATCGGGTCGAAGAAGCGATTCATGCCGCTATGACGAAGATCCACTGGCCGGCGACTGGAACGTTCGGTCAATTTCGATGGACCGAACGGCTCGACTTTCATCGACCGGGCGGGTGAACCGGCCGCCGAATGCCGCACGCCGCCAACTTCGTTGCCGTATCCCGGAACCAGACGACCCGGGCGATGCGTCCCAATGGGATCAATCGGACACACCGAGGAGCGAGCAGACCGATGGCTTTCGTGGAGATGACGTCTGGACCGACCGTCGAGGTCGACCGGATCAACGTCGGACTCGCGCTCGTCAACTGGTGCGTGCTGCTCCTGCTGCTCTGCGGCCTGCTGCTGGCCAAGACGCTGCCGAGCGACACCCGGCTGACGAGCGGCCTCGGCGGCGAGGACTGCACGACCGCGACCTGTTCGGTGACGACGGCCAAATAGCATCACGGCGTGTCCACGCCGAGCCTCGCCGACGTCGTCGCCGTCCTCGAACGGCGCTACGACCCGCGCTGGGCGGCGTCCTGGGACGCGATCGGCCTGGTCTGCGGCGACCCGGCCGCGCGGATCCGCAAGGTGCTCTTCGCCGTGGATCCCGTGGCCGTCGTGGTCCGCGAGGCGATCGAGTGGGGCGCCGACCTGCTGGTGACGCACCATCCGTTGTTCCTGCGCGCGGTGCACGGCGTGGCCGCCACGACGCCCAAGGGCCGGATCGTCCACGACCTCCTGACCAATCGCGCCGCGCTGCTCGTCGCGCACACCAATGCCGACGCCGCGCACGACGGCGTCTCCGACGCCCTGGCCTCCGCGCTCGGCCTCCCGCCTGGCCGCCCGCTCGCGGCCGAGCCTGCCGAGCACCTCGACAAGCTCGTCGTCTTCGTCCCGCACGCGAACGCAGACGCGCTGCTCGACGCGCTGGCCGCCGCCGGCGCCGGGGCGATCGGCGCCTACGACCGGTGCGCGTTCACCGCTCCCGGTACCGGCACCTTCCGGCCGCTGGCCGGGGCAAACCCGACGATCGGGTCGGTCGGTGCGGTCGAGACCGTCGCCGAGACGCGACTGGAGATGGTCCTGCCGCGGCACCGCAGGGCCGCCGTGGTCGCGGCACTGCGTGCCGCCCACCCGTACGAGGAACCCGCGTTCGACGTGACCGAGACGGTGTCCCTGCCCGGCAGCGTCGGGATCGGCAAGGTCTGCGACCTGCCCGAGCCGGAGACCCTGGCGGCGTTCGTGCAGCGGGTTCGCCGCGGGCTGCCGGCCACCGCCGGCGGCATCCGGGTCGCGGGCGACCCCGCGCGCCCGGTCCGCCGCGTCGCCGTGTGCGGCGGGGCGGGCGACTCCCTGCTCAAGGCGGCGACCACGGCGGGCGCCGACGTGTACCTGACCGCCGATCTGCGCCACCATCCCGCCTCCGAGCACCTGGAGGCGGGGGGTCCGGCGCTGGTGGACGTGGCGCACTGGGCCAGCGAGTGGCCCTGGCTGGAGCGCGCGGCCGCCGTGCTCCAAGCCGAACTCGCTACGGTGGACACTCGCGTGTCCACGACGGTCACCGACCCGTGGACCTTGCACGCGGGCGCAATCGAGGAGGACCCCTGAACGTCGCGCTTGCCGACCAGTGGCGGCTGTTGGATCTGGCCGACCTCGACTCCCGGCTCGACCGGCTCGCCCACCGCCGTGCCACCCTTCCCGAAATCGCCGAACTCGCAGAACTGACGCAGCGTCAGCAGAAAGTGGCGGACCTGCTGGTGGCCGCGACCACCGAGGAGTCCGACATCGGCCGGGAGCAGACCAAGGCCGAGGCCGACGTGGACGCGGTGCGCACCCGTGCCGTCCGGGACCAGCAGCGGCTGGACTCCGGGGCCGTCGGTTCGCCGAAGGAGCTCGAGAGTTTGCAGCACGAGATCGTCAGCCTGGCTCGGCGCCAGGGCGACCTGGAGGACGCGGTCCTGGAGATCATGGAGCGCCGCGAGGACGCCGCCAACCGCGCGGCCGAGCTCGGCGCCGAGAAGGCGCAGATCGCCGCAGACGTCGCGCGGGTCACCGCCTCCCGCGATGCCGCGCTGGCCGAGATCGCGGCGGAGCTGGAGACCGTCGGCGTCGAGCGCAAGACGCTGGCGGGAGGGCTGCCCGCGGAGTTCGTCGCGCTCTACGAGAAGATCCGCGGCTCGGTTGGCGGGGCCGGTGCGGCCGCGCTGCGCCGCGGCCGGTGCGAAGGCTGCCGGATGGAGCTGCCGCACACCGAGCTCGCCGCGCTCAAGGCTGCACCGGACGACCAAGTCGTCCGGTGCGAAGAGTGCCGGCGCATTCTCGTCCGCGTCGCCGACAGCGGCCTGTGAGCGGACGGCGCCTGGTCGTCGAGGCCGACGGCGCCGCCCGGGGCAACCCGGGGCCGGCGTCCTACGGAGCGGTGATCCGCGACGCGGACACCGAGGAGGTCCTCGTCGAGCGAGCCGAGGCGTTGGGCACCGCCACCAACAACGTCGCCGAGTACTCCGGCCTGATCGCCGCGCTGGAGGCGGCGTTCGCGCTGGACCCCGGCGCGCGCGTCGAGGTCCGCATGGACTCCAAGCTCGTCATCGAGCAGATGGCCGGCCGATGGAAGATCAAGCACGCCAATCTCGTGCCGCTCGCCCGCCGCGCGCGCGAGCTGATTCCGGCGCAGGGGACGGTGACCTGGACCTGGATCCCCCGCGAGCAGAACTCCCACGCGGACAGGCTGGCCAACGCCGCCCTGGACGGCCTCCCGATCGACGAGCGTGCCATCGAGACGATCTCCGCGCAGCCGGCCGGCGGCGAGGTCGCCGTGCTGCCCGGTACACCGCCGAAAATCATCGGCTGGGCAGGCGATCTGGGCGCGACCACCACAATGCTGATGCTCCGTCACGGCGTCACGCCACACACGCTCGAGAAGCGTTTCAGCGGCGGGTTGCACGACCCGGCGCTCTCCGAGCTCGGCCAGGCACAGGCAGCCGCCACCGCCCGGCACCTCGCGCAGCGCGGCGGCGTCGAGGCCATCGTCAGCTCCCCGCTGCGCCGTGCGCGGCAGACCGCCGAGGCCGCCGGCGCTGCGCTGGGGCTGGACGTCGCCGTCGAGGAGGATCTGCGCGAGTCGAACTTCGGCTCGTGGGAGGGTCTGACCTTCGGCGAGGTGTCTGAAGGCTGGCCGACCGAACTCGCCGCCTGGCTCGCCGATCCCGCGGTCGCGCCGCCCGGCGGCGGGGACAGCCTCAACGCCGCCGCGGCCCGGGTGGCCGGTGTGCAGGAGCGGCTGCTCACGGAGTACGCGGGGCGCAGCCTGCTGGTCGTCGCGCACGTGACGCCGATCAAGCTGCTGATCCGCAGAGCGCTCGACGCCCCGCTCGCCCTGATCCACCGGCTGCAGTTGGCGCCCGCCTCGTTGTCCCGGGTCTGCTGGTACGGCGACGGCAACGCCGCGCTGCACACCTTCAACGAAACCGCGCACCTGGGCGACCTGGCCAGAACGGACGGCTCGTGAGCGAAGCAGAAACCGGCTCGGTCTGGCTGAACTGGGCGCGCAAGCTCGACGCGATGGCGCGCATCGGGTCGACGTTCGCGCAGGACCCCTACGAGCAGCGCCGGTACCGCGAGCTTGCCGAGATCGCCAAGGAGATGTTCGCCGAGCTCCTCGCGCGCCCGGACGTGGAGCTGCCCGACCTCTACCTGCCGACCGAGGGCTACGTGACCCCGAAGGTCGACGTGCGGGCCGCGGTCTTCGACGACGCCGGCCGGCTGCTGCTGGTCCGCGAGGTCGCCGACGGCCGCTGGTCCCTGCCCGGGGGCTGGGCCGACGTCGGCGACTCCCCGGCAGGCTCCGCCGAACGCGAGGTTCGGGAGGAGTCCGGGTACACCGCTCGGCTCGCCCACCTCGTCGGGGTGTTCGACGCGCACGACGCCGTTACGCCCTTCAGCGCCTACAAGATCGTGTTTTCCGGAACCGTCGTCGGCGGCGAGGCCGGGGGAGACCACGAGACCGACGGGGTCGGGTTCTTCGCAGCCGACGACCTGCCGCCGCTCTCGCACCGGCGCACGCCGGACCGCGTCGTCGCAGCGGCCTTCGCGCACCACGCAGACCCGAGCCTGCCGGCACTGTTCGAGTAGCTACTTCTGAGCGATGAGTTCGCTCGCGCGGGTGAGTCTCAGCAGGAAAGCCAGAATCCGAAGGGAATCCCATAATGCGCCCGATCACCCCATGCCTGTGGTTCGACGGCAACGCCGAGGCGGCCGCGGAGTTCTACACGTCGGTGTTTCCCAATTCGACGATCGACAACGTCGTGGCGGCGCCCGAGGGCGGAACACCGAGCAACGAACCCGGCGCGGTCATGGTGGTCGAGTTCAGCCTCAACGGTCAGGCGTTCGTCGGCCTCAACGGCGGCCCCCACTTCACGTTCAGCGAAGCCGTCTCGTTCCAGATCTTCTGCGCGGACCAGGCCGAGGTGGACCACTACTGGGATGCGCTGGTGGCCGGCGGCGAGCCGCAGCCGTGCGGCTGGCTCAAGGACCGCTTCGGCCTGTCCTGGCAGATCGTGCCCGACCGCGTGATCGAACTGATGGCTGACCCGGCGAAGGGGCAGCGGGTGTTTGCCGCGATCAACAAGGCGGCCAAGCCGGTCATCGCCGAAGTCGAGGCCGCCTGCGTGGGCTGACGGTGCGTCATATTTACTAACGAGGTAGCGGGGTGAACGTTGGCGAGATGGTGGGGACGGCGACGCCATCGTCTTTGCGTGGATCCTTTGGGCACGGGTTCGGCTCCGCCGGACAGGCCAGCGCAACCTCCTGAACGAACGTCGCGGCGCCAGTCCCGCTGATGCTGAACTTGCGCGTGCTGGCCTCGATCTCGGCGCCCGCGAGCTGGCCGTCCGCCGCTGGCGCCGTGGTGACGATTCTCGCCGCGGACGGGGGCTCTATCCGTAGCTCCGTCCCCTGCTCGCAGCCGGGAGCCACCTTCAGGACGAAGCGCCCGGCAAGTGCGTACTGGACGGGTTCGGGACGAGGAGCCATGAGGGTCGCATCGGTTCCCAGGACAGAATCGAGCGGGCCGATCACCCTGAGTTCTCCGTAGGCGGGTCCGATAGCGACTCCGCAGACGGGGTACGACCGTTCGTTGAAGTGGGTGTAGGCGCCGAAGGTGGGCGGCGCCGTCGACGGAGCGGCCGGCGCTTCCGCGGACGGATTCGACGAGCTGCTACAGGCGACGGAGAGCCATGCCGCGACCAGCAGCATTCCGCCGTGTCCCAACGACCTCGCCGCCGCGGTGCTCGTCAGCGGCATTGGCGGAAGGTGTTGTGGAGGCGCATTGGCTCGCCTCCGGGGACGAATCGACCTCTCTCGGCCCTTGCACCGTAATCGCGGCCGGCGCGGCCTGACAACCCAAACCGAGGAGCGGAAATCGACAGCCTGCGCCGGTAGGGAAATGACGGTGCGTCAGGCCTTCTCGTAGGCGCCGATCAGGGAGTGCACCAGGCGCAGCTTCTCCAGGACGGTGGGGCTGAGCACGAACGGGTAGAGGTCGCGGCGGCCGATGCTGCGGTTGACGGCGTTCAGGGCGTAGGTCAGGGGCAGCCAGGTGTCGACGATGTCGTCGAAGTCGTCGGCCTCCTCCAGCGGCACCGACACGAGCGGCGCGGTCTGGTCCATCGGCGCCTCGATCTCGGGCCCGGCGACGACGATGCCGAAGGAGGCCGCAGTCTGCAGGCCGTCGCGGATGTGCAGGTAGTGGGCGAAGGTCTCGGCCCAGTCCTCCCAGGGGTGCATGGTGGCGTAGGAGGACACGTAGGTCTCCTCCCAACCCGGCTCGGGCTCGCTCGCGTAGTGCGCCTCGAGCGCGGCGCCGTAGTCGAGCGTTTCGTCGCCGAACAGCGCCCGGAACACCTCGAGTGCCGGCGTGTTCTCGACCAGCACGGTCCAGTAGTAGTGCCCCACCTCGTGCCGGAAGTGCCCGAGCAGGGTGCGATACGGCTCGGCGAGGCGCACCCGGAGCGCCTCGCGGTACCCGTCGTCGCCCTCGGCCAGGTCCAGGGTGACGACACCGTCCGCGTGCCCGGTGATCACCGGCCCGTCGACGCTGGAGAGCAGGTCGAAGGCAAGGCCCTTCGGGTCTTTCTCGAGCGGAACGACGGGCAGCTTCAGGTCGTCGAGCTGGTAGATCAGCCGCCGCGCGGCAGCCTGGGCCCGAGGGAAGGTGGCCATCCCCACCTCGTCGTCGTCGCGCGGACGGGTCCGGGTGAGGTCGCAGCAGAAGCACAGCCCCTCGGGCTCCGGCGCGGTCCAGTTGCATTCGGCGAGCACGGCGTTGGCGCACGGGTGGGCGGGGGGCACGAGCACAAACTCGCCGCCGTCCCGGTCGTAGCCGACGGAGGCGTCGCAGTTCAGGCAGACGCTGTTCTCGAAGAACAGCAGGACGCCGCAGTTGGGACACACGAACGATCGCACGGCGCGACGCTACCCGCAGGCGTTCCCCGCAAGCGCGGGGCCTGCTTCAGGCGGTGAGTTCCGGCGGAACCTCGAGTTTCATGGCGCGCAGGACGCCCGCGACCTTGGCGTCGATCTCCTTGCCGACCGCGGCGATCTCGGCGGAGGAGAAGCTGCCGAACAGGTCGCTCGGGCGGTCGAACGTGAGCTGCGCGGCGCCGTCCGCACCGGTGTGCACCAGCAGGCGCAGCGGGGCGTAGAGCATGACGCCGGAGTCGTGCGCGTACATCTTCGACGCGAGCAGCGGGTTGCCCATCAGGTAGGACTTGGCCTTGGCTGCGTGTCCGGCCACCGCCATGAAGGGCGTGATGTCCAGGGACCAGGACAGGTACATCCCGAGGGGCGACCCCTTGGCCAGCAGCGCCACGAGCCCCTTCTTGTCCTTCCCGGCGACTGCGGCCTGCATCTTCGCGACGGGCAGCACGGGCACGGTCTTTTCGAAGCGCTTCACCAGCTTCTCGTAGGCCAGGCCCGGCGCCACCGAGATCCGGCGGGCCGAGTGCTCGCCTGCCGCCGGCTCGGCGGCCGCGACCGCAATGGCGTCCGAGGAACCGCAACCGGTCAGCGTCAACCCGGCCAACCCCAACCCGCCGAGGACGCCGAGAGCGCCACGTCGATCGATCCCAAGCTCGCTGATGGCTCTACCTTCCTCTCGCACGGTGGTTCCCGGCAGGAAGCGCTTGGCTCGCTTGTCCCTCGAGGACTGAGATGAGACGGCGCTCCTGTCGGGCTCCGGCGAAGACCTGACGCCCA
>JBQTKD010000004.1:0-6824 GCA_052386455.1 Sporichthyaceae bacterium
CGGACACCGTCGAGGCCTTCCGGACTGGTTGCTTGGTCGCTACCGATCCTTGAAGGCCTCGTCCCGTTTCCGGCTCAAGCTGCGCTACTCGGCGAGTCCCGCCCCCACCTCAGCTCTGAAGAGCCGGTTTGGTTCAGCTCGATGGTGTCGCCGAGTTCCGCGTTCACGCTGATCGTTCGCGTGACCGGGGTCGTCGTCGCCGCCGAGGCCGTTGTAAATCCCTCGGCCTCGATCAGGCGCTCGTTGAGTTCATCGACGAGCTCGGATGCGCTGAGCGTCACGCCTGGGGCGGGGGATACCTCGAGCGCGATCGAGCCGTCTTCGACATCCGCATACGAGTACACGTTCTCCACCAGGTCCTGCTGGTCGAAGGCTCGATGGTGCAGTGCCTCCATCTCGGTCTGCAGACCGTCTTCGGTGTAGCCCCGATCGCCTTGGACGCTAATCGAGCCCGGCGTTAGTCCTTCGGCCGATTCGAAGGCGGCGACGGCCTCGACAGCCGCGTTTGGCGCGGTTCCTGCGAACCCGATCCAGCCCTTCGTGGAGTAGGTGTCGTCGATGGCCGCGCCGGCGAAGGACTCGGCACACCGAACACGAAGGTTTTCGGCCAGCTCGGCGAATCCGTTCTGCCACCCGTACGCCTGGATGGTCGAGCTCAGACTCGACCCGGTCTCGTTGGCGAGAGCCTGGAGAGACTCAATCTCTGCGCCGTCGATCGAGCACTGAGCGGGCGGGAGGATCGACGTATCGACCATGAACCGTCGCCAGTCCGACCATGGGCCGTGTCCGACGGGCTGTTGGGCGCTGTTCTTCGCGCCGTCGTCGGCGCGAACTCGCCATGCGTAGGACACGCCCTCGACGAGATTCGCAGCGGGAGACCACTTGGCGAGGGTGCCCTGTTCGACGCCGCTCACCGAGCCGTCGGCAACTCGCTGCACGGCTGGGCCGGAGTTCGGGTCGTTCGGATCGGCGAGCTGGTGCAGGTCGTCGAGCTCGGCGGCGTCCTGGGGCCAGATCTCGAAGTCGTAGCGCAGCTTCTCACCGGTGGGACCGGTGTTGCCGGCGAGGTTGGCGTCGGTCGCCTTGCCCCGCAGCTCCGGAGTCGGATCGTTGGTCAGCGGCATCTCGCCGGTCGGGCAGGAGGAGGGGTAGGTCGAGGTCTCGACGACCTGCGAGGGCGGGGTGTTGTAGGTGACGATCAGCGTGGGAGTGCGCGGGACGGTGAAGTAGGGCTTTCCATCCGGCGGGTTGAAGCCGTTGTAGCAGGAGGTCGCGGACGCGGCGGTGCTGATGTGGCGGGAGCAGAACCCCTTGTAGGAGGTTTCGTCGCCGCTGGTCTCCGAGCCGCGCAGGCTCATGCCGTGGTTGTCGATTAGGCCTTCGTCCCAGGCCTTGACCATCGCGGTGACGTCGATGGTCTCGTAGTTGTTCTCGCCAAGGTCTTTCCCGTCGGGCCCCAGGAGGCCGCACGTGTCGTCGGAGCCGTGGACGAAAGTCTTCGACGTCTTGTAGGGCGAGGCGGTGTCGACGGCGGGTTGGCCGTGCTTGCCGTCGGCGGTCGTGGCCCACCACACGCCGAGCATCGGCCCGGTCAGGTCGGGGTCGGTGCGGTCCTCGGCCCGCCAGTCCTGCGTGACCGGGAAGACGTCCAGCGCACTCGGGGTGCAGCTCCGGGCGTCGTACTGGTAGAGGCGCAGGTCGGCCTTGACCACGGTGCCGGGCCGGGCGACGTCGGACCACTTCAGGTAGGAGCGGGTGCGGCGGTACTGGCTCTGCCATCCGGCGCGCATCATGGTGACGGTGGCGAAGTTCGTGGTGCTGTAGGCGGTGTTGATCCCGTCGTTCGGGTCGTCCTCGCCGCGGCTGGCGACGTAGGTGCCGCGGGTGGAGTCTTTGTCGGTGTAGACGTCCGGGTCGATTCGCACCGGATATACCGTCGTGTCCGCTGTGAGCCATTCGAAGTCGGGTCGCAGAACGAGGATCTGCCCGCCCTCGGGGCCGTTCTCGAGATTGGCCTCGACGTCCACGACGACCTCGGGCCCGGCCTCCAGCCCCTGCTGGGTGTCGTCCCACGCGACCGGCTTGGCGATCCAGAACACCGGCTCCCCGGTCGTGGTGTCGAGCGCGACGAACTGACCGCTGTCGGTCTTCTCCAGGCGCACGCCCTTCGCACCGACCGGCAGCCGGTACACCGGAGCGCTCGTCGGCGCCCGGTCCAGGACCACGTGGACGTTGAACCCGTTCGGCGTCGCGGTGACCTGCACGTCGCGCGAGGCGGTGTCGGCAAACGTGGCCGCGGCGCCGTCCAGGGCGGGCGCGCCGAGGTCGCGGGGCCAGTCCAGCGACAGCGACCGCCCGTCGGCCTTGACCGTGGCCAGGGGCTCGTCGCCGATCCCGTCGCCGATGGCGACGTCGGCGCCGACCGCAGCGGGCTTGAGCACGCTGCCAGTGTCCGACAGGCCGGTGTCGATATCCACCAGATCGCCGTTCTTGACCACCCGAGTGGGTTCCTCGGTCGTCACGACCGTCGTGTTGCCGTTCGGCTCGACCAGCACGGTGGTATGCGTCCCGGCCATCGACTCGACCTCGACCGGTCGACCGCTCGATCGTGCCTGGGCGGCGGCGGAGTCGAACTTCACCTGCTCCGCCGAAGGCAGCGCCGGGTCGCCACCGGGCGGGTTCAAGTCCACCGCCAGGGATCCGGGCTCGACCGCAGCCTGCGACGGAATCTGCGTGGAGCGTCACCAGCAGCGCCGCGGCGGCCCCGGCGGCCACGGCACGCATCCGCCGTCGAGCAACCCCGCCAGGAACAGAACCGGCGAACCAACCCATCGCGAACCACTCCAGAGTCCAACGGCGAACAGCCACTGGACTTCACGGTCGGTCGCCTGCAAGGGCTGCGTCAGGAGATCGGGGCGCGCTCGTACCTTCGACGGCGGATCATGGCCGAAAGGACCACCCGGCCAGAATCGGCCCAGACTCAGCCAAGCACGCACGGGGAGGCCGGTCCGCGGTTTACGGCAGGGGGATCTCGCCGCGCACGGTGGTGCCCGCGCCGGGCGCGGAGTCCACGAACAGGCGCCCGCCTAGGCTACCGACGCGGTCCTGCATGTTCAGCAGGCCGTGACCCGGCCGGGTGTCGGCGGTCGAGTAGCCGGCGCCGTCGTCGGCGACCTCGAAGGTCAGCAGACCGTCCGTGTCGGCAACCAGCACCGTCACGTTGGCCTGATCGCCGGCGTGCTTGCCGGCGTTCTGCATCGCCTCCACGCAGCAGAAGTACACGGCCGTCTCGATCTCCTCCGGGTGCCGGCTCGCGAGGTTCACCTCGACCCGCACCGGCAGGTTCGAACGACGGGCCGCGCCGCGCAGACCCTCGCTCAGCCCGAAGTCGCGCAAGGCGGTGGGGAAGATGCCGTGCGCCAACTCCCGCAGCGTCTCGGTCGCCTCCTTGAGCTCGGCCTGTGCGGCGGTCAGCAACTCCGCTGCGGCCGCGGAGTTCGCGGAGTCGAGCGCGATCTGGATCGACTTCAACGTCCGCGCCAGCTGGGTCAGCTCCTTCTGCCCGCCGTCGTGCAGGTCTCGCTCCAGCGAGCGCCGGGCGGCGTCGGCGGTGGCGACGATGCGGGCGCGCGACGCCTGCAACTCGACGTTGCGCTGCCGCAGTTCCGCCAGCGACTGCTGCAGTGCGGAGTCGAGCCGCACGCCGTACAGGGCCTGCGCCACCTGCCGGGCGACCTCGACGAGCAAGTCGTCGTCGGCGGGTTGGAACGGTGTCCGTGGCGAGGGGCGGCGGACGAGGAGAACGCCGAGCAGTTCTCCCGCGTGGGTCAACGGAACGACGCGCAGCTCGTCCGTGTGCGGTTCCTCGAGCAGGGCAGGGATCCAGACCTGGACCCACCGCGCTCCACCGATCGGGGTGCGGCAGGCAACCGCCTGCTCCTGCTCGCTCAAGCCCAGCGAACGCGGCGGGCGACTGGGCACGCCGACGCGCCGCACGAGCCGGTCCCCCTCCGCGGTCCAGATCTCCGCACCGGCGGAGGCCAATTCGGCGCGGAGCAGTTCGACGACCTGGAGCAGGACTTCGTCGAAGGGCTGCTCGCTGCGCAGGCGCCGGCGGACGTCCGCGGCGATCTGGCGGTCCGTCAGATGATTCTCGGCGAGGTTGGCGCGCAGCCGCCGCGAGAGCGGACCGGCGACTGCCAGCGCACTCGCGGCGACGGCCGCGAGGCCGAGAACGCCGCGCAGCGATTCGTCGGTCGAGCGATCGGCCTGGCCCGCCAAGACCTCCGAGGGAAGCAGCAGCGTGTACGCGGCGAGCGCGCACAGCAGCACCGCGCACCCGACCGCGACGGGGCGCAACGCCGCCGTCGCGCGGCCCACCCTCGCGAGGTCGGCGACAAGCCCGAGGGGCAGCAGGACACTCGCGCCGAGCGTCCAGCTTCCCGGACCTCCGGGCAGGGTGCCGGTCCACTCGGTGACGAGGGCGAGCACGCCCGCCGTCGACACCGGGAGCAGGGACAGCGCAGCCCACGAGTCGCGCAGCCGGCCGCTCATGACACCAGCACGCCGTCGCGCATGTGCACGATGCGGGTCGCGCCGGCGGCCACCTCGCGCGAGTGGGTGACCATCACGATCGTCTGTCCGGTGCCGTGCAGGCGGCGGAACAGGTCGAGGATCTCCGCGCCGCCGGCGCTGTCGAGCGCACCGGTCGGCTCGTCGGCGAGCAACAGCCGCGGACGGTTGATGAGCGCGCGGGCGATGGCCAGCCGCTGCCGTTCGCCACCGGACATCACCGCGGGAACGTCGCGGCCCCGATCGCCCAACCCCAGCAGGGCGAGGGTTTCGCGCGCCTGCCGTTCGGCGTCCCTGCGCTGCCGGCCGGCCAGCGCGGCGGGCAGCAGCAGGTTGTCCAGGGCGGCGACGTCGTCGATCAGGTTGAAGAACTGGAAGACCAGCCCGACGTTGCGGCACCGGAACCGCGCCAACCACGGATCGGGGCGCCCGTCGAGACTCTCCCCGCAGATCTCGACCGTTCCCTCGTCGGGGGGCTCCAGGCCGGCGATCACGTTCAGCAGAGTCGACTTGCCGCAGCCGGACGGCCCCATGATCGCGAGGAACTCGCCGTCGGCCACGTCGAGGTCCAGACCCCGCAGCGCCCGCACCGGAGCGGTGTCCGCGCGGAAGGTCTTGCGCAGCCCCCGCAGCTTCACCAGCGGCTCACCCACGGCCGTCATTCAACTACTCCGTCCGCAGCGTCGAACCGACGCTGCCGCGGATCATCCGCCGAGACGCCGTGGCGGCGATGGCCAGCAGGCCGAGGATCACGACGGCCGCGGTCACGCCGACGTTCCCGAGCTGCGCGGGCGGACGGTAGTCCAGGGGCATCGGTCCACCGGCGGTCGCCCGCCAGAGCACCCGCCCGCACAGCATCCCCAGCGGCACGCCGACCGCCAGGCCCACTGCGGCGATCACGGAGGTCTGCACCAGGACGCTGCCGCGCACCTGACGGCGCGTCAGGCCGAGCGCGCGCAGCACCGCGACCTCGTGCCGCCGGCGCCGGACGGCGACGACGGCGGTTCCGCCCGCCGAGCCGACGGTCACGACGGCGATGAACGCGGCCAACACCAACGGCATCGCGCGTAGGTTCGGCAGCACGTCGGCCGGGATGGCGGTGGCGGCGTAGGAAACGGTCGAGTCGGGCAGTCCGTCGAAGGTGCCCAGACGCTCGGCGACGTCCTCGATCGCGAAACCCGGCCGCAGGGCGACCAGCCCCACGTGGCGCTCCGGGCGCTCGAACAGCGCGTCGAAGGCCGCCGGGGAGACCAACCCGCCCTGGTCGTAACGGCCTTGGTCCCAGGTGAACAGCCCGATGCCGGACACCGTCATGCGGCGTTCGCCGGGGAACCCGGTCACCGTCACCTGCTCCCCAACGGCCACGTCGAGGGTGCGCGCCGAGGCCGCGCCGAGGGCGATCTCGTCGTCGCGGCGCGGTGGGGATCCGGCGAGGAAGACCTCGCGGTGGTCCCGACCGAGCGGCTCGTAGGTGGCGACGTCGAAGCGCAGGTCGCTCACGTCGGCGCGCGCGATGCGCTCGTTGAGCACCGAACCGATCTCCGGTGCGAGGGCGAGTTCGTCGAGGACGGCGCTGCGGTATTCGTCGTCCTCGTCCGGAGCGATTTCGAAGCTCACCACCACCTGCGCCGTCTGGCCGAAGCGTTCCGGGTTGCGCTCGGTCTCGGACAGCGCGGTCCAGAGGGTGGTGGTCGCGACGATGCCCACGACGCCGACGGCGAGGGTGGCCATGGCCATCCACGACGGCGTTACCGCGCTGCGGGCCGCCTTCTGCAACGCGAAGCGAAGTCCCGTGACGACGACGACCGGACCGGCGAGGCGCAGCCTGCCCGCCTGCGGCGTCTGGCGCCGGGCAGGGTCCGAACGCGGCACCGTCTCGCGGTAGGCCGCGACCAACGCGAACGCGGACAGCGCCGCGACCAGCGCGAACGCGACCCCGCTCAGGACGGCGCCGTCGACGTGCACGCCGGGGTCCGGTTCGCTCGCGGCCGAGCGGCCCCACGGTGTCGCGCGGGAGACGACCGCGGCGGCGGCCACCCCGGCTCCACTGCCCGCGGCGGCCACCGCGACCGGGGCGGCGGCGCCGGCCAGGATCGCGTGCCGGCGGCTCAGTCCGCCGGCCTGCAGAACCCGAAGGGTCCGGGCCGCGCCGCCGGCCGTCCGGCGCATGACCTGCCCGACCAGCAGCGCAGCCGCGAGAAAGGCCACCGAGGCCAGGGCGGTGAGGAACCTGCCCTCGATCCGGTTCCGGT
>JBQTKD010000005.1:0-13337 GCA_052386455.1 Sporichthyaceae bacterium
CTGCCCGCCCCGCTTCTTCCCCACGATCGACGCCATATATGGGTAATACATCATGCGGACGCGAAACCCCAGTACAGACACGGGAAACGGGTCAGCTCAACCAGATAGCGAGGAAAGTCCCGCTAGGCCCGTCCCACCGATTACCCCCGCGGGGGCGATCCCCACCGGGGCGATCGAGCGGCTAACGTGCCCCCATGCCCGAAGGCTTCACAGAGCAGCAGGCTCAACTGAACGAGGACTCGGAGTCGTGGGCGGCCACGGTCGCCGAGATGGACGCGGCCACGGTCCGCCGATGGTGCCTGGACCGTGCACGGTCCGGCGACCTGCCCGACTGGTCCTGGTGGGACGGCGTCGCTCCGACCACCGGTTGGGAGCGGGCGCGGGTGGCCTTCGTCGCGTGGGCCGAGATGCTCGACCTGCGTCAGCCGACCAATCCACCGCCGGTGCCGACCGGCCCGTGGGGGCGCTACCGTCGGACGGCCTTCGGTCAGTAGTCCGGTCGTATCTGACCCTGCGTCAGTACGGGCGCCGACCCGCGCGCTCTAAGGTTCCCGCATGACGAGCACGCACGAGTTTCGGTTGGACGGGCAGGACCACATCCTGTTGCAGGCCCTGCTCCAGGTCGTCGGCATCTGCGACACCGGCGGCGAGGCGAAGCTGCGCATCGTCGACGGCGAGGTGACGGTGGACGGCGAGATCGAGACCCGCCGCGGCAAGAAGATCAGGGCCGGTCAGCGCGTGTCGTGCGACGGCACGAGCATCGAGGTCCTCGGCTGACGCCACGCCCCGAGCTGCCTGGGTCGAGCTCCCGTGGGCCGATTCAGCCGGCGACGTGAGGCCGGTCACGTCTCGCGGCCGCGACTGCGATTCCGCGGGCCATCGTGGCGAACACGAGGTCGTGGGCGGGCCGCTGCAGCCACCAGTACGCCAGGCCGCTCATCCCGGACGGAACGAAGCGCACCTCCTGGCGCAGGGTCGAGGAGCCGTCGGGCTCCGGCAGGACCGTGAAGATCAGTCGGGCCGTCCCCGGCATCTTCATCTCGGCGCGCAGCGCGAGCCGATGGCCGTGCTCGATCTGTTCCACCCGCCAGAAGTCGACGGTGTCGCCGCGGAGAAGCCGGTCCGGGTCGCGGCGGCCGCGGTGCGAACCCACCCCGCCGAGCAGGTGGTCCACCCAGCCGCGCACCTCGAACACGCCCGGCACGGTGTGCCAGCCCCGGTCTGCACCGAGACCCTCGACGACCCGCCACAGTTCGCCGACCGGCGCCGCGGACGGCACCTCCCAGCGTTGGTGGTACCCGGCGCCGGCGGAGGCGTCCGGCCCGTACAGCGCGTCGCGTACGGCCGTGTCGAAGTCGGTGGCGCCGCCGGGCGGCGGCGGGACGTGGGTTTCGATGTCCTGCTCGGCGCACAGCAGGTCGTGCCGCAGCGACTCGAGCAGCGGTTTCGCGAGCCGGCGGGACACCGGGGTGGCGGCCTGTACCCACCACGCGGCGGCGTCGAGCGGCACAAAGCGCACGGGAAGCGCGAGCGGGCGCGGCCGACCGACGACGCGCGCGTAGCGTCGAGTGATCTCGGCGTAGGTGAGGACGTCGGGCCCGCCGACGTCGAAGGCCCGATGCACCGTGGGGGGAAGGTCGGCGCACGCCGTCAGGTAGTGCAGCACGTCGCCGATCGCGATCGGCTGCGTGCGGTTGTCCGCCCAGCGCGGGGCCAGCGTGATCGGGGTGCGTTCGGTCAGGTGCCGCAGCATCTCGAAGCTCGCCGACCCCGCGCCGACGACGATGCCGGCCCGCAGGACCACGGTGGGCACGTCGCCGGCCAACAGGATCTGCCCCACCTCCTCGCGCGAGGCGAGGTGCGCCGACGGAGTCTCCTGCGCCGGGGGCCGCAGCCCGCCGAGGTAGACGATCCGGCCGACGCCGGCCTTCGCGGCGGCGTCCGCGACGTTCTGCGCCGCAAGCCTGTCCAGTTCGGCGAAGTTCGACGCCGTCAGGGAGTGCACGAGGTGGTAGACGACGTCCACGTCGCGCATCGCCTCGACCAGGCCGGCGGTGGAGACGACGTCGCCGCGGACGACCTCTACGCCCGCGCGCGCTCCCGACACGTCGAGGCGGGCCGGGTCGCGGACCAGTGCGCGCACCTGCCGGTCGGGCAGCAGCGCGTCGATCAGGCGGCTACCGACGTAGCCGTTCGCGCCGAGAACCAGACAACGCACGACGGAACTCTCCTCGCTGCCGCGGGATGCTGAAACGAAGGTGCGACGATAGGCTACGCGAGCACCCCGATCGCCCCCAGCGCGGCGAGAAGCGTTCCGGCCAGTCGTACCCGATCGGCTCGGAGCAGGCGTGCGAGGACGACGGAGTCCAGGCCCTTCGCCAGCCGACCGTGCGCCGGGCCCGCCACCAGCGCCGTCGTCGCTCCCGCGAGGCCGTTGCCCGCCAGCGCGGCGAGCGTCGCCGTCGTCCACGGGCCGCGCACCAGGACGGCCAGGCACACGATCAGCAGCGCGCCGTACAGCGGCGCGACGAGCCACCCCATGCGCCGCGTGTGCGCGGCGTGCACGCCCGGCCAGGCGGCCGCCGGCGTGGCGGCCAGCGCCGGATAGACCACGAACGTCACGACGCACTGAAAGCCCACGTGGGTCAGCGACAGTGTCGCCAGCCACACGTCGAGGGACATGGGGTCAGTCTGGCGAGGCATGCACTACCCTGGCATCAACCGTTGCACTTTCGTTGCACTGCGACGTTGTCGAGGAACACGCGCCGCCTGAAGGCCGGGTCGAGGAGGGGACGACACGTGCTGGAGACCGTCGACACCACGGCGCCGGAGCTGCGCGGCCCGATCCTCATGAACCAGGACTGGCTCGATCTGACCTACGTGCACTGGTCGCTCGATCCGGATCGGGTCGCGGCGCTCCTGCCCGCCGGCACCAGACCCGACACGTTCGAAGGCCAGACCTACCTGGGCCTCGTTCCCTTTCGCATGCGCGACGCCGGCTTCGGCCGGGGCGGGCGCGTGCCGTGGCTGGGCACGTTCCTCGAGACCAATCTGCGGCTGTACTCCGTCGACGACGCGGGCCGCCGTGGCGTCGTGTTCCTGACGCTGGACTGCCAACGCGCCGCGGTGGTGGCGGGCGCCCGGTGCACTCTCGGGCTGCCCTACCGATGGGCCCGCATGACCTATGCGCGCACGGGATCCGGGCACCGCTACCGCAGCGCCGTCCGCGGCGGGAACCACCCGTGGCTCGACCTAGAAGTCGAGGTCGGCGAGGCCGCAGCCCCCGATCCGCTCGACGAATTCCTTTCCGCACGGTGGGGCCTGCACACCGGCGCCTTCGGGCGCACTCTGTACGTGCCCAACGCCCACCCGCCCTGGCCGCTGTACCGGGCTCGGGTCGCGCACCTGCGCGGCACGCTGCTCGCCGACGCGGGCTTCGGCGACCTGCTGCACCGCGAGCCCGACCACGTGGCGTTCTCGCCCGGCGTGCACACCGAGTTCGGTCTGCCCGGACCCGCGTCGCGACCTCGGGAGGGACGAGACCGATGACCGCGGACGTCGTCGTGGGCGCAGGACTGGCGGGGCTGGCGGCCGCCGTCCGCCTGCACGCGGCCGGGCGCGACGTGCTGGTGCTGGAGGCCTCCGACGGCGTCGGCGGCGGCGACCCGGGGTTGTCCGCTCGACTCGTCGCCCGCGTCGCCGCTCTCTACGACCTCTCGTCGACCGACGTCCAGGAGATCGGTCGCTACGACATCCGTGCGGCGCTGCCGGCGATGCCGCCGCCGCTCGCCCCGGACCCACAGGCCGAGGGCGGCCGTTCCTAGCCGATCAGACGCCGCGGATCAGCGGGCCCCTGCGAGCATGCGGACTCTGGTGTCGGCGAAGCGGGAGCGGAGGTCCGCCAGCCCGGCGAGGTCGGCGGAGCCCATCGACTGGCAATCGTTCACGGCGGTCCGGCGCGTTCGCTCCAGGTCGTCGATGAAGGCGCGGTTGGGACGAACCTGAGACCGCTCGCGTGCGATCAGCGTTCCCGCCAGGGCGATGACGTCCCCCAACAGCGCGGCCGTCGAGGTGGAAGCGGCTGGTTGGAACGCTGCTGGCATGCTCTGCGTGACCGTCATCACACCACCGTATGGCCTGTTTGTTTCGTGGAGCTTTCCGTGTGCCGCAAGCGAGTTCTCACCTGCGTGCGACGCGGACCTCTTGGCGGCCACTGTCCGCAGTGCCTCTGCGGGAGACTTGGCGCATGACCGCAACGATCAACCCCCTGCTCTCCACCGCCCCGCTGCCCGAGTTCGCGGCGATCGGACCCGATCACGTGCAGCCCGCCGTCGAAGAGCTGCTGGCGGCGGCGCGGGCCGCGTTGGCGGACGCGACGAGCCCGGACACCCCGGCGGACTACGACACGCTCTCGCGCGTCCTCGACACCGCCACCGAACGACTGGGCGTTGCCTGGGGCGCGGTCGGGCATCTGAACGCCGTAGCCGACACCCCGGAACTGCGCGAGGCCTACAGGGCGGCGCTTCCGGCCGTCACCGAGTTCTCGACCGCGATGGGCGCCGACGAGGCTCTGTTCGCCAAGTATCGGGCCGTCGTGGCAGCGCAGGGCGAGCGCTTGAGCGCACCGCGGGCGCAGGCCCTGAAGCACGCACTGCGCGACTTCGTGCTCTCCGGTGCCGAACTGCAGGCGGCGGACCGCGAGCGCTACGCCGCCATCGCAGAGCGTCTCGCCGCGCTGCGGCAGCAGTTCGGCGAGCACGTGCTGGACGCGACCGACGGCTGGAACCTCGTCGTGTCGGCCGAGGATCTCGCCGGAGTCCCGCAGGACCTGCTCGACGCGACGCGCCTGGCCGACGGGGGACACCGCCTGACGCTGCATCTCCCGGTCTATCTGCCCGTGCTGCAGTACGCCGAGAATCGCGAGCTGCGCGAGACCCTCTATCGCGCCTACGTCACGCGCGCCAGCGACCTCGGCCCGGCCGAGTGGGACAACACGGCGGTCGTCCGCGAGATCCTCGCGCTGCGCCAGGAGCAGGCCCGGCTGCTCGGCTACGCCAGCTTCGCCGAGATGTCGCTGGTTCCCAAGATGGCCGGGTCTCCCGCCGAGGTGCTGACGTTCCTGCGCGACCTGGCCGTTCGCGCCCGTCCGTTCGCCGAGAAGGACCTCGCCGAGCTCGAGGAGTTCGCCGGGTGCGGGCCGCTGGAGAGCTGGGACCTGCCCTACTGGAGCGAGAGGCTCAAGGAGTCGCGCTACGCGTTCGGCGACCAGGCCGTGAAGCAGTACTTCGCCGCGCCCCGGGTGCTGGAGGGGCTGTTCGGCATCGTCGAGCGGCTGTTCTCGGTGCAGATCGTCGCGGCCGACGCACCGGTGTGGCACGAGAGCGTCGCCTACTACGAACTGCGCCGCGACGGCCACGTCGTCGCCGGCTTCTACCTCGATCTCTACGCCCGCCCCGGAAAGCGTTCCGGTGCGTGGATGAACGGGGTGCGAAGCCGCTGGCTCAAGCCCACCGGCGAGCGGCAGGTGGCGCACCTGGTGTGCAACTTCGCGTCGCCCGTCGGCGACGCACCGGCGCTGCTGACGCACGACCACGTCCGGACGCTCTTCCACGAGTTCGGTCACGGCCTGCACCACATGCTGACCCAGATCGAGGACCTGGCCGTGAGCGGCATCTCGGGAGTCGAGTGGGACGCCGTCGAACTCCCGAGCCAGTTCATGGAGAACTTCTGCTGGGAGTGGGACGTGCTCGCCGGGCTCAGTCGGCACGTCGAGACCGGCGAAGCGCTGCCGCGCGACCTGTTCGACAAGATGACGGCAGCCAAGAACTTCCAAAGCGGGCTGCTGACGCTGCGTCAGATCGAGTTCGCGCTGTTCGACATGCGCTTGCACGCCGAGCCCGGCGCAGACGTGCAACGGGTCCTCGACGAGGTCCGCGCCGAGGTCGCCGTGGTGGCACCGCCGGTGTTCAACCGCTTCCAGCACAGCTTCGGCCACATTTTCGCCGGCGGCTACGCGGCGGGCTACTACAGCTACAAGTGGGCCGAACTGCTCAGCGCCGACGCGTGGAGCGCCTTCGAGGAGGAGGGCGTGTTCAATCCGGACACGGGGGCTCGCTTCCTGACCGAGGTGCTGGCCCAAGGCGGCGCGCGCGATGCACTGGACAACTTCGTGGCCTTCCGCGGCCGCGAACCGAAGATCGACGCACTGCTGCGTCACCAGGGCATGGGCTGACCCGACGCCCGGCCGGCACGCCCGCTCGCCCGGCTAGGAGCTCGGTCCGGCGCAGGGATTGATCACCATGCTGACGCCCATCGCAATCAGCATCGCGACGTGGCCTGCGGTCGATGCAACGCCAAAGTCGATCGCACCGGCCGCCAAGAGTGCGACGACGACCACGAACGGCAGGTTCATCGCGACGACCATGCTCACCGTCGCGCGGACGCCGTGCCGGCGGAACGCCATCCAGGCGACCATGCCGACGCTCATCCAGAACGCCATCACGCCGAGCTCGAAGGCGTCGCTGTCGACCTTGTTCACCAAGGGGTGGCTCACGACGTGCCCGACGGCCATGCCGACGAACATGGCCACGACCATCCCGGCGTAGGACCGCCACCAGGCGAGCGTGGTCAGCCGGTGCAGGCGGGTCCTCGGGCGAGGGTGTGTTGCGGTCATGCGTAGAGGATCTCCTCACGGGCCGCGCAATCGCAATCGGGCTTGCCCGAGCCTCAGCACGTTTTCGTGCCGCCCGGTGCGGGCGCTGCCGGGCCTGTCGCTTCGCGGGCGGTAAAGCGCAGTCGGTTGCCGAGGTAGTCGGCGCGAACGGTCTCGTTGGCGACGATCTCGGCGGGCGAGCCCGAGGCGAGCAGCCGGCCTGCCGCGAGGACGTGGACGAGGTCGCAGGTCTCCAGTACGGCGGTCACGTTGTGCTCGACGAGCAGGACGGTGAGAGCGAGCTCGGCGTGCAGGGTGCGCAGCAGGTCGAACATGGCGGCCTGCGAGTACGGGTCCATGCCGGCCGCCGGTTCGTCGAGCAGGAGCAGGCGGGGGCTTGCCAGCAGCGCGCGACCGATCTCGACTCGTCGTTTGCCCGAGAAGGACAGCGTGCCGACGCGGTGGTACCAGTACTGCTCGATGTTCAGCAGCCGAGCGATCGCCCGGGCGGCGTCCTCGGCTTCGGCGGCTCGGTTCCACGCGCTGCGTGCTCCGGCGAGGTAGCGAGCCGGGTTGCCGCCGATGCGGTGGTGTGCCCCGAGCACGAGGTTGTCGGCGACCGAGAGGTCGTCGATCACCCGGGTGGACTGGAAGACGCGGGTCATGCCCGTCTCCGCGCGCCGCCAGGCCGCCATCGTCGAGATGTCCGTCCCGAACAGGTGGATCGATCCGGTGTTGGGGGGACGGACGCCGCCGATCACGTCGAAGAGGGTGGACTTTCCGGCTCCGTTGGGGCCGATGAGGCCGACGAATCCTCCGGCGGGCACCTCGAGGGAGACGCCGTCGAGCACGGCGAGCCCGTCGATGGCGACGCGGACGTCGCGCACCGCGAGCGCGGGGTGGTCGCTCGCTGCTGGTTCGCCGACCCAGCGCGCGACGGTGGCGTGCACGCCCATGACCGCCGCGCGGTCCATCGCCGTGGCCTTCGCCAGGTGCTCGCGATCGGTGTCGCCGAGGAGGCGCTCCCGCAGGTCGGTCCAGGCGCCGCCGAGGCCGCGGGGACCGATCAGCGCACCGCCGACGAGGCCGACGCCGACGAGCAGGAACGCGCGCCCGGCGGGACTGTGGCGCAGGCGGACGATCAGCAGCACGACGACGGCCAGCCAGGCGAGCAGGAAGAAGTACATCGCCGTGTCCGGGCGCAGGTTGATGCCGAACACGTAGGGCCGCGGGTTGGTGATGACGCCGAGTTCGGTGCCGGCGGAGAAGCCGCCGCTGAAGCGGCCCTGCGTGAAGACTGTCTTCTCCAGCACGATCTGGACGCCGAGGGTGATGACCACCAGGTAGATGCCCGGCAGGCGCACGCTGAGCGCGGCGACTGCGACCATCAGCAGGGCGACGAGTCCGACCGCGACGAGCAGCGCCGGGACCCACGGCAGGCCCTGCCCGTAGTTGTCCGGCCGATTCAGATAGCCGAAGTAGTACAGCGCCGTCCCGAACAGTCCCGCCGTGGCGAGGGAGAGCTCGCGTGCCCAGCCCTGCAGCACGAGCAGGCCCAGGCCGGCGATCGCCAACGGAATGCCGGCCGACGCGGTGAAGATCATGTAGTCGGGCGCGGCGAAGACCCAGCCGAGGGCGAAGGCCGCGACGGCGAGCGGTCCGAACCGCAGCATCGTCGCGCGAACCGGACGGGTGCGCGGGGAGACGAGGACCTGGTCGCTCACACGCGCAGCCTCTCCAGTTCCTGCTCGACCAGCGCGGTCAGTCGTCGGGCCGGAAAGCGGCGGGGCTCGGCGACGGCGTGGATCGCCAGACCGTCGACGAGGGCGCACAGCAGGTCGCACTGCGTCGCGGGATCGAAGTCGGTGCGGAGCGTTCCGTTGCGCTGTCCGTTGGACAGCAGGGCGGCGATGCCGTCGCGGATCGCGGCGTAGCGCTGCGCGAAGGCTGCGGCGAACGCCGGTTCGCTTTCGGCGTTGGCCAGCACCTGCAGGTAGATGCGGGGCATGACCTGCTTGGCGCGAGTGGTGGGCAGCGGAATCAGACAGAGGCGCCGCAGGCCTTCGAAGGCGTCGTCCATCGGCAGGACTTCGGCGAGAAGGTCGTCGAACGGTCCAAAGACCGCCGCGGCCGCCGCGACGAGCAGTTCCTCCTTGTCGCGGAAGTAGTGCGCGACAACCCCGGTGGTGTAGCCCATCTCGCGGGCGATCGCCCGCAGCGAGGACCCGGACAGTCCGTCCCTGGCCAGGACGCGCACCGCCGCATCGACGATTTCGTCCTGTCTCGAGGGCCGTGCACGTTCGGTTGTGGGGGACACGAGGGCCTCCGGCCTCTTGACGGGCGCGATCTCCGGCGACAGCATAACGGTTGTAATGACATTACAACTGTTATGACCGAGAGAGGAAGTCCCGTGCAGGCAACCGAGCAGATGAAGAAGAACCTGGCCGAAGACGGCGCCATCCTCGTGCGGGGCATGTTCTCGCCCGAGCAGCTGGCGCGGCTTCGCCAGGCGTTCGACTACGGCATCGCCCACCCGGGGCCGATGGCCAACAGCGTGTTCGCGGGCACCGAGGACGAGCACTTCAACGAGTACGGCAATCCGGAGAATGTCGAGCAGTACCTCGCGGCGATCTCCGAACTCGGCCTCGCGCAGTTCGTTGCGGACCTCTGGGACTCGCAGCACGTGTGGTTCCTCGGCGAGGAGCTGTTCGTCAAGACCGGCGGCAGGGCGGGGCGGTCTCCGTGGCACCAGGACACGTCCTACATGCCGGCGAACGGCCCGCACATGCTCAACCTCTGGATCAGCTTCGAACGGGTGCCCAAGGCCAACGGGCTGGAGATCGTGCGCGGCTCGCACCGCGGACCGGAGTACGACGGCACGGCCTATGCGGACAACGGCGACCCGACCCGGCCACTGTGGGGCGACGGCACGTTCCCGCGCCTGCCCGACATCGAGGCCGAACGCGCGAAGGATCCGACCGCGTGGGACCTGCTGTCCTGGGACGTCGAACCCGGCGACGTCCTGGTGCTGCACTCCGGCTCGCTGCACGGCGGCGCGCCGCTCGGCCCGGACTGCCCACAGCGCCACACGCTCGTGCTGCGGTTCTTCGGAGACCGGCTCTACTACCGTCCGCTGCCCACCGCTGCGCCGGACTTCCCCTACGACATCCGCGAGTACGACGACCGGTCCATGACGCCCGGTCAACCGTTCCGTTCCCCCTCCTTCGCCCAGTTGCGCTGACCTCGAGGAGTGCCGTGAAGGAAATCGTTCCCGCGTGGATGCAACCGATCCGCGAGGCCTACCACTTCGCCCCGGCCGTGATCGACGGCGAGCACCTGCGCTGCTCCGGAATGATCGGCCTGCTGCCGGACCTGACCGTCCCCGAGGACCCGGCCGCACAGTTCGAGTTGGCGTTCGAGCACCTGCGCGGGCTCCTGGCGGAGGCCGGTCTGACCTTCGCCGACGTCGTGGAGCTGACGACCTACCACGTCGGTTTGCAGGCCCACGTCGCCACGTTCCTGGCGGCGAAGGACGCGTTCGTGTCCGCCCCCTACCCCGCTTGGACGGCCGTGGGCGTCGTCGAACTCGCGGTGCCGGGAGCGCTGGTCGAAATCCAGGTCACCGCGCGGATTCGCTAGCGAGGTCCAAGAATCGTCACGGGGTACTCGCGCTCGGTCCGGGTCGTGTAGCGCGGGCCACCGGCGGGACGGCGATCTGACGTACGGTCAGGCCGTCTGCAGGAACCGCTCGATCTGGGCCGCAACCCGTTCCGGGTGCTGCTGGTGCGGTCCGTGCCCGGCCTGCGGGTAGATCGCGAGCTGGGCGTTGGGCAGTTCGCGGAACAGCAGCCACTGGTTCTTGACGGGGAAGAACGGGTCGTTGTCTCCGCACACGATCAGCGTCGGCTGGCCCAGTTTGGGCAGCGTGGCGAAGTGCCCGCTGGTGCCGCCCATGAAGTCCATGATCAAACCCGCCATGGCCTGGATCGTCTCCGGCCCGACGAGCGGTTCGCGGTCCGTCCGCACGGCGTTGCGCTCGATGTAGGCGCGGGTTTCGGCGTCGCGGCCCTCGGCGAAGAACAGGTAGCGGACGTCCTCGTGCGCGTAGTCGGGGCGCAGGGCGATCTCGAACACGATGTCGGTGTGCGGATCGGTTTCCGGGTTGCCGCCGGGACCGGTGCCGACCAGCACGACCTTGCGGACCAGGTCGGGGCGGCGCACCGCGATGGACTGGGCGACGAAGCCGCCCATGGAGAACCCGAGCACGTCGACGCTGGACAGCCCCAGCGCCTCGACGAACGCGGCGGCGTTGTCGGCCTTCTGGTCCACCGTCGTCGCGGGCGAACCGGTCGAGGAGCCGACGGCCGCGTCGCTGAACAGGACGACGTCGCGGGTGGCCGCCAGGGCGTCGACGAAGGCCGGGTCCCAGTCGTCCAGCGTGCCGCGGAAGCGGTGCAGGAACACCAGCGGGGTCGGGTCGGCCGGCTGGGCCGGGCCCAGGCGCCGGTAGGCGTAGTGGACGCCGTCGACCTCGAGGGTCTGGGTCGGCACTCGGTCGGCCTGGAAGCCGGTCGTCTCGGACACGGAAGAACTCACTGCGCCACCTCGTCTCGAAGGGCCCGAGGCGGTCGCGAACGGAGGCGACGCCGGGCCGAAGAGCCGGCGGAACACCTCGACGCCGGCGGGACGAGGGCCACTCTAGGACGAGTCACTTCCATCATGCAAGTAACTGGTGAAATGCCTTGCTAGCAGGCGTTGCGGCGCTCGAGGGCGGTGCGCAGCAGGTCGGTCGCAGCGGGCCCGGCGGCGAAGGTGGTGTGCGCGTCGTCCAACGGGTGTCCGGTGGCGCGGTCGACGAACACCGGGTCGACGTCGAGTCCGGTCTCGTTGTCGAGCAGGCGCACGTTCACCTCCTCGGGCGGGAAGTAGGTGCCGCCCCACTGGTAGAGGGCGATGAGCACGGGGCGGAAGGCGTCGCCCGCCTCGGTGAGCACGTACTCGTCGCGCGGCGGCCGTTCGCAGTAGCGCCGGCGCTCCAGCAGGCCGGCCTCCACAAGGGCGTTGAGCCGCCGCGCGAGCGAGTTGGAGGAAATGCCCAGGCTGCGCTGGAACTCGTCGAAGCGCGTCATCCCGTGGGTGGCGTCGCGCAGGATCAGGATGCTCCACCACTCGCCGACGCGCTCCAGGCCCAGGGCGACGGGGCAGCTCATGCCGAGGAAGCTGGTTCGTTCCATCATGGAAGTGTAGGAGCACGAGGCCCCGTCCGGGGCCTGGACCGTCCGCCAGCTTTATGCCGGCCGCGTACTCGCCTCCGACGTCGCTACCGCTTCGTCATCGACACCTCGGCGCTCGGCTGAGCGCGAAGAGAAGCAGGCCCAGGTCGACCGAACACCGTCGGACCTGGGCCTTTGCGTTGGAGCGGGTGACCGGGATCGAACCGGCATGGCCAGCTTGGAAGGCTGGGGCTCTGCCATTGAGCTACACCCGCAGTGGAGCGGCTCCAGCCTATCTGGCGCCGGGCGGCCGGATGGCCGATATCTCCGCGCGCCGCCGGCTCAGGTGCTGCCGAGGAGGTGCCGGTTGGACTCAACCGATCCGTCGAGGACTTCCAACTCGATGATTCCGCGGTCGTCGATCTCGAGAATCCGGGCAACCGCCGGTTCGGCGTCGTCGTCGCTCACGATCGCGTAGGTGCCGACTTGGGGACGGAAGCCCGGCCGCGCATCGACCGTCCGAGTCAGCAGGCGGCGGCCATCGAACATCGTCATGAAGTCCACGTTCAGATCGACGACTATCTCCAACGTGCTCACTCCCTCGCGTCCGTCTCAGGCTACGTCGGCGAACCCGCGCCAGGGTTGGGCAGCGACGGGTCAAAACACCTGGTCAGACGAGCGAGCGTGAACTCGAGTTGGCGCGTCACGCGCAGGAACGTAGGCGGTGGCACCGACAGGTTTCGCGGGCTTCCGCCGCGTCTCGCCCCGTGCCACGATCCGAGGCATGGAGATCCTCCGCACACCCGACGCGGCGTTCGCCCGCGTCGACTTCCCCTACGAGCCGCACTACGCGGAGGTGGGGGACGGGTTGCGGATGGCCTGGGTCGAGGCCGGGCCCGCCGACGGGCCGGTCGTGCTGCTCCTGCACGGGGAGCCGACGTGGTCCTACCTGTACCGGGGGATGCTGCCGATCCTCGCCAAGGCGGGGTGCCGCGCGATCGCGCCGGACCTCGTCGGGTTCGGCCGGTCGGACAAGCCCGCGGCCGTCGCCGATCACAGCTACGCGCGGCACGTCGAGTGGACGCGGTCGCTGGTCTTCGACGCGCTGGACCTGCGCGACCTCACGCTCGTCGGGCAGGACTGGGGCGGGCTGATCGGGCTGCGGCTCGTCGCCGAGCACCCGGACCGGTTCGCGCGGGTCGTCGCGGCGAACACCGGCCTGCCCACCGGGGATCACCCGATGCCGAAGGTGTGGGAACGGTTCCGGGACGCGATGGCCACCGCGGAGCGCGTCGACGTCTCCCGGTTCGTCGCCAGCGGCTGCCTGAGGGGGCTGTCCGACACCCAGGGCCCCGGCAAAGTTGATCTGGCCGTTATCCGATGAATCTGAGCACCCGAGCGGGATGGCGGGAGAGCGTGCGGCAGCCCTGGGCGATGTTGGTCGCTCCGTGTCTGCGGTGTAGGCCGATGGC
>JBQTKD010000006.1:0-8599 GCA_052386455.1 Sporichthyaceae bacterium
GGTCTGGCCGGCGGGGGTGAGGCCCATCGGCCGGCCCGAGTCGAGCCCGCCCGCCACCTGGGTCCCGATCTGGCCGTGGACGAGCTGCCCAGCGAGGCTGCTCGTCCTCGTGGTCCGCGCGGACAGCGGCCAGAGAAGGAGCGCGAGCAACCCGGCGGCGACGCCGAGCACCGCCGGGGAGGGAACCGCACCTTCGCTGGTTGCCCGCAGCGAGACATGCGCGACGACTGCCGCGACTGCGGCACCACCGGCCAGCACCGCGCCGGAGCCCCAGGCCTTGTGCCGGGGGGCGCCGAGCGCGCGGGGGGTGTCAGGCACAACCCCTCCCCCCGCGCGCCGTTCGGCGTGCCCACCCGAAGCCGGCCGGTCCGGCCTCGGCATGCCGAAGAAGTCGTTCGGAACCCGTCCCGTGGCTCCGACATGACTCCTGCGATGCACTCCCCACCGTCCTCCTCGCTCCTGTGTGCGAGCTAAGAACGACCTGTCGGAACGGTCGGAAAACGGCCCGGTGTGCCCGCGAAAGAATCGCCGGGCTGCCGGACATCCTGGGATCGTGGGGACTGCTGCCGAGCAACGCGAAGCCTTCGAGGCCTTCGTGGCGACCGCCTACGAGCCGCTGCAGCGTTTCCTGCGCCGGCGGACGGACCGCGCGACCGCCGAGGACGTGCTCGGCGACGCGCTGCTCGTCCTGTGGCGCCGAGTCGGCGACATCCCGGCGGACGCGCCGCTGGCCTGGGCCTACGGCGTCGCGCGCGGCTGCCTGGCCAACGCGGTGCGCAGCTCGACCAGGCAGGACCGCCTGGTGCTGCGGGTGGCCCGCGAACCGGAGGAGGGAGCGGGCCTGGACCACTCCGCGCTCGAGGAGGCCCTCGAGGAACTGCCGGAGACGGATCGGGAACTGCTTCGGCTCTGGGCCTGGGAGCAGCTCCCACCGCGGGAGATCGCGCTCGTCCTGGACATCTCCGCAAACGCCGCGAGCATCCGCCTGCACCGCGCGATCGGGAAGCTGAAGGAAAAGTTGGGAGCGGCGAAAGAACCCGGCACCCGCCGGACATTCACCGATCGACAGGGAACGGAGGGCACCGAATGAACCAGTCGGACGACGACGAGATTCGCCGGATGCTCGCCAACATCGACCCGATGGCCGGGGTCCCCGTCGAGCCAGTGACCAGTCCGCAGGCCCGCCACCTTCTGGAGCAGATCATGCAGTCCACGAACACCGACGACGCCGTCGTCACCCACCTGCGCCGCCGCAACCGCCGCACGATCCTGGCCGCCGCCGCCTCGGTGGCCGTGCTCGCGATCGGTATCGCCGTCGTGCAGGGCAACGACACCTACACCGACTTCGCCGACCCGGCCGCCACCACTCTCGCGCTCAAGGCTGCCAGCGGCTCGCCGGCCTCACAGCTCTGCCTCGCCCTAGACGCCACCGAGCTGCGCAAGTACACGGTTGCGTTCGCTGGAACCGCCACGACCGTGGGCAAGGACAGCGTGAGCCTGGCGGTCGACCGCTGGTACTCCGGCGGCGACGCCGAGCGGGTGACCGTGTCCGTCCCGCCGGACGGTTCCGAGCTCTCGCCCTGGTTCGAGTTCGTCGTCGGTCAGCGATATCTGATCAGCGCCGACCAAGGGGCCGTCAACGGCTGTGGCTTCAGCGGCCCGGCTACCCCGGAACTCACGAAGACCTTCGACGAGGCCTTCCCCGGCTGAACCGCTACCGGATGACGTCCCGTAGCTGCGCTTGTCGTCCGCCCCGCGGTCCGACAAGGGCGGACAAGGGACGTCATCCGTTCGCGGAGGAGCGCGCAGGACACAGGACGATTACGGTACGTAGCTACGATATGAACACAAAGCAATCATGACTCTCGTGAACGGCCAAATCTCCAGAACCCCTCCTGACACAGACGCCCCTGCAAGCTCAGGGTGGAATCGACGGGGGCACGCGTCGGGCCTTCGTCGACCCGCTCCCCCGGCGCTGTGATCGGAGTCCGGCATGGCCTTGGTCGATCTCGCCCCCCGCTTCCACACCGCCGTGCGCGGCTACGACCGGGTGGCGGTGGACGCGGTCATCCGTGCGGAGGCCGAGCACCTCGACCGGCTGAACTCCCGTATCCAGCTCCTCGAGCAGGCTCTCGCGGAGGTCCGCCAGGCGGATCCGGCCGAGTCGGTGGACCGGGCGGCGCAGTTCCGCGACGACGACCCCGAGCGCCGTCGGGCCATGCGCGCCGCCGCGGACATGCTGGTCGAGGCGTGGGACCACGCCCGCCAGATCGTCCTGGCCGAAGACGCGACCGCGCACCTGCAGCGCGAGCACGCCACGTCCATCGCCCACGCGACGCTCGCCGACGTCACCGTGCGCGCCCAGGCCGAGGAGCAGCGCGCGCAGCAGACCGCGGACTCGTGGGTGGCCGCCGCCGCCGCGGAGGCCGCGGCGATCCTGGCGCACGCCGAGGACTTCGTCGCCGACGCGCATCCGATGGCCCAGCGCATCCTCGCCGAGGCCGCCGAGGAGTCCCAGGAGCTCGCGCACCACGCCGAGTCCGCCCTGCTCGCGGCCCGCGACGCGCTGGACGCCGACCTGATGCGCCGTCAGACCGCCGTCGAGTACGGCCTGCAGGAATCTCTCAAGCTCGCCGAGCGGCTCCAGGCGGAGACCGCCGCGATGAACGCGGAGGTCGGCCGCGTCCAGCAGCAGACGCTCGCCCAGGCCCACGCCGTCGCCGCCGAAACCCTCGGGGCACTCGATCTCGAGCTGGCACGCCTCGAAGCCGAGGCGGACCAGGCGATGGCCGAGCTCGCCGACCACATGGCCGCGATGAGCACCCAGGTCACCGTGGCCCGCGAGTCCATGGCCGCCCGCGCGGCCCGCGCCAAGGCCGCCGCGCCGGCCCCGCAGGCACCGGTGGCCGCGCCCGCGGCGCCCAGGCCGCTGCCCCCCGCCGTGCTGCCCGCGTTCCCGCCGCAGTCCGTTCAGGTCGGACCGCCCCCGGCTCCCGAAGCCGAGGCGGCACCGGCGAAGGCTCCGAAGGCTCGCGCCCCGCGCACGCCCGCCGCGCCGAAGGCGCCGCGGGCCGCCAAGGCGGCCGCCCCGGCCGAAGCCGCCCCGGCCGAGGCCGCGGCACGGATCACTCCTGCGGCTCCGGCTCGCCCGACAATCAAGATCGCCGCCGCCGCACCGTCGATCATCCGCCTCTGAGGTAGACCTGCGGCACAGCCGCCCCAGCCGCGGCCCAAACTGCTGGGCTTGTCACCCAGAAGTAACGCCGCAGCCGTATCGACAGACAGCTTCGCCGCCTAGCGTCGAGTCATGGCGACGGCGCCGCAGGAAGTCAGCACCCCGTTCCGATGGAGCCTGGTCCCCCGCGACCAGCTCGGCACTTTGCTGGACGGGGCTCCTCCGCCCGTCCTGCCCGACGTCGACGAGCTTGTCGACTGCGCGGCCAAGGTCCTCGCCCGCTCCGGCGGTGGACGGCTGCTGTTCGTCGGCCGCTCCGCCGATTCGCTGTTCGATCTGCTCAGCGGCGCGCTTCGGGGGACGGACCACCAGGACCGCATCGCACGGCTGGCCTGCTCCTTCGTCGAGGACGTCGCCCGCCTCGCCGGCCCGGAGCTCGCGCAGGCGCGCGCCGTGCTCGCCGCCGGCGACCTCACTCCGGAGCATCTGCTGCGCCGCGAGCCGACCGCCCTGGTGGACCTGGTCCACGAGGGCAGGACCTTCACCGGGCTGTACCACCTGCTGCGCGGGTGGGCCGCCGAGCAGAACGCGCCATGGTCGACGGTGCGGCTCCAGCTGCGCTTCGTCGGCATCACCTCGCGCAGGCCGACCAGCCCCCACACGTGGCGTTGGCAGCAGCACGCCGACTGGGTCGAGGAACTCCCCGCCGGATCCGTCGTGAACGTGTCGCTGGATCCGGGTCTGTGGAGCTACTGGGGCGAGGTGCAGCCGAAGCTGACCCGCTCCGTCAATCCCGGCCAGTGGGTCCTGCCCGAGCAGCCGGGCCCGCAGCGCGACGAACGCACCCGCGCGGCGCTGGCCGAGGCCGTCGCTCTAGTAGATCTCGGCGCGCAGCGCAGCACCCGCGTCGCGATCGCCCGGATCATCGAGCGGGAGCCTGCGTTCGACGCCCACTGGCTACGGCTGCTCGCCGCACAGCTGCGCCTACCCGTCTGACGCAGAGTCAGGTAAACGCGCCAATGCCGGTGATGTCTCGCCCGACGATCAGCGTCTGCATCGTCTCGGTGCCCTCGAACGTGTGCACCGACTCGATGTCGGCCATGTGGCGCATCACGTGGAAGTCCAGCAGGATGCCGTTGCCGCCGAGCAGGTCGCGCGCCTCGGCCAGGACGGCCCGCGCCTTCGACGTGTTGTGCAGTTTGGCCAGGCCGGCCAGGGTGTCGGAGAGTTTCCCCGCCTCGGCGAGCCGCGCGATCTGCAGGCAGTAGAGCTGCATCGCGGTGACGTCGGCCAGCATCTTCACCAGGCGCTGCTGCACGATCTGGAAGCTCGCCAGCGGCTTGCCGAACTGTTCGCGGCGCTGCGCGTAGATCATCGCGCCCTCGAACCCCGCGACCGCGTGCCCGAGCGCCATCCACGCACAGGACGAGCGGGTCGCGGCGAGCACCCGCGCGGTGTCCTTGAACGAGTTCGCGCCGGGCAGCCGGTTCGATTCGGGTACCCGCACGTCGGTCAGCGCGATCTCCGCCTGCCACACCGCCCGCAGCGACGCCTTGCGCTCGATGACCTTCGCGTCGTACCCGGCGGTCCCCTTTTCGACGAGGAAGCCCTTCACCGCACCGCTCGCGACGTCGCGCGCCCACACCACGACGACGTCCGCGATGGAGCCGTTGCCGATCCACTTCTTGGCGCCGTTGAGCACCCACTCGTCCCCGTCGAGACGGGCGGAGGTCTCCAGCGAGACGGAGTCCGAACCGTGGTCCGGCTCGGTCAGCGCGAACGCGCCGATCGTGTCGCAGGTCGCCATGCCGGGCAGCCAGCGTTCCTTCTGCTCCTCCGAGCCGCACGCGGCGATGGACCGCATCGCGAGCCCCGCCTGGACGCCGACGAACGTGCCGATGCTGCCGTCGCCGCGGGAGAGCTCCATGGTGATCAGACCTGCCGAGAGCGGGTCCATTGTCGGGATTCCGTACCCCTGGAGGCCGTCCCCCACCAGCCCCGCCGCCCCGAGCTTGGGCAGCAGCTCGAACGGAAACTCGGCGCGATCCCAGTACCCGTTGATGACCGGCAGCAGGTCGTTCTCGACGAACCGCCGCGCCCGCAACAGGTGCTCGGTCTGCTCGGGCGAAAGCTGGTCCCGAATCGAGAAGTAGTCCGTGGCCAGCGAGGCCCCGATGCCCACGTGCAGGTCGTCAGTCACGCCATCCCCTTCGACGGTCGGTCCACCCCGAGTCTCCACCCTCCGGCCCGCTTCACTCGCCAGGGTGCTGCTTCCCTCGCCAGGGACGACCGGCTGTGGCGAGCGAAGCGGCACTCCAGCGAGTGAAGCCGATTCCCGGAGGCGGGTGGCGGCGCCGGCCGCAGGCAAGATGGACGGGTGACGACAGTTCGCGCCCTGCTCCCCGACGACGCCGAAGCCTCGTGGCGGCTGGGCCGCCTGGCCTTCGGCGGGCCCGAACAGATGCCGCCGGATCGGCCCTTCCCGCCACCCGGGGCCCGATCGGTCGGCGCCTTCGACGGCGACCGACTCCTCGGCAAGGCGATCGGTTTGGAGCACGAGTACCGCTACGGCGGCCGCGTCGTGCCCGCGCTGCTCGACTACTTCTAGCCGCAACGTCCGACCGCCCGTGCGCCATAGCTCACGGGCGGTCGGACGCTAGGAGCTAGTAGACGCGTACCTCGAGGCGGTCGCCGAGGTCGACCTCGAAGCTCGCCCGGCCTTCGGCGTCCGCGGTCACGCTGGACTCGACGGCGCCGCTCAGCGAGTACGCGCGGTACGGAGTCAGGCGCTCGACGGCCAGCCGGGTGCGCACGGGGCCGGCGCCGGGGTGCAGGACGAGGTCCAGGGCGCGCCCGTCGGTGACGGCCTTGGCGACCAGTACCTCCGGGTACCCGGCGCCGGAGAGCACCGGCCCGGTACGCCAGGCGTCGGGAACGCCGAACGCCAAGAGGTCGCGCAGCGAACTGTGCCGACTCACGCGGCCGAGGGTTGCGTAGGAGTTGGTCCACACCGAGGCGCCCTTGTACCGGCGCGCGCCGTTGGACTCGACCGTCGGCTTGGCGTCCAGGGCGCGCTGCGCGGCGTCTGCGAACTCGTGGTCGCCGACCTCGCGGGCGGCCATCACCGAGGCGACCTGCGCGAAGGTGTCGTTGCCCAGCTTGTAGTTGCCCGGGTCCAACCGCGCCGAGAGCTGCGTCGGCAGCACCGCCTTGCCGTCCACGATCTGCAGGTCCTTGCGGCGCAGGAGCCACCAGGTGCGCTGGGCGAGCTCGGGGTAGGCGGCGTGCAGCCAGTAGACCGTGTTCACCTGGACCATCGGCCCGGCCCACATGTTCCACGACAGCCCGAGCAGCTTGCTGCGGACGCCGATCACCTTGCCGTCCGGGCGGGTGAACTCCTCCTCGAAGGCCTGGCGCAACTGCTCCCGACGGTCCGTCAGATACGTGGTGCCGTGCAGCGAGTCGTGAGCCAGCAGGGTGTTGATCCCGAACATGTTGCAGACGCTGTAGATCCAGTTCGGCTCGCACGGGAAGTACGAGAACGTGCAGAGGCCGAAGTTCCGGTCGGTGACGCGCGCGACCGAGCCGTAGTCGTACGCGTAGGACTTCGCGCCCTTGCGGAAGGTCAGCGCGCCCGGCGCGGAGTACCGGTCGTCGTTCATGAACTCGTACATGCCGATCTGGGTGCCCCAGTACCCGCCCAACATGATGTTGTCTGGGGTGTCCACCGGGTCCGCGTTCAGCTTCAGATTGCCCCAGGCGTTCTCCAGCCCCCAGTACCCCCAGACCTCCGGCTCGAGCATTTTCTCGATGAGGTTGCGCTGCGCCTCGGCGAGATAGCCGGTGAACGCCGGGGTGCGGGTGTACTGCGACATCGCGAGCCCGTAGCCCAACGCGTTGATCTGGTACCGGGTGGCGCCCTCGCGGAACTCGTCGAGCCGGTCGAAGCCCGCGAACTTCTCGATGGGCTGCAGAGCCAAGTCCAGGTTGGTGCGCAGGAACGCGAGGTCCTCCGGGCTGCTCTCGCCGACGGGGGCGCGCACGCCCAGCGGAGGCGGACCGGTGACGAGGAACGGGGTACGCGACAGGCCGGCGTTCAGCGAGGCGCCGGTGCGCGCCTGCGCGCTGTGGCGCAGCAGGTGCAGCACGGTAAAGAACACGATCACCGCGGGGATCGCTAGGAGCGCGAAGGCCTGCCCGCCCGTGCGTTCGTCGTCCGCGACGGACGCCGCCCACGCGGCGGTGCCGAGCCAGGCGATGGCGGGCGCAAGCACGAAGCCGATCGCCCACCAGACGAAGACGCCGAGGAAGACGAGCAGCAGGGCGACCGCGAACAGCACCGGGTGCCCGCCGTAGAGGAACCCGCCGCCCGGCAGCGTGATCCCGAGACCGAACGCCGTGAGGCCGCGCCCCGCGTCCAGGACCGACGGGGCGGCGCCCGCGACCCACAGCGCCGCGTAGGCGAACAGCACCATGCCCAGCCGCCGTGCGGTGACGGGCGGGATCGCGGCAACCGGCGGCGGAATGGTGACCGTGGCACGCGTATCGGTGTCGTGCGGGGCGAAGGTCGTCATCTTGTCCTCAGTTCTTATCGGGCCGCGCGCGTCGTCGAACCGGACATAGTGCGTCCGACACGACGCCGCGCGGCCGGCCATTGTGCGGACTGCAGGGCCGACCCGCCGGGGAGCGGGACGTTCGAGCGCTTGACCAGATGGCCGAGACCGGCCGCAACCAGCACCATGCCGAACGCGTGGACCAACAGCCCGGCGCCGGAGTGGTCGAGGTGCAGGCCGACGAACAGGTGCATGTCGAGCAGGCCGAGCGCCGTCCACGTTGCGCCGGCGGAGACCAGCACGACGCCGCGACCACGGGGCGGGCCCACCGGGCGGCCGGTGGCGAGCGCGGAGCCGAGCAGTGCGCCCACGCCGAGGCCGAGCAGGACCAGGTGGCGGGACAACGGCGCTGCGCCGTGCGCCACGCCGGAGGCGCGGAGCAGTTCCACCACAGCGGCGTAGCAGGCGACCGTCACCGCCGCCGCCCCGAGCAACAGCGCTGGCCAGGGGGCGGGGCGCAGGACGACGGGCTCGGCGGCGGTGGCCGGCGCGGAGCCAATGGAGCCGGGCGCGGCCCGAAACGCGGGCGGAGCAAAGCCCGTCTCCGGCGGACGGCGGTGCGGGAAGATCCGGAACCAGGCGCCGCGGACGGCGGCAATAACCATCGCGATCGCGATGCAGCAGCCCATCGGTGGCACCTCCACCCAAAGTGTGTGACTGGCTAGTCACATTATGGGCGTGACCAAACCGGCACAAGTCGACCTTCCGGCATAGGCCGATGGGTTGGAAGAGGCCGGGCCGACAAAAACGGTGCAGCCGCGCGACGGCCGTCCCGGTGGCCGCCGGACCGGCCGGCCGAGAGAACGGACGA
>JBQTKD010000007.1:0-28706 GCA_052386455.1 Sporichthyaceae bacterium
CGATAGATCCCGCCGACACCAGAGAGCCGGCCATACCCTCGTCTGTCATGAGCGTGATGATCCTTCCGGCCCGAGCCGAAGCCCGGGACCTCACGCCACCCAGAAACACAAAGTTTCAGACAGACCCGCCGTCGGCAAGCACGAGGCCGCAGAAACCGGTAAGGACGTTGTCGCGTGGTCTTGGCCCCCAAATCGCGGGTTCCTGCACCACCCCGTCCCGACAACGCTGAAGGCGGGAACCCGGATCGACCGCTACGGCCGGGAGGGCGGAACGTTCGTTTCGCCAGAGGGAACCCCGTTCCCGCAGCGGTCACTACCAGCGGACTCTGAGAAGCTTCCCCGGTCGGTGTACGAGGTAACCGGCGACCTAGATGTCCAGGGCGGCATCACTGCCCCGTGGTTCGGCCAGCCCGGGGGCGGAGTGCAGTACGACTTGCCTAGCACGGTCGGTGACCTCGTCAGTCGCGGACTGTTGAAGAGGATCGGGTGATAAGCGTGGACCTGGCCTCCCTCAGGCACCTCCTCGATTCCGAAGGGATTGAGCCGGAGTCCTACTCCCTCGACGGAGGCCTACCTAATGAACAGTACGTCCTCGAATGTCGCGGGACGGTGTGGTCCGTCTACTACTCCGAACGCGGCACGCGGACCGGCGAGGAGTTCTTCGAAGATGAGGCGGATGCCTGTAGTCATCTCTTGGACCTACTCCTGCGAGATCCCACGACCAGAGCGAGGTAGCGAAATGCCGCAGAATCCGGAGCCCTGGCTAAGGCTTGGTTGCGTGGTACGCACGGTAACGTCGGCCTAGTCCCCAAGTCAGTCCGCTCCGCGCTCAGCGGACGTACGTTCAGCTCATGGGACGAGTTCCGACAGGAGTTCTGGAAGGCCGTCAGCGCTGATCCAGCGCTAGCCGGACAGTTCTCCAAGGCCAACCAGGGGCATATGCGCAACGGCAACGCGCCCTTCGTGTCTAAAGCGCAGACGTTCGGTGGGCGGGATCGCTACGAACTCCACCACGTCCAGCCCAGGGCTCGCGGAGGCGAGGTCTGAAGCGCCCCAGGTTCCTTGCCGCATCCTTTTGAGTTGGAAGGATGCGAACCGTGTCGAAGAAGATCGATGCGAAGCTGAAGGAACGCTGCTTGCGGCAGGTGCTCGAGCGGTGCTGGGCCTCGGCCTGCAGCATCGTCATCGGCGAGTTGGTGAACACCGCGTGGTGGCGGTGGGCGGCGAACAGTTCGTCCTGCTCCCCGTCCACCGACCGCGGGTTGAGTTGCTTGACTCGTCGCACGATCAGCCGGGCCGTCACCTGCTCGCCCTTGCGCCGACCGGCGAAGGCGGTGTAGTGGATTTCGGCGACCTCGGCGTCGGAGACCAGTTCTCCGGTGTCGGTGTCCGCGAAGGCGTTGGGATAGTGGATCGGGACCCAGCCGTTCTCCTCGATGGCCGCAATCGCCGCTCTGGTCGAGGGACTCATCCGCGCGGTCACCGAGAACCGGGCCCCGCCGCGCAGTGCGGCGGCAACGAACGCGTGGCCGTAGAACGCCGAGTCCGCCCGCACCAACACGATCGCCGCGCTCGGGTCCACCCCGGCTCGCGCGCAGCGTGGACAGCGCATCCGCCAACAGCCGCGCGACGCCGCGGGCTGAGGCGACCGAGCCCTGCTTCGCGTAGCCGCGCGTCTCGCGGATCGTGTCGTCCACGTCTACGAACACCAACTGCGCCCCGACCGGCAGCAAGCTCGCCCGCCGCGTCAGTCCGACGAGGAACGCAGAGGCCACCGAATCGAGTTGGCGGACGTGGCCGAAGGTGAACGTGCCCAACGTCGAGGGCGCCCGCAGCCCGTCGAAGAGCAACCCCATCCCGCCGTGGCGCAGCAGGTCCGTGTCGTCGATCGAGTCGGTACCGGCCAGCATGCCCGCGACCATCGTCGGAACCTTGAGGACCGCGTTTGCCGAACCTGGCGCGTCCGCCCGAGGG
Organism: Sporichthyaceae bacterium; assembly: GCA_052386455.1. Classification (GTDB taxonomy): domain Bacteria; phylum Actinomycetota; class Actinomycetes; order Sporichthyales; family Sporichthyaceae; genus JBQTKD01. Next base: position 1,975 of record JBQTKD010000007.1, read on the forward strand.
CACTTGGCCTCGACTAGGCCGGACAGCCCGGCCCGCTCGGCCAACGCCATCGCCGGCGCCAACCCGCCGAACGCCACCAGATTCGGGTCGTCGAAGCTCATCGAAAGCCGAGAACCGGCATGAGGAAGGTGCAACCAGCAGATGCCCTTCGTGCGACGACCATCGGTTGCCTGAGAAGTCCCGATCGTCCTTGCCCGCAGGGGCATCCGCGCGTTACGGCACGCCGAGGTCAACTACCGCATCGGTGGATCCGGGCTCAGCGAACGGGCTTGGCGAACCACATGGTGCGGTGCGTCCAGTTCCCCGGGCCCAGGCGCTTGCCCGAGCAGACCACGATCGCGATCTGCGGCGAGCCCTTCCGGTCGTAGTACCGGGTGCGCGCGGACCGGTCGCTCTCGTGCACCTCGACTCGGTCGGTCACTCGGTAGCAGAACTTTCCGCCCTTGCCGTGGACGACGACGCGGTCGCCCTCCTGCAGTTCCGCGAGCAGCGCGTTGCCCAGTGCCCGGCCGTCGGGGAAGGTGTGCGCGTTCAGCAGGGCGTTGCCGCGCTCGTCGCCGGGCCGGATGCCGCTGTCGAGGTCGAAGGCCATTTGGCCACGGCCGCGGTTGTTCGTCGGCGGGCTGCCCGGGATTCCGTCCCGGCCCCGGTTCATCGCCACGACCTGCACCGTGCCCACGTCCGAAACGCCCACGGACGTCGGCACGAACGGCTGGCGTGCGGTGCTGCACCGCGGCTTCGGCTCCTCGGGCTTGGGCCCGAGCGGCGGCGGGAGCGGCGGCAGCCCGGGGATCGGCGGGATCAGGTCCGCGCGAGCCGACGGCTGACCCACCCCCGCGACCAGCGCCGCGACACTGGCCACGGCGACGACGGCGCGCAGCGCGCCGTGACCCCGATGCCTTTTCACGATGGGACGGTAACCGCCGAAGCTGGATGCGCGCAGAACTCCAACCGTGTCTTGATCCGCTGTTAGGCGACCGGCGAGGCGAACCAGATGGTGCGCTCGGTCCAGCTGCCCGGGCCGAGGCGCTTGCCGGAGCACACCACGATCGCCATGCGCGGGCGGCCCATGTTGTCGAAGTACCCGGAGTCCCGAGCGTCGGCCGCCACCTCCTTGCGGGTGGTCACCTCGTAGCACTGCCTGCCGCCCGGGCCCTCGACGACGATCTGGTCGCCCTTCTCCAACTCCTCGAGGAGTCTGTTTCCGAGCGCGCTGCCGTCCCCGTAGGTGTGGGCGTTGAACAGTGCGTTGCCGCGCTTGGCGCCGACCTTCACGCCGCCCTCGGTGTCGAAGGCCATCTGGTCCTTGCCGCTCAGGGTCAGCGGCGGGGTGCCGGGGATTCCGAACTCGTCGAGCTTCAACGGCAGGATCGAGATCTTCTCGATGCCGTCGATCTTCACCGAGGTGGGAACGAAGGGCTTGGTCGACGTGCTGCAGCCGGGCTCCGGCGTCGGGCTCGCCGACGGAGCCGGCGCCGGCGTCTCGACGAGCGCCTGGCTGGGCTGCTCTCCGCCGCGCCCGACGAGGACGCCGAGGATGACGACGAACGCCACGCCACCGGCGATCACGCCGCGCTTGGCGGTGATCACGGCATGGTCCAGGTACGAGAGTTCACGATCGCCCCCCAGCGTTCGCACCCCAACGATCGTGCTTCTCGACGGTAGCGGCGGCGTGCGATCGTCACTGCGGAATCGGGAAGTTTGCTGTACGTGAAGCAAACTGACGATGCGTGAGAACGGGCGAAAGGGACGAAGGGAACGCACTGCGCCGGGCGTGCGTTAATCGCCGGTGTGAGTCCGATCCGTGCCGCCGTGCCCGCTGCGGTGGCGATGGTCGTGGTGGCGCTCGTGGCCGTGCTGTTGGGGCGCGGCGCGGTCGATCGTCTCCTCCCGCAGCCGCCGTGCAGCGCCCGGGTGGGCGAGGTGGAGGTCCGGCTGGAACGCGACCAGGCCGAGCAGGCGGCGGCCCTCGCCGCCACCGCCGTGCGCAAGGGCGCCGCCCGGCCGCCGGAGACCGACGTCGTGGCGCTTGCCCTGCAGGGGTACGCGCCGGCGGCGTTCACCTGCCAGGCGCGACCGGCCTCGGCGAGCGGTCAGCAGCCGGGCGGCAGCGGCCTGACCCTCCGCGCCGCCGAAGCGTTGCGGGCGATCGAGGCCGCGTTCGGCGAGCAGAGCGTCGGCGGCTTCGATCCGATGGGAGTGAGCTCCGGACACATGGACGGGTCCGCGCACTACTCGGGGCGTGCCGTGGACGTCTTCTACCGGCCGATCACCAAGGCGAACCGGCGCGAAGGCTGGGCCACCGCCCAGTGGCTGGTGGCCAACGCCCAGCGCCTCGAACTGGCCACCGTGATCTACGACGGCAAAATCTGGACGGCCCGACGCTCGGCACAGGGGTGGCGGGACTACACGCCGCCGGGCGGGCCGACGAAGAACGCGACGCTCATGCACCGGGATCACGTACACCTAGACGTTGCGTAATCGCTTCAACGCGCTGAGTTGCCGTCGCGTTCGTCGCGAAGAATTTCCGGTTTCCGCCGTGGCGGTCCAGGTTTGTCTGCCTTTATGTTGCTGTGCGAGTTGTGTCGGTATGGCAGTGCCGAGTGCCTGGAGAGTTCTGCTTGCTTTCGCGCATCTCCCGGGCCCGTCGCTCGGCCCCGCTGATCGCGTTCGCGCTGGTCGCCGCCGCTCTCACCGTCCTGCCCGCCCCTGCTGCGCAGGCGGCGATCGTCAAACAGTTCGAGCCGATCTTCAGCGCCAACACCAACGGCGCCATCGTGCTGCGCGGCAACTCCTCCATGACGTGTCCGACGTCGAACAACAACTGCGCGAAGGCCAAGTCCGCGACGCTGTCCGGCACCGCGAACAACAACAACAGCTTCGCGATGGTCTTCACCGACGTCGACTCCGACGCCACCACGTTCAACTCCTCCAGCTCCCAGCTGCCGATCCCCGCCGGGGCGAGCGTGCTCTGGGCGGGCCTGTACTGGGCGGGCGACCTGCAGGCGCCCTCCGGTGGCACCGCGGTCAGGGACGCCAACGCCAAGAACACCGTCAGGCTGTCCACCCCGAAGTCCGGCGGTTACCGAGGCGTCACCGCGGCGGCCGCGGACGTGGTCACGTCCACCGCGAACGACGGCAAGGCCACCCCGTACTCCGGCTTCGCCGACGTCACCTCGCTCGTCTCCGCGGGCGGCGCGGGCACCTACACGGTCGCGAACATCCAGGCCGCGCAGGGCGACGACCGGTTCGCCGGGTGGGCGCTGGTGGTCGCGTACAACGACCCGAACGCCCCGATGCGCAACCTCACCGTCTTCGACGGGTTCGGCGTGCTGCAGTCCTCGGACAAGAGCACCAGCATGACGGTCTCCGGCTTCCAGACCCCGCCGTCCGGCACGGTCCGCACGCAGGTCGGTGCGGTGTCCTACGAGGGCGACTTCGGCTACACCGGGGATCAGCTGCAGCTCAACGGGACGAATCTGACCGATGCTCAGAATCCCGTCGGCAACACGTTCAACTCCACGGTCTCCGAAGGCGGCGTGCTGCTCGCCGGCCGCACCCCGGCGGACCGCAACCCGAACGACCGCAACCTGTTCGGCGTCGACATCGACCGCATGGACGCCAGTGGCATTCTCGGCAACAACGCCAAGACCGCGACGCTGAAGGCGACCACGGACTCCGACACCTTCTACCCGAACGTCATCACGTTCGCGACCGAGCTCTACGCGCCGAAGCTCGACATCAAAAAGACCGTCCTCGACGTCAACGGCGGCACCGTCGAGCCGGGCGACGTGCTCGAGTACAGCCTCGCCATCAAGAACACCGGCCAGGACGACGCGGCCAAGGTGCGCCTGCTCGACGCGATCCCGACCAACACCGCCTACGTCCCCGGCAGCCTCAAGGTGAACGACAAGGCCGTCACCGACGCGAGCACCGACGCCGACGCCGGCGCCTTCCTGACCGACACCGCGCAGGGCAAGGTCCGCGCGTTCATCGGCACCGGAGCCACCGGCACGACCGGCGGCACGGTCGCCGTCGGCGCAGAACAAAAGGTCGTCTTCCGCGTCAAAATCGATGCGGACATCGTCAGCGACACCGAGGTCGTCAACGTCGCAGGCGCCGACTTCACCGGCGCCCAAACGGGTCTGGGCATCTCCTCGGCCAGCAACACCGTCGAGACCGAGGTGACCGCCCCGCGGGCGAACCTGCGGCTGACCAAGGTGGCGGACCAGCCGACCGTGCAGCGCGGCCAGGCGGCCTCCTACACCCTCACCGTCGTCAACGACGGGCCGAAGCCGGCCACCAACGTGGTCGTCACCGACACCCTGCCCACTGGGCTGACCGGCACCGCGACCAGCACGCAGGGCACCTGCACGACGTCGGCAAACGTGATCACCTGCCCGGTCGGCACCATGGCCTCCGGCGCCACCGTCACGATCAAGGTGAACGTCCCGGACACCACGAACGCGCCGTTCTCGGCCACCGACACGGCGACCGTCGGCGCGGACCAGATCGACCCGAACCTCGACAACAACACCGGCACCGCGAGCACGATCGTCAACAGGCCGCCGGTCGCCGTCGCGGACGCCGGCGCGACGACCACCAACAAGGCCGTCGCGATCCCACTGCTCGGCAACGACAGCGACCCGGACACCGATCCGGTCAGCGTGTCCGGCGTGGGCGAGGCGAAGAACGGTTCGGTCGCGCTCGGCGCCAACGGCACCGTCACCTACACGCCCAAGACCGGCTTCGCCGGCACGGACACCTTCGCGTACACGATCTCCGACGGCCGCGGCGGAACCGCCACCGCGACGGTCACCGTGACCGTCGCGAACGCCGCGCCGAAGGCCGTCGACGACGCCGTCGCCACCGCGCCGAACACCGCGATCGACGTGGCCGTCCTGGCCAACGACACCGACGCGAACATCCCCGGCACGACGCAGAAGCTCGTCGTCACCAACGTGGGCACCCCGGCCAACGGCACCGCCGCCCTCAACCCCGACGGCACCGTGACGTACACGCCGAACGCCGGCTTCGCGGGCACGGACACGTTCACGTACGCGATCTCCGACGGCGCCGGCGGCACCGCGCAGGCCACCGTCACCGTGACCGTTCCGAACGCCAAGCCCGCCGCCTCCGACGACGTCGCGACCACGCCGCACGCCACCGCGGTCGCGATCGACGTACTGGCCAACGACGCCGACCCCAACGGCGACAAGCTGACCGTCGATTCGTTCACCCAGCCGGACAAGGGCAAGGTCGTCGCCGGCACGGGCGGCAAGCTCGTCTACACCCCGCCGGACGGATTCCGCGGCGTCGCGACGTTCACCTACGTCGCCTCCGACGGCAAGGGCGGCACCGCCACGGCAACCGTCACGGTCACCGTGCTCAACGCCGGCCCGGTCGCCGCGAACGACACCGCGGCCACGGACACCGGCAAGGCCGTCCCGATCTCGGTGCTCGGCAACGACAGCGACGTCAACGGCGACAAGCCGACCATCACGGGCAGCACCGACCCGGCGCACGGCAAGGCCGTCGTGGACGGCGCCACGGTCGTCTACACGCCGGACGCCGGGTACAAGGGCCCGGACACCTTCGAGTACACGATCTCCGACGGGTTCGGCGGCTTCGCCACCGCGAAGGTGAACGTGACCGTGCGCAACGCGCCGCCGGTGGCCGTGGCGGACACGCGGACCATCGCCGCCGGTTCGACCGTCACGATTCCGGTGATCGGCAACGACACCGACCCGAACTCCGACGTTCTCAAGCTCGAGAGCTTCCAGGCCGCCAGCGAGAAGGGCGGCACGGTCACCAAGACCGGCGACAGCGTCGTCTACACGCCGGCAAAGGGCTTCCTGGGCACCGACACCTTCACCTACGTCGTCACCGACTCCGACGGCGGCAAGGCCACCGGCACCGTCACGATCGTCGTGGTGAACACCGCGCCCGAGGCCGTCGACGACGCCGCGAGCACCATCGCGGAGCCGAAGGGTTCGCTCACGATCGACGTGCTCGCCAACGACTCCGACGCCAACGGCGACAAGCTGACGATCGTCGGCTTCACCGGCGGTGCCCAGGGCGCCAAGGTCGAGATCAAGGACGGCACGCTCGTCTACACCTACGCCGCGGACTTCGCCGGCACGGACGTGCTGACCTACACGATCGACGACGGCAAGAGCGGCCAGGACACCGCGACGGTCACCCTCACGGTGATCAACCCCGCGCCGCTCGCCCGTGCCGACTCCGCCACCACACCGCGCGGCGTGCCGGTGGCGATCGACGCGCTCGGGAACGACACCGACCCGAACGGCGACGCGATCTCGCTCGCCCTCGTCGCCCCGCCGGCCTCCGGCGCCGCGGTCACGATCGTGGGCGGCAAGGTCCGCTACCTCCCGCCGGTCGGCTTCATCGGCACCGAGTCCTTCGAGTACACGATCGTCGACGCCCGCGGCGCCACCGGCACCGGCAGGATCACCGTGACGGTGGTCAACCAGGCGCCGACGGCCGTCGCCGACACCGCCACCACGCCGTACGCGACGCCCGTGACGATCGACGTCCTGCCGAACGACACGGACCCGGAGAAGGACCCGCTGTCGCTCTTCGACACGACGCGTCCGGTGCACGGCACCCTGGCTCCGGTGGACGGCAGGCTCGTCTACACCCCGGCGGAGGGCTGGTCGGGCAAGGACACCTTCACCTACACCGTGACCGACCCGTACGGCGGCCTGTCCACCGCGACCGTGACGGTGACCGTCGGCAACGCCCCGCCGGTCGCCCGCCCGGACGAGGCCGGCACCGGCCCGGCCACGCCCGTGCGCGTGCTGCCGTTGGCCAACGACACCGACCCGAACGTCCCCTCCACCGGCCAGGTGCTGACGGTCGTCTCCCTCGGCCAGCCGGCCAGTGGCGGGAAGGCCGAACTCGCGGCCGACGGCCTGAGCGTCCTGGTCACCCCGGACGCCGGCTTCAAGGGTCAGCTGACCGTCCCCTACACGATCTCCGACGGTGCCGGCGGCACCGCGAGCTCGCAGATCGTGGTGACGGTCAGCAACGCCGCCCCGGTGGCCGCCGACGACTTCGGGCGCACGCCGCACCTGACGCCGATCCTCGTGCCGGTGCTCGGCAACGACACCGACCCGAACCGCGACCCGTTGACGGTGACCAAGGTCGAGGGGCCGCGCACGCCCGAGGGCGACCGGCCCGGCACCGTGGAAATCGTCTCCGGCGGCGTCCTGTACTCCCCGCCGCTCGGCTTCGCCGGCACCGTCGCGTTCGACTACGAGATCTCCGACGGCTCCGGCGGCATCGCCAGGGCGACCGTCACCGTGATCGTCGAGAACGCGCCGCCGACCCCGCAGCCGGACACCGCGCTGAGCGACCGTCAGAACCCCGTGACGATCGACGTGCTGCCCAACGACACCGACCCCAACGGCGACAAGCTGACGATCGTCGGCTTGGTCAAGGTGGACCCGAACGCGGGCTCGGTCGAGATCGTCGACGGCACGCTGGTCTTCACGCCGAACCCGACGTTCAGCGGCGACACGACGTTCTCCTACGTCGTCTCCGACGGGCAGGGCAAGCAGGGCAGCACCACCGTGGTCGTCACCGTCGGGAACAAGCCGCCGGTCGCCAAGGACGACGAGGACACGACGCCGGCCAACACCGCGGTGGACGTCGACGTGCTCCCGAACGACTCCGACCCCGACTCCGACGAGCTCGTTCCGGCGGTCGCCTCCGCGCCCGCGCACGGCTCGGCCGTCCCGCTCGGCAACGGAAAGATCCGCTACACCCCGGTCCCGTCGTGGGCCGGCGTCGACACCTTCGAGTACACGGTGTCCGACGGCCACGGCGGCACCGCGCGCGCCACGGTGACGGTCACGACCGAGAACGCCGTCCCGACGGCGGCCAACGACCAGACCGGCACGGGGCCGAACAAGCCCGTCGTGATCAAGGTTCTCGGCAACGACAGCGACCCGAACATCCCCGGCACCGACCAGGCGCTCGAGGTGACGAAGATCGAGGCGGTCGTCGGCGGCTCGGCGAAGATCACCGACGACGGAACCACGATCACCTTCGCACCCGACGCGGCGTTCAAGGGCGTCGCGACCTTCGTCTACACGATCTCCGACGGTGCCGGCGGCACCGCGCAGGCGAACGTGGCGGTGCGCGTGGACAACGCAAAGCCCGCCGCCGTGGACAACCGGTACGACATCGCGTTCGAGACCACGGTGACCCTGCCGGTGCTCTCCAACGACGTCGACCCGAACGGCGACACGCTGACCATCACCAAGGTCGGCCAGCCGATCGACGACACCGGCGCCGTGCGCGGCACCGTCGAGATCGTCGACGGCAAGATCCGCTACGCCCCGCCGGCCGGCTTCTCCGGCCAGGTGAGCTTCCCGTACTCGATCGCCGACGACGGCGACGGCACGGACTCCGCCGTCGTCGTCGTGATCGTCGCCAACGGCCTGCCCGTGGCGGTCAACGACAAGGCGACCACCACGCGCGACAAGCCGGTCCTGATCGACGTCCGGGAGAACGACTCGGACCCGAACCGCGACCCGCTGGCGATCGTCGGCGCCACCGGCGGAACGCCGGGCAGCGACTTGACGATCGTCCGCAGCGGCGGCGAGCAGACCGTCCGCTACGTCCCGGCGCCGGGCTTTGCCGGCGTCGACATCGTCGAGTACACGGTCTCGGACGGCAACGGTGGATTCGCCACCGCCACTGTGCGGATCACCGTGACCAACGAGGCCCCGGTCTTCACCGACGCGCCCGCCAACACCCGGCAGGACGCCGAGGTGGGCGCCGGTCTGACGCCCCTTCAGGTTCGCGACCCCGATGGGGACCACGTCACGGTCACGCTGCGCAGCGGCGACCTGCCGCCTGGCGTCACGCTGGACCCGGACGGCTCGTTCACCGGCACGCCCACGACCCGCGGCGAGTACACGTTCGTCGTGGCGGCCTGCGACGACCGTGTGCCGTCGGCGTGCACCACGCAGACCGTCACGATCCGCGTGCTGAACCAGGCGCCGAAGGCCAAGGACGACACGGTCGCGACCGACACGGGCGTCGCGATCATGATCCCGGTTCTGCCGAACGACACGGACCCGGACGGGGACGCCCTCGCGGTCGTCACCACCGGTCCGGCCTCGCACGGCACGGCCGCGATCGACAGCGACGGCCAGGTCCGCTACACCCCGGCCGACGGGTGGGCCGGCGAGGACCAGTTCACCTACGTCGTGAACGACGGCAACGGCAAGACCGACATCGCCACCGTCTTCGTGACGGTGCGCAACGCGAACCCGGACGCCGTCGACGACGAGATCGGCACCGGGCCGAACACGCCGGTGACGGTCGCGGTTCTCGCCAACGACGGCGACGTCAACATTCCCGCGACGCCGACCCAGTCGCTGCGGGTCCTCTCGACCACCCAGCCGGTGGGCGGCACCGCGGCGATCTCGAAGGACGGGACGACCGTCCTGGTCACCCCGGACCCGACGTTCAAGGGCACGCTCGTCTTCGCCTACGTCCTCGGCGACGGCGCCGGCGGCGAGGACACCGCCACGGTGCGCGTGATCGTGTCCGACGCGCTGCCGGTGGCCGTGGACGACGAGTCGACGACGCCGTTCCGCACCCCGGTGACCGTCGACGTGCTCGACAACGACACCGACGCGAACGACGACACGCTGTCGATCGTGGCCGTCGGCCCGATCAACAGCAAGGACGGCAACCCGGCCGGCACCGTGGACATCGCCGACGGCACGCTGCGCTTCACGCCGGACGAGAAGTTCTCCGGGCAGGCCGTCTTCGACTACACGATCAGCGACGGCACGTCTCGGTCGACGGCGACCGTCCGCATCGACGTGCCGAACGCGCCGCCGACCGCGACCCCGGCCACGGGCGACACCGACCGTCTCACGGCGATCGAGATCGAGGCGCTCGGCGGGGACAGGGACCCCAACGACGACCCGATCTCCATCGTGGGCGTCGGCCACGTGGACGCGAAGGCGGGCACGGTCGTCGTCGACCGGCGCGGCACGCTCGACGACCCGTCCGACGACGTCCTCGTCTTCACTCCGAACCCGGACTTCGCCGGGCAGACCACGTTCTACTACGTGATCAACGACAACCGCGGCGGCGAGGCGAGCGCGGCGGTGACCGTGACGGTTCGCAACAGCGACCCGAAGGCGAACGACGACGAGGCGACCACGACAACGGACGAACCGGTCCGCATCCCGGTGCTGGACAACGACCGGGACCGCGACTCCGACCCGCTGTCGGTGGCCTCCTTCACCGACCCTGCGCACGGCACCGTCGCCCTCGACGCCGACGGCTCGCTGGTCTACACCCCGGCGCCGGGCTGGGCCGGCAAGGACGAGTTCGGCTACGTCGTCTCGGACGGCCGCGGCGGCACGGCAGAGGCGAAGGTCGAGGTCGTCACCGAGAACGCCAACCCGGTCGCCAAGCCGGACGAGGCGGCCACCGGACCGGACACCACGGTCGCGATCGACGTCCTGGCCAACGACACCGACCCGAACATTCCCGGCACGGACCAGTTGCTCAAGGTCACCGACGTGGAGAGCCCGGAGGTCGGCGGCAAGGCGTCGATCGACGACGGCCGAGTCGTGTTCGAACCGACGCCCGGCTTCCAGGGCCCGGTGACGATCGGCTACGTCGTCTCCGACGGCAAGGGCGGCACCGACACCGGCACGATCGTCGTGATCGTCTCCGGTGCGGCTCCGGTCGCCGTGGACGACCGCGTCGAGACGCCGTTCGGCAAGGCCGTCGAGATTCCGCTGCTCGGCAACGACTTCGACCCGAACGGCGACGCGCTGACCGCCGTCGAGGTGGGCGAGCCGAGCAAGGGCACCGCGACCTTGGGCGAGGACGGGAAGCTCACCTTCACCCCGCCGGACGGCTTCAGCGGCTCGGTCGCCTTCCCGTACACGATCAAGGACGCGACGGGGCTGACCTCCAGCGCGACCGTGACCGTGGTGGTGGGCAACGGTCCGCCGACGGCGAAGGACGACAACGCCACGACCGGCCGCGAGACCGCGGTGCGCCTGCCGGTGCTCGAGAACGACAGCGACGCCAACGGCGACCCGCTGTCCATCGTCGGCACGTTCCGTGCGGCGGACGCCGACGGCGTCTCCCGCGGCACCGTCGTCCTGGACGACATCGGCACGCCGGACGACCGTTCCGACGACGGGTTCGTGTTCACCCCGGCACCCGGATTCGCGGGCACGTACACGTTCACCTACACGATCGACGACGGCCGCGGAGAGCAGACCACGGCCACCGTCACGGTCCTGGTGACGAACCAGGCGCCGGTGTTCGGGCCCGAACCGACGAACACCGGGCAGACCACGACGGTCGGCCAGCCGCTGGTGCCGCTGACCTTCAGCGACCCGGACGGCGACACCGTCACGGTCGTGGTGACGGGCGGTCAGTTGCCGCCGGGCATCGTCCTGAACCCGGACGGCACGTTCACCGGCACGCCGACGACGCCGGGCCGGTACGAGGTGACGGTCCGCGCCTGCGACGACCGGATCCCGCCGGCCTGCGCGGACGAGACGCTGACGATCGTCGTGTCGCCGACGCCGGTCGTCGTCCCGCCGGTCGAGCCGCCGATCAAGGGCGAGGTGAAGCCGACGAAGCCGCCGACCGGCCCGTCGGACCCGAAGCCGGTGCCCGCCCCGAAGCCGAAGCCGAAGCCCGAGGGTGTCGGCGGCCTGGCCCACACCGGTGCGGAGAACGTCGGCCTGACCGTGGCGCTCGCGCTGCTCGTCATCGCCCTGGGCATCGGGCTGCGGTCCGTTCCGAGCGTGGTGTTCGGCAAGGCCTCCGGCGGTGGCCGCCGCCGCAAGGGCCGCCGTCGCCGTTCGAAGTAGCGCTACGCCCGGTTGTCGAAGCGGGCCAGGACCGGTAGGCACACGGTGCCGAGCACGTCGAGGATCGCGAGGACGCCGAGGAGGCGCCAGAAGCCCTCGGACTCCAGCGCCTGGCTCGAGGCGATCGCGGCGCAGAGCATTGCGGCGACGAGGCCGAGGCAGGTCAGCACCGTCGCACGCAGGCCGCCGAGGCGTCCGACGTCCAGGCGCAGCAGCAGCGCGGCGTGCGCGGCGGCGAAGCCGGCGACGGAGCAGAGCAGGAAGGTGCGGATCAGGGGCGGCATGGCGGGGGTGTCCCAGTCGGCCGCCAGGCCCCAGGTCAGCGCCAGGCCCGAGGCGAGGGCGCCGGAGGCGGTGACGATGCCCGCGGCACCGACCGCCTTGAACCTGCTCTCGAGCACGGTCAGGTTCGCCAGGCACAGCATGCAGAACAGGCCGACGAGCAGGGTCGAGCCGAGCACCCGGGCGGCGGTTTCGTCGAAGGAGGCGGTGAGCACGGCGTAGCTGGCGATGGCCGCGGTGCCCGCGAGGCAGCCGAGCAGGCCGCGGACAAGGAAGCTCTTGGGGGCGGCGGTGGGCCGCAGGTCGGTCGTCGAAGTCATACCTCTACGGTCGCTTCGCGCGGGCGCGCGCACATCCGGCCGAGTACTCGACTCGCCTAGGTACGCGTACTCACCCCGCGCGACGTGCGTCCCGCCATGATGCTCGGTGTGAACGCAGTCCGGGCCGACGAGACCAGCGTGCTGTGGCGGGCGCCGCTGCCCATCGCCCGCGCCGTCCTGCTCGGCTACGCGGTGTGCGTCAACGCGATCCATGCCGACGACTACCGCCGGCCGGGCGTGGCGTGGGCGGTTCTGACGGTGCTAGCGGTGTGGACCGTCGCGGCGCCGTGGGCGTACAGCGCCAGGGCGCGGCGGCCGCTGCTGATCCTCGTCGAGTTCTCGCTGGCGATCACCGCGCTGGCGCTGACGCCGATCGCCCAGGGGGCGGACGCGGGCGCGAACGTGCCGTCGGTCCCCAGCTTCTGGCTCGCGGCGCCGGTGCTGGCGGCGGCCGTGCAGTGGGAGTGGCGCGGCGGCCTGATCGCGGGCGTCGCCGCCGCCGCGATGGACGTGGGCGTGGACGTCTCCGCGAACTCCGAGCTCGGCAACAGCACCGCGGCCAACGTCTTCCTCCTGCTCGTCGCGGGCCTGCTCGTCGGCTACGCCGCGACGCTCATGCGGGAGACCGCGCAGGCGCAGGCCGAGGCGGTCGCGGCCGTTGCGGCCACCGAGGAGCGCGAGCGGCTGGCGCGCGCCGTGCACGACGGAGTGCTGCAGGCGCTGGCCTGGGTCGCTCGGCGGGGCAACGAACTCGGCGGCGAGGCGGGCGAGATGGCGAGTGTGGCCGCCGAACAGGAACTGGCGCTGCGCGGTCTGATCCGCGGCGGACCGGCGCCGCGGGGAGCCGAGCTGGCGGACCTGGCCGCGTCCCTGGACCGGTGCGCCAGTGCGGGCGTCTCGGTCGCCACTCCCGGCGGCGCGGTTCTGGTGCCCACGCACCTGGCCGCGGAGCTGACCGCGGCGGTCGTCGCCGCGTTGGACAACACCGCCCGGCACGCGCCCGGGGCGAACGCCTACGTTTTCCTCGAGGACTCCGGGAGTGCCGTGGTGATCGAGGTCGGCGACGACGGTCCGGGCATTCCCGCCGGCCGGCTCGCGGAGGCGGAGGAGCAGGGCCGCATGGGCGTGGCCCACTCGATCCGCTCGCGGTTGACCGCGCTCGGCGGGACCGCGACGCTGCGCAAGGCTCCAGGTGGAGGAGTGGAGTGGGTGTTGCGGGTGGAGAGATGACGATCCGGGTGATGGTGGTCGACGACCACCCGATGTGGCGAGATGCCGTCGAACGCGACTTGGCCGAGGCTGGGTTCGAGGTGGTGGCCGTCGCGGGCAGCGGCGAGGAGGCGCTGCGCCGCGCCCCTGCAGCGCGCCCCCAGGTGGCCGTGGTGGACCTGCAGCTGCCGGGCATCTCGGGTGTGGAGGTGACGGCCGAACTGTTGCAGGCCGACCCCACCGCGCGGGTGCTCGTGCTCTCCGCCAGCGGCGAGCGCGCGGACGTGCTCGCCGCCGTGAAGGCCGGCGCCACCGGCTACCTGATCAAGTCCGCGTCGCGCGAAGAACTGCTCGACGCGGTGCGGTCGGTGGCGGCGGGAGACGCGGTGTTCACGCCGGGCCTGGCCGGCCTGGTGCTCGGCGAGTTCCGCCGGCTGGCCGAGGACCCCGGAGACACCGGCCCGGCACCGGAACTGACGCCCCGTGAGATCGAGATCCTCCGGCTGGTGGCGAAGTGCCGCAGCTACCGGCAGATCGCCGACGAACTGGTCATCTCGCACCGAACCGTGCAGAACCACGTGCAGAACACGCTGCGGAAGCTGCAGCTGCACAACCGCGTCGAGCTGGTTCGGTACGCGATCGATCAGGGGCTGGACGAGTAGCGGACGACGTCGTGCTCGGCCTTGCGCTGGCCGGGCACCGCGACCAGCGAGGCCAGCGCGAGGTCGGTGTCGTCGAACATGAGCTGCAGCCGGCCGGCGTGGTCGCGCAGCTCGCTGCCGGAGCCCTCCGCCGCGAGCTGCTCGAGGTCGCCCGCCGCCCGGGCCAGCCGCGGGGCGGCGAGGCTGCGCGCCGAACCGCGGATCTGGTGCGCGAGCCGAGCGACCGCGGCCGTGTCGCCGGTGTCGACGGCGCAACGCAGCAGCGTCAGTCGTTCCCTGGTTGCGGTGCGGAACCCGCCGAGGATCTCCTCGAGCGCCGCTCCGCCGATCCGCTCGGACAGCGCCGAGAGGTACTCGTCCTGCACCAGCGGTTCGGCCAGCGCGGCGGCCTTGGTCGGGGCCCACTGCGCCAGGACGATCTGCAGCGCCTCGGACTCCACCGGCTTGGCCAACACCCCGTCGACGTCGGCGACCTCGTGGCCACCCCCCATCACGATCAACGGGATGCCCCTGTTGGCTCCCGCCTGCGCCCGCAGCCGCGCCGCGAACACCGACGTGGGCATGTCCGGCAGAACCGCCGAGACCAGTACCGCGTCCGCCGGGGCCGTCGCGAGCGCCTCCAGGGCCTTCGCGCCGCTGCGCGTCTGGAGGGTTCGGTAGCCGAGCCAGTCGAGGAAGTAGTGCAGCAGGCACCGTTCGCTGCTGTCCGGCTCGACGGTCACGACGAGCCGCCGCGTGGCGTCCTTCGCGTCGACCCGGTTGCCGAGCGCCTCGTGCAGCCGCGCCACCAGCGAACCCGACGGCAGGTGCTTCTCGAGGAACGCCGTCGCGCCGAGCGAGAGCGCCGCCTGGCCGAACTGGTTGCGGCCCATCGCCGTCAGCACCACGACGCGCGTTTCGGGCGAGGCGGCCACCACCAGCGGAATCGCCTGCAGCCCGCCCAGACCCGGCATCGACAGGTCGAGCAGCATCACGTCCGGCCGGCAGGTCAGCGCGATCTCCGCGGCCTTGCGTCCGTCGTCGCCCTCGGCGACCACGACGAACTCGCCGCTGCTCTCGAGCTCTGCCCTCCACAGGGCGCGGACGTCGGGGGAGTCGTCGACGATGGCAACCTGGCGCATGCGGGGACGCCTCCTGGAAATCGCGGGAACTCTGCGCACCAAGACTCGGCATCGAAGAGCGGAACATTGAGAGCCGAGAAGTTGATCCTCAACTCGTGCACTGCTTCGCCCGAGATTCCGTAGGGGCGGGCGTGCTGCCCGCCGGCCCCGGGGAGGCGACGCGTGGCGATTCTGGTAGTCGAGGACACGGTGGTGAACCAGCTGGTCGCCACGCACCTGCTGGCCACCTTCGGGCACCGGGCCGACGTGGCGGCCAGCGGCGCGGAAGCCCTTGCCGCGTTGGAAAACCGGGACTACGACCTTGTCCTGATGGACGTCCAGATGCCCGAGATGGACGGGCTGGAGGCGACTGCGCGCATTCGCGAACGGTGGCCGCAGCGCCCGGTGCGCATCGTCGCGATGACGGCGAGCGACGCACCCGAGGACGTCCGCCGCTGTCTGGCGGCCGGCATGGACGGCTTCCTCGGCAAGCCGATCGTCCTCGACGCGCTGGCCGATCTGCTGCGCGGGATCGCAGCGTCGACCTGACGATCAGCGGCGGCGGGTCCGGAAGCGGCGGGCGAGGACGCCGACCAGGAACAGCCCGGCGACGGCTCCGCCGACCGCCGCCACCCGCAGGTCGGTGTGCCGTGCCGCGGGGGAGCCCTCGGCCGCGGCGGGCTCGGCGTGCAGAGTCGCCGCCTGCTCGGCCACGTTGCCCGCGACGTCGTCGGGACCGACGACCGCCGTGGAGATCGGGTCGACCAGTTGCCCGACGGACGGGGCGTCCGCCGCCGTGGCGAAGCCCCAGTCCAACAGCTTCGCGGCCTGCTCGTGGACCAGGCCCGGTGCCCCCATGAGCGTCGCGACGATGGTTCGTCCGTCGCGCTCGGCCGCCGCGATCAGGGTGTTCCGGGCAAACGTGGTGTAGCCGTTCTTCACTCCGACGATGCCGTCGTACTTCCCGATCAGCCGGTTCGTCGTGTAGATCCAGAACGGCTGGCGGGTCTTCGCGGTACCGGTCTTGGTGAGGTTGCCCGGGAACTGCCGGCGCAGGGTGCCCATGTAGTGGCGCAGGTCCCCGCGGCCGAGCGCCGCGCGGCCCCACAGCGCGAGGTCGTAGGCGGAGGAGTACTGCCCGTCCGCGTCCAGGCCGCTCGGGTTCACGACCGTGGTGTCCAGCGCCTGGAGGCGGACGGCCTCGGCCTGGATCATCCGCACGCCGGTCTCGAGCGTTCCGTCGCCGCCGGCCTTGGCCAGGCTGTTGGCGGCGTCGTTGGCCGAGCGCAGGAACAGCGCGTACCAGAGGTCGCGAATGGAGTAGGTCTGCGTCGCCAACATGCCGACGCGGGTGCC
Source organism: Sporichthyaceae bacterium (assembly GCA_052386455.1). Taxonomy (GTDB): domain Bacteria; phylum Actinomycetota; class Actinomycetes; order Sporichthyales; family Sporichthyaceae; genus JBQTKD01. Next base: position 18,798 of record JBQTKD010000007.1, read on the forward strand.
CTCGACGAGTTCGTCGTCGGCTTGCGAGGTGTAGGTGTCGTTCGGGTCCAGGCGCGGCGCCATGGTCAGCGCCGTCAGCGTCTTCAACGTACTGGCGGGGCGCCGCTTGCCGTGGGGGTTCGAGGCGGCGAGGACGGCTCCGGTGCCCGCGTCCGCGACCAGCCAGGTCGCGGCGCTCAGCGCCGGCAGGGGGAGCGCGCCCGGTGCCACGACCAGGCCCGGCTCGCCCATTCGCGGGCCGCCGATCGCCGCGGACAGCACGGTCTGGTCCGGCGGGGCAATCGCGGGAGCCGGCGTGGGGGAGACGTCCGCCACGGCGGGGCCGACGCCGAGCGCCAGGACGGCGAGGGTCGACGCGACCAGGCGAATCGTCATGATCGAACCAGAGTATGTTTTCGCCCCCGTCGAGACGGCGCTTTGCGGGTTTCCACAGGGTGCGTCGCGCTGACGAACCGTCAGAAATCGCTTTCTTGACTTCTTCAAGAAAGAGCGGAAGGCTGCAGGGGTGGCTCCCGAGACCGACGTCGAGCACCTCCTGCGGGCCGCGAGCCTGCGGGTCACCCGCCCGCGGGTGGCGGTGCTGACGGTCGTCTACGCACATCCGCACGCGGACACCGATTCGGTGCTGCGCGCGGTTCGCCAGATCCTGCCCGAGGTCTCCCACCAGGCCGTGTACGACTGCCTGGCAACGCTGACGTCGGCCGGACTGGTGCGGAAAATCCAGCCCGCGGGCTCCGTGGCCCGCTACGAGTCCCGCGTGGGAGACAACCACCACCACCTGGTGTGCCGCTCCTGCGGAGCCATTGCCGACGTCGACTGCGCCGTCGGGAACACTCCCTGTCTGACCGCCTCGAACGACCAGGGCTACGTCCTGGACGAGGCGGAAGTCGTGTACTGGGGCCGCTGCCCCGCCTGCATCGATACGTCGCACGCGTAATCGCCCATCAAAGGAAGGCCACACCCGTGTCCGAGAGCGAAAACCCGGCCCTCAAGACCCCGGAGCCCAAGACCAGCGCGCCGCGCACGAACAAGGACTGGTGGCCCAACCAGCTCGACCTCTCGGTCCTGCGCCAGCACTCCGAGCGCTCCAACCCGCTCGACCCCGGCTTCGACTACCGCGCGGCCGTGCAGACCCTCGACTTCGACGCGGTCAAGGCCGACGTCGCCGCGGTGCTCAAAAAGTCCCAGGACTGGTGGCCGGCGGACTACGGCCACTACGGCCCGCTGATGATCCGCCTGTCCTGGCACGCGGCGGGCACGTACCGCACCTTCGACGGCCGCGGTGGTTCCGGCGACGGCTCGCACCGCTTCGCCCCGCTGAACTCCTGGCCGGACAACGGCAACCTGGACAAGGCTCGTGCCATCCTGTGGCCGGTCAAGGCCAAGTACGGCCAGGCGCTGTCCTGGGCGGACCTGCTCGTCCTGGCCGGCAACGTGGCCATGGAGGACATGGGCTTCACCACCTTCGGCTTCGCGTTCGGTCGCGAGGACGTCTGGGAGGCCGAACCCATCAACTGGGGCACCGAAGACGTCTGGCTCGACGACAACCGGTACAGCGGCGACCGCGAACTCGCCCAGCCCCTCGGCGCCGTGCAGATGGGCCTCATCTACGTCAACCCGGCCGGCCCCAACGGCAACCCGGACCCGATGAAGTCCGCCCGCGACATTCGCGAGACCTTCGGCCGGATGGCGATGAACGACGAGGAGACCGTCGCGCTCGTCGCCGGCGGCCACACCTTCGGCAAGGCACACGGCAACGGCAACCCGGACCTCGTCGGCCCCGAGCCCGAGGGCTGCCCAGTCCACAAGATGGGCATCGGGTGGGAGAACGCCAACGGCACCGGCAAGGGCTACGACACCGTCACCTCCGGCTTCGAGGGCGCCTGGACGCCGACCCCGACGACCTGGGACCACACCTACTTCGAGGTCCTGCTGGACAACGAGTGGGAGCTCACCGCGAGCCCGGCCGGCAACCCGCAGTGGAAGCCCGCCAACGGCGCCATGGCCGACGCGGTGCCGGACGCGCACGACCCGACCAAGCGTCACGCGCCGATGATGACCACGGCGGACCTGGCGCTGCGGACGGACCCGGTGTACCTGGAGATCTCCAAGCGCTTCCGCGACAACCCGGCGGAGTTCGAGCTCGCCTTCGCCAAGGCCTGGTACAAGCTCCTGCACCGCGACATGGGTCCGATCGCGCGCTACCTCGGCCCGTGGGTCGCCCCGGAGCAGCCGTGGCAGGACCCCGTTCCCGCCGCGTCCGGCACCCCGCTCTCCGACGCCGACGTCGCCGCGCTCAAGGCCAAGCTCCTGTCCTCCGGCCTCTCGGTCGGCCAGCTCGTCACCACCGCGTGGGCCGCCGCCGCGAGCTTCCGCGGCACCGACAAGCGCGGCGGCGCCAACGGCGGCCGCCTGCGTCTCGAGCCGCAGCGCTCCTGGGCGGTCAACGACCCGTCCGAGCTCGCCAAGGTCCTCCAGACGCTGGAGAACGTCCAGGCCGACTCCGGGATCGACGTCTCCATCGCCGACCTCATCGTCCTCGGCGGCGTCGCGGCGATCGAGAAGGCGGCGGCGGACGCCGGTGTCACGGTCACCGTGCCGTTCACCCCGGGCCGCACCGACGCCTCGCAGGACCAGACGGACGTGGAGTCCTTCGCGGTCCTCGAGCTGGTGTCCGACGGCTTCCGCAACTACCACGCCGCCGGTCTCAAGGTCGACCCGGAGGACCTGCTGCTGGACAAGGCGAACCTGCTCACGCTGACCGCGCCCGAGCTGGCCGTCCTCGTCGGCGGCCTTCGGGTGCTGGGTGCCAACGCCGGCGGCTCCAAGCACGGCGTCCTGACCAACCGCGTCGGGCAGCTCACCAACGACTGGTTCGTCAACCTGCTGGACTACGGCACCAAGTGGGCCCCGGCCGCGCAGGGCGAGAACGTCTACGAGGGCTCCGACCGCAACACCGGCGCCCCGAAGTGGACCGCCACCTCCGCCGACCTGGCCTTCGGCTCGAACTCCGAACTGCGCGCCATCTGCGAGGTCTACGGCAGCTCCGACGGCTCCGCGAAGTTCGTGAAGGACTTCGTCGCCGCCTGGGCCAAAGTTATGGACCTCGACCGCTACGACGTCCGCTAGCGGCGTCTGGCGGGCGCCTCGCTGCGTTGTCGTCGTCGCCGATCCAAGTACGGGATCGGCCTCCTCCTCCGCCTTGCGATGCATCCCGCCATATCGCCGCTAGCAACCAAGCGAACGCCCGGGTCGGCCCAGCCGGCCCGGGCGTTCGGCGTTCAGGGTTGGGTCGCGATCCACGCCAGGACGATGTCGAGCTTGCCGCCTTGCTGCTCCAGCTTGGTGTCGATCCCGTCGAGTCGGCGGTCGATCCCGTCGAGCCTGGTGTCGATTCCGTCGAGCCTGGTGTCGATTCCGTCGAGCCTGGTGTCGATTCCCTCGAGCCGGCGGTCGATTCCGTCGAGCCGGGTTTCGTGAGTTTTCAGCAGATGACCCTGATCGCGGAGCATGCCGAGGAGGGCCTCTTGGCCACCGGAGAGCGTGTTCAAGGTCGCGTGGAGCGACAGGTGCTCGAGATCGTTGGCGTGCATGCGGGCCTCCAAGATCACGACTCGGCGTTCCAGAGCTTCCAACGACGTGGGCATCGAAGCGTCCTCTCCTGCGATGGTAAGCGGCCGATGCCCCCGTGGCATCGCCCCGCGCAGGCTCGGAGAGTGCACGGCAGGTCCGACAGTTCTGCTGCTTGTCCCGATGTGTCCGGGGGAGGTAGGCCAAAGGACGGATGCGGTGGGCGTCGACAGCGGGACGTTCTAGGGAAAGGATTTGCGGATGACCGAGACCGTGGACGTGGTGATCGTCGGGAGCCGGTGCGCCGGGTCGGCGGCGGCGATCGCGCTGGCGAAGCGCGGGCGCAGTGTGATCGCGCTGGACGGCGCGAGCTTCCCTTCGGACACGCTGTCCACACACCTGTTCTTCCCGAATCACTGGGCCGAGGTCGAGCGGCTCGGCGCCCTGCCCCGAGTGCTCGCGCTGAAGGCGCCCATGCACACCCGCGCCGGGCTCGGCACCGCCGACGCGGAACTCGCGGGCCCCTACAACTCCTACGAGGGCTTCGCCGCCGGCTCCTGCGTGCGCCGGCCCGGCCTGGACTTCGCGCTCGTCGAGACGGCGCGCGAGGCGGGCGCGGAGGTCCGCGAGCGCACCAGGGTCGTCGGGCTGCTGCGCGAGGGTGGCCGAGTCGCGGGCGTCCGGTGGAAGAATGCTGACGGAGCGTCAGGAGAGATTGCGGCGAAGCTCGTGATCGGCGCCGACGGCCGGGAGTCGGCGGTCGCCGAGTGGGTCGGCACCCGTGCGCACCACGAGTGGCCGAACCAGCGCCTGATGGCCTTCGCCTACTACAGCGACCCGCACGCGGAACTGCGCGACCTGGCGATGCAGTGGCGCCAGGGCCGCGAACTCGTCACGGTCTTCCCCTGCGACGGCGATCAGGTGCTGGTTCTCCTGATGTCGCCGCGGGATCGGGCCGAGGAGTACCAGGGACGCATCGTGGACGCGTTCGAGGAGACCGTGGCCTCGGTTCCGCCACTGCGCGATCGCCTGGTGGGCTGCGAGCGACAGACGAAGCCGCGCATCTCCTACGACCACCCGGCGTACTTCCGCCACTCCCACGGGCCGGGCTGGGCGCTGGCCGGGGACGCCGGGCACTTCAAGGACCCGGTGACCGCGCAGGGCATCCGCGACGCGCTGCGCTTCGGCCGCCTGCTCGGCGAGGCCGCCGCCCCGGCGCTCGACGACCCGGTGGCACTCGACGCGGCGCTGCAGGCCTGGGAGCACGACCGGGACGAGCAGTGCCTCCCGATGTACCAGTGGGCCAACGGCCTCGGCCTCTCGGACGCCGTCTCGCCGATCGAGGCCGCCGCGTACCAGTGGTTCGCCGACCGCCCCGGCGGCGCCACCGAGGTCCTCGACGTGTTCTCTCGCCGCACGCGTCCGGACAAGGTCTTCACGCCCGCCCGCTTCGCCCGCTGGGCCACGCTCGCACTGCGTGCCCCCGGCGCGGACAAGAGCGCGGTCCGTCGCACGATCAAGCGCGACCTCGGCCGCGAGACGGCCCGGCTCAAGGAGGCCGCCGCGTTCAAGCGCCGCCGCGCCGCCTCCGCCGCGAAGGGCTTCGCCCCCGCAGGACTGTCCGACTCGGACTAAAGGCCGGCGCGTTCTTTGTCCGGTACGCGGTAGCCGGTGCGCTCGTGGTGGCGGAAGGCTGGGCGGCGGAAGCCAACGTTGCCGTTCCAGGGAGTCACCGTGCGCGCAGTCCAGATGACCGAGTTCCGCAAGCCCCTCGAGACCGTCGAGATCCCCGACCCGCAGTGCGGCGAACGGGACGTCGTCATCAAGGTCGAGGCGTGCGGCGTCTGCCGCACCGAGTGGCACCTGTGGAACGGCGACTGGGCCTGGATCGGCTTCCAGGCCGCGCTGCCGCACACTCCCGGCCACGAGGTCGCCGGCAAGGTCGTCGAGGTCGGCTCCGGGATCAAGAGGATCAAGGTCGGCGACAACATCACCGTCCCCTGGCACTGGAGCTGCGGGGACTGCCACTCGTGCAACCGCGGCATCACCAACACGTGCGAGAACGTCGGGTTCGCGGGGTTCGGCGGCTACAACGGCGCGTACGCCGAGTACTTCCGCGTCCCCAACGGCGACACCAACGTGATCCCGCTGCCCGACTCGATCGGCCCGCTCGACGCCTCGGTCATGTCCTGCCGTTACATGGCCGCCTTCGGCGCGGTCGTCCGCAAGGCGCAGATCAAGGCGGGCGAGTGGCTCGTCGTCATGGGCGCCGGCGGGCAGGGCCTGGCCTCGGTGCAGATCGGCGCCGCGGCCGGCGCGAACGTGATCGCGATCGACATCAACGACGCCAAGCTCGGCAAGGCGAAGGAGCTCGGCGCGGTCGCGACGATCAACGTCAACACCGACGCCGACGTCGGCACCGCCGTTCGGGACATCGTCGGCGGTCAGGGCGCGCACGCGACCGTCGACACCGTCGCCCGCCCCGCGAGCCTGGTCAACTCCTGCCTGACCACCCGCCGCCAGGGCAAGGTAATCCAGACCGGGTACACCACCCAGCCCGACAACGGCATGCTCGCCATCCCGATGGAGCTGATCTCGCTCTACGAACTCCAGATCATCGGCAGCGGCATCGGCATGAACCACGCCGACTTCGCGGAGTTGATCTCGCTGGTGGACCGAGGCGTCCTGCGCCCGCGCGACATCGTCACCGAGCAGATCGGTCTCGACGGCCTCACCGGGGTCATCGAGGCCATGGACGACTGGTCCAACGTCGGGTTCAGCGTCGTCACGTCCATCTGAGAACGTGGGGGGCATGGATCCCTACGCGCGCAACGGCGGCGGCACCAACCGCGGCCCGGACACCTGGTTCACCGGCGAGGTGTACTTCGACAACCTCGTCGCCGGCGACGCCACGCCCGGCTCCATCGCCATGCTGAAAGTCCGGTTCGCGCCGGGTGCGCGCACCTTCTGGCACGCGCACCCGGCAGGCCAGGCGCTGCACGTCGTCGACGGGCTGGGCCGGGTCGCCGAGCGCGACGGCCCGATCCGCGAGCTCCGCTCCGGCGACTCGGTGCACGCGAAGCCGATGGTGTGGCACTGGCACGGCGCCGGGCCGGACACCTTCATGACGCACATCGCCGTCCAGATCGGCGACGCCCACGGCGTCTACACGTTGTGGGGCGACCCGGTGACGGACGCGGAGTACCAAACCGGATAGAAGCCGTGCAATCCGGGATATGACGGAGCGTCACACCGTCGCGACGTGATCGCTTCCCGCCCAAGATGAACAACGGATCAAGCGCGCTCGCGCCTGAATTCAAGACTCCGTCCAACCCGCACGGCCGCCCGACCCCCGGGGAAATGCTTGCCGCATACCCGGGGAGGTACGAACATGCGGCGAACGATCGCGACGACGGTGGCCCTGATGACCGCGGCCGGGCTGGCCTCGGCCATGCCGGCGGGCGCCGACGACCGCATCGAGGACGCCGAACCGCCGGCACCCGGCAGCATCGCCGCAGCCACCACCCCGGGTGCGAGCGAGCCGCAGTGCATGGGCGACCGCTACATCGCCAAGCCGACGGACGCCGCCGACGCCGCCGCGCTCATGGACGGCAGGCTCACCCTCACGCACTTCGGCAGTTGGAACCTGCCGAGCAACCCGACCTGGCGCGAGGACCCCTTCGCCAACGACGTCTGGGAGTTCGACTATCAGACGCTCCGCTGGGCGGACGTGCTGCGCCGCGAGGGTCTGCGCACGAACAACCAGGCGATGCTCGACCGGTACTCCGCGATCCTGAGCGACTGGGTCGCGGACAACAGGTTCGACGCACCGCGCCGTTCGCCGCTGTCCTGGCACGGCATGGTCGTCGGCGTTCGCTCGATCGGTCTGACCTGCGCCCTCGACGCGCTGGGCGCCTCCGAGTGGCTCGAGGGCACGATCGACGAGCACGCCGATTCGCTGCTGAACCCGGACCAGCGTGCGCGAGCCAACCACGCCCTGCACCAGGACATGGGCCTGCTCGCGCTGGGATGCTCGACCGGCACGACGTTCTGGCGCAACACCGCCGTGGCGCGGGCCAGCGAGCAGTTGCCGAAGCTCATCGACTCCGAGGGCGTGGCCCGCGAGGGGGCGCTGCAGTACCAGATGCTCGACCACCGCTGGTACATCACGCTGCAGGCCCGCATGCTCGCCTGCGGCCTGGTGCCCGACCCAGCGGTGTTCGCGCGGCTCGCCCTGATGCCGGACTTCATCGGGTACGCGACTCAGCCGGACGGTTACGCGATCGCCTGGGGCGACACGTCGCTGTTCAAGTCACCGTCGGTCGCCGGCAGCGTCGCGGAGTACGTCGTGAGCAAGGGGCTCAAGGGCCTGCTGCCCAAGGACACCTTCGCGCTGTTCAAGGAGTCCGGGTACGCGTTCTCCCGCTCCGACTGGTTCGACACCGAGGCCGCCGACGAGCAGTCCCTGGCCTCCGTCCGCTTCGGGCCGGCGATGAACACCATGCCCCACGCGCACGAGGACGCCGGCGCAGTCTCGTTCTACGCCGCCGGCAAGCAGATCCTCTGGCAGCCGGGCCTGTACGCCTACGGCGCCGGTACCAAGCGGACGTACGTGCGCAGCAACGAGGCGCACAACGTGATCGACATCGCCGGCGCCACCTACGACCGCGACAAGGGCGCCAGCCTCGCCTCGTACAAGTCGACGTCGTCCTACGACCTCGTTGGCGTGCGCACCTCCGCACTGAAGGGGGCGGACTGGAAGCGCACCGTCGTGCACTTCAAGGGCCCGAACCTGCTGCTCGTCGACGACCAGATCGACCAGTCCAAGGCCCGCACCGTCTACCAGAACTGGCAGCTGGGCTCGGACCGCTCGGTCAAGACCGGCGACATGCACGCCACCACCTCCGGCTCCGGCTCGGATGCGACGATCCTCTGGGTCGGCACGAACCCGTCCGTGAAGGTCCGCAAGGGCGAGTCCAGCCCGTGGCTCGGCTGGCGCAGCCCGAAGACCAACCAGTTCGAGAAGGCGCCGATCGTCCAGGCCGGGAAGACCGGCACGTCGGTGCGCCTTACCGCCATCGTCGTCCCGCGCACCGGCTCGGAGACCGTGAAGGTGCTGCGCAGCGCCACCCACGCCACCTCGCGCACCATCGACGTCCAGGTGGGCTCGAAGAAGTACCGCATCGTCGTCACCCGCACCGACGCGAGCATCAAGCCGCTGTAGGACGCCGTGGGCGAGCAGGACAGCCAGGCTCTTGGCGTCCCGGCGACCTCTACAAAGGTAGGCCGCTATCTGAGGCGTTGACGGCGCCTGCGCTCCGCAGGAGTGGGGGTTGTGGTCGCGGTCTGCTGTTCGGCGATGAGCCCCGCCGTTGCCCATCTACGCGGAGGCTTCGGGATGGCTGGAACCGGAGGTTCTGTGTGGTCGCCCGGGTCCGGGGTTGCGGTGGCCGCTCGCCCAGTGCGGTCGCCTCGCCGCGGTCCGTGGTCGCCGGGCCGTGGTCGCCGTCCCTATTGGTGATGCTGCGTCAGAATCGTTTGGTCGCAGGAAAAACGGTCGAACATTTGTTCGCACAAAGGCTCGAAAGTGTCGGTAAAAGTCCCTAGAATTGAGGCATGAGCAGCGGACTGGTCGCAGACGTCGAGCGGGAGCTCGACAAGGCGCTGACCGGCGAGCTGTGGCAGTGTCTCGACGGGGAGGTCGCCGACCTCGCGAAGGCCGCGCACCGCCTGGCCGCCAAGGTCAAGGCGCTCGAACTCAAGGTCGTCGCGGAGCTGGACGCGCGCGGGTACGCGGTCGCGCAGGGCGCGCCCTCGACCGCGAACTGGCTGCGGCACACCCTCAACGTCGAGCCCGGTGTCGCCAAGAGGGCCGTGACGATGGCCAAGGCCGTAGCGGGCTCCCACTCCGCGGTCGGGTCGGCGCTCGCGGCCGGTGGGGTGGACTGGGAGCAGGCCCAGGCCATCGTGAAGTCGATCGACGTCCTGCCCGACGGCCTGAGTGCGGAGGATGTGGAGTTCGCGCGCGAGGTCATGCTCGAGGCCGCGAAGTCCTACAACGCCGCCGACCTGCGTTCCCTTGGCCGGGCGATCCGCCATCGGGCCGACCCCGACGGGTCCCTCCCGCCGGACAAGACCGTCGAGAAGGTCCGCGGTGCGTCGTTCCACCGCCACGGGGACGGGACCGAGAGTTTGCACTGGCGGGACTCCGCGGAACGGATCGCGATGGCACGGGCGGCGATGGCCGCCCTCGACGCCCCCGAACCGGCCGCGAACGGCGAACTCGACCCGCGGACCGCGCCGCAGCGGCGCGCGGACGCGATGGTCCTGATCTTCGAG
>JBQTKD010000008.1:0-13891 GCA_052386455.1 Sporichthyaceae bacterium
CGATCTGGCCCTGGCCGCTGAAGACCTTGTAGAAGACGTGGCCGTTGCGCTTGAGGCGAGCCTGGATGAGCACGTTCTGCTGCGACGGAACGCGCAGCGAGAAGCCGATGTCGTAGGTGCCGGGCAGAACGCGGTTCCAGTCGGTGCACTCGTCGAAGCTGCCGGCGAGGTCGTCGGTGCGGATCGAGGGACCCTCGGCGTACACGTCGAACATGTAGCCGCTGTGGTTGCAGATCACGATTTCCCCACGCGGGCTGTCCGCAGAAGCGGCGGCAGCGGGGAGAATGGCGGAGGCAGCGGCGGCCGCAACGACAACCGCACCGGCGCGGGACATCTTGCGCATGGGAAACTCTCTTCCTCTAGATATTTTCCACCCACGTGGGCGAAAGTCGGCTATCGAAAGGCCCCCCTTGGTAGTTCCCCAAGAGCCTTTGGGCCGGTGTTCGCTTGCTAAGAAGATTTGTAAAGGAAAGGCAAGGAGACCGTCAATATGACCTCCTGCACTAACGTAACCGGAGGAATACACACGGTGATAGATGACGATTGTCATCGGTGCTGGTCAGCACCTCGAGCACAGGCTCAGCCAGGCTGACGAAGCACCGATTTCGCGATGTCGTCGCGGGAGGATCGGCCGAAAAAGCCACCGTTTCGGACCTTACGCGGGCCGCGACCGCCGCCGCCGGATGGTCCACGAGCGCGCGGAGCATATGCCGCAAACGGCGCGTTCCCTACTGTTCCGCCCCCGAACGCCGTTTGCCGGCGGCCGAGCCGCGGTTGGCAAAGCACACGGCGCGGCTCCCACGTGACTACGTGGAGTGCTGGCACGGTTACCAGCCGACGCACAGTAATCGTCGACGGAACCGACAACTGCGCCCGCGGATTCTTCGGAGGTATGACCATGTCCTCGTCCTGCCGGCAGGCGCACGCCACCCACCCGGTCTCCTGGCGCCGCGGGGCACTCCTCGCCGCGACGGCCGGTTCGCTCGTGCTCGGGGGGCTGCTCGTGCCGCAGCACGTCGCGCAGGCGACCGTGGCCGCGGACTGCAACGAGCCCCCGCCGCCGCCCGCCCCGGTCGAACCCCCGAAGGAAAAGAAGAACAACGATCCGCCGGAGGACGAAGGAGAAGGCGGCGAGGGCGAGGAGGGGGACGTGGCGGTCCCGGTCGCGCTTGGGCAGCCCGCAGCGCCCGTCGACGACTGCAGCAACGCGGGGTCCTCGAACGACCCGAATCCGAACACCAACCCGCAGCGCCAGCGGCAGCTTCGCGAACCGTTGCCGGGGATGGACCCGTCGACCGCCACCGCCGTGTGCCGTCCGGGAGAGTCCTGCTCCGTCACGCCGCCGCCCGGTCCGGACAGCGGTTTCCAGATCGACAGCTCGGGCGGCACCGACCAGGCCGTTCTGTTCGCCACCACCAACGGCACCTTCCGCCCGGCGAGCGTCGAGCGCGAAGCCCCGAAGGGACGCCCGGACTGCCCCGACTACACCGAGCAGAACATCGACTGGGTGCAGTTCGGCTTCCTGGACGCGAAGAGCGGCAGCACCTGGAACAAGACCGCGGCGATGACGCAGCGGAAGAAGACCAAGAAGGCCGCGGCCTTCGCCACTGCCCAACGCCTGCAGATCTGCTTCGCGGCTCCGTACGCGTTCCCGACCCGCGAGGGCTACCGGCTCGGCAAGGCCGACGGGGAGCGCGTCGGCGTGCTGCCGGAGTGCACGGCGCGGACGTCGAAGAAGTCGCCCTGCGTCGTGAAGCGGGAGATCGTCCAGGTGAAGGGCGGTTGGGTGGCTCGGTTGACCTTCCGGGTTCCGGCGAACGCCAAGGACCCGAAGGCACTCGGCTAGCCGGGCGCCTACAGGGCCAGCGCGATTTCCTCGGTGGCGTTGGCCCAGCGAACGAACGAGCGGCCGGGCTGTACGTAGTCCCCGGCCGCCGTGTGGATCTGGATGCCGGAGAACACCGCGACGTCGGCCAGAGCCCATTCGGGTACCAGGTCGCCGATGTGCAGCAGGTCGTCGAGGATGACGTCGCGCGCCGTCGTGGTGAGCTCGACGACGTCGGGCACCGAGCCGTAGCGCAGCGCGCGCAGCATCCGCTGCCGGGTCAGCGACATCTCGACGTCGTACTGGTCGAGGTCGGTGCGGACTTCGCCGCGGGCGAGTTCCCCGCGAAAGCGCATCAGCGCGCCGCAGGCGACCGACGGGCCCTCGATGCCGGGACGGTTGATCTGGCCAAGCGTGCCGTCCTCGCCGATGCCGACATGCGGCATCACGTAGACGGCGACGCGCTGCCTGCCGTCGATCAACGGCGCGTGGTGCATCGCGGCGCCGAGACCGGACCCGCCCATCAGCAACATCGCGGCGAGCGAGCCGAGACGGAACGGCGGGCCCCAGGCCTCGCCGATGCGGCGGGTCAGCTCCACCGTCAGTTCGTCGCGGCACAGGCCTGCCATCGCAAGAGTGTTCCCCGCGGTCAGGCCGTGCGGGGCGAGCGCCTCGACGGAGCGCTTCATGTATTCGGCCGCGCCGATGGCGCCGGGGAATGCGTCCAGACTCACGACGTCAAGCCTAGGGCGTGTCCACTAGCGTGCCGTCCCATGTACGCCATGACATTGCCCTCGTTCGGTGGCCCGGAAGTGCTGACCTGGGCGGAGGTCCCCGACCCCGTTCCCGGCCCCGGGGAGGTGCTGCTGGAGATCGTCGCCTCGGCGGTGAACCGCGCGGACATCCTGCAGCGGCAGGGGTTCTACCCGCCGCCGAAGGGCGCGCCGGAGTACCCGGGGCTGGAGGCCGCGGGCCGGATCGTCGCGCTCGGCGAGGGCGTCACGGAGTGGGCGGTGGGCGACGAGGTCGCCGCGCTGCTCGGCGGTGGCGGGTACGCCGAGAAGGTCGCCGCGAACGCAGCGCACCTGTTGCCGCGGCCGGCGACCATGTCGCTCGTCGAGGCCGGCGGGCTGGCCGAGGTCGTGTGCACGGTCTGGGCGAACCTCTTCGCGAGCTCGCGAGCGAACGACGACGCGCATTTCCTCTCGGCGGCGATGCAGCCCGGGGAGACGTTCCTGGTGCACGGCGGCGCGAGCGGCATCGGCACCACGGCGATCCAGCTGGCCAAGGCCGCGGGCGCGCGAGTCGCGGTGACGGCGGGCAGCGCGGAGAAGCTCGAGCGGTGCCGGGAGCTTGGTGCGGACATTCTCGTGAACTACCGCGAGGAGGACTTCGTCGAGAAGGTGAAGGCCGCCACCGGCGGCAAGGGTGCCGACGTGATCCTGGACAACATGGGCGCGGCCTATCTGGCGCGCAACGTGGACGCGCTCGCGGTGAACGGCCGCCTGGTGATCATCGGCATGCAGGGCGGCGTGAAGGCCGAACTGAACATCGGCACGCTGCTCGGCAAGCGCGGTGCGGTGCTCGCGACCTCGCTGCGGGCGCGCAGCGCGGCGGAGAAGGCAACGATCGTCGCCGGGGTCCGCGAGCACGTGATTCCGCTGATCGAGGCGGGCACGGTCTCGATCGTCGTCGACCGGGTCATGAAGATGACGGAGGCCGCAGCGGCGCATCAGCTGGTCCAGGACAGCGGGCACGTCGGGAAGGTTCTGCTCCAGGTGAGCTAGCCGAGGGAATGCCGGAGCCGGGGTCGGGGATTATGGCTCGTATGACTCAGCCCGAAGAAGCTTCCGACCAGCGTGTGCTCGTAGTGACCCCGGCCGGGATGGCCGTCGAGGGTCCGCCGGAGGACGGCGGCGACGAGAACTCGATCGTCCGCATGGTCGAGCAGCCCGCGAAAGTGATGCGGCTGGGGAGCATGATCAAGCAGTTGCTCGACGAGGTGAAGAGCGCGCCGCTCGACGAGGCCAGCCGAGCTCGGCTCGCGCAGATTCACCGCAGCACGATCGCCGAGCTGGAGAAGGGCCTCGCGCCGGATCTGGTGGAGGAACTCGAGCGGCTGTCGCTGCCCATCGGCGAGGGCAGCGTGCCGAGCGAATCGGAGCTGCGCATCGCGCAGGCGCAGCTGGTCGGGTGGCTCGAAGGCCTGTTCCACGGCATTCAGACCGCGCTGTTCGCGCAGCAGATGGCCGCGCGGGCACAGCTGGAACAGATGCGCGGCGCGCTGCCGCCCGGCGGGCGCCCCCACGGCTTCGACCCTGGCGGCGGCCAATACCTCTAGCGTCCGAACGAGCGTGGTACCCGAATCACGCCTGTTCGGACGCCGCAGCTTGGAAGAGCAACTCCAGGATCTGCGCGACGCCGTCGTCGTCGTTCGACGGCGCGCGGTGGGGGACGGCGGCCAGGACCGCGGGGTGGGCGTTGGCGACGGCGTAGGGGCGGCCGGCCCAGGCGAGCATGGGGAGATCGTTGGGCATGTCGCCGAACGCGACGACGTCCGCGGCGGCGATGCCGCGCTCGGCGAGGAACGCCGCGAGCCCGGCGGCCTTGCTGACCCCGGCCGCGGAGATCTCCAGCAGGCCGGCGCCGGTCGGGGTGGAATGGGTGGGCTCCACCAGGTCTCCTACGATCGCGCGCACCCGGGCAAGCAGGTCGTCGGAGCTCAGGTCCTCGTGGCGGACTAGCAGCTTTGCGGCGGCGGTGAGGACGAGCTCCTCCGCGTCGACGAGGCGGATGTCCGGCCGATTCTGGAACTGCTCGGGGATCGGGTACCCGGCGTCGTGCACGAAATGCTCGCCGTAGTCCACGCCGAACGCCAGCCCCGGCAGCTGCTCGCGGAGCAGCGCGACGGTCTTCGCCAGGGCCTCGGGCGCAATCAGCGTCTCGCCGATCACGGTCTCGGTGTGCATGTCGTAGCGCAGCGCGCCGTTGGAGCAGATCGCGATGCCGCGATGGTCCGTCTGTTCGGCCACGGGATGGATCCAGCGCGGCGGGCGGCCGGTCACGAAGACGAGCAGCACGCCGGCGCTCTCCACCATGGCCAGCGCCGCGCGCGTGCGCGGAGAAATGGTGAGGTCGGAACGGAGCAGCGTGCCGTCGAGGTCGCAGGCGACTGCGGCCGGACGCATCAGTGGTCGCGGCGCGGTTCGCTGGACACCAGCACAGCCACCACGCAGAGAACGAACGCCACGAAGGCCACGATAGGCCCCACGGTGAGCGCGGCCTCGGTCTTGGAGTTCAGCGCGAATCCAACGACGTCCAGCTCGGGGCAGGACCGGTAGTCGGTCGGGTCGTTCGGGTTGCACTGCACGTACTGGGCGGCGCCGGCGAAGCTGGTGACGACGAGAACGTCTGCGACGACACCGAGAACGACGCCGAACAGCGCGCAGCCGGCGAACAGCCGTCGCCCTTCGCGCGTGCTCTTGCGCCTTCCCTTGCGCACCGTCAATCCCGTCTGTTTCAGAGTGTGGTGTGGCCCTGGCCTACGAGGCTAGCTACCCGCTTTGGTCGGCTAGTTTCGCGACGTGGGTCCCGATCTGCTGCGCCTGACTCGGCGCCTACTGCTTCCGGCAGCGGTGCTGACGATCGTGCTCGCGGTCTCCGCCCTGGTCTTCGACGGCTGGGCCGGTCCGTATTGGCCGTCGCGCGCCGAGGGCGGGTGGCGCGTGCTCGCCCAGTCCGCGGAGGGGCTGGGCGCCGCCTCGGTCGCCGTGCCGCCGGCGGTCCTGCTGGTCGCGGGCATGCGCGTCGGGTATCGCCGCTGGCGCGAGGGCGTGTTCCTGGCCACCGCGATCCTGCTGGTCGCGCTGGCGACGTCGGTCGCCGGCGCCATGCCCGGCTCGGAGTTCCCCGCCACGGCCACGGCGCTGGCAGCGGCGACCTACGGCTCCCTGTCCGTCCTGCTCGGCCGCCGGCTGCGCACGCCGCTGCGCCGCAGCCTCGGCGGGGCCCTGCCGTGGCTTGGCGTCTTCGCCGTCGCGGCAGGCCAGCTGTGGCTGCACGAGTACACGGTGCCCGCGGTCGCGGGCAGCGCACTGGCGGGCCTGGCGGCCGTCGCCATCGCGACCCGGTACGTGCTCGCCGGCGGCGGGTTCGAGGAACGGGCCCTCGTGTCGTCCGACGGCCCGATCGTCGCGGCCGAACGCCGCCGAGCGGCGGTGATCGTGAACCCGACGAAGGTCGGCGACCTCGACGAGGAACACCGCGCGATCTGCGCCTACCTCGCCGCCGCCGGCTGGGCGCCGCCGCTGTGGTACACCACGCGCCTCGACGAACTCGGCGTCGGCCACGCCCGCGAGGCCGCCGACGCCGGCGTCGACGTCGTGTTCGCCTGCGGCGGCGACGGCACCATCTCCTCCGTCCTCTCCGGCCTCGCCGGCACCGGGGTGCCGCTCGCGATCCTCCCCGCCGGCACCGGCAACCTGCTCGCCCGCAACCTCGCGCTGCCGCCGGACCGAGACGCGTGCCTGCGCATCGGCCTGGCCGGTGCAGATCGCAAGATCGACGTCGGCCGGATCGACGAGGAGCACCGCTTCGCCGTCATGGCCGGCATGGGCCTGGACGCCGCGATGATCGCCGACGCGCCCCCGCGGCTGAAGGCCCGCATCGGCTGGCCCGCCTACATGGTCTCCGGCGCCAAGCACATCTTCGACCGCCGCGCGCACGTCACCATCACCGTCGACGACGAGGCGCCGGTCGAGCTGCGCGCCCGCGGCGTCGTGATCGGCAACGTCGGCAAGCTGCAGGCCGGCATGCTGCTGATGCCCGAGGCGGTGCCAGACGACGGAGTCCTGGACGTGGCCGTGCTCGTTCCCCAGGGACTGCGTCACTGGCTGATGCTCGCGCTGCACGTCATGCGCCGCCGGCCGGCCTCCCGCGGCGCCCGCATCGAGCACTTCCGCGGCCGCCACATCCACATCGCCTGCGACCGGATCTGGCCCCGCGAGATCGACGGCGACCTGCTCGAGCCGGGCCGGGAGATGACGGTCACCGTCGAGCCGCAGGCCCTCATCGTTCGCATTCCGGTGGGTGCGGACCCGTTGCTCTGATCGTTTCCCGGGGGAAACACGAGTACGGAAGCGTTCTCGCATGCCTCGTGCCTCGAAATCCGCCTCCCTTCTGCTCGCCGGCGCCCTCGCCCTGACAGCCTGCGGCGGAGGCGACGACGGGCCTGCGGCCGTGGCGACCGACGGCGTGCAGACCGGGCCCGGCGTCACCGCCGACACCATCACCCTCGGGGTGATGACGGACCTGACCGGGCCGTTCAAGGAACTCGCCACGACCCTCCAGATCGGCCACGGCATGTGGGCCGACGAGGTGAACGCGGCGGGCGGGATCTGCAAGCGCCAGGTGAAGGTGGAGACGCTCGACCACGGCTACAAGACCGAGAACGCGATGGTGCAGTTCCCCGACCTCGAACCCCGGGTCGCCGGGTTCATGGAGCTGCTCGGCTCGGCGGTGATCTCCGCGCTGAAGACCGACATCAACGACAAGCAGGTGACCACCCTGGCCGTCTCGTGGAGCTCCGAGCTCCTCGACCAGCCCTACGTGGTCGTCGTCGGCACCACCTACGACCTCGAGATCATCAACGGCCTCGACTGGCTGCTGGAGAAGGGCGAGATCGCCAAGGGCGACACGATCGGGCACATCTACATCGAGGGCGAGTACGGCGCCAACGGTCTCGCCGGTTCCCAGTACTTCGCGAAGCAGAACGGCCTCAAGGTCGTGGCGGAGAAGGTCACCTCCACCGACGTGGACGTGCAGAGCATCGTCACCAAGTTCAAGGGCCGGCAGGTGAAGGCCATCGCGCTCAGCACGACGCCGCCGCAGACGGCGTCTGCCGCGGCCAACAACGTCGGCCTCAAGCTCGAAGCTCGACTTCTCCAAGCCGGGCTCGCCGTCCTCGCGCACCGTCTACATCGCGCAGGTGGACAAGGCGACGCCCGGCGGGCTGAAGCAGGTTCAGGCGCTCAAGCAGTTCCCGGACGCCAAGACGTACAAGGCGCCGAGGGAGTGTCTCTCAATCCCAGCCGGATGCGGGCGGTGATCAGCGTGGTTCCTGGCAAGGCGGAGGGTCGCACCGCTACGGAGTAGCGGGCGACGACGACAACGCAGCCAGGGGCCGCGCTGGCGCCCCTGTGCCGATTCAAAAGCGCGCGCCGGCTATCGGGATTGGGAGGCGCTCCCTAGGGAGAGCTGATCGGCGTGTGCTGCCTCGTGGGGCTTGGGATCGTCACCGCACGCGTCGGACGCAGCGCCGCCGACACCACCTGCTGCTCCTCGGGCGAAAGCCGAGCTTCCGGAGCGCCCGCGCGCATCGCCTTCGCGTAGCAGCGGGTGTCGGTGCGCCCGACCAGGGCGGTGAGCACGACGCCGTCGCCGGTTTCGTCGAGCAGCGCTACGGACCAGGACAGTCGCCCGCCCATCTCGCCGAACGCGTCGTAGCGGTGCACGGCGACCCGGCGGATGGACTCGTCGATCGCGCCGCGAAAGTTCTCGAACTCGTGGTGCAGCCCGCCGACGTCGATCCGCAGCCGTTCGAGCTCGGACGCAGTCCGAGCCGCGGCCACGATGAACGAGGACCGTTCCGCGCCACCCTGCAGCAGTTGGCAGTCCCGCCGCAGCCGGCTGAACCGCACCTGCGCGCCGACGGCCAGCAGGCACCCGGCCGTGCCGATGCCCAGGGCGGCGAGGGAAAGCGCGTTGCTCACAACTCCGCAGGGTAGGCCCGATCCGGCGCGTCACTAGGGTTGCCACGCGCAAGCGAACGCCGCGCGTTGACCGAAGGGAACACGCCGGAGAAAGGGGCCCGCGTGAGGCTGCGGCTGGTCGCTGGCCTGCTCGGCGCCCTCGCCGTCGCCTCACTCGCCGTTGCGTCCGAAGAAGTGGTCGCTATCGCGACCACTTCTTCGGACGTTAGGGCGATTCCCGACGGCCAGGTCACGGTGATCGGCGTCGCGGGGCTGCGGTGGTCCGACCTCGCCGAGAACGTGCCGCCGGCGCTGGCCGAGACGGCGCGGAAGTCCGCTCGGGCGGCGTTGGCCGTGCGGGCCACCGGGTCCTACACCTGCCCCGCCGACGGATGGCTGACGTTGAACGCGGGCGTGCGGGTCGCCGCCGAGCGGCCCGACGGCGAATGCGCGGCACTGCCCACGCCGATCGTCGTGGATGGCGCCACCACGGTGCCGGGATGGACTCGGCTGGTCGACACCCGAACCCGGCGGGACCCGGCGCCGGTATGGAGCACGCTCGCCGGTCAGCGCGTCGCCGGCCCGCAGGCGACGGCGGCACAGTGGGCCGCACGCGCCGGCACGAAGTGCGCCGTTGGTCCCGGCGCCGCCCTGGCGTTCGCCGACCGCGACGGCGCCGTGATCGCCCGATACAGCGCGACCCTGGCCACCGTGGCTCCGCAGTGCGAACTCGTGGTCCTCGACGCCGGGGTGATTCCCGAGGGTGCAGGTCGGCGCGCGGCCCTCGGCATCCTGGACCGGGCCGTCGCCGAGGCGAGTTCCGCACGGCCGGAGGCCACCCTGGTGGTGGCAGGAATCGCGGACGGCGGGACGACTGCCGGGTTGACCGCGGTCATGGTGCGTCGGCCCGAGCTGGCGGCGCAGCGCGAGTTCTGTTTCGGCTGCGACGGAGTCGCGCTGTACTCGGGCTCGACTCGGCAGGACGGGCTGGTCCAGCTGGCCGACTTGACCACCTCGCTGCTGACGTCCGACGAGGCGCGCGACCTACCCGGTGCCGTGCTGTCGGAGTCGGGCCGGCGCGCGGAGTTCGCCGACCTGCTCGCGTGGGAGACCTCGGCGCGAGTGCTGCAGGACGGGTTCGTCGCCTTCTTCGTCGTGTTCATCGGCGGGCCCGCCCTCGCCCTGCTGGCGATCGCGTTGGCCCTGCGCGGACCGGCACGGCGGCCCGCGATCCGGATTGTCGGACTGGTGTTCGGTGCGGTCCCGGCCGCGTCGTTCCTGGTGAACCTGCTGCCGTGGGCCCGTTGGGAACATCCGGCCGCGATCCGCTGGACGGCCACCGCAGTCTCCGCGATCGTTCTCGGCACCGTCGCGGCCGCGGGGCCGTGGCGGCGCTCGGCGTACGGCTCCCCCGCGGTGCTGGCCGCCGCGACCATGGGCGTGATGGCCGTCGACGTTGGCCTGCTCGGCTCGCGGCTGCAGCTTGGCGCACCGTTCGGGCTCTCGGTGTTGGTAGCCGGGCGGTTCTACGGTTTCGGCAACATCGCATTCGCGGTCTTCGCGGTGTGCGCGCTGCTCGTTGCGACGGCCGTGTGGGTCCGGACCCACAGCCGGATAGCGGTGCTCGGCGTTGCCGCGGTGGCGATCGTCGTCGACGGGGCACCGGGGCTCGGCACGGATTTCGGCGGGGTCCTCGCCCTCGCGCCGGGCCTGGCGCTTCTCGGACTGTTGCTCACCGGGACCAGGTTGAGCGTCGCCCGGCTCGCCCTGGTCGCAGCGGGAACGGCCGTGCTCGTCGCGGCGCTCGCCGGCGCGGACTGGCTGCGGCCGGCGCAGAGTCGCTCGCACCTCGGACGGTTCGTGCAGGACGTGCTCGACGGCAACGGCTTGGCGACCATCGGCCGCAAGGCCGACGCAAACCTGACCCTGTTCTCGAACCCGCTGATCGTGGCCGCCGCGATTCCACTGACGGTCGTCGTGGTGGTCGCGGTTACCCACCCGCATCTGCTCCGGCTGCACGGGTTCGCCCGCGCTCAGCAGGCCGACCCGGCGTTCCAGGCGCTGGTCCGCGCCACCCTCGCCACCGCGTTGCTGGGCTTCGCGGTGAACGACTCCGGCGTGATCGTCCCCGCCGTCGCACTGTTCGTCGCGGTGCCGCTGTTCCTCGCGGTCTGGGCCGCGCAGCCACCGTCCGTGCGTCCGCCCGATCGTGTTGCGTCCGCTCGATCGTGAGCTATAGCTCACTCCTGAGCGGACGCAGCGCAGATAGGCGGACGCAAGGGGTGGGGGACGAACCGCGGGGCCGCCACCGGACGCAGGCGCCCGCGCATGGGGGCCCACACTGTCCGGGGCAGTTGGCGACCCCGCGGCACCTCGAGTTCGTGGGAAGTCGATCAGCCGGCGTGCACCGAAAACGGGGGTCCTAGCTCCCCGAACGGGGGCCCCGCAGCCGGCGCGGCGCGGCCAGGGCCAGGCCGACGTGCGCGAACTGCCGGAGCCGATGTACCTGGGCGCGCCAGTCCTTCCCGGTAACGCGGTGGTGCAGCGCGCACTCGACCTCGACGACCCGGAAGCCGGCGCGCAGCAGGTCGATGGTCAGCGCGGTTTCGACGCCGAACCCGTAGGCCAGCGGGCGGGCCGCGGCGAACGCGGGTTGGGTCAGGCAGCGCTGCCCGGACAGGGGCTGTACCGGCGTAAACCCCGTCGCTCGCACGATCCCCGCGCGGGACAGGCGCACCACGAAGCCGCGGCCGCCACCGGCCGTCTTCTGCATGGGCAGGGTGGCGATGGACATGTCCGCCGTGCCGTCGCGCACCGGGCCGATCAGCGGGGCGGCCTCCACCGCGGTGCCCTCGAGATCGGCGTCGAGGAACAACAGCAGCCGCGAAGGATCCCCCGCCGCTGCGACGGCGTCCGCGCCACTGGCCATGGCGGCGGCCTTGCCCCGGTTGCGGGCGTGCCGGACCACCGTGGCGCCGGTCTCCGCGGCGAGCCGAGACGTCGCGTCCGACGACCCGTCGTCGACCACCACGACGAGGTCCACACCGGGAATCGCCAGCGCGCCGGTAACCGTCGCGGCGATCCGCGCGGCCTCCTCGAAGGCCGGAATCACGACCGCCACTCCCACCTGACGGTCCGTCATTCGCGTGGCCCCACCGGCTGGACCCCCGCTTCACTCGTCGCAGTGCTGCTTCACTCGCTGCAGGAGGTCGCGTCAGGCGGGTGAAGCAGCACCCTGGCGAGTGAAGCGCGACCCCAGGCGGTGGAGCCGACGCGCGGGTGGGGTGGCCGACGGCCTAGCGGATGGTGACCTGGCGCCCGACGAAGCCGTCGCGAGCGCGGCGCTCGTCGGCGGTCAGCGGGGCGTCGTTGGCCAGGGCCTCGCCGATGCGCTCGTTCATCGCCTTCGCGGCGTCCTCGAGGTCGGCCGGCGCCAACTCGGTGTCGATCTCCCACACCGGGGCGAGCAGGCCGTGCGCGCGGAACGCGCCGACGTACCGGGTGCCCTCGGCGAGCAGGTTGTCCGCCTTGGCCACGTGCAGCCGGGCGAAGGCCTTGAGGAGCACGTGCTCCTCCTGCGGCATGACCCAGCGCAGCCACGCCTTGTCGCGCTCGTGCGTCCAGTACGCACCCTCGACGCTGGTGAGCCGAGTGCACGGCGGGGCGGCGGAGTTGGCCTGCTCGAGCGAGGCCTCGATCTCGGGGGTCATCTCGTCCGGGTTCTCCACCCAGAACGCGAAGCCGTCGTGGACGGTGATCTCCAGCGCGACGGTCGGGTCGACGAGTTCCTGCAGCTTCGGGGTGCCCGGCTCGATCGCCACGGACACCGGCGTGGCGCCCGGCTCGATGGCCAGCGCCGCCAGCAGCGCCGCAGCGGTCTGCCGCGAGGCGTCGCCGGCCGGGAACTGGGTCTGCAGGGCCACCAGCACGTCGCCGGAGCCGCGAGTCAGGCACGGGAGCGCCAGCGGAAGCACCGTGACCACCGTGACGTTGCGGTCCGCGTGCTCGCCGAGGAGCTTCAGCGTGGTCGTGGCCGCAGGGACGAGCTCGCGCATCGCGACCAGGTCGCACTCGGAGGCCATGCCCTCGAACGGACGCTGTACGAAGCTGGCGCGCTCGGCGGCACGCCGCTCGCGGGTTGCCTTGCCCATGTGACTACTCCTGACCGATCCGGACCGCAGACCGGTCAGCCTAGTGCCGGTCCCTGGCGAACCGGATCAGGCCGAGCCGGTGACGTGTGCCCCCAACACATGGGAGCGCATGAACGCGGGCCGGTCGGTGATCAGGGCGTCCACGCCGGCCGCCAGGCAGGCGTCGGCGTCGGCCGGCGTGTTGACCGTCCAGCAGTAGACCGCGTTGCCCAGCGCGTGGGCCTTCGCGACGTACTCCGGGTGCTTGCGGACGATCTTGACGTCGATCCCGGCAGCGCGGACGCCTTCGGGAAGCGAGCCGTCGCGCAGGTGTGGGGGGATCCGCCCCATCAGGTACACGAGGTCCAGATCTGGCGCCAGCGCGCGCATCCGGCGCAGCGACACGGCGGCGAAGCTCATCACGCGAACCGCGGGCCGGGTACCCAGTTGGGCGCCGGACGCGCCCGGCGGGAGGTCGCGAGCCGGGTGCAGCAGACCGAACTCGCCGAGCAGTGCCGCGAGGGCGGTTTCGACGTCTCCGCGGTACCGGGTGGGGTGCTTGGTTTCGATGGCCAGCCCGACCGGGCGCCCGGCGGTGGTCGCGAGCTCGATCAGCTGACGCAGCGTCACCACGAGGTGGTCTTCGGGTCCGGTGCACACGGTGTGCGCCGCGGGGACCGTGCCGCGGTACCTGTCCAGCATGCGCCAGGCGCGGCGGGTGCCGAACTGCACCTCTGCGAGCTCGGCGAGCTGCATCGTCGAGACGATGCCGCGGCTGTCCGAGACGAAGTCCAGGGAGCGGTCGTGCAGGCAGACGAGGTGCCTGTCGGCGGTCAGCCGGACGTCGCACTCCAGACCGTCGGCGCCGTCGGCGATCGCCAGGCGATAGGCCGCAAGCGTGTGCTCCGACGTGCCCTCGCGCGATCCGCGGTGCGCGATGATCTCCACCATGCAGCCATGGTGCCAGGCTGCGCGTTTCCAGGGGGAACGTTCAGCCCACGTGTCAGTGGACGTACGGTGCCGCGCCGGAGTCGGTGACCAACGGCCGGCCGGCCGCCGTCCAGGCGACGACCCCGCCGGCGAGGTTGATCGCATCGCGGCCCTGGGCGCGCAGGTACTCCGTCACCGCGGCCGAGCGGCCGCCGACCTTGCAGACCACGACGACGGTGGAGTCCGTGGGCACCTCG
>JBQTKD010000009.1:0-77821 GCA_052386455.1 Sporichthyaceae bacterium
GGCCGCCGAGGGATCGAGCTATACGGCGCCCCCGCCGGCATTGGGCCGCCCTTCTCCGCGAGTCGGTGACCGCTCCCGTCCCGTCCCCAACCCGGGGACGGGCACGGACGATAGGGGAAAGTCTGCCGCAGGCGGGCAGATTGGTCGCCTGCCTGCGGCTCCGGCGACGGCTACGGCAGGCAGTTGATCGTGACGCCGTTCTCGACCGCGGTGGCCGGGATGGTTCCCGCAACGGCGGCGCACGGGCCCTTGCCCGTGGGTCCGGCCGCCATCACGGTTGCCACTCGCGCCGCGTAGTCCATCGAGCTGACGCCCTGCAGGAAGCCCTGGTCGTGCGCGGCGCACACGATCCGGTCGTTCTCGATCGCCGGAATCCCCCGCCACGCTCCCGTGGCGGAGTTGAAGGACGCCCGCAGCGCTCGCTTGGCGGCGTCGCACTGCGTGGGACCGTAGCCGGTCGCCGCAGGTCCGGTGATTCCCGCACCCGGGCCGAGAGTGCTCACGATCGTGAGAATGTCCGGCCGCTCGGCGAGGAACGCCGTCGAGGAGACGGTGCCGACGCCGCCTGCGGGGAAGAGGCTCCCGAAGGGGTTCGTCGCGCCGAGCATGTTGGCGAATCCGTTGAACCCGTGGTTGCTGCCGTACGCCCGGTAGGTGCCCGTGCCGTCGGCGCCGCCGAACTGGATCCGGAAGATGTCGGTCTGCTGGATTCGCATGCCCGCTCCGGGCTTCGCGCGGGCGATGCTGTCGGCGATGCTGCGCTTCATGGTGGAGATCACCTCGGCGGCCCGCTCCTGGACGTCGAAAATGATGCCCAGGTTCTGAATGTCGCGGAAGGTTCCCTCGAGGGACTCGCGCTCGACGGCGCGCTCGATGTTCGCGTCCTCGACGATCGCGCCGGACTTCAACTTTGTGTCCATCTTTGCCCGGCATCCACCGACGGAGAACCCGTTGTAGGTCTTCAGTTCCCGGCCCGGGTTGGCGGTGGCGTACGCCGCGATCAGCGAATCCTCAGTGTAGTCGGACACGAACTCGCCGAAGGTGGGGCTGAGCGCGGTGGTGGTGAACTGGTTCACCCCGCTCCCGGCGACGAAGTCGATGTCCCGAGCTGGGGCGACAAGGTAGCTCTGCAGCGTGATGTGGCGGCTCGGGAGGGTGCCCGAACCCGCGTCAACCTTGAAGGCGCTGTCCGGGATCTGGTTCACGATGGAGGCGGCCGGGGTTCCGGCGGGCCAGCTGAGGGCATCGGCGATCCGGGAATTGTTCCGGCCGAGGTTGCGGATGATGTCGTCGCGGAACTGCTCGGGCCAGGAGTACGGAGCCGACACGCGACCCATTTTGGCGTTCTCGTCGATGCCCAGCCAGAAGAACAGCTCGTGCATCTCCGGGGTGAGGACATAGGGCTTCGCCGGTTTCACGCCGAAGGTCGTGGCCTTGCCCTGGCAGCCGGTGACGGTGACGGGGTAGGTCGTCTTCGCCGGAACGAAGGTCTCGACGAGCGCCCCTTCGCAGTTCTCGGTGTTGGCGAGCTTGTCGATCGCCACGTCGTTGTACTCGGACTGGTTGCCGAGGAAGCCTCGATCCTGGAGCAGGAGCGAGTCGCGGTAGACGCCGTCCTTGGCGCAGGAGGCCTCCTGCGCCGTCTGCTGAATGCTCAAGTCGGTACTGCGCGCCGAATCCTCGCCCTTGTCGCCGATGCCGGAGACGGCGGCGATGACGACCGCCGCGAGGATGCCGAGGATCGTGATGACGACGAGGAGTTCGACGAGCGTGAAGCCCTGGTCGGCGCGCCGACGGCGCCGCCCGATCAGGTCGCGGGACCTGAGTTTGTGGAGAAGCATTTGGGAGCCTCCTGCGGTGGGTTGGTAGCGGCCTCCCGCCCCACTCGCGGTGGGCGGCGAAGGCCTCTTACTGCGTGACCGAGGCGGCCACGGGGCGCGGGCCCGGGGATCGGCAAGAAGGCCCACCCAAGGCGGGCGCCACCCGGGTGGGCCCTGGCGGGGAGACCCGGCGACGCTGGACTTCGAACCGCAGGGCTCGAATGTCTGCCCTACCATACACAGGCGGTATCCGCCCGCCTATCCGGGCGGACCGACTGGCGCCCACCCGACGGTGCCACCCGGTGCCGGGAGCAGGTCGGCATTTCAACTCCCTTGTACCCCCCACAGGTATGCAACCTGACTGGCCGTCACCTGACGAGTTGTCTGTAGGGCAGACCGTGCAGCATCCTGGGCCTTCGGCGCGCGAAGCGCGATGGTGTGCACGGGAGGTTGAGGCATGGGCGCAGGCGGACGCTGGGTCGAGGCACCGCAGGCAAACGGCACCGTTCGTCGCGATTGGCGTCCCGACGAGCAGCCGCCCTCGCCCGACGGAACCCCCGGCTCCTGGCACGTGGTCTCCGGGGACGGCCAGGCCGACCGCTGGGAGTGGATACCCGCCGCGGGCCTCTCCGGCCCGCCCCAGTTTCTCCCGCCGCCGGCTCCGGGCAAGGGGGCCAAGGCGCCTTCCTCGCCCGGTTCGGCCCGGCCGGCGATCCCATCGGCCCTGCGCTCGCCCAAGGCGCTGGTCGCCGTGGCAGCCGTGGCCGGCCTCGTGGCGGCCGGCTTGGTCGTGCCCCGGCTCCTTGGCTCCGGCTCCGGTGGCGCCGGGCCCGCCGATCCCGCTGTGGTCGCCGAACTGACCCGCATCGAAGGGGACGCTGTGAGCCGAGAGGTCGCCGCGTCCTTCTCGGCCTTCCAGGTGGGAACCGACGCCAACGGCCAAAGCGTGGCCCTGGTTCAGGCCACCTTCACGAACAATGGGTCCAGTCAGCAGAACTTCCAGGCCCTTGTGGAGGCCGTCGACGCCGGAACCGGGGCCTCGCTCGGCGAGGACACGGCCCTGGTGCTGCGCCTGGCGCCGGGCCAGTCCACCACGGTGCCGATGTTCCAGAACCTCCCGGGGGATCGCTGGCAGGCGATGGGCACGGCCACCTTCGCCGTGAAAAGCTTCACGAAAACGCAGGCGCCGCTCTAGTGGACCTGCGCCTGAACGACGTCCACGCCGAGATCGGCAAGGCGAAAATCGTCAACGGCGTTTCCGTGACGATCCGTCAGGGACAGATCGCCGGCCTGATCGGGCCGAACGGCTCGGGCAAGTCCACGCTGCTGCGGACCCTCTACCGCCACCTCAAGCCCGCCAAGGGCAGCATCGTGCTTGGCGAGGACGACCTGTGGAAGATCTCCGCTCGGCAGAACGCGCTGCGGGTGGCGGCGGTGCCGCAGGAGCACCCCACCGAGTTCGAGTTCACCGTCCGCGAGGTCGTCGCGATGGGGCGCCTGCCGCACACCTCCGGGTTCGCCGGGATCGGGCAGGACCAACAGGCCCGGATCGATCAGGCGATGGCCACCGTCGGCGTCGAGCACCTCACCGCACGTTCGTTCGCGACGCTGTCCGGCGGCGAGCGCCAGCGCGTCCTCGTGGCCCGCGCCCTCGTGCAGGCGACTCCGGTGATCGTGCTCGACGAGCCCACCAACCACCTCGACATCCGCCACCAGCTCGACCTGCTCGAACTCCTGCGCTCGCTGAAGCTGACCACGGTCATGGCGATCCACGACCTCAACCTCGCGGCCGCGTACTGCGACACCCTCTACGTGCTCAAGGCCGGTCGGCTCGTCGCGGGCGGACCGACCCACGACGTGCTCACCCCCGAGCTGATCGGGGACGTGTTCGAGGTGGACTGCGAGCGCCACGTCGACGCCGACGGCACCCTGCGCCTGGCCTTCCACCCCCGCCGCCGCGTCCCGGCCACCACGGCTCCGGCCCCGGCCACCGCCCCGGCCACCGCCACTGCCGCGGCCCCGGCAGGCGGGCGGTGGGAGCAACTTCCTCCTCCCCCGGCCCCCTGACTCCCGAGCACAGAAACAACGGGTGATGCGGCTTTCCGGCCGGGCGTCGCCTCGTTCGCTGCTTCTCTGCTCACCAGTCGCGAGTGGGCACCGACTGTCGGTGGGCTCGCCTACGCTCTCGCCATGACACCGGAACAAGCGGACGACCACGAGGCGCGCATCTCCGCGCTCGAGCAGCACGTCGCACGCCTGCCCGTGATCGAAGAGCGCCTCGACCAGGTGGCGATCGACGCGGCCGCAGCCCGCCACCTGGCAGCCGCAGTCGACAGGGACGTCGCCGATCTCGGGCAGCGGGTCGCCCGCCTCGACGCCAAGGTCGACGGCCTCGACGCCAGGATCGGAGGCCTCGAGATCAAAGTCGACGCCAATCGCGTGGCCATCAACGCGCTCGGTGAGCACACAGCGGGAGGGTTTGCCGAGATGCGCGCGCGATTCGACCAGTCCGCGGCCGGGCAGGAGGCCATCGCGGCAATGCTCACCACGCTCATCGACCGCGGGGGCGATGCCGCCGGCGAGTGACCGCCCCGGCGCCGCTCGACATGTCCGCGCCGTACCGCCACCTCGAGCCGGCGAAGGCCGCCTGGTCCTGGGCGAGGAGGACCCTGTGTGAGAACGGCGCCCGGCAGAACGCGCTGCGGGTCTCCGCGGTGCCGCAGGAGAATCCGACGGAGTTCGAGTTCACCGTCCGCGAGGTCGTCGCGATGGGCGCCTGCCGCACACCTCCGGCTTCGCCGGGATCGGCCTGCGCCTGCGCCCACACCTGCTCCCACCGAGCCCGCCGGCGGGCCCCGGTGGGAGCAGCTGCCGCCCCCGCCCCGCCCCTGACCCGACCCACGAGCACAGAAACAACGCACGAGGCGCCCTCCGCGACGGTGGGCGCCTGCAGTGTTCCTTCTGTGCTCGTGAGTCGAGCGGGCCGCACGAATCGTCACCACGAATCGGCGTGGCCGCCTTCCCCGTCGCACCGAACTTGTCGGAGGCGACACCTAGCCTCCCCCGCATGACCGACCCCACCCCACCCCCACGGCCCGGCCCCGTCTACGACGACGCCATGAAAATCCTCGCCGCGGACGACCTGGACGCGCTCCTGTCCGTCCTGGGCGTGCACGTCGCGGGCGCCCGCGCGCTGGACACCGAACTCGCCGGACCCCTGCGCGTCGACCTGCTCGCCGACGTCGGAACCGCCCTCGTCCACGCCGAGTTCGTCAAGGACCCCGACCCGTCCCTGCCGCTGCGCATGATCGAGTACTGGGCCAGGATCAACCGCCGCGAGCCCGGACGCATCCTCCACCAGTACGTCGTGGTCCTCGGCGACGGCCTGCACGTCCCCGACCACGCCGCCGCGCCCGGCGCCCCGCTCCTGAGCTGGACGGTCGTCCGCATCGCGGACCTGGACCCCGAGCGCCTGCTCGCCCACCCGACCACCGCCGTGCTGGCCCCACTGGCCTGGGCCGAACGCGACGAACGCGCCGCCGCGCTGCTCGCCGCCGTCCACCGCATCGCCCAGGCCCCGCCCGAGCGCGCCGAACGCCTCCTGCGCGCCGCCACGATCCTCGGCTCCCTTGTCCTGGACCCGCCTACCATCGACACTGCACTCAGAGGAGACACCATGCCCGTACTCATCCACGAAACGCCCCTGGGCCGCTGGCTGCTCGAAGAAGGCCGCCAGAAGGGCCGCGAAGAAGGCCGCGAAGAAGGCCGCGAAGAAGGCCGCGAAGCGGCAGTTCGCGAGCTCACGCGCCTGCTGCTGGTCCAGCGCTTCGGCGAGTCCCCCGGCCTCGAACCCGTGCTGGAACGCCTGCTCGCCCTGCCCGACACCGAACGCCTCGCCCGCATCTCCGCAGCCGGCGACCTGGCCGACCTGAACGCCTGAGCCCCTGGAAGTCCCGGAGCCCGTCCGCTCCGCAGTAAAGTGAAATACAATTCATTGAAGTACGATTCATCAATGAATCGACCGTCCTGGCTCTTCGACCGCGAAGATCAGTTCGCCGAGTTGGCGAGCTTCGCCGCGCGCGGTCGGCCGGGCCTGGCCATCGTCCGAGGCCGGCGCAGGCACGGCAAGTCGGTCATCCTGCGCGCCCTGGCAGACGCGGGCGGCTTCTTCTACCACCAGGCGCTGCGGGGTACGCCCGCCGAACAGCGCCGCGACCTCGCCCGCGCCTTCGCCCGCCACGTCTCGGGGCCCGAGCCCAGGTTCGAGACGTGGACCGACGCGATCGAGTCGCTGCTCGGACTGGGCCAGCCGACGATCCTCGACGAACTCCCCTACCTGACCGACGCCTCGCCCGAGTTGGAGTCCGTCCTCCAACGGGCCCTGGACCGGGCCACCGATTCGAACGGGCCGCTGATCGTCTGTGGATCGGCCGTCGCCGTGATGACCCGCCTGCTGGTCGGTACCGCGCCACCGCGCGGCCGGGCCCAGCTCGAACTGGACGTCGGCCCGTTCGACTACCGCACCGCGGCGCGCTTCCACGGCCTGCCGCCGGCGACGGCCCTGGGCGTGCACGCGGCGATCGGCGGCGTCCCCGGCTACGCCCGCGACCTGCTCGACGAGACGTACCCGAGCGACCCCGGCGACGTCGAGCGCTGGCTGGTCGAGGTCGCCGCGTCTCCGCGTCGCCCGCTGGTCCACGAGGCGCGGTCCATGCTGGAGGTCGAACCGGGCGTGCGAGACCCGGCCGCCTACCTTTCGGTGCTGGCCGCGGTCGCGGCCGGCGCCACCCGCACCGGCGAGGTGGCCGCGCGCATCGGTCGCCCGTCCGACGCCGTCTCCCACGCCCTGGCCTCGCTGTCCTCGCTCGGCCTGGTGGGCCGCAGCGACGACGTCCTCGGACGCTCGCGTCCCACGTGGTTCGTCGCCGACCCGCTGCTGCGGCTCTACGCCGCGGTGCTGCGCCCCCACTGGGAGTGGGTCGAGCGGGGAGACGCGAGCCGGCTCGCCGAGCGGATCCTCGAGCCGTGGCGCGCGCAGATCCTTGGCCCCCATCTCGAGACCCTGCTGCGCGAGTGGGCCCGCAGCCACGCGTCCGCGACCACCCTCGGCGGGTCCGCCTCGACGCTGGGCCGAGGCACCGTCGACGACCGGCACGCGCGCACCCGCCACGAACTCGATCTCGTCGTGCGCGACGGGGCCGGCCGAGTGCTGGCCCTCGGCGAGGCGAAGTGGCGCACCGTCACCCTCGAGGACCGCGACCGTTTGGAGCACGTCCGCGGCCTCGTAGGCGCCCCGAACGCCCGCCTGATGCTGTGCAGCGCCGGGGGCTTCGCCCGCGGCCTACGCCGAGCCGACGTCGAGTTGGTCGACCTCGACAGGCTCTACGCCGGCGAATAGGAGGCCCCGGCGCCTCGGGCTAGCTCGCCCGGACGCACAGGAGGCGGTCCTGGACGCGGCCGAGATCGCGCTGGTGGTCGAGATCGTCAGCGCCGCGAGCGACCGGGCGATCGAGCCGCAACTCCTCGCCCCTCGCGCCACCTGACCCCATCCTCGACACCGCCATGCGTCACCGTCTGGTGACGCTGGATCAGTTGGGCTCCTTCATAGGCAAACCCACGACCCGAGGGCACCGGAGGGCCGGCTCGGAACTGGAATCGGTCCTGCGCCTCGTCCTCAGCCTGACTGACGGGCACCTCGAGTGCCCGGTGCACATCCCCGGAGTCGGCGACATCGACTTCCTCGCCGACCGAACCGGCGGTTCGCCTCCGTGCCCGGTCCCCGCCACTCCACGTGCTTACAGGCTTTCCAGTCGTGCGCTCGTCGGCCATGGACAGCTGACGACACCCGATCCAAAGGATCAGGGTTGGAACGCCCACACCTCACGTCCACCGTTGGCGTCGTACGCGGGGAAGAACAGCCGGCCGCCGAGCGCCGCGAAGTCGGGTGGCCCGGCGAGCAGGAAGGCGTCGAACGTGCCTGGGCTGATGTCCCCGAGCCGGGTGACCGTCAGTCCGTTGACGCGCCACAGTTCGCGGCCGAACGAAGGATCCTCGGCCACGAAGTAGAGGAAGCCGCCCAGTTGCGTGAATCGGGCGGGGCTTGAATCTCCCGCTCCGGGACTGATGTTCGCGACCCGGACGGTGGTGATCCCATCGGTGCGCCACAGCTCCCGGCCCCCGGCAGGCTCGAACGCATTGAAATAGAGGTGGGTGCCGGTGGTGCCGAGTTCGGCTCCTCCCAGGACAAAGGCGTCGACCGCACCGGGATTCGCGTTGAACACCCGGGTTGTCGTCGTACCGTTCGTGCGCCACAGTTCGCGGCCGTCGTCTGGATCGGATGCGACGAAGTACAGGTGACCGCCCAGCGGGGTCAGGTTCTGCGGGGTCGAGGGCGTCGGACCAGGGTTGATGTCCGCCACCCGAACGGTCGTGGTGCCGTCGGTCCGCCACAGTTCTTCGTCTGCACCGAGTTCTGTGGCCGCGAAGTACAGGAAGTTGCCCAGCAGCGTGAATCCGGTGGGGTTGGAGCTGGCAGAACCCAATCGGACGTCCGACACCCGCGCGGTGCCCCCGGGGGTCCCGTCCGTTCGCCACACTTCGCGACCGCCGTCGGCCGCGGCGCCGGTAGCCGCGAAATAGAGAGAGCCGTTGAGCGCTCTGAAGCCTTCGGGATCAGAATCCGCTCCCGCGGGATTGATGTTCGCGACCTGAGCGGTCGTCACACCGTCGGTCCGCCACAGTTCCCGACCGCCGGCCGCGTCGGTGGCGGCGAAGAGCAGGGAGTTGTTCAACTGCGTCAGCCCGCCGGGGTTGGAGCTCGCCCCCGCGGCGTTGATGTTTGCTACCTGAGTGGTCGTCACACCGTTGGTCCGCCACAGCTCCCGACCGCCGGCCGCATCGGTCGCCGCGAAGTACAGGAACCCGCCGAGTTCGGCGAAGCCGGCCGGATCCGAGTCGGCCGCGCCTGCGTTGATGTCCATCACCTGAGTGGTCGTCACACCGTTGGTCCGCCACAGCTCCCGACCCCCGGCCGCATCGGTCGCCGCGAAGTACAGGAACCCGCCGAATGCGGTGAATCCCATCGGATTGGCATCCAACGCCGCAGGGTTGATGTCGGCGATCCGGGTCGGGTTGCCCGGGGTAGCGTGGGCCGAGGCCGAGAGCGCAAGAGCCGCAGCAGTTGCCGCAGCGGCGGCGCCGTAGCGGCTGCCCCGCCGCCGACGAGTCCCACGACCACTACATCCGAAAGCGGCGTGAACCGTGTGCGCCATGTCGACCTCCAAGCCCGGACGAACGCCCAGAAGGACCGGGCGACAGAGCGGATAGTGGCCATGGACGACGGTTTCGACCACCCTTTCAGCGGTATCCGGTGAAGTTCGCATGTGCATCCCCGCCGCGGGAGTGCGTTCTGCCCACACCCGCCGGGCGAGCATCACCAGGTGTGCGCGCGGCCTTGTACGCCGCTGTCCCCGCGTTCACCATCGCGCTACTCCGTTCGACGATCAGGGGACCAGTGCCATGAGAGCTCCGCGGTCACATCGCCGCCACCGCGCACCAGCGCTGGCCGCAGCAGCGCTGCTGGTCCTGGGCTGCGCGGCGTCGGGCGCGGTTGCCGCACGCCAGGACGTCGTCGCCCCACTGGAGTGCACGGACGTCGACCGAAGCGATCTGGCGCTGACTCCCGCTCGATTCCTGATCGGATCGATCGTCACGTTCCGGCCCGGCTCCACCGACGCCGACGTCGAGGAGGCCAAGGCCTACGCCACCGCGCAGGGCGGCGTGCCGTACGCGACCTACCGCTACGCGTTCAAGGGCTTCGCCACGACGCTGACCGCCGAGGCGCTTGCCGGCCTGGCCGACAACCACCGCGTGCTGCGCATCGACCCCGAGATCGTCGAGTGCCTCGACCGCCCGATCCGCGGCAAGGCGCCCCAGTCGTCGGCCGGTCCGTCCGCGGCCTCGCTCCCACCGGTCGTCCCGGCCACGTGGGGCCTGGACCGCATCGATCAGCGGAGCCTGCCCCTGGACGGCTCCTATACGGCGGCCGGCAGCGGCCGCGGGGTCCGCGCCTACGTGGTGGACTCCGGAATCCGCGCCGCCCACGAACAGTTCGGCGGCCGCGTGGTCCCGGGGATCGATCTGTATCCGGGCAGCGACGGCACCGAGGACTGCGACGGGCACGGCACCCACGTGGCCGGGACGATCGGAGCCGCACGCCTGGGCGTCGCCCCGGAGGTCACCCTCGTCGACGTCCGCACCTTCGACTGCGACGGGACGAGCCTGCTGAGCACGATCCTGTCCGGACTCGACTGGATCGCCCTGCAGAAGCTGACCGACAACCCCGGGCCGTCGGTGGTCAACCTGAGCCTGGGCGCGGGCGGCAGTTCGCTGCACGAAGCGGTCGCCGGCCTGCTCGACCTGGGCGTCGTCGTGGTCTCGGCCGCAGGCAACTCCGGCGGCGACGCCTGCGCGGAGACCCCTGCGGGCAACCGCCGGGCGTTGACCGTCGGTGCCTCCACCCGCCTGGACGCGCGGGCGGGCTTCTCGAACTTCGGGACCTGCGTGGACCTGTTCGCTCCCGGCGAGGACATCCTGTCCACGTCGTGGACCGACGACGCCGGAGTGGAATACCTCAGCGGAACGTCGATGGCCGCTCCGCACGTGGCGGGCGTGGCAGCCCAGATCCTGGGCGAGCGCCCGGACCTGACCCCGGCACAGGTGGCCGGACGCATCAAGAACACCGCCACGAAGAAGAAGCTCACGGCCGTCGGCGGGGCACCCAATCTCCTTCTTTTCTCCACTCTCTGACGCCGCATCACTCGATTCGAGGTACCCCATGAGACCGCTGCGTCCCAACCGCCGCCGGGCGGTGGCCTGCGCCCTGGCCGCATCGCTGATTCCGCTGGCCGCAGGCACCTGGGCCGAGGCCGCGGACGTGCCGAGCGCGCTGCCGTGCAACGACTCCACGCCCGTGGACGACGGCTACATCGTGACCATGAAGGCGGACCCGGACACCGTCCCGGCCGCCGCGGACAAAAAGGTCCAGAAGGCCGAGGCGATCGCCGAGGTGTTCGGCGGCACCGTCTACGCGCGCTACCGGTCGGCCTTCAAGGGATTCGCGGCGACGCTGACGGCGCAGGGCGTCGCCGCACTCCAGGACAACGCCGACGTGGAGCAGATCGGGTTGGAGGTCATCCGCTGCCTGGACGAGGTCGGCCCGGCGGCACCAGTCGGCTCGGCGGCCGCGATCAGCCCCGCACCGTGGGGGCTGGACCGGATCGACCAGCGCACCCTGCCCCTGGACAACGCCTTCACGATCGCCGACGACGCGGGCAAGGGCGTCGAGATCTACATCGTCGACTCCGGGATCCGCAACACCCACGTCCAGTTCGCCGGCCGGGTCGCCGGGGGAAAGAACTTCGTGCCCGGCGGCGGAGTGGGCACCGGGGTCGTTCCCGAGGACACCGGCGACTGCGACGGACACGGCACGCACGTGGCCGGATCGGCCGGCGCCCGGGACTACGGCGTCGCGGCCGCAGCCACGATCGTTCCGGTGCGGGTGTTCGACTGCGTCGGCACCACGTTGAACAGCGTGATCCTGCTGGGCCTGGACTGGATCGCCGGCCAACGCCTCGCAGACCGGGCGGCCGGACTCGCGGACGTACCGGCGGTGGTGAACCTCAGCCTCGGCGGAGGCTCGCTGCTGCAGACCGCCGTCGGTGGTCTGCTCGATCTCGGGTTCACCGTCGTGGTCGCCGCGGGTAACGACAGTACCGCCACTACCGTCGTCGACTCCTGCGACGTTTCACCGGCGGGCGTTCGCCGTGCCCTGACGGTGGCCGCATCCACCAGCGAGGACGTCCGCGCCGACTTCTCCAACGGCGGGCCGTGCGTGGACCTCTTCGCCCCGGGTGTGGAGATCGCCTCGACCTCCTCGCGCAGCGACACAGGGATCGAGTACCTCGACGGTACTTCGATGGCCGCCCCACACGTCGCGGGAGCTGCGGCGGTGTACCTCGGGTCCAACCCCGCCGCCTCGCCCTACGAGGTGGCCAACCACCTCAAGCAACGGGCCACGCGCAACGTCGTCTCCGCGGGCGGTGCGACGCCGAACCTCCTGCTTTACGTGGGGCCCACCGACTGATTGATCGTCAGGTGATGCCCGTCGGTGTGCTTCGAGAAGGGAACGTTGAATGGCCAGCAGACAGCACCCCCCACGGAGGCGGTCGTCCGCACTCCGGAGATCTGGGGCCGCGGCGTTCGCAGCGATCCTGGCGACGACGTCCGGTGGTGTTGCCTGGGCACAACCGCAGGAGTCTTCGCTCGCGGAACTGCCCTGTCTCGACCACACTCGGGTGGCCGACAGATTCGTCGTCACCCTCGCTCCGAGCGCCGGAGCCACTCAACAGGATCTGCTGGAGCAGTTCGCCAACAACAACGGCCGGGTCTACGCCAGTTATCGGTTCGCGTTTCGTGGCTTTGCGGCCAGTCTGACGCCGGCCGGGCTGACCGCTCTCGGGCAGAGCTCGTCCGTTGCCCGCATCGACGCCGAGACGGTGCAGTGCCTGGACTCGACCGCCGTCGAGTCGAGGGCGTCGGCCCGGGCCGTCGCGCCATGGGGCCTCGATCGCATCGACCAGCAGGCGTTGCCGCTCGACGGGACCTATCGCAGCGCCACAAACGGCGCCGGGGTATACGTCTACGTGGTCGACTCCGGCATTCGCCGCTCCCACGAGGACTTCGATGGCCCGATCCTGTCCGGAGCGGGCCTGGTACCCGGTTCGAGCGGGACCGACGACTGCGACGGGCACGGCACCGCCGTGTCCGGCATCGTCGCAGGCACCCGGTACGGGGTGGCCCCGGCCGCGGCCATCGTTCCCGTTCGCGTCTTCGACTGCACCGGGGCCAGCACCGCCAGCGTCGTGCTTTCGGGCCTCGACTGGGTGGCCCAGCACATCGCGGCCGAGCGAGCCGGCAACCCCGCTCTCCCCGCCGTGGCCAATCTGAGTTTCGCCGGTCCCGGAAGTGTGCTCAACGCAGCCGTCGCAGGGCTGATCGACCAGGGCGTCGCCGTGGTCGCGGCCGCCGGAAACGTCGAGCCCGATCCCGCCACCGGGGACTTCCCGGACCCGGACGATGCGTGCGACCAGACGCCGGCCGGCGTGCGGCGAGCCATCACCGTCGGCGCCGTTACGCACCGGGACACCCGGGCGGCTTTTTCCAACGCCGGGAACTGCGTGGACCTCTTCGCCCCCGGCGAGCGCGTCCCCACCCTGTCGTGGCGCAGCGACTCCGGGATCCTGATGGCTTCCGGCACCTCGATCGCCGCTCCCCACGTGGCCGGTGTCGCCGCGCAGTACCTGGCGGACAACCCGACTGCCGCCCCCAACGATGTCGCCGAACGCATCGAGCGTCGAGCCGCCCGGGGGATGCTGACCGACGTCAGGGGATCGGCGAACCTGCTGGTGAACGCCGAGTAGCCAGTGCGCGCGGCGGGTCCTCGGCAGAGCCGCCGGCCGCCGGTGCGCGTTGCGGGCCTTCCCCGGCCCGGACGATCGGCGGGGCGGGCTCCGGGCCTCGATCCCCGGCCGCGGCGACGACCGTGGTGGTTTCGGTCGCAGTGCTGTTCGTTGGATCGACGTCGAGACTGTCCAACGCCCGGACCGTTGCCGTGTTCGCCAACGTCCCCGCGCTGCTCGAGGTGAAGATCCTGACGACCACCGTGACCGTGCCACCAACGGCCAGCGTGGCCGTATCGCAGGTGACAACCCCCACGTTCTCGCCGCAGGACACGGCCGGGTCGCCAGACACCGCCTCGACGAACCGAACGCCCGCGGGAAGGAGATCGACTAGTCGGACGCGTGCGGCCGGGTCCGGTCCCCGATTGGCGACGGTCAGCGTGTAGGCCAACGGCGCGAGCACGCTGACCGGGTCCGCACTGTCCCGCTTCGTCAGGGCGAGATCGGCGAAACTGGCGAGGAACAGGAGCCGATCCGGCGAGGCCGCGCCGCGATCGCCGATCACCGGCAGACTCGCCGTCGCCGGGCTGGTGGCGGTGCCGACGAGCGCCTCGACGACGGCGGCTGGAGCGGCTGTGGGGATCCGTTCCAGCGCGGCCGCGGCGGCACCGGCGGCGTGGGCCGCGGCCATCGACGTGCCGGACAGGGTGCAGGACGCGGCGCCCGCGGCGCACCCGAACCCTGCGACGCCGGGCCAGGCGCCGGGAATCGCAGTACCGGGTGCGAACAGGTCGATGCACGACCCGAAGTTCGAGGCGGCCGTGGAGGAGACGAACCCCCGCTGGTCGGTCGCTGGATTGCTCCACCCCACGGTCAACACGCCGGCGAAGCCACCCGGGCCGAACCCGCAGGCGTTGTTGTTCTGGTTGCCGGCCGCGGCGACGACCGTCACCCCGTCCGCGATCAGCCGTTCGGCGGCAAGGTGCAGCCCGCTCTCTGGTGCGGTCAAGCTGAAGTTGGCGACGGCGGGCTCGCCCGCGAGGTGATCGCCGATCGTCCAGTCGATGCCCGCGACGACGCGGTCCATCGGCGTAGTCGCCGAGGTGTCGAACGTCTTCACGGGAATCAGCGTCGCTCCCTTGGCCACCCCGTACGTCTGCCCGCCGACCACGCTCGCCACGTGCGTACCGTGGCCCAGCGAATCGGTCTGCGCACTGCCCCCTACCGTGCTGTGGCCGCCGGCGACTCGGGTGGCGAATTCGGTGGAGATCGGCTCGATACCGCTGTCGACGACGTAGACCGCAACCCCCGTTCCGTAGTCGAAGTGTGTGAACGTGGTGCTCAACGGCTGAGCGCGCTGATCGATCCGGTCGAGCCCGCTCGGGGCGGGCGACTGAACGGCGTCGTTGCCCGCGCCTCCGGCGAGGCACGCGAACGTGTTCGGCACCACGGACACCACATTCGCCAAACCCTTGAGCTTGTCGATCTTCGCTTGCATGTTGTCGACATCTACATCGTCTGCAACGAAGGCCTTGACGGCCCGGAACACCCGCCCGCCATCCACCGAGACGGCGGGCGGTAGCACGTTCGGAGGAGTCGGCGGAGCTTCGGCCGCGGCGATCGCGTCGTCGATGTCGTCGTCTGTCGCGTCGGCGGCGAGGTAGACGATGTACTCGCCTGGAACGTCGGCCAAGGCTCCGGGACAGGAGAAGGGGGCGACGGTGGCCGATTCACCGACGTCCGATCGCGCGGCGGCCGGAGCGACTGCCGCGCACAGACCCGCGACGACGGCGACCGCCAAACCGGTGGCCCATCGTGGGTGGCGCAGGCCCCATCCGACGCCGGCCATCGAAAACCCCCGCGGTCCAGAAGCGAAGAGCACGCCGGACGATTCCGACGGATCGCCCGATCTAGCCACGCCCTCGGCGGACAGGGCCACCGCTCTGGGCCAGGCGGGTGAGACCTGCTCACCGGGCTAGCCGGAGAGGCGCTACGGCAGTACTGGAAAGCCCTCCCGTTGCGCGGCCTCGCGCAACCGTTGGTCGAGGCAGACGAACTCCAGCGAGTCCGGCCGACCTTCGGCCGCTGCGATGGCCGCCGCGAGCTGCAGCGCATCGGCTGCGCGCAGCGGATGGGTGCGCAGCAGCCGGCGGGCGGTGCGCCGTACCGAGTCCACGGGCTGGATCTCGTGCCATTCGGCCAGTTGGTCGTCCAGGCGCCCGAGGGCGGTGTGCAGGTCCGCGCCGGTCAAGGATCCCTCGCGTTCCAGCCGGGCCAGGGCGGAGGTGCACTCGGTGGTCGTCCCCCACCACACCAGACCGATCGGGTCGGCGCGGAGCAGGTCCTGCACGGTCGCGGTGTCGGCCTCGGCCACCAGCAGCGGCAGGACCGCCGAGCTGTCCCAGAACCTCATCGCCCGTCGCGGCGTTCGGCGAGCAGCGCCTGCAGCGCACTGGCGCCCGCCGCAGGACGAGGCGGCTCGGTCAGGCCCGGCCCGGTTGCCGGCCGGTTGGCCACCTGGATCAGGCCCGCGCGTTGCAGTCGGACCAGGCGACCCTCCGGGTCGGGTCCGGCGACGACGGATTCCAGCCGCGCGACCGGTGAGCCGCGATCCAGAATCAACACGGACTCGCCCGCACGCACGCGGTCGATCAGCGCGCTGAGCCGGTTCTTCGCCTCGCTAATAGTGGCCGTCAACATCTGGCCATAATAGCCAGTCCGACTAGGCCAGTTCTAGCGCTTGGAGTGGAGCGCCGTCAGAAACCCGAGGCGTCCAGGTAGGCGTTCCAGAGCGGTTGGCCGACGAACAAACCGAGCGCGGTGCCGATCAGCATGAACGGCCCGAAGGGCAGGGCGGTCTTTCGCCCCGCCCTGCCGAGGGTCATCATCGCCACCCCGACGAGGGCGCCGACGGCGAAGCCGGACAGCAGCCCGACGAGGGAGGCGCCCCAGCCGATCCAGCCGAGCAGCAGCCCGAGCGTGGGGGCCAGGACGACGTCGCCGAAGCCCATGCCGCGGCCACCGGTGAAGAACCAGAGGAACCAGAACAGGCCGCCCCAGACCAGCGCGCTGAGCAGGGAGACCTCGAGCGGATCCCAACCGTCGCGGACGCCGGCGATCGCGAGCAGGCACGCCGTGATCGGGATGGCCGGGACGGTCAGCACGAACGGCAGGCGCTGGTGTTCGAGGTCGATCGCGGCGAGCGCGATTCCCAACGCGGCGAGGAAAAGCACCGCCGGCAGGCGTGCGTCGTCGAAGCGGGCGGCCAGCACCGCGAACGCGCCGGCGGTGCCGGCCTCGATCAGCGGGTAGCGCGCCGAGATCGGCGTCGAGCAGTTCCGGCAGCGGCCCTTGAGCAGAATCCAGGACAGCACCGGGACGTTGTCCCGCGCCTTGATCCGGTGCCCGCAGCCGGGGCAGGACGAGGGCGGGTGCGCGACCGACTCGCCCCTCGGGACGCGGTGGATGACCACGTTGAGGAACGAGCCGATCAGCAGGCCCAGGACCGTGCTGAACCCGACGATCAGTCCCGTGTTCACGACCGGGTGTAGCGCAGGCCCCGCGGGGTGTTTCGGCGCCAGTAGAGGGCACCGGCGGTCAGCGCACCGCCGACGCCGAGCGCCATCAGGGCCAGCTGCCCGACCGTTCCCATGCCGCGGCCCCCCGTGTCCGGTAGGGCCACATCGTCGCAGTAGGGCACCTGGGGGTTCTCCAACACCGAGGGCAGCGGGACCACGCCCGGGTCCTGCACCTCCGGAAGCAGCGCACGGACGCTGGGCTCGGGGTTGGCGTTGGGCGGGGCGACGAGCACGCGGTCGTCGTTGCTCCCCGGCGGACGCTGGACGGAGCTCCCGTCCTCCGGGGAGACCATGACGATCGGCGGAGTCGGCTCAACGCCCGGACGCAGCGGGGCGCGGTGGTGTGCCCGCGACGCACGATCGCCGGGCGCCGCGAGCGCCGGGCGCGGAATGCACGCCTGTCCGTGGTGGACGGCGACGGGCACCGGCTCGGGCTTGGGCATCGGCCCGGTGCCGCTGCCGGGATAGGCGCAGCCCGGCGGAAGCACCCGGTCCTCGGAGTCGAAGCGACTCGGACCCTCCTTGGTGAAGATCTCCCCCGAGCACGGGTCGAGCACCACGACGGGCGGGGCGCACGGGTCGCCGGGGCCGTAGCCGGGGTTGGCGTTGATCAGTCCGTTGTTCGGCACGCCGTTGGTGAACGTCTGGCTGTTGCCCTGGGCCCCGGTGACGGTCAGCTGGTTGTTGAAGCCGTTGTTGAAGTTGTTCGCGCCGTTGTTGCCGGTGTCGATCTGCCCGCCGTTCGGGTTGCAGGCGATGCGCGGCGTTGGGGTGGGGCTCGCCGTCGCGGTCGGGCCGGGCGTCGGGCCCGGAATCGTTCCCCGCTTCAGGTAAGCGACGAGTTCGGTGCCGATCTCTCCGTCGAGGAACATCATGTCCCGCAACTGGGTCGGGCCGAACATGCCCAGGGGCGTCAGCACCGGCGGGTCGACCTTGGTGATCGCGTCGAAGTAGAACAGGCGGGCAGGCGTCGTGCCCTCCCAGCGCAGCCGGAATCGAGGGTGATCGCCAGTCCCCGGAGTTTCCGAGCAGCTCCATCCGTCGACGGGAAGGGCCGGGAATCCCGCCCCCACCTCCAGCGGGTCGGCGCAGGCTCCGGTCCAGTCCGGCGGTAGGTCCACCGTGACCGAGTTCGCGTTGTCGGCCGGCCGCCCGGCCTGCATCTGCTTGATGCCGCGTCGGCGCTGACGTTCGCCGTCCTGGAAGGTCTGCACGACCTCGACGAATCCCGCTCCGATGCCGACGACCGGCCCCGGGGAAAGGGCCCGGAACAACAGTCGCTGCCCCGAATCTTCGATCGAGGTGCCGCGCGGGCCGACGAACCGCAAGGAGTTCAAGCTCGACGTGCATCGCCAGCCCAGAACGGGAAGACCTCCAGTGTCCTCGTCCGCCACCCGGGCGACCACGCCGTACTGGTCCCCGCAGGTGAGCCCCGACCAGCCCGTCGGAAAGGTGACCAAGGCCTCGGCGGTGAGATTCGCCTCCGTGCCCCACGTGGTGGTGGTCGGTTCAGCGGGCAGGTCGATCACGAACTCGGTGCAGCCGGGGCACGGCTTGGGCG
Source organism: Sporichthyaceae bacterium (assembly GCA_052386455.1). Taxonomy (GTDB): domain Bacteria; phylum Actinomycetota; class Actinomycetes; order Sporichthyales; family Sporichthyaceae; genus JBQTKD01. The sequence goes on from JBQTKD010000009.1 coordinate 18,419, forward strand.
GAGGGTAGGACGCGGCCACGGGAGCAGCACTCAAAGCCTCCGCCGGGCCGCTCGGCAGGCCCGTCGTCAACCCGAACACGGCCCCCACTGCGAGCACGAGGGCGGCCGGCCGCGCCCCCCGGCGCAGCCGGCTCGCCCTGAACTTGACCACCATGACGCCGTACCTGCCTCTTCTCGGCGACGAGCCCCCCGGCTCGCCGAGACCACAGGCGCGCTTTCCGAGCCCCCGCTCGGTCCGCGTTCCCCCACAGATGACATTCGGCCAAACCGACGGCGGGCGTCAATCCGGGACAGACCGGTCTCGATCTGGGCAAAGACTTCGTTTTTCGGTCACTACAGCCCCACCCGTCCGGACATCCCCGCAGGTCACAGCCTCAAGCACCCCACTGGCCCCACCAGCCTCAGCCGCTGTCGCATGCGACTAAGCTTGATAGCGCACGTCGAAAGTTGGAGTTAGCCTTACCTTCGTAAACAACTTCGGGTTCGGTACTTCGTCCTTTTGCACGACCCGACGGGACTCTCGGTTGGACAGAGCCAGATCCCAGACGCCCTCGGGTGCCGGTGCGTGAACCCGTACAGCGGCAGGCGCCCGCCTGCCGTCTTCGTACGGCTCGCCACCAGGTCCGCTTCGGCGGATCGGGCGCAGCCCCCTGGCAGTACCCGAGGCCCCATGGCACCCGCTCTGTCCATCCTTCGCACGGCGCGACGCCGGCGTGCGCCGAAGGACCGCGGGCTGACGCTGATCGAACTCCTGATCGTTCTGACGATCATGGGCGTCCTCTCCGGGATCGCGATGTTCTCCATGGGCGGGCTCGACGGGAAGAGCCGCATCGAGGCGTGCAAGACCGACGCGGCGGCGATCGCCGCCGCCCAGCAGGCCTACAAGAGCTCGATCGACCCGGCCACCGGGGTCGCCCGCGGCCTCTACGCCCCCAGCATCGAGGTGCTGCAGGCCGGCGAGTTCCTCGCCCGCGGCGCGACCCTGCACACCGTGGTGACGCGCACGGCGGCGGGCACGACCTATCTCAACCCGGTGACCGCGACGACCGACCCGCTCCCGTCGGTCTACGACGCGACCGTGTTCTACAACCCGCGCATCGCGGCCGGGCCGGCGCCCGGCAGCACGGAGGCCCTGCTGGTGGAGAGCCGCCCCGACGACTCGTTCTTCTACCTGGCCACCAGGCCGGTGCCCGCGGGCAAGAACCAGCCCTGCATCCCCAACCTCGCCGAGGCGATCGCGGACTCGCCGCGGCCCAGCGGGGCGGACCCCCTCACGGTGGCCCCCGAGACCCTGTCCTGGCTCCTCACCCTGCAGAACAGCGAGACGGTCCTGTGAAGCGAACCCTGCCCCCCACCACGGTGCTCCAGCGTCTCTCCCGGCGTCGCCAACCCGACGACCGCGGTCTGACGCTTATCGAGTTGTTGATGGTCATCACGATCCTCGGCATCCTCGCCGGCATCGCGCTGTTCTCGGCACGCAGCTTCCGCGGCGAGGCGACTGCGAACGCCAACGCCACGGACGCCGAAGTACTACAGACGGCGCAGAATGCCTACTGCGCCCAAACGGGCGAGTACGCCGACCGCACCCGGGACCTGTTGACCGCGCCCAACGACGTGCTCGCGGAAGAGGGCGCTTATAACGCTACGGTCGTTTACACGCCGGATGCCTTCGACTTCACCACCGTTGCGACGGACACCGACCCTCCGTCGCGCTATCGCGGCTACCGCGAAGGCGGAGCCGGGCTGGCCGCAGCAGGTCCCACCGGGTGCGGAAACCGAGACTTCGCCGTCGGCCCTCTCGAAGCGACGTTCCCGGGCAACAACGCGCAGATACTCACCGACGACCTGCTAACCGGCCCCGTGGGCTTTCTGTCCGACTCGTTCCGGCGGACATTCGGCCCGATCGGCTTCCCCACTGGCCTGCCGGGTGAGCTTGCGCTCCGTGCCACTGCCCCGCAGACCAACGACTGGGCGTGGATCTCGTCGACCGAACTGAGCGACGCACAGATCGTGTCCGCGACCCGCCGTCAGATCGGCTCCGGCCGCCTGGTGTTGATGGCGTGCAAGTCGGGAGGGCTGTCGCTCCCCACCACCGAGCCCTGCCGAGCTCCCGCACCCTTGGGCGTGGACCACTTCGGTTCGGCGACGACTCCCGGCATCGAACCAACCATGGCCAATCTCGTCACGCTGCTGCAGGGCCGCACGACCACGTGCGGCTTGAACCCGATCCTCGTGCTGCAGCCCGAAGGGACCCTGTTCGGCAATGCCGCGAGAGCGCTGCTCCAAGCCAATGGACTCACCACCATGGTTGCCTCTCTGGAAGCTCTCGGCTGCGTCGTGAACCAACCGGATCTATTGGCCGCTCGTACCCAACTGCGAACCGGCGGAAGCCTGCCGGGCAGCACAACAGTCCTCAGCCCCGCGAAGTACGCGCTTCTGTCGAAGGCGGCTTCGACCGACCCGACTGCGGAGGACAGCAACTGGAACCGGGACGTCACCGCGAGCGTCGCCGGAACCCTGACCCCGATCCCTCCCATCCTGTTCTACGGCGGCGTCCTCAACCGTCTGGTTACCTCCGACCCCACTGGTCGCGCCCAGGCAACTCGATTCCTCAACTATCTACTCAGCCCATTGGGCCAAGCGACCCTCGCGACGTACGGATACGGTCCGATCGTGCCGGGCATCGTCGGTCAGACCTACGGTCCGATCCCGGAGCTCTAGTTCGTGACCTCCGACTCGCTCCAGCCAGCCTCGCCGCCCGCGACCCCCGCGGCCGGCGCGACGACGGCTGCGCCGGCGGAGGAGAAGGTCGCGTGGTGGAACCGTCCGATCACCGTGGGCGGGAAGAAGGGGACCGACGGTCCGCCGCCAACAAGGCAGCCGAAGGCGCCAGCCGTCCAGGGCCCGCAGCACGGGCAGCCGGCGCACCAGTCCGCGCCCGGAGGGTCGGGCGAGGAGGGCACGCCCGAGGCGGCGCTGGCGTGGCTGCTCGCGCAGGGCAAGCTCAACCAGGCCAAGCTGCACGAGGCACGGCTGCAGCTCCCCCAGTCCGGGCGCACGCTCGGAGCGCTGCTGGTCGAACTCGGCGCGCTGGACGAGCGCGACCTCGCGCAGGCGCTGGCGCACGCCTCCGGCTTCCCCTACACGGATCTGCGGGGGCGTGAGCCCAGCGCTGCGGCGCTGCAGGCGGTGCCGCAGGCGCTGGCCCAACAGATGGGCCTGGTGCCGTTGCGCATCCTCGACGACGGACGCCTCGAGATCGCCGCCGCGGACCCCGCCAACATTCGCGGTCTGACCAACGTCGCGCGCATCGCCCAGCGCGAACTCGCCGTACTCGTCGCGCCGGCGTCCTCGATCTCCCGCATCGCCGGGACGGCCTACCGCGGCCTGCTCGACGTCGGCGGGCTCGTGCAGAAGTTCGAGGCCGGGGACTCGGCACGGCGCGCAGCCCGCGCGGTCATCGAGGCCCGCCCCGACGACGACGCCCCCGTCGTCCAACTGGTCACCGAACTGCTCACCCGAGCGCTGCGCGAACGCGCCTCCGACATCCACGTGGAGCCGCAGGGCGACCGGGTCCGGATCCGCTTCCGCATCGACGGCGCCCTGCACGACGTGCTCGCGCTGCCCGCCGCGATCGGCCCGGCGGTCGTGAGCCGCATGAAGATCATGGCCTCGCTCAACATCGCGGACCGCCGCCGTCCGCAGGACGGTCAGATGGCACTGACCATCGACGAGCGCAAGATCGACGTGCGCATCAACACCTGCCCCACCGTGTGGGGCGAGAAGGCGACGCTGCGACTGCTGGACCGCACCCGCGTGATCTACCGGCTCGACGAACTCGGCATGCGCGAGGACACCTACAAGCACTTCGGGATCCTCACCCGCTCCCCCGTCGGCATGGTCGTCTGCGCCGGCCCCACCGGCTCGGGCAAGACCACGACGCTCTACGCGACGCTGGCCGAGGTCAACCAGACCGAGCGCAACGTCACCACGATCGAAGACCCCGTCGAGTACGTCTTCCCGTCACTGACGCAGATTCAGGTCAACGAGCAGTCCGGCCTGACCTTCGCAAACGGGCTTCGTTCCATCCTGCGCCAGGACCCCGACGTCATCCTCATCGGCGAGATCCGCGACGCGGAGTCCTCCCGCATCGCGATCGAGTCCGCGCTCACCGGCCACCTGGTGCTCACCTCGCTGCACGCCATCGACGCGTGCTCGGCCCTGCAGCGCCTGGTGGACATGGGCATCGAGGCCTTCCTCGTGGCCTCCACCGTCACCGGCCTGGTCAGCCAGCGCCTGTTCCGGCGGCTGTGCGAACGCTGCCGGATCCCGGAGGCCCCGCGCCCGGACGAAGCCGCGTTCTACGCGCTGAACAAACACCCGGACTCCCCCGCCCTCGCCCAGGTGTGGCGGGCGTCGGGCTGCGAGAACTGCACCGGCACCGGGTACCGCGACCGCATCGGCGTGTTCGAGTTGGTCCGGATGACCGATCCGCTGCGCGCGGCCACGATCGCCGGCGCCTCGGTCGACGAACTGCGCCGCATCGCCGAGGCGGACGGCACGCGCAGCCTCGCGCAGGAGGCGCTGCACCTCGTCGGCCAGGGCATCACCAGCATCGAGGAGATCGCCCGCAGCCTCTTCGGCGGAGCGAGCTCGTGAGCGAGCGAAGCGAGCGAACCGATGTGAGAGCAGTGGCGCCGCTCATTCGGCCGACGGAGGAGGTCGAATGAGTGGCCAAGGGTTCGGTCCGCCGACGACGCTGGGTCCCCCGCCGCGCCCACCCAAGCCGCCCAAGCCGCCGAAGGCCGCAAAGCCTCCGCGGGCACCCAAGGCGCCGCGCGCGCCGAAGGCCGCGAAGCCGCAGACCTCCTCGGCCAAGTCCGGCGCCTCGATCCTGTCCGCGCTCTCGAGCCTGAACGTCAGCATCGGCGCCTCGAAGATCAAGCCGACGAAGCTGATGCACTTCTGCCGCTTCATGTCCGTGTTCCTCATCGCCGGCATCCCGATCCTGGAGGCGTTGGAAACCGTCCGCGCGGACACCAAGGACAAGCGGCTGAAGAAGCTGATCGGGCAGATCTCCGTAGACCTGCGCGCCGGCGAAACCTTCTCCTCCGCCGTAGCCGGACACGCCAAGTCCCTGCCCGGCACGTTCGTGCACATGGTGCGCGCGGCCGAGGAAACCGGTCAGCTCGCAGAGGTCCTCGGGCAACTCGCCGAGTACATCGACCGCGACGTCGAGGCCAAGCGCAAGATCAAGTCCGCGGTCATGTACCCGACGATCGTCATCGTCATGTCCATGGCCTCGGTGGGCGTCCTCATCGGCTTCGTCCTGCCGCGATTCATCGGCTTCTTCGCCGAGTTCGACGCCGAACTGCCACTGCCCACGCGCATCCTCATCGGGGTCAGCAACTTCGCGATCGCCTACGGCCCCACGATTCTGCTCGGCTCCACCGTGACCGGCGTACTGCTGTTCCTTGCGAACCTGACCGAGAAGGGCAAGCTCGTCCGGGACGCGATCATGCTGAAGACGCCGTTGATCTCCGGCGTCGTGGAGTACGCGATCGTCGAGCGGTTCTGTCGCGTCATGGCCGGCATGGTGCAGGCCGGCGTTCCCCTGCCCATCGCGGTCGAGTTGGCCGCCAAGGGCGCCGGCAACCGACGCTTCGCGCAGAAGGTGTCCGCCGCGCGCCGTCAGATGCTCTCCGGCGGCGGGCTGACCGGGCCGCTGCAGTCCACCAAGATGTTCCCGGAGTCTGCGGTGCAGATGCTCCGGGTGGGGGAAGAGACCGGAACGCTGGAACAGCAGCTTTCCGAGGTGTCGCAGTTCTACGGCAAGGAACTCGCCTACACGCTGAAGAAGCGCACGGACATGCTCGAACCCCTCGCCGTCGTGATCGTCGGCGTGCTCGTCGGATTCGTCGCGGTCGCGATCGTCTCCGCCGTGTACGGCGTCTACAACGGCACCCGATTCGAATAGCCAGGTACTCCATGACCCACCGCACCCCCGCCCTCGCGGGAGCCGCCGTCGCGATCGTCGCCGCGGTCGCGTTCGCGGGCACCCTGCTGCCGAACGTCGTCGAGCCCAGCCACGCGGCGCTGGTGCCGACGGAGACCAGCCCCTCGCCGATGCCGACGACCACGAACAACTACTTCGGCCCGGGTACCAACCCGTTCGGGAACGCAAACCCCTACGGGTACGGCACTCCCTTCGGCTACCGCGGCTACAACCAGCCCTACGGGTACGCGCAGCCCTACGGGTACCAGCAGCCCTACGGGTACCAACGGCCGTACGGCTACCCCCAGCCCTACCAGCAGCCGTACGCCAACCAGCAGCCCTACGCGCAGCCGAACACCGGGGTGCAGCCCTACGCGCAGCCGAACACCGGGGTGGCGCCCCGGGCCCAGGTGCCCGGTCAGGTTCTCCCCGGCCAACAGCCCTCCTACGTCGCGCCGCAGACGCAGGTACAGCCACAAACGCAGGTACAGCCACAAACGCAGACGGTCGTGGCACCCAGCGGTCCGAAGACCTACGCCTGCTCGAGCTACGCCGGCGACCCGAGCGCGCCGATCGTCTACTACTGCAGCGCCGAACAGCCGATGCAGGCGAGGACCCAGCCCGGCACCGCCCCCTACGCCACCGCGCCCTACGGCACCGCCCCCTACGGGACCGCGCCCGGAGCCGGGGCGGCTCAGGGACAGATGGCGCCTCCTGCGACGACCTACGGCACGCCGGCGCCGGGAGCGGGCACGTCGCAGGGTGTTCCCGGCGTCGCCCCGGGCCAACCCGCCGCGGACCCGTTCGAGGGTTTGCCGCCGTGATCGAACCCGTTCCAGAACTGACGTTCCGCCAACGATCGGTGACCCCATGACCCCCCACACCCGCACTCCCGCCTTCGCGGCGGCCGCGGTCGCGCTCGTCGGCGCGATCGCGTTCGGCGGCCAACTGCTGCCGAACATGGCCGAGCCCAGCGCCGCCGCGCTGGTACCCGCCGTCGACCCGACGCCGGGCACGACGACGAACAACTACTACGGCCCCGGCACGAACCCGTTCGGTCCGGGCTACGGGTACAACAACCCGTTCGGCTTCGGCTACGCGAACCCCTACGGCTTTGGCAACCCGTACGGCTCGGGCTTCCGCAACGGCAGCCCGTACGGGTACGGAAATCCCTACGGGTACGGCAACTTCGGCTACGGCCAGCAGTTCGGGTACCGGCCGTACGGGTACGGCCAACCGTTCGGCTACCCGCAGCCCTACGCCGCCGTCCCGCCTTCCGGCACCCGCGCCTACGCGGCACCCGTGCTGCCGCAGTCGCCGATGATGGGGGGGCCGTCGACGATGGCGGTGGTGCCACAGTCGGCGCCCGGCGAGAGCCGCCTGCGCCTGTACGGCTGCACCCCGTACACGACCGAGGTCGGCGTTCCGCCCACGCTGTACTGCAGCGCGGACCAGGCCGAGGCGGCGCTGACCGCCGGACCCACCGGGTCGACCGCCCCCGGCACCGGCACCACGCCGGGCTACGTGCCCTACGCCAACCCCACCACGGCGCCGCAAACCTTCGGCACCCCGGCACCCGGCGCCACGCAGCCCCTCCGGCCGGGCGTGCAGCCGGGCACCGGCGCCGCACCGGCCGCGACCACCGCGCCCGCCCCACGCTTCCAGTGAGCTCGGCCCCGACGATCAGGTGACCCCATGAACCCGCACACCCGCCGCCGCCTCGCCACCGCCGGTTCCGGCACGGCACTGCTCGCCGCGCTCGCCAGCGGCGTCCTCGCCTTCCAGGCGCCGGCCGCCGTCGGCGCAACGGAATCGCCCAGCCCCGCGCAGTCCCCCGCCGCGGTGCCCAGCGCCACGCCGCCGGGTACCGCCAGTGCGTCGCCGAGCGCGAGCGCAAGCCCGTCGGCGGCCGGCACCGCAACGCCGAGCCCCGCCCCGACCGGTCGGCCGATACCGGCGCCCTACCCGGTCCCGTATCCGATGCCCTACCCGGTACCGGGCTACGGCCAGTTCGACGGCAACCTCGGCGAGGGCGACGGGCAGCTCTACCTCAACCCGCCGGCCCTGCCGCAGTGGGCGCTCGCCCCGGCCCCCCCGAGCTACCGCATGTACGGCTGTGAGATGTACCCGAACGTTCCCGGCACCCCGGTGACGTACTACTGCCGCCCGGAGATCGTGCCGCCCGCCGGGATGCAGCCCCAGCTACAGCCCTACGGGGCAGTGCCCCCGCAGCCCTACGGGGCAGTCCCGCCGCAGCCCGGCGTGCCGTTCCCGCCGCAGAGCCAGGGTGTGCGACCCATGACGCCGGGTCAGTTCCCATCCCAGGGAGGGCTTCCGCCGCAGGGCCAGTTCCCGGCTCCGCCGCCGTTCGCACCCCAGGGGCCCGCCGCCACGCAGGCGCCGGCCGTTCCCTCGGCACCCGGCGGCGCGCCGCTCGGCGGGCTGCCGATGTCCGGACCCGGCACGGACCCCGCCAACCCAACGCTGCGCGCCTCCGTGGCCGGAGGCCCGCAGACTCACCTCCTCGCCGTTGCCGGCGGCCTGGCGCTGGTCTCCGCCGCCCTGTTCCGCCTGCGTCTGGCGAAGACTGCGGGGCTGTCGAGGTAAGCGACGAGCGAGATCGAACGGCCAGAATTCGCTGGCACCGGTGCCAACGATGGGGAAGACTCGCCGTGTTCCTGCAAGTGTGATGGCCTCGAGCAGGACCGGCACTCCAGGCCGATCATACGGGCCGGCGTCCCTGACGACGGTCCGCGAAAGACGAGTCAGCTAACGCATCCGGCGGCGCTCCCGAAAGCCCGGATCGCCCACGGGTTCGGCTTCTGACGGGTCGTAGGGCTTTTCGATCTCGGCCGGGTAGAGGCTGTGCGCGCACGCCTCGTCGTAGTCGACGAGCCCCTGCGCGATCAGACCGTTCAGCGAGGTCTCCAGCGTCTGCATGCCTTCGCGCGAGCCGGTGAGAATGATGTTGCGGATCTGGCGGGTCTTGCCCTCGCGCACCAGGTTTCGCACCGCCTGGGTGGCCTGCAGGATGTCGTGCGCGGCGACCCGGCCACCGCCCAGACGCGGGATCAGCAGCTGGTGCAGCACCCCGCACAGGGTGTGCGCGAGCTGCAGGCGGATCTGCGGCTGCCGGTCCGCGGGGAACACGTCGACGATGCGGTCGAAGGTCTGCGACGTGTCGTTGGTGTGCAGGGTCGCGAAGACGAGGTGGCCGGTTTCGGCGATGGTCAGGGCCGCCTGGATCGACTCCGGGTCGCGCATTTCGCCGATGAGGACGACGTCGGGGTCTTCACGCAGAACGGCCCGCAGTCCGTCGGAGAAGGACCGGGTGTCCGTGCCCACCTCGCGCTGGTTGATCGCCCCGCGCTTGTGCTTGTGCACGTATTCGATGGGGTCTTCGATCGTCACAATGTGCCGCGGCTGGTTCGCGTTGATCTCGTTGAGCATCGCGGCCAGCGTGGTCGACTTTCCGGAGCCGGTGGGGCCGGTGACCAGCACCAGCCCACGGGGCAGGGTGGTCCACTCGCGCACCGAGTACGGCAGCCGCAGATCGTCCATCGTCGGCACCTGCAGCGGCAACATACGCAGCGCGAGGGCGGCGGTGCCCTTCTGCAGGAACGCGTTGCCACGCAGCCGGGCCTGGCCGCGCCAGGTGATGGCGAAGTCCGCCTGCCCGACGCTGTAGAGCACGTTCGTCATCCTCGGCCCGAGCAGCGTGGTGACGAGGTTGTGCGACTCCTCGGCGCTGAGCGGCTCCGACGGAGACGGCTGCAGCTTGCCGTCCAGGCGCAGCAGCGGCGGGGCGCCCACGGTCAGCAACAGGTCCGAACCGCGGCGTTCCCAGAGGGTGTTCAGACAGTCGTCGACGAACGGCGGAATGTCCTGCGCGCTGAGTTCGGCGGTACCGAGAGTCTTCAGGTCCTCGTTCGGCGCTTCGATCATGGAAGGGGGCATCCCGTCGGTACGTCGGTCACGCTTCGGCGCAGCAACTGCAGGCTCAGCGTGTCCGCGCCCACATCTGCCGCCCGCAGGGTCAGGGTCAACTGGGACGTGGGCGCGACGGTCCCGCCGGGACATTCCATCATTCGCGTGGCGGTGAGCAGCACCTGGTCGCCCGAGGCCGTGCAGGCGAGTTCGACCTTGATGGCGGGCACGCCCGCCGCGGCGTCGGCGAGACCGTCGACGTCGTCGACCGGCTGCTTCCAGTTCTCGGCCGGGCAGCGGTTCCCGGCCCCGCGCACCGAGTCCAGGCCCGCTGCGGCGGCGATGTCGAGCGCGTTCGCGTAGCGCTGCTCCAGGGAGAGGACCTCGTCCGACTTCGAGGTCGCGAAACCGATCTTCGCGACGCCGAGGGACGCCACCGACAGGACCATCACGATCGTCAGCACGAACAGGAGCGACGCTCCGCGATCGGAGGTGTCCCACCGGCGCGTCACGTCAGCCGCCGGGTGACGGTGAGCCGAAGTTCGCCTGCACCGAGTTCGCCGCAGGCGATGCCCTTGAGCGGGACGCAGACGTCGAAGACGCTCGGCGAGTAGACGACCACGGTGTCGACGGGCCAGGCGGAGGCGGCGCGATTGGGCCGGGCGAGCTCCAGTTGGTCGCCGCCCCACCCACCGATGAACACCGCCGTTTCCTCGCCGATGCGCACGCGCTCGGCGGTCGGGTCGGAGTAGTCGGGAATGGAGGCGGGACCGGTCGTCGGAGTGCCGGGGAACGCCGCGATCGCATCCACGTCCGACGGCAGTTCTTGCGTGAGCCTCCCACCGCCACCACACCCGTTGCCGGGCTCGCGGAAGTTGCAGCGCACCACGACCTGCGCGCCCGTGCCCGTCCAGCGGGCCATCTCCTCCCCTGCCGGGGCGACGGCGCCGAAGGTCTGGCCGTCGCGGAGGCACTGGGTACGGCGCAGCGAGGTGTAGGCGGTACCGGACCGGGAGGTCGTCTCCGCGGTGTAGTACACGATCACGTCGCCGGGTTCGGTGTTCTGGACCGGGTCGAGGAGGCTGGCCTGCGTCCACAGCACCGCAACGCCGGGCGCGGCCGGCGTGCACGGGAAGCCGGTGGTGCCGGTGGCCGCGGAATCGCGCAGGTCGGCCTGCAGCCGCGACTGCAGCGCGATCCGCTGCGCGGAGTCGATCAGCTTGGACCCGGACTCGGCCTGCTTGCCGAAGCTCACGGCGCCGACGCCCATGAACAGCACGCTGACGGTGCCGAGAATCGCGAGCACGACGAGGATCTCGATCAGCGACAGCCCGGCGTCGCGGGCGCGGGCCTTCACAGCTGCCTCGGCGGCGGCGCGTACGCGACCGGCAGCTGCGGCGGCACCGGCGGCACCGGCGGCAGCGGGTCGCCGGGAGTGGCCGGGGGACCGGCCACCGGCATCGGCCGACAGGAGGTCGCGTCGCCGACGTTGCGGGCGTCTCCCGTCCATTCGGCGCTCGCCCAGTAGTCCCCGGGGGCAAGCCCGGCGAACGTGGTGGTCGCCTGGCCGCCGTTCATCGCAACGGTGGCCTCGACTCCGGGCACCGGGGTGGCGCAGTCCGCGGTGCCGAAAACCCGGAAGGTGACGAGGCCGGGGTTGCCGGCCTGCCCCTGCCAGCCTTGGACGAGCGCGGCGCTCAGCCGCGGGCCCTCGGGCAGCGGGTCGATCCGAAGGCCGAGTTCGCTGGGTGCGCGGACCCGCAGCAGTTGGCCGTCGCGGCATTCCTGACGCAGCGGCAGATGCCCGACGTCGCCGCCGTAGGCCGCGCTGAGCACGTAGTCCCCGAAGTCTTCGTACATCGACGGATCGACTCGGAACGCCCATGCGCCGTCCTGCGCGGGCTGGATCGGCGCGAGCTCGCGCGCCTGGCCGGTGGTGCACGGGTCGCCCGGTGCGCCGGGGGCGAGACCGTGCAGGGTGAGCCGGATGCTGCCCGGCACGACGTTCCCGAGCCGCAGCTGCGACTGGTACACGGCCACGCCACCGGGTTCGACGGTCAGCTGCGGAAGCTCGATCTCGGCCTTTTCCAGCGGAATCTCTCGGCCCGGCCCACCGCAGGGGGTGCTGGAGGGGTCCACCTCGGCGCCACCGAGATAGGTGGCCCGCCAGCGGTAGGTGCCGGGCTCGTCGTCGTAGGCCGCGGCGATGTCGAACATCGGCACGGTGACCTCGGCCCGCCTGTCGGAGAAGTCGAGGTCGCCGGTCTGCAGCAGCGCCCGCCTCGGCGCGCGCACGGCCTTGGCCGACGGATTGGCCGAAGCGTCGGCCGGGTCCTTCAGGGTCTGCCACAGGGCGTTGCGGCATTCGGGGTCGCTCGGGGCGAACACCGCGAAGCGCACTGTCCCCTCCGGTGCCGGGGCGCTGCCCGGAGACGAGACGGACAGCGCGAAGTTCCCGAGGGTCGCCGGGGTCGTCGTCGCGTCGACGACGGCTTCGGACCCGTCGGTGGTGGTCCGGGACTTGGTGAACACGATCTGCTGGACCGCGCCCCCCGGCCCCTCCGCCTTGACGGTGACCCGCTGCAGCCGCTGGGTTGCCCGGTCACAGCCGTCGGCGACGAATCCGGTGCCGTTCCAGCCGACGACCTCGGTGACCGTCAGCCGATAGCGCCGATCCGCCGGCGGGGTCTGCTCCGTGTAGCCCTCGCGCTCGTCGACCATCCTGTCGAGGGCCGGCTGATAGTCGCCCAGCCCCGCACACGGCTCGAAGCGCAGGCTTTCCGCGCTCGAGAGCTCTGCGATGGAGGAGGCCAGGGTCCGCGCCCGCTCCGTGCCGTCCTGCCGTTCGGCGTTCAGCCACGCAGCGGCCAGGACCCCCAGGAACACGACGCCCGCCGAGCCCATCAGGGCGACCGCCATGACGAGCTCGAGAAGGGTCTCTCCCCGGTCGCGGCAGTGCCGGCGCCGCCGCACGGTCATCGCGGCGCGGCCGGCCGGCGGCGGATGGCCGCGTCGGTCTCGTACCGGACCAGCTCGGCCTCGGTCAGCATCATTTGGGTAGGCACCCCTAACCTGTGGCCGATTTTCACCAACAGCTTGCCACGCCCGGGGTGCGGTGTGTCGAGTCCCTCGACGGCCGTTCCGGTCGGGGCCGCCCAGCTGGCGACCAGGCGCATCTCCTCGCCCGTAAGAGGACGTCGCTCCGCGACGGCCGCCAGTTCCTTCGGCGAGCTCGCGCCGAGCAGGACGGTGTCGCACCGTTCCATCAGCCCGGCGGCCTTGGCGCGGTCGGCGGGGTTGGGCAGGGCCTCGAGGTCGCGCAGCGAGTGGGTGATCATCATCGTGACCGCGCCCTTGGCGCGGTTCAGGCGGGTGAGGGCGTCGAAGGAGTCGACCATCCCGGTTCCGGCCCGCAGCGCACGCCACAGCTCGTCGAGGCAGACGACCATCGGGCGGTTGTCCAGACCGAGCGCGGCGGCGGCGTCGAGGGTGCCGTAGGTGTAGGCCCAGCCGGCCATCATCCCGGCGGCGACGACGTGGTCCCCGGCGGGCAGCAGCGCGGACAGGTCGACGCTGATCGCGCGGGCGTCGAGGTCGAGGCGGACGCTCGTCGGCCCGTCGAACAGACCCGCCAGCGGGCCCGAGCAGAGGTTCTCCAGGCCGAACACGACCTGGCCGGTGACCTTCCACGCCTCGGCCCGGTCGGGTACCTGCAGCGCGGTGCAGAGCGACTCCGGCGGATTGCGGAGCAGTGCGATCACGTCGGGGATGACGGGGTCCGCGCCGCCGGCGTGCGCGGCGGTGACGATCCGAACAGCGGCCTCCAGCGCGTACCGCTCGGCTGCGTCCGGGCGGCGGTCCAGACCGTTGGGCCCGGACAGCAGCGCGATCAGGAGCTCGCTGCGCCGGGCGGCGATCTCGACGGTCAGCGTCTCGCGGGCCGCCTCGTCGAGCCGCGGCAGGGCGCGGCCGAGCGGTCCGGCGTCCAGCGGGTTGATCCGGTCCAGGCCGCGGCCGATCCGGATGACCTGCCCGTCCAGCGCCCGCGCAACGGTCGAGTACTCGCCCTTCGCGTCGCCGGGATTCAGCGCCCGATAGCCGAGCGCCGCCAGGCCGATCATCAGGCGCTTCGCGCACGCGGACTTGCCGACGCCGGGCGAGGCCTGAATCCACACGCCGGGGTTGGCGGTCATGGTGCCGACCCAGCCGGGCGGGTCCAGGCACACGAGTTCGTTGGTGAGCAGGTCTCGGCCCAGCGGCACGCCGGTCGGCGGAAGCCCGTTGGCCTGCACGAACGGGAACAGCCCGGCGACCTGGTTGGTGGTGCCGAGGTACTGCTGCCCGCCGTCCACGTGCCCGGCCCGGCCCTGGCCGCGCCCGGCCCAGCCGTTCGTGCCGGCGACCGGCACCTTCGTCTCCTTGCGGGGCGCGACGATTTTCGCGCCGGGATGCACGCTCTCCCGCCGCAGCTGCTTCTTCATGCGCCGGTTCATCGCGACGCCTTCCGCGAGGCCTTGCTGTACGGCGGGTGCACCCCGGTCGGCAGACCGACGGCGAAGGCGGCGGCCTGGCCGTAGTGACACAGCCTCAGTTTGATCCGGCTCGCGCCTGCGGCGTGCTCCACCTCGGCCTTGGCTGCGGGCAGGTCGGCCGGGTCCAGGACGGTGGTGGTGACGAACAGCGAGAACTGCACCAGCCCCGCGCCGGCGGCCTCCTCCTCGGCGGCGCCGTGGGCGAGGACGCGGTCCGAGCGCTCGCGGGCGGTCTCGTCGCGCTTGGTCCGCGCCCGGTAGGCGGCGCGGGCCTCGACGGCGGTGCGCTCCTTCTGCAGCAGCGACCCGGCCTCCTCGCGGTCCAGCACCCGGTAGAGCAGCGTGACGCGGCGAGTGAACCGGCCCGGCGAGAGCAGGCGCAACAGGACGTTGCCGGCGACGCGCTGGCGCGGCGCCTCGAGCATCGCCCAGCTCATGGAGACCGCGCCGTCGTGCAGGTACCGGTCCGGTTCTTCCTTCGCCCCGGCCGGGCCCGCCAGGCCCCACAGCGGCGTGTCCGCGAGGTCTTCCCAGGCCTCGGACGCGACCCGGCGCGACGAGGGGTCGAACGCGGAGCGGACCATGCGGGCCAGGTCCGCGGCGCCGGCGGCGCGCAGCACCTCGACCCCGGATCCGGCGGGGTTCAGGCTCTCGAGCACGCGCAGGGTCGCGGCGACGCCGTCGGCGAGTTCCGCGATCCGCTCGCCGGAGCGGGTCGGGTCCACGGTGAGGGTCAGGCGGGTCGAGACCCGCGCGGCCCCGGCCGGGGTGGCGCCGACGAGCGCGGCCATGACCTCGCTCGCCCACACCGGAGCGTTCGGGTCCAGGCGATCGGCGAGGTCGCGCTCCAGCGAGTGCCCGGCGTCCGGCGTGGTCTCCACGGTGACGGCGGCCCAGCGGATCGCGGGAACGTCGGCGAAGGAGGCGAGCATCGCGCCCCAGGAGGACACGTACCCGTCGGAGGTGTCGCGGTCCGAGAGCAGCGTCCCGGCCGAGGACAGCAGCATGGTCACCGACATCAGGCCGGTGCGCTTGTCCCAGACCATGCCGCAGCGGGCGCGGCCGGGGATCTCGACGTCGAGAAGTTCGGTGGTCGCGAGGATGCCGGGCAGCGATCCGGCGCGCGGCCAGGGCAGCAGCACCGAGCCGCGGTACGTGGTCTCGCCGCGCCCGGCGGCGCGGCGGTAGCGCTCCTTGGCGATGAGGTGGTCCAGAAGCGGAACGCCGTCGTAGCGCCACAGCAGCACCGCCATCACGGGCAGGACCACCGGCATGAGCATCACCGCGGCACCCACCCCGGCAAGCGCGGCGGCCGCGGTCTCCAGCGCGACGAGCAGGATCACCCCGCCGCTGGCCCGCGGGTCGAGGTTGCCCAGCCCGAGGCCCTTCGTGCGGCGCCAGCCACCGTAGGTCCGGACCGTGCTCGCTTCGGCGATCGCCGTCATCGCTTGTCCCCCCGTGCCATCTGCCCGATCAACGCGTCGTCGCCTGCGAGCTTGCGAGCCGGCCAGTCGACACCGCTGCCCATGGCCCCGTGCACCACCACGACCGGCGGGACCGAGACGGGGCCGTGCGCCGCGGCCGCAACCCCGGTGGCCTGGCCCGGCACCGGCGGCGGCGCGGTGTGGGCGCGGCTCGCCGGTTCCGACGCCGGCGCGGCGGCCGCGGGCGCCTGGGTCGCCATCCACGTTGCGTGCGACACGGCCGACACCTCGCCGGGCGTGCCCGAGCCGGCCGGGACGGAGCGTCCGGCCCGGGCGGGCAGCTCCATCCCGCGTTCGACGACGGTCCGTGCCGCGGGGGCGAAAAGTCTTACCAGCACGGGGAAAAGGGCCACCGCGACCAGCAGCGACACCAGCCCGCGGGTGGCGTCCATCGCCGAGTACTCCGTCGGCTTCGGCCCGGCGAAGCCGAGGCACAGCACCAGCACGACCAGCGGCTTGTAGGCGCAGATCGCAAGCACCAGAGCGAGCAGCTTGGTCAGCCAGGACTGCGTGTAGCGCGGCCCCGCCTGCCCGACGGCGGCGATCGGCAGCAGGGCGCCGAGCAGCGGGATCGCGACCTGACGCAGCACCAGAAACACCGCCTGCGCGATGCCGAGCAGCAGCACCATCAGCGCGAAGACCATGACCAGCACCGGTGGACGCTCCGCAGTGGCGGTACCGAGCAGCACGTCGCCCATGCGGGCCACGAGCGCGTCGGCGTCGTTGAACCCCCTGCGCAGGATGCTGCCGCTGAGCTGGTCGCCGGCGAGCAGCGCGGAGTCGATGAGCAGGATGCCGGTGGCCGTCACGACCGAGGCGACGATCAGGCCGCGGACGAGTTCGGCGAGCACGACGCCGCGGCGGGTGACCATGAGGCGGATCGCCTGCCAGATCGTCACCATCATCAGACCGGCGGCGGCCAGGCCGAGCATCATCGCCTGCAGGCCCAGGCCGTTGTCGGCGCCGGCGGACAGCGACGGGGTGTCCAGCCAGGAGCCGTAGGTGTCCTTGAGGACCTCCCTGGCGCCCGCAGAGGTCTGCGCCGCGAGGTCGTCCAGCGACGTGGGCGTCGGCAGCTGCGGGACCGTCTCGGACTTGACCTCCGCGGCCGGGGTGGCGGCCGGAGCGGCGCAGGTGACGACCCCGAAGCCGCACTCGCCCGCCGGTGCCGCGGTCGGGGCCGGAGTGGCCACGACCTCGGGAGCGGGGGTCGGCGTCGGGGTCGCGCCGAGCAACGGCAGGCTCTCGGTCGTCTTGTAGACGGCGTCGACTGTCTTGTCGGTTGTCGGCGGCTTCGGAAAATCGGTGCCCACCGTGAAGATCTGCAGCGAGGTCGGAGTCACGAGCGACGCTCCGCCAGTGCGGTCCAGCCGGCGTCGTTGAACTCGGCCGACCCGATCTCGGCCGCGGCCGGGGCCCGGCCCGCGTCGCCCGGCGCCACGCGCCAGTCGCCCACGCGCGCGTCCCAGCGCCATTCGGTGTTCGCCGCCACCAGCTCGCGCAGCTCGCGCTGCCCGGAGCGGTACTCGACGGCCGACAGCACGCTGACGATCACCCTGTCCTTGCCCTTGGCGGTCCAGCGGATCCCGAACGGCTCGGCGAACACCGAGGCGTCCAGCGGCGAGGGTCCGGACATCGGCAGGCCGAGCCGGGCGCGGCCGGCGGACACCGCGACCGCCGCGGCCTGGTCGGCGGCCTCCGCCGCGGCGTCGGTGGACATGGCGTAGAGGCGCAGAACCTCGTCGACGACGACGTAGTCCAGCGAGGCCGAGTACCGGGTCAGGGAGACCGCCGCGGCCGCCGCGCCCTCGGGCGTGTGCGGGAAGCGCATCGGGTACTCGTCCACCTGCTCGGCACCGATCGGCAGCACGACGCGGCGCTCGGGCGCCTGGAACGCCACGGCGACCGGGGCGTCGGGAACGACGACCACGGACGCGGGTGACGCAGCGTCACTTCCGTCGCGCAGCTGGATCGACCCCAGCGCCGCGGCCCACAGGCCGAGGACGACGAGACCGGCCCCCACCAGCATGCGACGGCTACGGGAGAGAGATTTCATCGCCGTCACCCGGGAAGGACGGTGGCCACGATCGTGGAGGTGAGGGAGACCAGAACAAGTCCGCCGATCACCCACGGCACCCCGGCCGCGCCGTCGCTGGCCAGGGCCGAGCGGTGGCGGCGGCCGACCATCATCATCATCCCGCAGACGATCAGGCCGAGCGTGCCCGCGACGAGCGCGGCCCACTTGAAGTACCCGATCCAGTTGCCGACGATGATCTCCGTGCCGGGCGGCGGAATCGGCGCCGGGTTCGGCACGTTCGCGGTGCCCAGCAGCGTCAGCAGATCCATGGTCATGCCTGCGCTCCTCGGTTCGGGTCGTACTGGGCGCCGACCGTCGCGTAGCCGGCGACCGCGTTCGGGTCGCGCGGGGAGGTGAACGCGGCGGCGAGGCGGGCGATCGCCCGGGCCACCGGCTTCACACCCGCGACCTCCTCGGTGCTGTCCACCGCACGCAGCGGCCAGAGAAACGGCACGTCGACCGTCGCCCGGGCCATGCCGCGCACCACGCGCAGCCGGTACCGGACCGGCGGCGGCGGCGGAGCGGGCACGTCCGCGACCACGATCAGCCACGGCAGCGCGACCTCCGGATGCCACTGCGCGAGAAGCTCGGCGGCGGCCTTCATTCCGGCGGCGGTGGAGCGGGTCACCAGCGCCGGGACGGATCCCGCCGGCAGGTGCTCTCCCAGTTCCAGGTCGACGGCGGGAACGCCGCCGATCCGAAGCATCTCGACGACGGTCCGCGCGCCGGCACCACCGTGGGCGCCGAGGACCGCGACGTGGGAGTTCATGACCGACCCCGCGGGGCCATCGTCGGGAGTTCCTCTCGCCCGGCTCGCAAGCTCGCCGGGAGCCCAGCCGCAGTCGTCGGCGCGAACAGGAACGGGGTGTCGGTCGAGTCGACCTCGCCGGATTCGCCAAGGGTCCCGGCCGGCGCGGATGTTACGTCCGCGGCGGGGGGGTTTGCCGAGACGGGGGCGTCCGTCCGGGGCTTGGCGATCCGGCGAGTGTTCTTGGGTGATGCAGGAACCGCTTCCTGCGCCGATAGTGCAGTCGGAGCACACTTTTCGGGCTCCAGGCGCACCTGAACTGCACTATCGGGGGTGTTCGGGTCCGCCTTGGGAGCGGCCGGCTTCTTGGTGGTGCGGGCGGTCGCGGTGCGCCGCTTCGGAGCCGCGCTCTGGGCGGCCACGACCTTGGCCGCGGCCGCCTTGGCGAGGTCCAGAACCGTTGGCTCGACGTCTTCTGACGCATCGTCGGCCGGAAGGTCCGGGACGACGGTCAGGGGCTGCGCCGGTGCGGTCAGCGGGAGCAGCGGCACCACGCGGCGAGAGTGCTCGACGATCGCCAGCGCCTCGGCGGCGGCGTCCTCGAACTCCTCGGTCGAGGCCGGCTCGGCCTCCGCGACATCGTCGGCGACTGCCGACGAGGCGACCCCGGACGGCGTATCGACCAGCGAAAGCTGCGCGACGACGGCCTGCGCGGCACGGAGGACCGCGGCGGTGGTGGCCTCGGCGACGGTGGCCCGGCCGACCCGCTCGCCGCTGCGCAGCCTCGGGTCGTGGGCGATGTCGATCACCGCGGCGGTGCGGGCGAAGCGTGCGTGCGCCTCGGCCTGCGCCGCCGGGTCCGGCCGGCCGCCGGCGGCGGTGAGCACCGTGACGGCGCGCTCCACCAGGTCGGCACGGCCGATCGAGATCAGGTGCTCCAGCGTCCAGTCGGCGGCCTCGACGCTGTCGGCGTCGTAGCTGCTCGGCAGGACCAGGCAGTCGGCCGCCATGGCCGCGGCCTGCCAGGCCTCCGAGCGGACGTTGTTGCCGGAGTCGAGGATCAGGATCCGGTAGTAGCGGCGCAGCATGGCGTGCAGCCGAGCGAAGTCGCACCCGCGAATCTGGGCGAGCGAGGCCGGGTCGGAGTCCGAGGCGAGCACGTCGAAGAGTTCGTCCTGCGGGCGGAGGTACGCGGCCAGTTCGCCCATGCCCGCCTGGTGCGACTCGAAGGTCGCGATGTCGGCGAGCAGGTCCCGAACCGTCAGGTTGTCGGCGACGCCGCACGGGTTGGCGCGGAACGCCAGCCCGCCGCGGGCCTCGTTGTTGTCCCAGGCGAGCACGTGACCGCCGCGCATCAGCGCGAGCGTCCCGGCGAGCAGGAGCGTCAGCGGCGTCTTGCCCGAACCGCCCTTGGGATTCGCGACGAGCACCGTCATCGGCCGACGGAACGGCCGGCGCATGTCCTCGACTCGGGTCAGCTCGGCACCGGGCGGAAGGAGCGCGGGCGCGGGCGCGGCCGCCGGACGGCGTAGGCGCGCGGTGGTCAGGCGGTCGCGCAGCGACGGACCGGCGGGCCGGACCGACGGGATGACCGCGATCCGCTCGGCCGGAGTCTCGGCGGGTGCCGCGAGCTGCGGCATCTCGACGGTCTCGCACACGTCGTCGTGGGCGCTCGGCTGCACGACAGCGGTCGCCGGTGCGGGCTCCGGGACCGTCGTAGGTGCAGGAACGATGGCGGCCGTCGGCGCCGAACCGGTCGGCGGCAGCAGCGGCGGAAGCATCGGCGAGCGGCCTATCGGCACGCCCTCCCGACGAACGGGTGGCCGGTTGTTCGACCCCCCATGCGACGCAGTGAAGCGGCGCATCTTTTCACCCCCCCAGGTGTGGACTCCCGCTCAGTAGGTCACTGTGCGGAGCCCTTGAATGACGCAATGTCAATGTAGGCAGGGCTCAGTACGGGAAACAACGGGGCGTTGGGTGCCATTGACCCCCGCAACGGTCCATATCCGGTCATCTCCGCCAAGCCCCGGCAAATCCGACGCGTCTCGAAGCACTCGGAACGCAACACGAGTCACATCAGGCGCAGCGAAATCCAAGACGGACCCACCGGTGCCTCCCGCCGCCGGCAACCGAAGCTGCCGGCGGCGGCCGCACGGACACGCCCGTCCATGCGGTGGTGGAGACGGACGAGCCGACGCCACCAACCTGGGGCACGACAGCGAGAACTGCCGGCGAGGGGGGCGTCCCTACGAAAGCAAGGCAAACCTTACCTGAGCTCCTGTACACCGCCTGTGACGGCCGTCAAGATTCGCCCGGCGAGTCCGTCTCGAGCAGGTGGGCGAACGCCGCGAGGTTCGCCGTGGACTCGCCGCGGGAGACCCGCCACGCGTGTTCGCGGCGGATGGAGGAGGCAAAGCCACGCTCGAGGATCGGGTTGAAGCTGGAGTCCGCGTACTCCAGGACGCTGCCGAGGATGCGGTCCACCTCGGCCTCGTCGAGCCCGGCGAGAGGTACCCGGCCCACCAGGTACACGTCGCCGAGCCTGTCGATCGCGAAGGCCATGCCGAACATGCGGGCGTTGCGCTCGAGCAGCCAGCGGTAGACCTCGACGTGGTTCTCGTCCGGCCGCCGCGCCACGAACGCGTTGACGGTCAGGGCGTGCTGCCCCACCGTGAGCGAGCAGGTGGTGCTGAGCTTCTTGGTGCCGGGCAGGGTGACGACGAAGAACCCGGGCCGGGGGCTGACCCACTCGACACCGGCGGCCTCGAGCCCCGCCTGCAGAACCTCGACGGGCTCCATCAGCCGCGGCCGGGCGGGGCGATCAGCGCCGCCCGGTAGACCCCCAGCACGCCCTCGGCGGTGGCCGACCAGTCGAAGTGCGCGGCGTGCCGCACGGCCCCGTCGCCGAGGCGGCGGCGCAGTACCTCGTCTCCGACGAGCCGGTCCAGCGCCGAGGCCCAGTCGTGGGGGTCGTGCCCGTCGACGAGCATCCCGGACTGACCGTCGCGCACCGCGGTGGTCAGCCCACCGACCCGGGCCGCGAGGACCGGGGTGCCGCAGGCCTGCGACTCGACGGCGACGAGCCCGAAGGACTCCGAGTGGGACGGCACGACGGTGACGTCCGCGGCCCGGTACCAGCGGGCCAGATCCGCCTGCGGGACCGGCGGCAGGACGTGCACGAGGTCGGAGATGCCGAGTTCGACGGCCAGCTTGTGCAGCATTTCGGGCTGCGCCAGGCCGCTTCCGCTGGGTCCGCCGACGACGGCGACGTGGAGTTTGGCGCGCCGCGCGGTGTCTGCGTCCGCCAGCAGCGCGACCGCGCGCAGGAGCACGTCCGGCGCCTTGAGCGGCTGAATGCGGCCGACGAACAGCAGGACGGTGGCGTCCACCGGCAGGCCGAGGGCCGCCCGGGCCGCACCGCGCGCGCCGGGCGTGAACAGGCTCAGGTCCACGCCGGGAGCGACGGTGTCCACCCGGGTCGGGTCGGCCCCGTAGAGCTTGATGAGCGCGGAGGCCTCCTCCGCGGTGTTCGCGACGAGGCGGTCCGCGGCCGCGACGACGTCCGCCTCGCCGAGCTCGCGGGCGCGCGGCTCGGGGGCGTCGTCGGCGGCGAGCGCGGCGTTCTTGACCCGCGCGAGGGTGTGCATGGAGTGCACCAGCGGAGTGCCCCAGCGCTGGGCGGCGAGCCAGCCGACCTGGCCGGAGAGCCAGTAGTGGGAGTGCACGAGGTCGTAGTGGCCGGGCTCGCGGGTGGCCTCCGCGCGCAGCACGCCGGCGGTGAAGGCGCACAGCCGGCCGGGCAGTTCCTCCTTGGGCAGGCCCTCGTACGGGCCGGCGCTCACGTGGCGCACCGTCAGACCGGGCTCGAGCTCCACGGTGGGCGGGGAGTCGCTGGAGGTGGCCCGGGTGAAGATCTCCACCTCGATGCCGCGGGCCGCGAGGCGCCGGGAAACCTCCGCGACGTACACGTTCATCCCGCCGGCGTCGCCGGTGCCGGGCTGCTCGAGCGGGGAGGTGTGGACCGAAAGAACCGCCACCCGGTTCGGCGAGGGGGCGGCGGTCGGGGTGCGCAGCGGCGCAACGGCGCGTTCGGCAGGTACAACCCGCACGTTCCACCTCCGAGTAGCCGACTTCGGGCACAACCGCGCCGAATCCTCCCGCATTCCGATCACGGATCGGAAAGGCCTGCGAATTTACCGAGCGCCCGCAAAGTCCTGATCATCAACGACAAAACGGGCGCGTACCGGACCTACGCTCGGGAAGAGCTCACACCACCGTCGTTGCGGACTCACACTCCCCACGCTCAGTTCCCCCTGGAGGCCGCTCGTGAACGCTGCCCCTACCGGCGAAGGCACATCGCCGGTCCGGCGCTCCACGCGCATCGCTGCTACTGGACTCATGACCACCGCCCTGGTCGGATCCAGCTTCGTCGTGGGCGGTCAGTCGGCGGCCGCGGTGCCGAACTCGTGCGAGTACGGCACCGTCGTGTGCGTCTCGCAGGGCTCGCGCACCATCCGCCTGATGAAGAACGGTCACACGGTCATCAAGATGTCCGGCCGCTTCGGCTCCTCGCGGACGCCCACTCGGTACGGCACGTACCGGATCTACTGGAAGAACATCGACCACGTCTCGTCGCTGTACGGCTCGGCGATGCCGTTCGCGATGTTCTTCAGCCGCGGCCAGGCGATCCACTACTCGTCGGACTTCGCCCGCAACGGGTACTCCGGCCGCTCGCACGGCTGCGTGAACACGCGCGACTGGTCGAAGACCCGGGCGCTCTACAGGTCGGTCGGCATCGGCACCAAGGTCGTTGTCTACTGAGCTACCACTGAGCTACCAGCCGCCGCGGGGTCCGGACTTCTTTCCGGGCCCCCGGCCGCCGGCCGCCTTGACCGCCGGGCGCACGTCGAGCAGGTAGACCAGCGCCACGATCGTGCCGGCGATGCCGATGATGTTGAAGATGCTGTTGAAGACGATTTCCTGCGTGAGCAGCATCGGCAGGATTCCCCACGCCACCGCGACGCCGAGCAGGATCATCCAGAGCTGCTTGGTCTGCTTGTCCACGGCCGGGAACACCGCCTGCGGACGCGCCAGCACGTCGACGAACGCCGCAACATGCAGCACCAGCATGCACGCGCCAAGCAGGTTCAGGCCCGAGTCCAGCGGCCCGTAGCCCATCGCCCACTCCTCCTCGCCCGCACCGATTCGCCACGAGCCTACCGATGTGGCGGCCCCGAGCCCGGCACGCTCGTACAGCCAAGGACGAGGACGTGCCGGCTCGGGGCCTCCCCGTCAACGTGTGCCCCAGTCGGATCGTTCCGGCGGCGCTCCCCGGACGTGCGTCGGCCGCAGGCACCTCCCCCCGCGAGGGGCGCCTGCGGCCGACGTGGAGCTGGTGCCTAGACCTCTTCGGTCTTCGCGGCGGTCGCGGCCGGAGCGGCCTTGACGGCCGGGGCGGCCTTGACCGCGGTCTTGCGGGCCGCGGTGGCGGTGCTCTTCACGGCGCCGACGGTGCTCTTGGCGGCGGTGGTGGCCGGCTTCGCGGTGCGGGCCGCGGTGGTCGGAACGGCCTTGGCCTTGGCGACGGTGGTCTTGGCCTGGGCGACCAGGTCCTGGGTCGGCTTCTGCGCACGGACCCGCTTGACGATCGACTCGCCACGGTCCGCCAGGGCGTCGAACTGCTCGTCGACGGCCTTGACCTGGGCCTCGGTGACCTCGGTCAGCTTGGTCTGCACTGCCTTCGGGCTGGGGAACTTGGCGGTGAGGTCCTTGACCGACGGGAGCTTGGCCTGCAGTTCCTTGACGGAGGGGACCTTCGCCTGGAGGTCCTTGACCGACGGAACCTTCGCCTGCAGCTCCTTCGGGGTCTTCGGGAGCGCGTGGACCTTCGCGGAGATCTTGCCCGGCACGTCGGAGACGAACTGCTTGGGCTTGTCGATGGAGACGTCGACCTTGAGCTTGCCGACCTTCTGCGGAACCTCGCGCAGCTTCTCGACGGCGAGGTCGCCGGCGCCGGCCCACGCGTAGAGCGGCTTGGTGCTCAGGGTCTTGGCGGTCTCGAGGGCGGACTTGCGCAGCTCGGTGGTGCTAGCCATCAGTGGGTGATTCCTCTCGGGTTTGACTGCGGAACGATTGGTAGATGTCCAGCAGTGCACGTTTCTGACGATCGGTCAGGGTTGGGTCGGCCATGATGGCGACCGCTACCTCCTGCCCCTCCGCACCTTCGACGTCCTCGACGTCGAGCAGTCCGGCATGGACGTACAGCTGTTCCGCGGAGATGCGCAGCGCCTTGGCGATCTGCTGCAGCACGCTCGCGGACGGCTTGCGCAACCCGCGCTCGATCTGGCTGAGGTACGGGTTGGAAACTCCTGCGGCCGAAGCCAGTTGGCGTATGGAGAGCTGAGCGGACTTGCGCTGCTCCTTGAGGTACTCCCCGAGGCCGCCAGGAAGCGTCGGCATGAACCCATCCTGACCGACACTGCTAGCAATTGCAAGCAGGCAGTACGCACTTCACGCCGGTGTCGGCTACGTCACAAACCCAGGAACGCGCGGGCTTCCGCCGGATTCAGCGCCGGACGCTGTGCGAGTTCAGCTAGCGCCGCGGCCCGCTCCACGAGCTCGGCGTTGTCTCGGACGGGCCGGCCCTTGGCGTAGGTGACGGTGTCCTCCAGGCCCACGCGCAGGTGTCCACCGGCCGAGAGCGCGGCCAGCGCGACGGGCAGTGCGCTGCGCCCGACACCGGTGGCCGACCAGGTGGCGCCCACCGGGAGTGCCGCGGCAACGGCGACGACCGCGGCGGTGGTGCCGGGCATCCCGCCGGGCACGCCCATCACCAGATCCGCGTGGACGCGGCCGGTCGCCGGGGCACCGTGTTCGTCGAGGAGGCGCTGGAGAGTGGCCGCGTGGCCGAGGTCGAACAGCTCGTACTCCGGGACGATCCCGCGGTCCCGGCACTCGGCGTGCAGCAGGGTGATCAGTGCCCAGGGATTCGCGAACACCTCGTCGCCGAAGTTGACGGTGCCGCAGGTGATGGAGCACGAGTCCGGGGCGGCGTCGAGGACGGCGATCCGGTCGGCGAAGGAGTCGCCGATCGCCCCGCCGGTGGACAGCTGCACGACCAGGTCGGTCTCCTGCTGTAGCGCCTCGACGGCCTCGCGCAGCCGGAGCGGGTCCAGACAGGAGCGGTCCTGCGCGTCGCGCAGGTGCACGTGGATCATCCCGGCGCCCGCGGCCTGGCACGCCTTGGCGGTGGCGACGAGCTCCTCGAGCGTCGTGGGCAGCGCGGGCACGTCGGCCTTTGCCAGCTCTCCGCCGGTAGGCGCCACCGTGATCAGCGTGCCCTCGCCGTGCCCCGTCGCCATTCAGGCATGGTGGCGGGCGGCCGGCGGCGGGGCAAGGAGCCTACGGCCGCGCGGGGTCGTGCCGGATCAGCCAGGGTTGACTGGGGCGGCGGTCCACAGGGCCGCGACGGGCAGCGCGGCCAGTCTGTCGCCAAAGCCGAGCTGCTCTTGCCCGCAGTAGAGGACGAAGCCGGCTCGGAAGCGGTCGCCCATGCGAGAGCGCAGGATCTGCAGCCCGCGGAAGTCCTCCGCTCGCACGGATTCGGCGGCCTTGACCTCGACCCCGACGACGTCGCCGCTGCGGCTCTCCAGCACGGCGTCCACCTCGTAGCCGTCGCGGTCGCGGAAGTGCAGCAGGTCGGCGGCCGTATCGCTCCAGCCGACCTGGCGAGCCAACTCGGAGATCACGAAGCTTTCCAACAGCCCGCCGAGGGTCGCGTCGTCGCGGGGACCGCCGGCCAGGTGCGCTGCGATTCCGGAATCGACGAACACCAACTTCGGGGTGCGGACCGCCCGGCCGGCCGAGCCTGCAGTCCAGGCCGGGACCCGCTTGATCAGGAACACTGTCTCGAGGATGTCCAGGTACCGCGCCACTGTGGGCGCGGTGATCGACAGCCGGCTCGCGAGCCGCTCCGGGCGGAGCAGCCCGCCGATCTGAGGGGCAATCAGCCGCAGTAGGCGATGCATCTCCGCAGCCTGCGAGATCTCGGCGGCCTGCTTCACGTCGCGGTTGATCAAGTCGGTTACATAGGAGTCGAAGAACGCCTTCCGGCGGCGCGGCGTTCGCTCGATGACCGCGGGAAATCCGCCGCGCTCGATCCGACGGAGGTAGTCGCCGCGCTCGAGGTGAACATCGGGCACCCGCAGGTCGGCGCCCGCGTCGAACGCCGCGTCGACGAAGCCGTCGGGCTCCCCGCCGATCTCCCCCTGGGAGAGCGGCCACAGCGCGACCGTCTCGGCTCTCCCGATCAGCGAGTCGGGCAGGCTGCGCAACGCCAGCAGACGTGCGGAACCCGTGAGCAGGAACCGGCCGGGCCTCGGGTCGGCGTCGACGGTTGCCTTGATTGCCAGCCAGAGCTCCGGCACTCGCTGGACCTCGTCGATCAGGAGCAGGCCGTCGTGCCGGAGGAACCCCACTGGGTCGCGCTGCGCCGCGGCGAGCGTGTCGGGGCGGTCGAGGAACCGCAGGGCGCATCCGGGGTGCTCGCGAGCGATCACCTGCGCCAAGGTGCTCTTGCCGACTTGGCGCGCGCCGTTGACGACTACCACTCGGGTATCGCCCAACGCATCTCGAACCGCATCGGCAGATCGCCGCGATAGCAGGTCCACTACCAGTCCGCTCACCTGGGCAATTATGGTTCTGCCGATATTACCGCTTCAGATTTGCCGACACCAACCCTTTGGTTCTGCCGAAGGTCGCGCCGAGCCCCTCGTGGACGCCGTCGTCGCCGCGCTGCGCGCCCACGGCGCCACCGTGGCCACCGGCGTCTTCGGCACCGACATGCAGGTCGAGCTCGTCAACGACGGCCCGTTCACCGTCCTGCTGGAGCTTTAGGGTTCGACGACGATCTCGGCGGCGGCGAGGATGCCGCCGGCCAGGAGTTCGGCGTCGACGGGGGTGTTGCGCTTGATCACACCAAGGGCGATGGAGCCGAGCTCGTGGTGGCGAGCGACGCTGCCGACGAAGCCGATCTGCCTGTCCTCGAGCGTGATGGGGTCGCCGTGTGCGGGGAGCGCGACGTCGGTGCCGTCGAGGTGCAGGAACACCAGGCGCCGCGGCGGGCGGCCCAGGTTGTGGACGCGCGCGACGGTCTCCTGGCCGCGATAGCACCCCTTCTGCAGGTGCACGGCGGGGGCAAGGAGGCCGAGCTCGTGCGGGATCGTGCGGTGGTCGGTCTCGAAGCCGAAGCGGGGGATGTGCGCGGCGATGCGCAGCGCCTCGAAGGCCTCGACGCCCGAGGCGCCGGCGCCGTCCCCGCCCACGATCGCCGGCGCGGCGATCGCCATGGCGGCCGCGAGTTCGGGGCGGGCCACCAGAAGTTCGTGGCCGGCGAACTCGCCGAGCAGTTCGGGGGCCTCGGGGCGGGCCCACCAGATACCGGAGTTCCCCGTGCCGGGGCGCCAGAGCACGGCCCACTGCTCGGTGACGTCCGCGACCTCGACGCGGAGCATGAAACGCATCCTGTCCAGGAACGCGACGAGGTCGGCGGCGGTGCCGGGCTCGACGGTGATCCAGCACGTCTCCCCGTCGTCGACGAGGTGCAGGTCGTGCTCGATGTGCCCGTGCGGGCTGAGAATCAGCGCCTGCGTCGGGGTGTGCGGCGCGAGTTCGGTGAGGTGCTGGGTGGTGAGCGAGTGCAGCCAGCCGAGCCGGTCCGGGCCGGTGACGGTGACGACGCCGCGGTGCGAGAGGTCCACGGCGCCACTGCCACGGGCCAGCGAGCGCTGCTCGGTGAACGGGTCGCCGTAGTGGGCCGGGACCCCGGCGTCGGGACCGTCGGCGGCAACGGCGCCGCGGACGGCGAGCAGAGGCGAAGACCAAGTCGTGGTGGACACGCTCTCCAGCGTATGTTCTGCGCATGGCGGGGGACGCGGCACGCGGGGTACTCGGAGACCTGGCCGCCGCCCGGAGACTCGGTCCGCGCAGGGCCGCCGCGCAGGTCAAGGCGCGGCTGACCGGGCGCACCGGAGCCGAGGGCGCACTGGCCGCGGCCACGCGCGGCTCGGTGTTCGCGTGCGAGTTCCCGATCGACGTGGTCTACACGTGGGTCGACGGCGCGGACGCGGCCTGGCAGGCGCGGCGCACCGCGGCGTGGGCGGCGGCGCGCCCGAACGAGCTCAGCACGCTGGCCGCGAACCCGTCGCGCTGGATCAGCCGAGACGAGCTGCGGTACTCGCTGCGCTCGCTCGCCCTACACGCCCCGTGGGTCCGCAACGTCTATATTGTGACTGATCGTCAGATTCCTGGTTGGCTGGACGTCGGGTACCACCGGGTCACGGTCGTCGACCACTCGGCGATCCTTCCCAAGGACTGCCTGCCGACGTTCAACTCGCACTCGATCGAGTCGCGGCTGCACCACATCGACGGCCTGGCCGAGCACTATCTGTATCTCAACGACGACATGTTTCTCGGCCGCGCGGCGCACCCCGAAGACTTCTTCGTGGGCAACGGGCTCGCTCGGCTCTTCCCCTCCCCCAAGCCCCTGCCCGACGGTCCGGCGAGCCCGGCGGACACCCCGGTCGAGGCGGCGGGCAAGAACAACCGGGACCTGCTCGCCGCCAGGTTCGGCCGCACCGCGACCCACCGCTTCCTGCACGCGCCGTATCCCCAGCTGCGCTCGGTGGTGCACGAGCTGGAAAACGCCTTCGCCGCCGACTTCGAGCGAACCTCCGCCTCGCGCTTCCGCCACCCGAGCGACATCTCCATTCCGGCCTCGCTCGTCGGCACCTACGCGTATCTGACGGGCCGTGCGGTTCCGGCTTCCATCTCCTACGCCTACGTCGACTTGGCCGACCCCCGCCTGTCCCGCCGGCTCGCGAGCCTGCGCCGCGTCCGCCCCGCAGCCTTCTGCCTCAACGACCACGCGGGCCTCGGCGCCGACCCGGCCGCGGTCAACGAGGCCGTTCGCGAATGCCTCGAGGCGCTCTTCCCCGTCCCGAGCCCCTTCGAGCGCCGCTAACCCCGCATCTTCTGTGCGCGTCTGCGCGCTACGAAGCGGCTCGTAGGGCGCGACACGGTGCAGAAGATGGCTAGTTGACGGCGGAGCAGGACGCGCAGCGGCCGTAGATCGCGAAGTGCTCGAGGTCGAGGTGGAAGCCGGCCTGTTCACGCAGCGCCGTGGCGAGGGATTCGGCGACGGCGGCGTCGACCTCGGTGACGTTCTCGCAGTCCCGGCAGACGAGGTGGACGTGCTCTACGTGCCCGGCCGGGTGGTAGCTCGGCGCACCGTGGCCGAGGTGCGCGTGGCGAACCAGGCCGAGTTCCTCGAGCAGTTCGAGCGTCCGGTAGATCGTCGAGATGTTGATCCCGCTGGCGGTGCGCTGCACCCGGGTACAGACCTGCTCGGGAGTGGCGTGGCCGAGTTCGTTCACCGCGGCCAGCACCAGTTCGCGCTGCGGGGTGAGGCGGTAGCCCTTCTCCCGCAGCATCGCGCGCCAGTCGGACATCAGCCCGGCGTCCGCTTGAGCTCCGCCGAGACGTGCGGCTGCAGGGGCTCGCCCATCGCCTCCATCTCGTAGACCCACATGAGGCGCCCGTCGACGAGGCCGTAGAGCCGGTGCCCGCCCACGTAGTCCTTGGCGGTCTTCGACTTGATCAGCCCGTTGGGCGCCGTCGCCATCTCGATCCGCGGCCCGCGGATCTCGCCCCACAGCGCCTCGAGAAAGCCCGTCGGGTGGGTCAGCAGCACCTCGAGCGACTTGTCCGGCTGCGGCCGCCAGAACCCGGTCTCCATCGCGAGCGGCTTGCGGCGGTTGCCGTCCTCGCCGAGCTCCCACGTGCGGCTCGTGTAGTACAGGAACGGCTTGCCGACCTGCGCGAACTCGATCCGCTGGGCGAAGAGCTTGCGTTGGATCGTCGGGTACTCGACGACGCCCTCGCCCTCCCAGGTCCCCAAGAGAAAAGCCAGCGGAACGCAAAGCTCGTGGATGTCCGGCGGGATCTCGAAAACCATGGTCAATCCCTGCTTCGCAGAACCCGCCAGGCGCCGGTGAGCGCGAGCCCGGCGAACGCTACGGCGGCGATCGCGAGCAGGACGGAGAACAGTCCGGACACGACGCGAGTCTAGAGGGAACCTGTCCGGGGTACGTGGCGACAATGCTGACGTGACCACGAACCAGATGAGACCTCCCGTCCGAATGCTCGCCGCCGGCGCCGCGGCCCTGCTGCTGCTCGCGGCGTGCGGCGGAGAGGACAAAGCCAACGACCAGGTGGTGCCGCCGGTGCAGCCGGCCGTCACTGCCGTCGCGACCCCGGCCGAGACGCCCTCGGCCACGCCCAGCGAATCGGCGAGCCCGAGCGCGAGCCCGTCGGAGTCGGCGAGCGCCGCCGCCGAGGGCACGGTCATCGAGATCAACCTGGTGGCCGGCAGCCCGGAGCCGAAGCTGGACCTCAACCAGAAGGTCGCCAAGGGCGAGACCGTCACGATCGTCGTAACCTCGGACAAGGCGCAGGAACTGCACGTGCACGGCTACGACTTCTACATCAAGGTCGGGGCGGGCGAGACGGTCCGCAAGACCTTCACGGCCGACAAGGGCGGCGGCTGGGAAGTCGAGGTTCACGAGACCGGGAAGCTGCTGTTCAACCTCGTGGTGGGGTAGGGCGTGCTCGGGCACGTACTGATCCCGGCCCACGGAGTCAGCTCCCGCCAGGACCTGCCGCTGCCGTTCGGGTACGCGCTCACCGGAGCCCTGGCGGCCATGGCCGTCTCGTTCCTCGCCCTGGCGTTCTGGCGGCGCCAGTCGCACTACAGCGGCGACGAATCCGGCCGGCCCCTCCCCGAGGGCCTGGCTGCGTTCCTGGACAGCCCGGAGATGCGCGGAGCGCTGCGCGTCCTCGGGCTGCTCCTCGTCGGGTTCGTGAGCTTCGCGGCGTTCGCCGGCCCGGACCTCGCGACGAATCCGACCGCCGGCTTCGTGTACGTGATCTTCTGGGTCGGGCTGGTGCCCGTCTCGCTGCTGTTCGGCCCCGTGTGGCGGCTGTTGAACCCGCTGCGGACCATCCACCTCGGCCTGACGAAGGCGCTGCGGCTCGACCCGGACGAGGGCCTCTACAAACTGCCCGCCTGGGTCGGCTACTGGCCGGCCGCGGCGGGCATCTTCGGCTTCGTCTGGCTGGAGCTCTGCGCCCCGGAGCGAGACTCCACCGGGACGTTGCGGACCTGGTTCGGGATCTACGCCGGGCTCAACCTGATCGGCGCCGTCCTGTTCGGGCGCCGCTGGTTCGCCCGGTGCGACGGCTTCGAGGTGTTCTCCACGTTGATCGGTCGCCTGTCCGTCCTCGGCCGCCGCACCGACGGCGTCCTGGTCGTGCGCAGCCCGCTGGCGAACCTCGACGGCATCCGCCAGGCGCCCGGCCTGGTCCCCGTCGTCGCAGTGATGCTGGGCTCCACCGCGTTCGACTCCGTGACCTCGACCAGCTGGTGGTTCGAGCACACCAGCGACTCGTCCTGGTCGCCCACCACGCTCGCCACGCTGGCACTCAGCGGAAGCGTCGCCGCGGTGGCGCTGGCGTTCTGCATCGCGTCGTGGCTGTCCGGGCTACTCGGCGACGGCAGGCCGCGCGGCATGCCCGCCCAGTTCGCGCATTCGCTGGTCCCCATCGCGGTCGGGTACCTGATCGCGCACTACTTCTCGCTGCTGGTCTTCGCCGGCCAACAGACGCTAATCCGTGCGTCGGACCCGTTGGTCGAGGGCCAGAACTGGTTCGGCACTGCGAACCTCGAGGTCAACTACGACGTCCTGTCGGTGACGGCCATCGCGACCCTGCAGGTGGTCGCGATCGTGACCGGCCACGTTCTCGGCGTGTTCTCCGCGCACGACCGCGCGGTGCGCCTGTTCCCCCCGAAGGCAGCCGTACTCGGCCAGATCCCGATGATGATCCTGATGATCGCCTACACCTTTGGAGGGCTGACCCTCCTGTTCAGCGACTGAGCTATTCAGGCGGGCAGCCGCCCAAACCCTTCGCGCGCAACTCGGCCTCGTGCGGCTCGATGCGTTCGTTCTTGCCGTCGAGGCCGATCACCCAGTCGTAGCCGGAAATGTCGATGCCGTTCTCGAAATCGCGGATGAAGCCCGCCATGTAGCCGATGTTGTCCGGGATGACGAAGCGTTCGTTGAGCGCGGCCCAGCTTTCTTCGGTGATCATCCGGGTGAGGGAGCAGTCCCTTCCGCCGTTGAGGGGGACGACGCCCCACGGCTCGTCTGGATGCAGGAGAAGATGGCCGCGTTCCTCGACGAGGAAACGGATCAGGGGTTTGACGTGGTGCCAGCCGGGCCACTCCTCCTGCCAGCCGCCGGGGATGACCTCACGATGGTCGTCGGGCTCGGTCATTTCGATCCTTCCTCGCTTGGGTCGACGGCCGCCGCGGCGCCGATCACGGCGGCGTCGCGGACGTTCTCGGCGCTGCCGCGCATACCGCCCTGGATCCGTCCGGCCGTGCGTTCGGCCTCCGGGTCCAGCGGCCGGTGGGCGGGCAGGGAGTCGTCGACGTGGGTGAAGCGTGGGTCCTCCACGGTCGCCGTCCTGGTGTTCGGGTCGAACACGTGCGAGTCCGCCTGCACGAGACGTCCCGAGGCCCGCGCGGCCTCGACGTCGACCCAGGCCAGAGTGCCGCCGCCGGTTCCGAGACTTGGGTTGGCCAGCGCGGTGGCGGTCGCTCCATCCAGACCCTCGCCCTGGACCACGAAGGCCCTGACGCCGGCGCGATGGCTCGGCTGCTCCACGCCGTCGGCGTCCCACTCGCGCTTGGGGGCGGTCTGCCCGTTCTCGAAGAACCGCGCCGCGTCCTCGCCCGGCGGGTCGGTGGTGCCGATGCCGTCGTCGCGGACCCAGATCCTGGTCCCCGCCGGGAAGGTTTGCGGCACCCACTGGTCGGCCTGTTGGAACGGCGAACGGAGTTGAATCGCCATTGCCCGCCCGGCGGGCGTGCCGAGGTTCACCCGGTTGTCGATGAGCCGTTGCCGGTAGGCGGCCTCGGGCAACTGGTCGAGCGCTTCGCCGCGGGCGCGGTGCCAGGCCAGGGTGTCGCGGGCCGCGTTCAGCCTGCCGGTCGCGGCCGCGGCCTTGACGCCACCGGCCGCCCCGACGGTCGCCGCGAGCGCGACCAGGTCCGGCAGGAGCCGCCCGGCGGCCCGTGCCGGGTCGTCGCGGAAGGCCTCGGTGTCGACGAAGGCCGTGAACACGGCCCCGGCGGGGTTGCGGGCGATGTCGCGGGCGGTGTCGCGGACCGCGCCCCAGATCGCCTCCCACGTCGCGGCATAGTCCTGCGGGTCGGTGCGGTAGCGGATCGGCTGTACCGCCATGACCAGATCGACCACCGCGATCGGTGCGGCGACCAGCGTCCCGACTCCCTCGACCAGACCCAGCCCGACGCTTGCGACCGTTCGGCGCAGCCCTGCGAAGAACCCCGACTCCCGCGGGGCACCCTCCCGCGCCTCCCCGAGCGTCTGGACGAGGGATCGGGCCGCGACCGCCGCCTCCTCGCGGGCCTGGGCCAGCATCGCCGCGGCACGGTGCAGTTCGGCGTCCGGATCTACCGGTCCGCCGACCGGGACCGCACCCACGACCGCACCGCGCGAGGCGGCCGAGGCGAGCTCGGCGGCCTGCCACCGGTCGAACGCCAGACGCGCCAGGGACCGGGCGGCGTCCAGCGCCTCGGCGTAGCGGGCACATGCTCGGGCGGCGTCGTCGAACGCGTCCTGCCCGATCTGCAACCGTCGATCGAGCAGCGTCAGGTCTCCGACCGCGGCCTCCGCACTCGCCCCGGTCCACCCCGAGATTCCACCGCGGCCCAGATCCGCGCGCGCCTGCGCCGCCGCTTCGGCGAGCCCCGCCAGTCGCCGCGCGAGCGAGCGGACCTCGTCCGGCTCGCCCGGAATCAGCTGGCTCCAGTGCGTGGCCGGCGAGAGCTGTACCGCGACCCCGACCGGGGATCCACGGAGCACCCGAGGCGGGTCCGGAAACCGCGGCGAGGGCGTAGGCGAGGGCTCGAACGCCAC
This sequence comes from Sporichthyaceae bacterium, assembly GCA_052386455.1. Classification (GTDB taxonomy): domain Bacteria; phylum Actinomycetota; class Actinomycetes; order Sporichthyales; family Sporichthyaceae; genus JBQTKD01. Next base: position 53,240 of record JBQTKD010000009.1, read on the forward strand.
CGGGCCCGTCCCGGCACTCGCCGCCGCGGCCAACTGGCGCTCGATCGCGTCGAACACCTCCGCCGTGTGCCACAGCGAATCGGCCAAATCCTCGGCCTGCGCGCCGATCCACCCCAGCCCATGCCCCCACGCCGCGAGGAAATCGACGATCGCCTGCTCCGCCTCGACCGACCCGCTCGCCGCCGCCCACCCACCGGCCTTGCCCGTGTCCCCGGCCAACTCCTGCGCCACCATCGCCACCGCACGCAGACTCCGCGACGCGTACGCCAACGCGTCGGTGTCCACCCGCAGATCGACCACGCTCGCGCCTCCTCGGCCGAGAATGAGCCTGCCTCACCCACGGCGAGCGATCAATCGAGCCCGCACACTCCCGATAGCGCAGTCCAGGCACGCTACAAGCCTGTTTCGCGTACCCCGACTGCACTATGGGCGGAGCAGGGGCGGGGGCGCGCCTCGCAGTGTCGCTACAGGCGACGCAGGTGGCGGCGGGACGGGGCCTCGTCGCCGGCGGTCTCGGCGTCCGCGAGGGTGCCGAGCAGCTGCTCGCGGGCGCGAGCCATGCGCGAGCGGATCGTGCCGATCGGCACGCCGCAGACCTCCGCGGCCTCCTGGTAGGACAGGCCGTGCACCTGGGTGAGCACGAACGCGGCGCGCTTGTCCTCGTCCAGGTCTTCGACGAGCATCCGCAGGCTGATCTCGCCCGAGGCCTCCGGGGTGGCCGGGGCGATGCGATCGACGAGCACGTCCTCGGCGTCCAGGCTCGCGCCGACGGCGGGGCGGCGGCCCTGGCGGCGGAAGTGGTCCACCACGGCCCGGCGGGCGATGGACAGCAGCCAGACGCGGGCGGCGGTGTCGCCGCGGAAGGTCCGCAGGCCGCGCAGCGCGCGCAGATAGGTCTCCTGCGTCAGGTCGTCGGCCTGGCCCCGATCGACGAGGTAGGCGACGTAGCGCCAGACGTCCGCCTGCGTGGCACGGACGAATTCCGTGGTCGCGGCGGCATCCCCACGGCCGGCCGCAAGGGCCAGGCGAGTGATCTCGTCATCGTGCACACCTCGATGGTAAGCACATCGGTCAAGGTCGATACCCCTGCCAGGTAAGCGAAACTCAGGGGGAACCGGACCGCCACGAGGGGCGACTCATCGAACGTGGGATGCGAACGGTGGCGCGAGGCGCTGTCGGCCAAGGCCGACGGCGAGGCTCTCGAGTTCGACGAAGCGCTGGTGACGGCGCACGTTGCGGGCTGCCCGGACTGTCGCAGTTTCGACGCGGGCCTGGCTCGCCTACACCGCGCGATGCGGGTGGCGCCGGCCGAACGCGTGCCGGACCTCACAGCGTCGATCCTCGCCGCAGCGGCCGCAGACCGGCCGCGCTTCGGGCTCACCCTGGCGCTGCGCTGGTTGCTCGTGGTCATCGCGGCGGTCGAAATGGGCCTGGCCTCGCCCGACCTGCTCGGCCGCTGGCACACCGCGGGCGAGTTGAGCACCTGGGGCATGGCCACGGCCATCGGGTTCCTCGCCGCTGCCGCGTCGCCGCGGCGGGCCGGGGCGATGCTGCCGATGCTCGGGTGCGCGGCCGCCCTCACCGCGTTCGTCAGCGTGCGGGACATCCTCGAGGGGCGCAGTGGCGTGACGGCGCTGGCCGAGGCCCCGCACGCGCTGCTGGTGCTGGGCGTGGGGCTGCTGGCGTGGCTCTGGCACCTGGACCGCACCCAGAACGCTCCGGAGCCGGAGGCGCAGGCCGTCGGGCACCGCCCGAGCGTGCGCACGCGCAGCCGCCGCGCCGCTTAACCCGCGTCGCAACGATCTTGACCGACGAATTGCCCTGATCTGGCCCGATACGCCTGAGACTCATGTGACAGAAGGCGCGGATGTGATCCGCGCTCCATCGAGTCGACCTGGGGTTGCGGTGTTGAAGGCGCTCCTTCGTCGGTACACCTGGCAGATCGCCGGGGTCACCGGGGCTGCGTTTCTGTTGTCCGGGCTGTCGATGGTGATGGTGGGGGCGGACTCGCCCCGGACGGTGACCGCTGCGGCTGCGGCCCTGTCCAGCCCGGCGCCCTCGGCGTCCGTGCACCAGCCCGACATGGACAAGTCCAGCGCCGAACCGAGCGCGGAGCCGACGGCGAGCCCGTCGGCGGAGCCGTCCCCGACGAGCATCGACGCCGTGCCCGCGGTGGTGACGACGGACCAGGTCAACACCGCGCTCGGCCTGGCGATCGCCGCGATCGTGCTGTCTCTCGTCGCGACCGGCCTGGCCGGTCTCGCGCTGGCCCGGCAGCCCTCGGAGAACGACGTCGACGAGGTCGACATCGCCGGCTAGGCGATGCCCTACACCGGCGCGTTCGGCAGCCGTACGCGGAAGGTAGCGCCGGCGCCCGGCGCGGACTTCACCTCGACCTTGCCGCCGTGCGCGGCCACCAGGGCCGCGACGATCGACAGGCCCAGCCCCGAGCCGCCGGTGCGGCGATTGCGGGACGAGTCCGTTCGGTAGAAGCGCTCGAAGACGCGGTCGCACTCCTCGGCGGAAAGCCCCGGGCCCTCGTCGGCCACCTCGAGCACGGCCCAGCGCGCTCCGTTCTCCTGCACCGAACCGACGCTGACGCGCACGGCCGTGCCGGCCGGGGTGTGGGTGCACGCGTTGGCGATGAGGTTCCCGGCCACCTGGCGCAGCCGCGCGTCGTCGCCGAGGACGTCGGGCGGCACGTCCTCCTCGCCGACCACGCGCACCTCGACCCGCCGGTCCGGGTGGGAGACGCGCGCCGCGACGACCGCGTCCGTCGCCACGGCCACCAGGTCCACCGGCTCCCGCTCCAGTGGGCGTGCCTGGTCGAGCCGAGCCAACAGCAGCAGGTCTTCGACGAGCAGGCCCATGCGGGTGGCTTCGTCCTCGATGCGCGCCAGTAGCCCCGGCACCTGCTCCGGCGCCTTGACCGCGCCCTGCCGGTACAGCTCGGCGAAGCCGCGGATCGAGGTCAGCGGCGTGCGGAGTTCGTGGCTCGCGTCGGCGATGAACCGGCGCATGCGCTCCTCGGAGGCCTGCGCGGCCGCGGCCGTGGCCTCCTTCTCGATGACGGCGGTCTCGATGTGGCCGAGCATCGTGTTGACGGCGGCCGAGAGCCGCCCGACCTCGGTCCGGTTCGGGTGCACGGGAACGCGGCGGGACAGGTCGCCGGCGGCGATGGCCTCCGCCGTCGTCTCCACCTCCCGCAGCGGGCGCAGACTGCTGCGCACGATCAGCCACGAACCCGCGCCGGTCAGGCCCAGAACGCCGAGCCCGACGAAGGTCAGCACGCGGATGAGGCGGCCCACGGTCGCGTCGACCTCTTCCAGGGACAGCGCCAGCGTCACGCTTCCCGAGCCGTCCGGCAGCGTCCGCGTCATCGCACGCCACCGCGGCTGGTTCTTGTCGATGGCCGGAGCGGTGTACGGCTCCTTGTCCCGCACCTTGGCCTGCTCGGCGTCCACGGCGGGCAGCCGCGGCACCCGGCCCGGCCCGTCCAGTGCCGAGCCTTCGCGGCGCACCTCGGTGCCGGCGTTGTCGCGGACGACGAAGTAGTACGGAGAGGCCCGCCGCGTCGGCTCGACGGGCTGCGTCGTCGAGTCGCCCTCGCCGGACTCCGCCGTCGGCGGATTGGCGCTAACCCGAGTCGTCAGGCTGTTGGTGAAGCGATCGAGTTGGCGGTCCACGCGGTCGAACAGGTACGAGCGCAGCACGACCGTCGCGGACACCGCGGTCAACACCACCGCGGCCGTGGTCAGCACCATCAGCGCCGCGATCAACTTCGCGCGCAACGGCGTACGCGCGGACATTCGCCTAAGCGGCCCCAGGTCGGCAGATCGCTGGGGCGCCGTCACTGGATTTCCTCGCTGGCGCTCGTCAATCCAGTGACGGCAGAGTGCACTCTGTTTTTTGGTGAGCTCGCAAGCTCGCTCACTGGTTCGATCATCCCGGCGGCAGGCGCAGGACGTACCCCACGCCACGCAGGGTGTGCAGCAGCCGCGGCTCGACTGTGTCGATCTTGCGCCGCAGGTAGGAGACGTAGGACTCGACGATGTTCATCTCGCCGTTGAAGTCGTAGTTCCAGACGTGGTCCAGGATCTGCGCCTTGGACAGCACGCGCCGCGGGTTGTTCATGAAGTACCGCAGCAGCTTGAACTCGGTCGGCGAGAGCGACACCGGGGAGCCGGCGCGCCACACCTCGTGGGTCTCGGTGTCCAGCTCCAGGTCGTGGAAGACCAGGCGAGGCGGGGCGCCGCCCTCGGTGCGGTTGGAGGTGCGCCGCAGCACCGCGTGGATGCGCGCGACGACCTCGTCGAGGCTGAAGGGCTTGGTGACGTAGTCGTCGCCGCCGAGGGTCAGGCCGGCGATGCGGTCCTCGGTGGCGTCGCGCGCGGTCAGGAACACGACCGGCACGGCGGAGCCGGCGGCACGCAACTGCTTGACGACGCCGAAGCCCGAGACGTCGGGAAGCATCACGTCGAGCACGAGCAGGTCCGGGTCGAAGGACCGCGCGATCCGCAGCGCCTCCTCGCCGTTGGCGGCGGTGGCCACCTCGAAACCGGCGAACCGCAGGGAAGTGCTCAGCAGCTCCACGATGTTGGCCTCGTCGTCCACGACGAGCAGGCGGTAGCCGGTTCCGTCCACTGCTTGCTCGCTCTGCAGGGTGGTCTCCGTTCGTGGCGTCATGCGATCGACTCCGGGTTCTCGCTGGGCGGGCGCAGTCGGCACCCAGGTCGTGTAGATCCACTTGACAGCTTGCCCAGTAATCGCGGGATTCAATCGGGGAATTACCTGGAACTTTTCTGTGAGTCGGCAGCCAGGGGTACCCTCGGCCACCATGGCCCCGCCCCACGACAACGCGCTGACCGGCAGCGATTCTCCCGAGTCGCTCGCCGCACGGCTCGCAGAGCAGGGATATCTCGCAGACGCCGGCCTGGCTACGGCGGCGTTCCTGGCAATTCGCATGGGTCGCCCGCTGTTTCTCGAGGGCGAAGCCGGGGTCGGCAAGACGGCCCTGGCGCACTCGCTCGCGGCCCTCGGCGGGACCCGGCTGATCCGGCTGCAGTGCTACGAGGGCATCGATTCCGCGCAGGCCCTCTACGACTGGGACTTCCCCCGCCAGCTCCTGCATCTGCGCGCCAGCGAGGCCGTCGGAGTGCGCGACGTGGAGAAGTTGGAGGGCGAGCTCTACGACCGCCGCTTTCTCCTCGCGCGGCCCCTGCTGCAGGCAATCGAGACCAGCCCGTCGGTGCTGTTGATCGACGAGGTGGACCGCGCCGACGACGAGTTCGAGGCGTTCCTGCTCGAGGTCCTCTCCGACTTCACCATCTCCATCCCGGAGCTCGGCACGATCCGCGCGGAGACGCCGCCGATCGTCGTCGTGACCTCCAACCGGACCCGCGAGGTCCACGACGCGCTGAAGCGCCGATGCCTCTACCACTGGCTCGAGCACCCGGCGTACGACCGCGAGGTCGAGATCATCCGCAAGCGTCTGCCCGACGTGACCGAGCGCCTCGCCACCGAGGTCGCGGCCGCCGTCGGCTTCCTGCGCATGCGCGATCTGCTCAAGCCGCCGGGCGTGGCCGAGTCGCTGGACTGGACGCGGGCGCTGATGACTCTGGGGGCGCGCACGCTCGACGTCGACGCCGCCGCACGGACGCTCGGCGCGGTGCTGAAGTACCGCGAGGACACCGACCGGGTCACCGCCGAGGGCCTGGAACTGCTCGTCGGAGCGGGACGCACGTAGTGGAGGAGCCCCGGCTCGATCTGACCGAGACCGTGGTGGGTTTCGCCCGGACGCTGCGGGCCGCCGGAGTGGACGCCGGAACGGACCGGGTGCAGGCGATGCTGGTGGCGCTGCGCAACCTCGACGTGCTCGACGGGCACGACGCCTATTGGGCCGGGCGCCTGACACTGTGCGCCGGGCCGGTCGACATCGCGAAGTACGACACCGCCTTCGTCGCGTATTTCGGCAGCCGCGGGATCGACGCCCCGTTGGACGGGTCCATGCGCCTGGCCATGAAGCTCGAGTCGGTCGCGACGGCCGCGGACCAGCAGGTCGGCGCGGACGAGGACCTGGAGACCAACCCCACGGCGAGCGCCGCGAGCGACGCGGACGTGCTGCGCACCAAGGACGTCGCGGCGTTGACCGACGCCGAACGCGCGGAGGTCCGCCGCCTCCTCGCGCGGCTGGATCCGCGCGGTCCGAGCCGCCGTTCGCTGCGCTTTGCTCCGGCGCATCGAGGCCAGGTCGACGCGCGGCGCACCGTGCGCTCCATGCTGCGCCGCGGCGGCGAGCTCGACGACATTCTGATGCGCCGTCACCGAAGGAGGCCGCGGCGGATCGTGTCGCTCATCGACGTCTCTGGATCGATGGAGCTCTACGCCGACGCGCACCTGCGCTTCGCCCACGTCCTGACCCGGCGCCGGCCGGACGTCGAGGTGTTTACGATCGGCACGCGCCTGACCCGAGTGACCCGGCAGATGGCGGCGCGCGAGCCGGACGCCGCGCTGCGTGCGGTTGCGGCGGCGGTGCCGGACTGGTCGGGTGGCACCCGGCTCGGGGACCTGCTCAAGGCGTTCCTGGACCGGTGGGGGCAGCGCGGCACGGCCCGCGGCGCCGTCGTCGTGATCGCCAGCGACGGGTGGGAGCGCGGCGACCCGACCCTGCTCGGCGAGCAGATGGCACGACTGGCTCGCCTGGCCCATGCGGTGGTGTGGGTGAACCCCCATGCGGGGAAGGACGGCTTCGCGCCGGCCACCGCAGGAATGCAGGCGGCGCTGCCGCACGTTGACGCTTTGGTGGCCGGGCACAATGTGGCTGCATTCGAGGCGCTCGCCCGGCGCCTGTCCCGGGAGGCCGAACCCAAAGGACGCTGCCATGCGTGACGTGCTGGACGAGATCCGCCACTGGTACGCCGCCGGCGCAACCTTCGGCCTGGCGACGGTGGTCGGCGTCTCGCGCAGCGCACCGCGCCAGCCCGGTGCCGCGATGGCCGTCGCCGCGGACGGCGAGGCCGTCGGCTCGGTCTCCGGCGGCTGCGTCGAGGGCGCGGTCTACGAACTCGCGCAGGAGGTCATGGCCTCGGGCGACCCGGTGTTCCAGACCTACGGGTTCTCCGACGACGACGCCTTCGCCGTGGGCCTGACCTGCGGCGGCATCATCGACATGTTCGTCGAGTCGATCTCGCCGGAAACGTTCCCCGAGTTCCCCGAGGTGGTCGCCTCCATCGACGCGGGGGAGCCCGTGGCGGTGGCGACGATCGTGTCCGGCGCCGGGCCCGTCGGCGCGCGGCTGGTGATCTGGCCGGACCGGCGTTCCGGCTCGCTCGGCAGTCCCCGTTTGGACGACGCCGTGACCGACGACGGCCGCGGCCGGCTCTCCCAGGGTGCCACCGGGATCATCCGGTACGGCCCCGACGGCGAGCGGCGACTGGACGACCTCACCGTCTTCGTGAGCTCCTTCGCCCCACCGCCGCGCATGTTGGTGTTCGGCGCCATCGACTTCGCCGCCGCCGTAGCGGCCGCCGGGAAGTTTCTCGGCTACCGGGTCACCGTGTGCGACGCCCGGGCGGTGTTCGCCACCAAGAAGCGCTTCCCGGAGGCCGACGAGGTCGTCATCGAGTGGCCGCACCGCTACCTCGAGGCCCAGCTCGCAATCCCCAACGCGATCGACGATCGCACGGTCGTCTGCGTCCTCACGCACGACCCGAAGTTCGACGTCCCCGTCCTCAAGCTCGCCCTGTCCGCCCCGGCCGCCTACATCGGCGCGATGGGTTCGCGGAACACCCACAACGACCGCCTCGCCCGCCTGCGCGACGAAGGCGTGCCGGAGGACCAACTCGCTCGCCTGTACTCCCCGATCGGCCTGGACCTCGGCGCCCGCACCCCGGAGGAGACCGCGATCTCGATCGCCGCCGAGATCATCGGCGCCCGCTGGGGCGGCTCCGGCAAGCGCCTCAAGACCACCGAGGGCTCGATCCACCATGAGCCGGCCGGCTCGTCCTGACGAGAAGCCGCTCCCCGGCGCCTTGATCGTCCTCGTCGCCGGGTTGTACGGCGGCGTCGGCGGAGCCGCCTGGGGCTGGTTCGGCAACGACTACGAAGCCGGCGACTCCGCCCTCGGCACCGGCGTCATGGGCCTGGTCGCGGGCTGTTTCGTCGGAGCGGTCGGAGTCGCCGGCCGTGCAGCCCGCCGACGGCCCTAAGCCGCCGAGCCGCCCTCGCCCTCGCGAAGGCCAACGAGCAGGGAAGAAATGCGCGAGGCGCCGATCGGCCTCGGCAGCGCCTCTTGCGTCGCTTCTCGGCTTGCTAGCCATCGGGGCCGGCGGCGACCACGGGCAGGGCAGCCCGACGGCTCGGCGGTCGTCGAGCAGGGAAGCGGTACGGGGCGGCGCGACGCTCCGTACGAGGGCGACGGTGTCGAGCAGGGAAGCGACGCACGAGGCACGGATCGGCGTGGGACCCGCGTCTCCCGTCGCATTCATGTTCGGGAGCCGACGACCCGAGCGCCGCGTGGGCTCTCCCGCCGACGACCAACGAATACGGAACGAACAAACGGGGCAGCGCCGCGACCGTGCACCCCGACGGCAGGCGAGCACGGAAGCGACGAACGAGGCGCAGATTGACGTCGCAACCGTCGCAGGCTCCGCTTCTCGGCTTGGTGGGCGTCGCGGACTAGGCCGGGGCACGGTCCGCGCTCGGTGGGTGGCCGGTCCAGCCGCGGTAGGCGCGGGAGAAGTGCGCGGTATCGGAGTAGCCGAGTTCCGTCGCGACGTCGGTGACGGGGCGGCCCGCCGCGAGCAGCCTGCTCGCGCGGTGCTGCAGTGCCCTGCGCAGCAGCCAGTCGAAGGTTTCGCCGTGCTCGGCCAACCGCCGTTGCAGGGTGCGAGGCCCGAGGCCCATGCGCCGCGCCACTTCCGGAAGGGTGGGCCGGCGTTCGAGCGAGGCCGCCGCGATGAGATGCGCGACGCAGGCGATCAGATCGACGTCCGCCGGGAGCCTGTCGTCGGGTGGATTCGCTTGACCGGCGGTTGCGGGGTTGGCCCGACCCAACAGGTGCTCCGGAAAGACCACGGCCGCGACGGGCCCGGCGGCAACCTCGCAGCGGTACACCGCTGCGGCCGCGGCGCACAACGTCGGACGGGCTTGCGGGACCTCCAGCCGGATGGGCAGCCACCGCGGCCCGAAGAAGTGGCGCAGGAGATCGAGCTGGTAGCCCAACGCCAACAGTTCGTTCTGCCGGCGTCCGGTCTGCACTCGTTCGGTGACTTCGTAGGTCCAGCGCGCGACGCCGTCCGACTGCGCCAAACGCATCGCGGTGGCGGTCTGCAGGCCCTGCGCCATGCCGGCGTTCGACACGACCAACGCCTCGCCGAGGGTGGGCAGCCCCTGCACCCACCGGCCGAACTCGCCCAGCCCGAGAAAGCCCACGTGGGTGGACAGCCGAGCGCCGAAGACGTCGTCGCCGGCGGTCCGCGCCGCGGTTTCGACCAGCGCGAGCTGGTCCCGCAGCAGGATCAGCCGTTCGGGTTCGTCGACAAGCCGCGTCGAGAGCCCATGCCGGCGGAAAACGGGATCCGGAGGTACCCCGTTTCGGCGCAGGAAATCGGCGACGGGACCCATGGAACCCGCGCGCGTCATGCCGTAGGCCTGCACGACCACCACGGTCCTCGGCGTTGTCGCGAAATGGCAAGCGATCGAGGCGTCCCGGGCCTACCTTCCCTGCCCATGAACCCGACCGAAGCAACGATCGACGTCCCCGCCGACAGCCCCGGGTGGATCGACACCGGCATCGCCGTCGAAGCCGGACAGTTCGTCACCCTCTTCGCCACCGGCACGGCCGGACCTGCCGGCGGGCCGGACGATCTGACGTTCCGTCCGGAACTGTTCCTCTGCTACCGCGTGAGTCCGACCGGCGCCTTCGACAAGCTCGCAGCCGCCACGACGACGTTTGTGGCCGACAGTTCCGGGACCCTCGAACTGGTCGCCAACTTCCCGGGCGCGTGGCTCGACCGCCGCGGCGAGCTCGACGACGTCGCGTGGCCCCGCCCCGCCGCCGCAGGCACCTACACGGTCCGAGTCTTGGTGTGGGACGACGATCCCGTCGACGGCCTCGCGCCGCAGGTGCACTCGGACCCGTTGGCCGCCGCCGAACGACGCCGGCTCCTCCAGCCGTCCCGGCTTCCCGACGGCTGGCGGCCGGTCTGGCGCGTCGGTGCCACCGAGGCCTATCGCGACCACTCCGGCCCGACCGGCTCCTGGATCGGATGCCGGTGCGAGAACGACGGCGGGCTGATCGTCGCGCCCGTCGACGTGCCGCTCACCGACGCGACACGCCTCCGTTGGGATTGGCGCGTCCTCGCGCTGCCGTCCGCCGTCGCCGAGGACACGCTGCTCACGCACGACTACCTGTCGATCGCCGTCGAGTTCGACAACGGCTTCGATCTCACCTACCTGTGGAGTTCCGCCCTTCCTGTCGGCACGTCCTTTGCGTGCCCGCTGCCGTGGTGGAGCGCCCACGAGACCCACCAGGTCGTCCGTTCCGGAACGGCGGATCTCGGACGTTGGACGAGCGAGGAGCAGCCCGTCCTCGCCGACTACGCCCGCGCCATCGGCGGCCCGCCGCCGCAGCGGATCGTCGGCGTCTGGCTCATCGCCGTCGCGGTGTTCCAGGGCGGTCTCGGCGAATGCGAGTACCGCGGCATCGACTTGGTCGGCTGATCGCTCGGCCGTGCGAAGGCTGCCGAGCGACGAAGAAACGCCTGAGGTGGTCCGTCCGCTATGGCCGCCCCACCAGCGGCCTCCGTGCTTGGCAGCCGGCGACGGGTAGTGACGGGGCATCACCAGGCGCCGTAGGCTCCGGCGCATTGGGCCCGCCACAACACCGGGAGCCGCAGGTGTCCAGCGAGTATGTGCTCACCGACGCCGCAGACGAACCGGAGAGCGCGCGGCTGGCGCAGCTCGAGGCGATGTACGACGTGCCCACTCGCCGGCGTCTGGGCGAGGCCGCCGTTGCGCCCGGGTGGCGGGTGGCGGACCTCGGGGCGGGTCGCGGGTCGGTCGCCCGCCAACTCTCCGAGCTGGTGGGCGCCGGCGGTCACGTCGTCGCCGTCGACATGAACCCGCGCTTCCTGGTGGATCTACCCGCGAACGTCGAGGTGCGCCGGATGGACGTCACCGTCGAGGATCTCGAGCCGAACGCCTACGACCTCGTCCACTGTCGGGCGCTGCTCATGCACCTCCCCGACCCGGCCGCAGTCCTACGCAGCGTGGCCAGGGCGCTTCGCCCCGGCGGGCTGCTGCTCGCCGAGGAGGGCGTCGCCTGCACCCTGCACGTCGGCGGCCATCCGGACGCGGCGTGGTGCACGGAGTTCCTGATCCGCGCTTTCGATGCACTGACGACGGCCAAGATCATGCAGTCGAACTACGGCCTCGATCTGCCCGGCGCCGTCGTCGAGGCCGGCTTGGAGCTCGTGGCCGGCGACGTCCACGCCCCGATCACCCTCGCCGAGGGTTCCGCCGGCCGCTTCCTCGCCATGTCTTTCGCCGCCATCGAGCAACGGCTGACGGCGTCCGGGCTGGCCACCGCCGCCGACCTCGCGCGCCTCCAGTCCGCCCTCGCCTCGCCGGCGACCACCGTGATCGGCTACGGCCTGTCCGGCGTCCTCGCCCGCCGCCCCGCCTGAGCTCGCCCCTGCCGTAGGCCATCGAGCAAGCCAACGGCACCCGAGGCGAATCCAACGCCGATGGCGCCCACCCCGTTGATTCCCCGCTCGTCCACCGTCGGCGCCGCTCGAGCACGCCCCGTACTCCCCATTCCCGGCCTCGAAGGTCGTCGAGCCGAGAAGCGACGGTCGCCGAGCACGGAAGCGACGCCAGAACCGATCCGGCGGCGATTCCGCGCCCCACCCGCCGCTTCGCTGCTCGCCGACCGACGACCGACGACCGACGACCGACGACCATGGCATCCCAGGCCAACCACCCCGTTCGCCGGGCCGGCGGCCGGGTTGTCCACAGGGCCAGCCGACCCCCAGTTGTCCACAGATTGGGAACTCGCCCTTCACGCCCGGGCCGACCGCCGTCAGCGTTCCGCGCATGGATGTGATGGATGCGTTGAAGTTGCGGGGCGGTGCGGCGCGGTGGACGCGGCTGCGCGAGATGGGTGTCGGCGAGCGAGCGCTGCGCGCGGCATCGCGTGACGGGACCGTGCTGCGGGTCGGACGCGGCGGCTACGCGTTGGCGGATGCCCCGGCGGGACTCGTTGCGGCGGTCGCGCTGGGGGGCGTCGCGTCGCACGTGACCGCGGCCTACCTGCACGGTTGGGAGCCGTGGAACCCCGACCTTCGCCTGGTGGTCACCGTGCCGCAGGGGACGGTGAAATCGCACCCGGGTATCGAGGTGCACCGCGCCGATCTGGCACCGGCGGATCTCGATTCCGATCGCGACTGCACCAGTGCCCTGCGCACCGCCATCGACTGCGGGAGATGCCTGCCGTTCGTGGACGCCGTCGTCATCCTCGACACGGCACTGCGCAAGAGAGCTGTGACGGAACGTCAGCTCGTTGCTGCAGCGAACCAATCTCGCGGACCGGGCGCCCCCGAGTTGCGTCGCGCCGTCGCCAACGTGGACCCGCGCTGCGGCTCCGAACTCGAGTCGGTGCTGCGACTCCTGCTCCGCAGCACCAACGCTCAGCTACGGACACAGGCGCGGATCCCCGGCGTCGGCGACGTCGACTTCCTCGTAGACGGCTGGCTGGTCGTCGAGGGCGACGGGTACGAGTTCCACTCCAGCCGCGCGGACTACAAGGAAGACCGCCGACGCCTCAACGCCATCACCGCCCGCGGGTTCGGCCTGCTCCGGTTCACATGGGAGGACGTGCGCTTCCGGCCCCTCTGGGTCCTCGCCGAGGTCGAGCGCGTGCGCCAGCTCCGCCGGCCGTAGGCGAAGGAGCGGAGAAGCGACTCCTGAGGTGCTTCACCAGTCGGCCAACGCCTCGTCCGCGGCTCCTTTGCTCTCGGGCCGACGGCGGGAGCCTCGGGCGATCATCCGGGATACGCACCACGGCGGGCGGACACCGAGCAGGGAAGCGATGCACGAGGCGGTTTCCGGGCGGATAACCGCACCGCCCGCGGCTTCCTTGCTCACCCGCCGACGGCGGAGGGTGGTCGGGAGCCCGGAACCTGCACGCGGTCGTTTCGCGCCAACAAAAGGCAGAATCTGCGCGCAGCCGCGCAGATGCCAATTATGCACGCGTGTTTACCTCGCTGATGCGAGAGCCGGGCTTTCGCGTGCCAGGGCGGCGGTTACGCCGCAAAATTCCGCGCCTACTGTTGCTCCCACGCCCCCGGTAGTGACCCATCTCGCACAGGAAAAGAGTCCCGGACTATGGCTGAAATCACCGTCAAAGTCGACGGAGTAGCGCATACGGACGAGGTCGAACCCCGCCTGCTACTCGTCCACTACCTGCGCGACGTGCGCGGCAAGGTCGGCACCGTCGTCGGGTGCGACACCTCGAACTGCGGCGCCTGCACCGTCCTGCTGAACGGGCAGTCCGTGAAGAGCTGCTCCGTCCTCGCGGTCCAGACCGACGGCGCCGACGTGCTGACCGTCGAAGGCCTGGCCGACACCGTCCAATCCGAACTGCACCCGGTGCAGGAGGCGTTCCGCGCGTGCCACGGCCTGCAGTGCGGGTACTGCACGCCGGGCATGATCATGGCCTCGGTCGACCTGCTCAACAACAACCCCAACCCGACCGAGCACGAGATCCGCGAGGGCATCGAGGGCAACCTCTGCCGCTGCACCGGGTACCACAACATCGTGAAGGCCGTGCAGCACGCGGCAGCGGCGATGGGCGGTGGCAAGTGACTGCCACTGCGGACACCTACCAGAGCGCGATGGGGCAGTCCCTGCTCCGCAAGGAAGACGCCCACCTGATCACCGGTCGCACCCGGTGGACGGACAACATCCAGCTTCCCGGCATGCTCCACGCCGCGTACCTGCGCAGCCCGATCGCGCACGCGCGGATCACCGTGGACACCAGCGCCGCGAAGGACTACCCGGGCGTCGTCCTGGTCATGGCCGGCGCCGACTTCGGCGCCTCGATGGCGATCATCCCCGAGGCGTGGACCTGCCACCCGGAGATGAAGAAGCCGATCGTCACCCCGCTGGCCACCGACAAGGTCCACTTCGTCGGCGAGCCGATCGCGATCGTCGTCGCGGAGACCCGCGCCCAGGCGAACGACGCGCTCGAGGCGATCAACGTCGACTACGAACCGCTGCCCGCGGTCGTGGACATGGAGGCGGCGCTGGCGCCGGACTCCGCGATCGTCAACGAGGACATCGGCACCAACCAGTGCTACCACCTCGTGTCCCCCGGCGATTCCTACGAGGCGGCGAAGGCCAAGGCCGACGTCGTCATCAAGCGCCGCTTCCGTCAGCAGCGCCTCGCGCCGGCGTACATGGAGCCGCGCGCGGTCTGCGTCGTCCCGACCTACGACGACTACACGATCTACACGGCCACGCAGATCCCGCACGTCGTGCGCGTCGTGATGTCCCTGCTGACCGGCATCTCCGAGTCCAAGCTCCGCGTCGTCGCGCCCGACGTCGGCGGCGGCTTCGGCGGCAAGATCGGCGTTCACGCCGAGGAGATCATCACCCTGCTCGTGGCCAAGCAGCTCGGCCGCCCGGTGAAGTGGTGCGAGACGCGTTCGGAGAACTTCCAGTACGCCCACCACGGCCGGGACCAGATTCAGGACCTCGAGATCGCGGCGACCTCCGACGGCACCCTGCTGGGTGTCAAGGTCGACCTGCTCGCCGACCTTGGCGCGCACCTCAAGCTCTTCACCGCCGGCGTCCCGCTCTTCGGAGCGGCGATGTTCAACGGGATCTACAAGATGGAGGGCTACCAGTTCAACTGCAAGACGGTCTTCACCACGAAGACCCCGACCGACGCCTACCGCGGCGCCGGCCGGCCGGAGGCCACGTTCGGCATCGAGCGCATGATGACCGAGCTCGCCGCCGAGTTGAACATGGACCCGCTCGAGGTTCGCCGCAAGAACTGGATCAAGCACGAGGAGTTCCCGTTCCAGACGATCTCCGGATCGTTCTACGACACGGGCAACTACGAGGCCGCGACCGACAAGGCCGTCGAGCTGTTCGGCTACGACGAGCTGCGCGCGGAGCAGAAGGCACGGCGCGACCGAGGCGACAAGAAGCTGCTGGGCATCGGCGTCTCGACCTTCACCGAGGCCTGCGGTCTCGCGCCGTCTCGCGCGCTCGGGGCGCTCAACGTGTCCGCGGGCGGCTGGGAGCGGGCCGAGATTCGCGTGACCATCACCGGCAAGGTGCAGGTCGTCTCCGGCTCCACCCCGCACGGCCAGGGCCACTGGACCTCGTGGTCGCAGCTGGTCTCGGACAAGCTCGGCATCCCGTTCGACGACATCGAACTCCTCGCCGGCGACACGGCCTCCTCCCCGCAGGGCATGGACACCTACGGGTCCCGCTCCCTGGTGGTCGGCGGCTCGGCGATCGTGAAGGCGTGCGACAAGGTGATCGCGAAGGCCCGCCGGGTCGCCGCGCACACCCTGGAGGTGGCCGAGGACGACCTCGAGTTCGCCGCCGGCGCGTTCACCGTCAAGGGTTCGCCCGGTTCGAAGATGCTGATCCAGGAGTGCGCGTTCGCCACGCACCTCGCGCACAACATCCCCGACGGCATGGAGCCGAGCCTCAACAGCACCTACACCTTCGACCCGGTCAACCTGTCCTACCCGCACGGCACGCACCTGTGCGCCGTCGAGGTGGACACCGAGACCGGGTTCACCGAGATCTACAAGTACGTCTGCGTCGACGACGTCGGCACGGTCGTCAACCCGATGATCGTCGAGGGCCAGATCCACGGCGGCCTCGCCCAGGGCATCGCGCAGGCCCTCTACGAAGAGGTCGTCTTCGACGAGAACGGCAACCAGACCTCCGGTTCCTTCGTGGACTACCTGGTGCCCTCGGCCGCGGACCTGCCGAGCTTCATCACCGACCGCACCGAGACCCCGTCGACGGACAACCCGATCGGGGCCAAGGGCGTCGGCGAGGCCGGCTGCATCGCGTCCACTCCGGCGGTCGTGAACGCGATCGTCGACGCCATCCGGCACTACGGCATCAACGACGTGCAGATGCCGTGCACCCCGGAGCGCGTCTGGCGCGCCATTTCCGAAGCCAAGAAGGCTCACCCCCACGGAGTTGCCCAGTGATTCCCTCCGCCTTCGACTACGTACGCCCGCGGACCGTCGCCGAGGCGGTGGCTGCACTGGCGGGCGCCGACGACGCGAAGCTGCTCGGCGGCGGGCAGAGCTTCATCCCGATCCTGCGGCTGAAGCTGGCCTCCCCCGAGCTGGTCGTGGACATCAGCGGCATCGACGAGCTCCGTGGCGTCACGGACGACGGCGACGCGATCGTCGTCGGCGCCGGCACCACGCACGACGAGGTCGTCAAGAACGCCCTCGTCAACGAGCACGCCCCGCTGCTGGCCCAGGCCTCGGCAACGGTGGCCGACCCACAGGTCCGCCACCGCGGCACGTTCGGCGGCGCGATCGCGCACGCCGACCCGGCCAGCGACCTGCCGGGCGTGGCGCTGGTCTACGACGCGACGATGAACATCGTCGGCCCCGGCGGAGCTCGCTCCGTCCCGGCCTCGGAGTTCTTCCTCGACTACCTCGAGACGGCGCTGGCCGAGGACGAGGTCCTCGTCTCCATCCGCATCCCGAAGCTCGGAGCGGGCTGGGGCACGCACTACGAGAAGTTCAACCGGGTCGCCCAGGCCTGGTCGATCGTCGCGGTCGCCGCGGCGGTGAAGCGGGACAACGGGCACATCGCCGAGGCCCGCATCGCGCTGACCAACATGGGTTCCACCCACGTGCGCGCCACGGCCACGGAGAACGCCCTCGCGGGCGCCGAGGCGACCGACCACGCGGTGCACAGCGCCGCGCAGTTGGCGGCCGAGGGCACCAGCCCGGCCAGCGACGCGAACGCGCAGGCCGACTACCGCGAGGAGTTGGCCCGTGTGCTTACTCACCGCGCAGTCAGCAAGGCCGCCGGGCTGTCATAGCCTGATCCGCAAGCCAGTTGTGTCTGCGCGCGCCGTTCCCAGTCGCACCCGGGGGCGGCGCGCGCGCCACATGCAGACGACGAGACAGAGGCCCCCATGCAGCTCGAACACGAATTCACCGTCCCGGTACCCGTCGAGAAGGCCTGGGACGTTCTCCTGGACGTCGAGCGGCTCGCCCCGTGCATGCCCGGCGCCGTTCTCGACGAGGTCCGCGGCGACCAGTTCGACGGCCGGGTGAAGGTGAAGGTCGGCCCGATCACTGTCACCTACGGCGGCACCGCCGAGTTCGTCGAGAAGGACGTCGAGGGCCGCAGGCTCGTCATCAAGGCCACCGGCAAGGAGGCCAAGGGCGCGGGCACCGCGGCGGCCACCATCACGGCCGTCCTGAAGGAGTCCGGCGAAGAAACTCAGGTGTCGGTGTCCACGGACCTGGCCATCACCGGTCGCCCGGCGCAGTTCGGCCGCGGCGTCATGGTGGACGTCAGCAACAAGATCCTCGGCAAGTTCGTCGAGTGCCTCTCCGGGCAGATCGCCGGCGGCGACGCCCCCGCTGCCGAAGCATCCTCCGAGGCGCCCGCGAGCCCGTCCGCGAACGCGTCGAGCAACGGCGGCACGACGACCCCGGCCGCTGCCACCCGCCCGGCCACGCGCCCCGAGCCGGAGGCCATCGACCTGTTCGACGCCGCCGGTGCACCCGTCCTCAAGCGGCTCGCCCCGGTGGCCGCGGTCGTGGCCCTGCTGATCGTGGTCCTCGGCCTCAAGCGCAAGCGCCGCTAGACGCGTACGCGACAAGAGCCCGGTCCCCTTGCGGGCCCGGGCTCTTGTCGTCTGTGGTTCCTAGAGGAGACCGCCGTCTTCCTCGCTGTTGTGCTTGACGTTCACGGCGTCCCAGGCGGCCTGCACCAAGCCGACCTTGGGCGAGGACTCGCCGAACAGGTCGATCGCCGCACGCACCACGCCGACCCGAGCGTCCGGGTAGCCGGTGTTCGAGGTGAAGTAGGTGGTCAGCGCGCGATACCAGAGCTTTGCCGCGACGTCCCGGCCGAGACCGGTGACCACCTTCCCGTTGCACGTGTCGGTCCGATACTCGCGACCGGCAATGGTCTTGGGTTCGCTGCCCTCGGCCAACATGTAGAAGAAGTGGTTGGCGGGGCCGGCGGACAGGTGGACGTCGAGCTGGTCGACGGCCGAGTGATAGCAATCCGGGGACTGCTTGTCGAGGCTCGGTTCCCACATGTACCGGATGGCCTGCGGCAGGCCGTTCTTGCCGTCGGTGCGGTCGAGATAGGCCGTCTCGCCGACCATGTAGTCCGGAGTGTCCATCGGGTTGTTGGCGTAGAACTCGATCATCGTGCCGAAAATGTCGCTGGTGGCCTCGTTCAGGCCGCCGGACTCGCCGGAGTTGTTCAACCGCGCGCTGCGCGTCGTCACGCCGTGGCTGATCTCGTGTCCCGCGATATCCAGGGAGACCAGCGGACCCATGGTCTTGCGGTCGCCGTCGCCGAAGGTCATGCAGAGGCACTCGTCGCTCCAGAACGCGTTCGCGTAGTCCTCGCCGTAGTGCACGCGGCTGTACACGCCCACTCCGTCGTTGCCGACGCCGGAGCGCTTGTGCACGGCCTTGAAGTAGTCCCAGGTGAGATCGCTGCCGTACTGCGCGTCCACCGCCGCGGTCTGGCGGTTGAACTGGCTGCCGTTGCCCCACTTGTTGTCGTCGTCGGTGAACTGCGTGGCGGGGGCGCTGGAGGTGCACAGCGACAACCCGACCGGCAGGCAGTTGTCCTGGCGGTTCTCCGCGTCCGCGGTGTATCCGCCCCCGCGGCTGAGGTCCTTGAGCGTGAACAGGCCGTCCAGCAGCGAGGTCCGCAGCGGCACGGTGCCCAGGTAGAGCGAGCGCCCGGTGCCGTCGGCTTCGGCGGCCGCGACCTCGCTGCTGGTGTGCACGCTGTCGTCGGACCAGCGGACCTTGCCGGTGGTGGCGTCGACGTAGGTGAGTAGGTGCGAGGGCGTGCCGTCCTGCTGGGTGCCGACCGTGGGCACCTCCCAGGCCAGCGCCGCGGGACCGCCGACGGTGTCGACGACGGGGCGCGGCGTGCCGTTCAACGCGCTGCGCAGGGCGTCCTTGCCGACGGCCAGGCCGGCTACGGCGGCGGGCGCGTCGAGGACCGGCCGCAGGCTCAGCCCGTCGAGGGAGTCGGTGAACGTGGCACTGGGCCGCTGCCACTGCCCGGTGGCAGAGCGGTGGACGACGAAGTCGCCGCCGACGACCGGCAGGCCCGCGAAGGTGCGGTCCATGCGTACGTGGGTGGCGCCGTCGGGATCCGCCAGAACCTGGACGATCTCGACGCCCCCGGTCTTGCCGAGGCCCTGCACACCGGCGCCGTCGGCCGCGAAGCCGAGCTCGGCGGCGTTTGCCCGAAGCAGCGTCATCGCGTCGTTGACGACGGCGACGGCCGGATCGGGCGCCGCGCCCGCCGTCGGACTGCTTGCCACCGCGCCGCACACGGCGGCGATCACTGCGGTGGCGGCGAGTAGGACGGGCGGACGCTTCATGTTGCCCCCCGGCAGATGGACCGAAACGGGTTGCTGCGAACTTGGTACCTGTTTACCCGATTTCACCTCATCCAGAACATCCCTTCGACGTAAACGCCCCCGCTTGTCTTGTTACAAAAGCACGTCGACAGTGCCCAACCACCGCAATCCCGGACGATTCGGACAAATGGGATCGCCCAATTCGGGTGGGGCTCTTGGGCTTTTCTCAGGAAGCGCGGTCGAGCCAGGCGGCCACGGCGCGGTAGACCTCCGCGTTCAGGGCCATGCCGCAGTGGCTGGAATCGACCTCGAGGTGTTCGGCCGCGGGGTCCAGGCACGCCCGGTGGTCGATCAGACCGTCGGTGCGGGAGTAGATCGACAGGAACGGAACACCGAACGGAAACCGCGCCCGCGACTCCTGCCAGGACGCGTGGGCGCAGTCTCCGTGCACGCACTCCTCGCTCATGAGCGGGGCGGACCCGGCGAGGCCGAAGGGCAGGCGGCCGGCCCCGATGCGGCTGAGTCGCGTCAGCACGGCCACGTCCGCGAGGAGCAGGCGGTGCGCCGCCGTCGGCGCCAGGTGCGGGCTGCCGAGACTGACGACTCCGGACACCAGATCCGGCCGACGCATGGCCAGGGTTCGCGCGAACACACCTCCCAGGCTCTGCCCGATCAGGAGCACGGGGCCGTCGTGGCGCAGGGCCGCCATTTCCAGACGGGTCGTCAGATGGTCTGCGGTGCCGCGAAAACAGCCGACGTTGAGCCGGACCTGCGAGGGCATTGCCACGTATCCGGCTCGGCGCAGCCAGCGCGCGAAGGCGGCCATGGAGGCGTCGCCCGCACTGAAGCCGGGGATGAGCATGACCGGACGGTGCCCGCCGGGCGCCATGTCCGCAGCGCGCCAGATCGGATCGCGCAGCAGGGCGGAGGCTTCGCGCAGCGCCCGCGACTCGTCGAAAAGCGGCCTGCTCCCGCGCGGCCCGACGTACCCCTCGCCCCACGTGGGCGCGAGCGACACCGCGGGTTGCCGCCGGCGCGGCAGTGCGCCGAACGGACCCGATCGCAGCGCGGGCAGCGCCATTCTCATGGACGGGCTCCTTGCACCGGACGCGCGCGGGCTGCGCTTCCGACTCTTCGAGGGTAAGCCTGCGCGGACGCTTCGGAGGGACTTCCCCCGCCTCGGTTGAGCAAAGCTGGTAACACTTGAGCGAGCTGCCGACACGCGGGAGGGCTTGAATGGCGGAGCAGATCGCCACGATCAACGGATTCGATCTTTGCTACGAGGTCCGCGGCGAAGACTCCGCTCCCCCGATACTTCTGATCATGGGCCTGGGCGGCCCGATGATCTGGTGGGACGACGAGTTCTGCGATCGATTGGTGGAACGCGGTTTCCGGGTCGTCCGCTTCGACAATCGCGACACCGGCCGCTCCGCCTCGCGCGAGGGCGTCGGGCGGGTCGCCAAGAGCTACTTCAATAGGGACCCGCACCTGGCCTACACGCTCGAGGACATGGCCGCGGACACCGTCGGCCTGCTCGACCACCTCGGCATCGACTCCGCGCACGTTGTCGGCGTCTCGATGGGCGGGATGATCGCCCAGACGCTCGTGGTCGCCTACCCGCAGCGCGTTCGTTCGCTCACCTCGATCATGTCCACCACCGGCAACAAACGGGTGGGCTGGGTCGCGCCGCGCATCCTGCGGCACATGTTCGACAAGTGGCCGCCCGGCGAAGAGGCGTACGTCAACCGTTCCGTCGAGGGCTTCGGCCGCATCGCAACACAGCGGTACCTGGCGGCCAACACCGAACGCCAGGCCGACCGGGCCCGGCGCACCTACGCCCGCGGGCTGAATCCCGCGGGGACGATGCGTCAGCTCGCGGCGATCGTCGCGGCTCCGGACCGCACCCCCGCCCTGCGATCGGTTCGCGTGCCGACGATCGTCATCCACGGCACCGCAGACCCGTTGGTGCACGTGAGCGGCGGCCGTGCGACCGCCCGCGCCATCCCCGGCGCCGAACTGGTGCTGGTGCCGGGCCTGGGCCACGACATGCCGATCCAGCTGTGGCCGGTGTTCCTCGACGGCATCGAGCGCACCGCCCGCCGCGCCGAAAAGCTCGTAGCGTCCGACCGCACGTGAGCTATAGCGCTCGCCGCGTCGGACGTTGGCGATTCCGGCACCGGTCCCGTCGCTAACGTCCGACCGCGGGTGAGCAATAGCTCACGGGTGGTCGGACGCAAGGGTGGCTTTGAGCTCGGCGAGAGCGACGGGTAGGCCGGCTGCGAGTTCGGCGATGTCGGGGACGAGCTTCGGGCAGGCGACGAAGCCGAAGTCGAGGTCCCCGTCGTGCCCGACGACGGTGATGTTCAGGCCGCCGAGGGCGTCGGAGACCGCGGACACCGGATAGTGCGCCACCATGCGCGCGCCCCCGAGGTAGAGCGGAATGTGCGGGCCGGGGACGTTGGAGACGACGAGATTGACCGGGTGCCGTCCGCCGGCGTGCAGCACCCGGCCCAGGCGGCGTGCGGTCACGCCCATCAGCACCGGCGGCAGCAGGTCCGTCAGGTCGCCAAGCCAGTTGTCGGGCGTGCCCCGGTGCTCGCGCTTGCCGAGCAGCATCGCCGCAGAGATCTCCGCGAGCCGTTCTGCGGGGTCTGCGAGGTGTGTCGGCAGCGGGGCGATCATCAGGGAGACCCGGTTGCCCCCGGTTCGGTTGGCGCCCGACCCCGCGCGGGGCGGGCGCAGGGACACCGGGACTCCCACGACGAGCGGCCGATCGGGCAGGGCGTCGTGCTCGGCCAGCCAGCGGCGCAGCAGCGAGGCGCACAGTTCCAGGACGACGTCGTTGTCCGAGCAGCCGAACGCCGAGCGCAGCGCGCGCACCTCGGCCACCGGCACGGAGCCGAACGCGACGGCGCGGTCTGCCGAGATCGGTGCGTTGAACGGAGTCGGCGGAACCCGGTCGGCCTTGAAGAGCTTCTCCACGTGGGGCAGCACCTTCGGGACGGCCTTGATGCTGCGCGCGGAATGGGCGACGGAGTTCGCCAGCCCGCGACCCACCAGGTGCCGCCGGCGCGGGGTGAGCCCGCGCTGCGGAGTGAAGGCATCGGCCAACGCTGCAGGGGTGTCCGGGTTCCGGTCCAGCAGAGCGCCGAGCAGCGCGGCGGCCGAGACCCCGTCGACCACGGCGTGGTGCACCTTCCCGAAAACGGCCTGGCGTCCGCCGGCGAGCCCGTCGATCAGGTGTAGCTCCCACAGGGGCCGCGCGCGATCGAGAGCGCGAGCGTGCAGCTCGGCCACCAAACCGGTCAGCTGCTCGTCCCCGCCGGGCGCGGCCAGCGTGTGCCCGTGGACGTGGACGGTCAGGTCGACGCACTTGTCCTCGACCCAGTACGGCCGGTCGAAACGCAACGGCACTTCGACCAGGCGGCGCCGCAGCGGCGCCAGCAGATGGAGCCGGGCGGCGACGAGTTCGCGCAGCCCCGCCAGGCCGACGGGCGCGCCGTCGGTGGGATCCAAGAGGTAGAGCCCACCCACGTGACCGGTGTGCGTGGCGTTCTCCACCGCGAGAAATTGCTGGTCCAGGGAGTTCAGCTGTCGCAAAGCCAACCCCCTGGAGATTTTCCCCGGATGGACGCTCTCTCGGTTGCATCGGGGGTTGCGACGGTATCGTCGTAAAGGCCGCCGCCCACCAATGGGTGAGGTCAGCCGACAATGTCGGTGCAGTTGCGACAAATGGGACTGTCCCTTGTTGGATCCGCGACTCATCAAGGAAAGCTTCACGGTTGTCGAGCCGTACGCCGACAACGTGGCGAGCTACTTCTACGCGCGGCTTTTCATCGAGAACCCCGGCGTGCGCGAGATGTTCCCGCCCGCCATGGACGCGCAGCGGAACCGTCTGCTCGGCGCCATCGTGCGCATCGTGCAGGGCATCGAGCGCCCGGAGTTCCTCGCGAACTTCCTCGAGCAGCTCGGCCGGGACCACCGCAAGTTCGGTGCGCAGCCCGCGCACTACGAGGCGGTCGGTCGCGCGCTGATCGCCGCCCTCAAGCGCTACGCGGGCGAGGCCTGGACTCCCCCGGTGGAGGCCGCCTGGGTCGCCGCGTACAGCGTCGCCGCCCAGACGATGATCGAGGCGTCGCGCCGTGCCGCCCTGGACACCCCGGACTGGTGGCTGGCCGAGGTCGTGTCGCACGAAAAGCGCACCGGCGACCTCTGCGTCGTCACGCTGCGCCCGGACCAGCACTACCCGTTCGAGGCCGGCCAGTACGTCTCGGTCGAGACGCCGTGGTGGCCGCGGGTGTGGCGCTGGTACTCGATCGCGAACGCACCCCGCAAGGACAACCTGATCGACCTGCACATCCGCGCCATCGACGCCGGCTGGGTCAGCCAGGCCGTGGTGAACAAGGCCCGCCCGGCGGACGTCGTCCGCCTCGGCCACGCCACCGGCACGATGACCGCGGACCGCACCTCCACTCGGGACCTCGTCCTGATCGCCGGCGGCACCGGCCTCGCGCCGATGAAGGCGATCGTCGAGGACATGGCGCGCTGGAACTGGTACCGCCGAGTGCACCTGTTCTTCGGCGGACGCCAGGCCGAGGACCTCTACGACCTGCCCGCCCTCCAGGCTCTGGCCCGCCAGCACACCTGGCTGTCCGTGGTGCCCGCGGTGTCCGAGGACGACTCGTACCCCGGCGAGAAGGGCATGATCTGCGACGTCGCGTTCCGCTACGGGCAGTGGCAGGACCACGACATGTACATCGCCGGCTCGCCGGGAATGGTCCGCGGCACGATCGACCGGGCCCTGCAGCACGACATTTCAATGTCGCGCATCAAGTTCGACACCTTCGGCGATCACCTGTACATGTAGACAGTCGGGGGGGGGGGGGGGGGGCCCCCCCCCCCCCGACTGTCTACATGTACAGGTGATCGCCGAAGGTGTCGAACTTGATGCG
>JBQTKD010000010.1:0-45253 GCA_052386455.1 Sporichthyaceae bacterium
GAAGCGCAGCTCGGCGCCGAGCTCACCGACGTGATCGCCGACTCAGCCGGATCCACCGTCGTGGCCGTTGGCCGCACCGGCGTCGTGACCGCGTGGACGCCCTCCTCCGGCGCCACCCGGCAGATTGCCTCGCTCGGCGAGACCGTCTGGGGCACCGCGCTCGTCGGCAACGTTCTGGTCGTCTCCCGCGCCGACGGCACCGTGACCGCCTGGGACCTCGCCGCGACGGGCGGCGCCCCGCTGTGGGAGCGCGCGGGCGCAACGGGCGGCGCCCTCGACGTGGCCGCGTCCTCGGGCCTCGTCGCCGTCGCATCCGGTGACGGAGCACTCCGCTTCTGGGACGCGACCGGCACCGCGATCGCCTCGCCGCTCGCCGCGGGCGGCAGCGGCCTGCGCCAGGTCGTCGCAGCCCCGAACGGCGCCCTGTGGACCGTGGACCGCGACGGCAAGGTGTTCCGGTCCGACGTGCTCGTCGCCGACTAGCAGTCTGCCCGCTGCTGCCCGCGTCGAACGGCTCGTGGAGCCTGTCCGTGAGCCGAGTGGCCATCTGACCACTCCCAGTGTTTTGACCATGGCTTGATAGTTTGGCCGCTTGCTCGAACATATTATCGAGTAGTGGACAATCTTGGCGCGTGCGCATCGGCGGTCGTCGATGTCGACCCCGGGTCGGTGTGCGGCTACGACACGGTCGACTTCTTGCGGGCAGCGCAGCGGCTGGAGAATGCGGCGGCGGCCGCCCGGTTCGAATGGGTTGTCGAGGTCGCTCTGCGGCGGCCGGGCAGCGCCCACACGGTGCACCGTCTGCAGGTTCCGCACGAGCACGCCGCCGACGAGATCCGTGCCGCATTGGGGATCTCGGCCATGGCCGCGGGCAAGTTGCTTTCGCTTGCGTGGGATGCGGTCAAGCGGCTCCCGGAGCTTCACGCAGCGATGGCCGACGGCGGGCTGGACGAGCAGCGGGCTTGGGCGTCGCGGAGTGGACGGGTGAGCTGTCCGACGAGCACGCGCACGCCCTGTGCGCCGCGCTTCTGCCCCGCGCGGTCCTCGACGCAGAGGAGCAGCTGCCGACCGGCCTGCTGATCAAGGAGATCGCCAAGACCGCGATCGCCCTGGACCCGACGTGGGCCGAGCGCCGGTACAAGGAGGCGCTGCGGCGCAAGCGCGTCGTCGGGCGGCCGAACCGCGACGGCACGGCGGATCTGTCTGGACAGCAGCTCGAACCGCACCGCGTCGCGGCCGTGTGCGGGCGCCTGAACGTCCTGGCCCGGGCCGCGAAGCGGGACGGGGACTCGCGCCCCATCGACCACCTCCGCGCCGAGCTGTACCTGGGCTTGCTCGACGGCACCTACGAGGGCCTCACCGACGCCGAGATCTTCGCCGCCCTCGCCGCCACCCGCCCCGCCACCGATCACGATCCGGAGGCCGGCGAGCCCACACCGGATGCTGCGCCCGCGCCCGGCACCGCAGCCGAGTCGGAGGCCGCCGCACCCGCCACACCGGCGGCATCTGCCCGGCCGAAGTCGCCACAGGCCGGGGTCCAACTGCGGATCCGCCTCACCACGTTGCTCGGGCTGGACCGCGCGCCCGCCGAGATCGCCGGCTGGAACCCCGTCCACGCGGGCTACGGCGTGGACCTGACCGCTGCGATGTCGGCGGCCCAGTGGCGCTACGTCCTCACCGACGACGACGGCCGCGCCATCGGCACCGGTCTGGTCAACACCCGCCCCCGCGGGTGGCGCCGCCGCTCCGCCCGTCACCAGGGCGTCGTGGACCTGCTCGTTCCCGCCTCGCTGCTGCGCGACCTGGTACTCGCCCCGGACGGGCCCATCGACCTCGTGGATCCCGAGCAGTACCGCTCCTGGCATCCGGTCCTACAGGAACTCGCCCAAAGAATGCAGCACCCGAAGCCGATGCCCGACGACAGCGACCGGCGCTTCCCAGGCCGCGCACTCCGCCGCGCCGTGGAACTGGACAAGCAGCGCTGCATCGGCGTCGGCTGCGGCCGGCCCGCCCGCCGCTCCGAAATGGACCACACCACCGACTGGGCCCTGGGCGGACGCACAACAAGCGTCAACCTCGCCCCCGGCTGTGGCCGCGACCACGGCCTCAAGACCAAGGGCGGCTGGAAGCTGCACGCCTGGACACCCGGCCAGTACCGCTGGTGCACCCCTCTGGGCCGCCACTACGTCGTCTCGGTTCCCCGCGTCATCGCGCACGTCCCCGCGGCCCGCCCGGACTTCTGGATCGAAGACCTCACCGACCGCCCCGACCCCGATGCGGACACCGACTCCGACGGCATCCCCTGGCAGGCCTCCCAGATGTGGCACCCCGGCGGCGCCCAACCCCCGCCAACGGTCCACATCCGGTCCGCCGATCCCCCGCGGTACGCGGAAGAACCACCGTTTTGATACTCCTACCGAGCCGGGCGAGGACGAAGCACTCGTCCGTCACGGTGCCCTCGTACCGCAGCCTCACAGCCTGCGCAACTTACGGCAAACGTAAGTGACATCAACTGTGAGTTTGGCGTTCGAGCCTCAGCGCAGGAGGAATCCGTTGTCGGCCGCGGAGGCCGGGCCGCCGGACGGCGTGGCGACCAGGCCGAGTTCGGCCGGGCCCGCCAGCAGACGGTGCGACGGCAGCACGCGGACGGTGTAGCCGAACGGACCACTGCGGTCCAGCTGCACGGTGCCCTCGTACCGCATGCGCCCACCCTCGTAGGTCTGGGCGACCGCGAGAGTCAGGGTGGCGGTGTTCGTCAGCTGGTCGGACTCGTCGACGCGGCCGTGCACCAACTGCACGTCGACGTCGGCCGGCTCGAGTTCGCCGAGGGTCACGAACGCCTGCACGGTCAGGCTGTCGCCCACCGACGCACCCTCCGACGCCCCGCTGGCCTCGACGTGCTCGACGCGCACGCCAGACCAGCCGGCGCGGACCTTCGCCTTCCAGGACGCGAGCTCGCGGGCGCCGGCCAGCTTGTCCTCGGCCAGCTCGCGCGACGCCCGAGCGGCCGGGGCGTAGAGCTTGTTCACGTAGTCGGCAACCATGCGCGTCGCGAGCACCTTCGGGCCCAGCGTGCTGATCGTGTGGCGCACCATCTCCAGCCACCGCGCCGGCAGGCCTGCGTCGTCGCGCTCGTAGAAGCGCGGGGCAACGGCGGTGTCGATGAGGTCGTAGAGCGCGTTGGCCTCGAGGTCGTCGCGGTACTCCGGGTCCTCGACACCGGTGGCGGACGGGATCGCCCAGCCGTTCTCGCCGTCGTACCACTCGTCCCACCAGCCGTCCAGGACGGACAGGTTCAGGCAGCCGTTCAACGCGGCCTTCATGCCCGAGGTGCCGCACGCCTCGAGAGGGCGCAGCGGGTTGTTCAGCCACACGTCGCAGCCGGGGATCATCTCCGCGGCCAGACCCATGTCGTAGTCGGAGAGGAATACGATCCGGTTGCGCACGTCGGGCGAGTCGGTGAACCGGACCAGTTCCTGGATGAGGCGCTTGCCTCCGTCGTCGGCCGGGTGGGCCTTGCCGGCGATCACGATCTGCACCGGACGCTCGGGGTGCGTCAGCAGCGCCGCGAGCCGTTCGGGGTTGCGCATCATGAGCGTGAGGCGCTTGTAGGACGGGACGCGGCGGGCGAACCCGATCGTCAGCACGTCCGGGTCGAGCACGTTCGCGATCCAGCCGAGCTCCGCGTCGGTGGCGCCGCGGGCGATCCACTGCGCGCGCAGACGCCGGCGGGTGCTCTGCACCAGGCGCTCGCGCAGCACGCGACCGGTCGCCCACAGCTCTTCGTCGGAGACGCCCGCGAGGCCGCCCCAGTCCTCGGCCGTCGCGACGAACTTCTCGCCCATGTGCGTCCGGGCCAGTTCCAGCGCCTCGGGCGCGGTCCACGTGGGGGCGTGCACGCCGTTGGTGATCGAGGTGATCGGAACCTCGTCGTTGTCGAAGCCCGGCCATAGGCCGCCGAACATGTCGCGGCTGACCTGGCCGTGCAGCATGCTCACGCCGTTCGCGCGCTGGGCGAGGCGCAGGCCCATGACGGCCATGTTGAACACCGACGGGTCGCCGCCGGCGTAGGTCTCGGCACCGAGGGCCAGCACACGCTCGACGGGGATCGACGGGCTCGCGTTGTCCCCGCCGAAATACTGCGCGATCAGTTCGCGCGGGAAGCGGTCGATGCCGGCCGGAACCGGGGTGTGCGTGGTGAACAGGGTGCCGGCGCGGGCGGCCTCCAGCGCCGCCTCGAACGGCAGGCCGTCCTCCTCCACGTACTCGCGGATGCGCTCGACGCCGAGGAAGCCGGCGTGACCCTCGTTGGTGTGAAAGACCTCGGGCGACGGGGTGCCGCTGATCCGGCAGTAGGCGCGGACGGCGCGGACGCCGCCGATGCCGAGGAGCAGTTCCTGGTGGAGACGGTGTTCGGTGCCGCCGCCGTAGAGACGGTCGGTGACCTCGCGCTCGAACGGGCCGTTCTCCTCGACGTCGGAGTCGAGCAGCAGCAGCGGCACGCGGCCGACCGCCGCGACCCACACCCGCGCGACGAGCACCCGCGAGCCGGGCAGCGAGATGCGCACGCGCACCGGGGAGCCGTCGGGCTCGGACAGCGGCTCGATCGGCAGTTCGTGCGGGTCCAGGACGGGGTACCGCTCCTGCTGCCAGCCCTCGCGCGACAACGACTGGATGAAGTACCCGTGCCGGTAGAGCAGACCGACGCCGACGATCGGCACGCCAAGGTCGCTGGCGGCCTTGAGGTGGTCGCCGGCGAGGATGCCCAGACCGCCGGAGTACTGCGGGAGCACGGCGGTGAGGCCGAACTCCGGCGAGAAGTACGCGATGGCGCGCGGAAGCTGTGCTTGTTCGTGGCTCGCAAGCTCGCCGCCGGCGGCGGCGTCGGCCCTCTGGTACCACTTCGCCTCGGTCCGGTACGCGGTGAGGTCCTCCATGGCCTCGGTCATCCGGGCCAGGAACACCGTGTCCGTCGCGAGTTCGGCCAGACGCTCTGGCGAGACCGCGCCGAGCAGCTTCACCGGGTCGTTCCCGACCGCTTCCCACGTGGCCTCGTCGACCGCGGCGAAGACCGCGCGCGTGTCCGCGTGCCAGGACCACCGCAGGTTGACGGCCAGCTCGCCCAGGGGGCGCAGCGGAGCGGGCAGGGCGGTACGGACCGTGAACCGGCGAATCGCTCTCATCCAGGAAAACCTAGTGGTTCTGCGCGACCCCGCGATTGCCGAAGGTTGTGAGATGGCCCGCCGGGTTGCCCCCCACACGCGGGGGTAGCGTCGCCGTTGTGAAGTCACGCATCCCGATTTCCGACGTCCATCCGCTCGTCGACTGCGCCGCGCGGGCCGCGAAGGCCGTGGTCGGCGAAGAGTTCGAGATCCGCGCGACCGTGTTCCGCGAGGGACACGACGCGGTCAACGCGAACGTGGTGCTGCGCGATCCAGGCGGCAAGTCCGGGCCGCGGATCCCCATGCGCCTGCTCGGCCCGGGCACCGACCGTTGGGGAGCGCTCGTGCGTCCGGACCGGCCCGGCCGGTGGAGCTTCGTCGTCGAGGCGTGGAGCGACCCGGTCGAAACCTGGCGCCACGACGCCGAGATCAAGGTGAAGGCCTCCCTCGACGTCGAGCTCATGCTCGAGGAGGGTGCCCTGGTACTGACCCGCGCCGCCGACGGGGTGCCGAAGGACGAGGGCCGCCAGATCGTGCTGGACGCGGTCACGGCCCTACGCGACACCGATCGTCCATCGCTCGTGCGCCTGGCCGCCGGCTTGGCGCCGGAGGTTGCCGCAGTTCTCGCCCGGCACCCGCTGCGCGACCTGCTGACCTCCACCAAGAAGCTCCCGCTGCAGGTGGACCGGCGCGCGGCGCTGTACTCCTCCTGGTACGAGTTCTTCCCGCGCAGCGAGGGCGCCTCGTTGAACCCGCCCCGCTCGGGCACGTTCGCCACCGCCGCCGAGCGGCTCCCGGCGATCGCCGAGATGGGCTTCGACGTCGTCTACCTGCCGCCGATCCACCCGGTGGGCCGGGCCTTCCGCAAGGGCCCGAACAACACCCTCACGCCCGGGCCGGACGACCCCGGTTCGCCGTGGGCGATCGGCGCGCCCGAGGGCGGGCACGACGCGGTACATCCGGACCTGGGAACGCTCGAGGACTTCGACACCTTCGTCGCGAAGGCCAAGAATCTCGGCCTGGAGGTCGCGCTGGACTTCGCGCTGCAGGCCTCCCCAGACCACCCGTGGGTGACGAAGCACCCGGAGTGGTTCACCACCCGCGCCGACGGCACGATCGCGTACGCGGAGAACCCGCCGAAGAAGTACCAGGACATCTACCCGCTGAACTTCGACAACGACTACGCCGGCCTGCTGGCCGAGTGCGAGCGGGTGCTGCGCCACTGGATGGCGCACGGTGTGCGGATCTTTCGGGTGGACAACCCGCACACGAAGCCGGTGGCGTTCTGGGAGGAACTGCTCGACAACATCCGCCAGACCGACCCGGACGTCCTGTTCCTGGCCGAGGCCTTCACCCGGCCGGCGATGATGCGCGAGCTCGCGAAGGTCGGGTACCACCAGTCCTACACCTACTTCACCTGGCGGACCGGCAAGGCGGAGCTGCAGGCCTACGCCGAGGAACTCAGCCGCGAGACCGGGCACTTCATGCGCCCGAACTTCTTCGTGAACACCCCGGACATCCTGCACGCGTTCCTGCAGCACGGCGGCCCGGCGGCGTTCAAGATCCGCGCGGTGCTCGCCGCGACGCTGTCCCCCGCCTGGGGCGTGTACGCAGGCTTCGAGCTGTACGAGCACGTCGCGGTGCGGCCGGGCAGCGAGGAGTACCTGGACTCGGAGAAGTACCAGTACCGCCCGCGGGACTGGACGACCGCCAACGCGCAGGGCCGCAGCCTCGCGCCGTATCTGACGCTCCTCAACCGGATGCGCCGCGACCAACCGGCGCTGCAGCAGCTGCGGAACATCGTGTTCCACGACGTCGACAACGCGAACGTGCTCGCGTACTCCAAGGCCGACGGCGACTCGACCGTGATCGTGGTGGTGAACCTCAACCCGTACGCCGCGCACGAGGCCACCGTGACGCTGGACCTCGAGGCGCTCGGCGTGGCGGAGGGCGGGCGCATCCTGGTTTCGGATGCCTTCACCGGGGCCAGTTACGTGTGGAGCGAAAAGAACTACGTGCGCCTGGATCCGACGGAGCCGGCGCATTTGTTGACGGTGCATCAGATGACCGAGGGATAGGAGCGCCGGGGTGTCCAACCCGATCTCGCCGCCGCCAGAGGCTGGAGCGCTCCCGCCGGACCTGGACCCGACGACGCTGTCACATTCCCCTGTGGCCAATCCTCCGGTCGACTCCTACCAGGACTCGGCCGAGAGCCCGTCGGACCCGGAGTGGTTCAAGCGCGCGGTCTTCTACGAGGTGCTCGTCCGCTCGTTCAACGACAGCAACGGCGACGGCATTGGCGATCTGCGCGGCCTGACCGAGAAGCTGGACTACCTGCAGTGGCTCGGCGTCGACTGCCTGTGGCTGCCGCCGTTCTACCGCTCCCCGCTGCGCGACGGCGGGTACGACGTCGCGAGCTACACCGACGTCCTTCCGGAGTTCGGCACGATCGGCGACTTCGTCGAGTTCATGGACGCGGCCCACGAGCGGGGCATCCGCTGCATCGTCGACTTCGTCATGAACCACACCTCCGACGCCCACCCCTGGTTCCAGGCCTCGCGCTCGGACCCGACCGGTCCGTACGGCGACTTCTACATGTGGGCCGACGACGACAAGGGGTACCCGGACGCGCGGATCATCTTCGTCGACACCGAGACGTCGAACTGGACCTTCGACCCGGTGCGCAAGCAGTACTACTGGCACCGGTTCTTCTCCCACCAGCCGGACCTGAACTTCGACAACAGGTGCGTGCAGGACGCGATCCTGGAGGCGCTGAAGTTCTGGCTGGACCTCGGCATCGACGGCTTCCGCCTCGACGCGGTCCCGTACCTCTACGCGCGCGAGGGCACCAACTGCGAGAACCTTCCAGAGACGCACGAGTTTCTGAAGCGCGTGCGGGCCGAGGTCGACCGGCTCTACTCGGACCGCGTGCTGCTGTGCGAGGCGAACCAGTGGCCGCAGGACGTCGTCGAGTACCTCGGCGACGGCGACGAGTGCCACATGGCCTTCCACTTCCCCGTGATGCCGCGCCTGTTCATGGCCGTGCGCCGAGAGTCGCGTTTCCCGATCTCGGAGATCATGGCGCAGACGCCGAAGATCCCGGAGAACTGCCAGTGGGGCATCTTCCTGCGCAACCACGACGAGCTCACGCTCGAGATGGTCACCGACGAAGAGCGCGACTACATGTACTCCGAGTACGCCAAGGACCCGCGGATGAAGGCGAACATCGGCATTCGCCGCCGCCTGGCCCCGTTGCTGGACAACGACCGTCGCGCGCTCGAGCTCTTCTCCGCTCTGCTGCTCTCGCTGCCCGGCTCGCCGGTGCTGTACTACGGCGACGAGATCGGGATGGGCGACAACATCTGGCTCGGCGACCGCGACGGCGTCCGCACCCCGATGCAGTGGACCCCCGACCGCAACGCGGGCTTCTCCAAGGCGACGCCGGGGCGGCTGACCCTGCCGGTGATCATGGACCCGGTCCACGGGTACCAGGTGACCAATGTCGAGGCCCAGTTGCAGGCGCCGACGTCGTTGCTGCACTGGACGCGGCACATGATCGAGGTCCGCAAGAGCCACCCGGCCTTCGGCCTCGGCGAGTTCGTGGACCTCGGCGGCTCGAACCCGAGCGTGTTGGCGTTCCTGCGCGAGCACGAGGACGACGTCGTGCTGTGCGTGAACAACCTGTCGCGCTTCCCGCAGCCGGTGGAACTGGACCTGCGACGCTTCGCCGGATACCAGCCCACCGAGCTCACCGGCGGGGTGGCGTTCCCGCCGATCGGCGAACTGCCGTATCTACTCACCGCGCCCGGCCACGGCTTCTACTGGTTCAGCCTCACGCCAGTTGCCGATCGGCCCACCGGGCCGGTCGGGGGGTAGCCGCGCGAGGTGTCGGGTAGGGGCGCCTTAGACCGAGCTCGACGACAGGCAGGAGGACCCACCGCGTGCAGGCCGACGTCGTGCTTCCGTGGTTGACCGAACGACGCTGGTTTGCCGGCAAGGGCAGACCGGTCCGCGAGGCGAGGGTCGTCTCCTCGGACTGGCTGGCGGACGAACCGCGTACGCGCGTCGAGTTCGTCACCGTGCACTACGCCTCGGACTCCGCTGTTTCATCCGGAGGGGGCGAGCGAGCCACCGAGACCTACCAGGTCCCGGTCGTCTACCGCGACGCGCGCGTCGAGGCACTCGACCACGCGCTGATCGGGACGACACTGTTGAACGGCGAGGAGGTCTGGGCCTACGACGCGGCCTACGACCGCGAGGCCGTCGCGCTGTGGCCGAGCGGCATGCGCGCGGACCGCTCGCTGGGCGATCTGACGTTCCATCAAGATTCCTCGCTGCCGGAGGCAGACGAGGAGTCGTTCGTGATGAAGGCCGAGCAGTCGAACACCTCGGTGGTGTTCGGCAACGAGGCCATCCTCAAGATCTTCCGCCGGCTGAGCCCTGGCGAAAACCCCGACGTCGAACTGCACCGAGCGCTGGGTGAGGCGGGCAACGGCAACGTCGCCCGCCTGCTCGGGTGGGCCGAAGGGTCGTGGGCCAACGGAAACCACAGCAGCGGTCCGGCCAGTGACATTCACAAGCGTGGCACGCTCGCGGTGATCAGCGAGTTCCTCCCGTCTACGACCCAGGGTTGGGATCTGGCGCTCACCAGCGTCCGCGACCTGTTCGCGCAGCCCTCCGGGGTGCGTGCCGCCGAGGCCGGCGGAGACTTCGCCGGCGAGGCACGCCGCCTCGGACAGGCAACCGCCGCCGTACACGCGGACCTCGCGAAGGTCCTCGGTGCCGACGAGTTCGACGCCCGCGGCCGAGCGGCGCTGATCGCCTCGATGGAGGAGCGGTTGACCGCCGCGTGCGCGGTGGCTCCGGAGTTGGCCGCCTACGCCGGACGCGTGCGCGACCTGCACCAGCAGCTCGCCAACTGGCCCGGCACGCTCGCGCGACAACGCGTTCACGGCGACCTGCACCTCGGCCAGGTGCTGCTGGCGCTGACCGGATGGCGCATCCTCGACTTCGAGGGCGAACCGGCGCGGCCCATGGAGCAGCGCCGACTGCCGGACAGCCCGCTGCGCGACGTGGGCGGCATGCTGCGGTCCTTCGACTACGCCGCAGGACAGCTGCTCGGCGCGACAGCGTCGATCGAAGGGGCCGAGCCGACTGCGCTCGCGCGAGCGCGGGACTGGACGCGGCGCAACCAGGAGGCGTTCCTCGCCGGGTACTGGCAGCACTCCCCCGGCGCACTCCCGTCCGACCCGCTTCCGCTGCGCCTGTTCACCCTCGACAAGGCCTGTTACGAGGTTCTGTACGAGGCCCGCAATCGCCCGGACTGGCTGCATCTGCCGCTGCGCGCCGTCGCGGCGCTCGCCACAGAGGATGCATCCAACGTGTTACCAGGGGAGGACGACTAACGTGACCACGATGACCCCGCGATTCGTTGCCACCGACGAGCTCGCCCGACTCGTCGCGGGCGATCACCACGACCCGCACGGGATCCTCGGCGCGCACCCGGATGGCGACACGGTCACCGTCCGCGCGCTGCGGCCCTTCGCCCGCACCGTCGCGGTGCTCACCGAAGGCGCCCGCTACGAGCTCCAGCACGAACACGAGGGCGTCTGGGTGGGCGTGCTGCCCGGCAGCACGGTTCCGGACTATCGGATCGAGGTCACCTGGACCGCGGGCCTGCCGCAGGTCTTCGACGACCCGTACCGCTTTCTGCCGACGCTCGGCGAGGTGGACCGGCACCTGATCGCCGAGGGTCGCCACGAGCAGCTGTGGGACGTTCTGGGGGCGCACCCCCGGCGATATGACACTCCGTCAGGCGTGATCGTCGGCACCTCGTTCGCCGTCTGGGCGCCCAACGCCCGCGGCGTCCGCCTGGTCGGGGACTTCAACCACTGGGACGGCTCGGCGTACCCGATGCGCTCGCTCGGCTCCACGGGCGTGTGGGAGATCTTCGTGCCCGGCATCGGTCCCGGCACCCACTACAAGTTCGACCTGATGGGCCCGGACGGGCGCTGGCGGCACAAGGCCGATCCGCTGGCCTTCGCCACCGAGATCCCCCCGGCCACCGCGTCCGTCGTGCACGAAACCCAGTACGAGTGGGGCGACGAGCAGTGGATGCGCGAACGCACCGAGCGCAACCCGGTCGACGGACCGATGAGCACGTACGAGTGCCACCTCGGCTCCTGGCGGGTCGGCCTGTCCTACCGCGAACTGGCCGAGCACCTCGTCGAGCACGTACAGCGGCTCGGGTTCACGCACGTCGAGTTCCTGCCGGTCGCCGAACATCCCTTCGGCGGCTCGTGGGGGTACCAGGTCTCCTCGTACTTCGCGCCGTCGTCGCGCTTCGGGGACCCGGACGACTTCCGCTACCTCGTCGACCGCCTCCACCAGGCCGGCATCGGCGTGATCGTCGACTGGGTGCCCGCGCACTTCCCGAAGGACGAGTTCGCGCTCGCCGACTTCGACGGCACCGACTTGTACGAGCACCCCGATCCGCGCCGGGGCGAGCAGCCGGACTGGGGCACGCTGGTCTTCAACTTCGGCCGCACCGAGGTCCGGAACTTCCTCGTCGCGAACGCCTGCTACTGGCTCGAGGAGTTCCACGTGGACGGGCTGCGCGTGGACGCCGTCGCGTCGATGCTCTACCTGGACTACTCGCGCGAGGACGGCGAGTGGTCGCCGAACAAGTACGGCGGCCGGGAAAACCTCGAGGCCATCGAGTTCCTTCAGGAGATGAACGCGACGGTCTACAAGCGCGTCCCCGGCGCGTTCACGATCGCCGAGGAGTCCACCGCCTGGCCCGGCGTCACGCGCCCCACGCACCTGGGCGGGCTCGGGTTCGGCTTCAAGTGGAACATGGGCTGGATGCACGACTCGCTGCACTACGCGAGCCTCGACCCCGTGTACCGCTCGTACCACCACAACGAGCTGACGTTCTCGATGATGTACGCGTGGTCGGAGAACTACGTCCTGCCGATCTCGCACGACGAGGTCGTGCACGGCAAGGGCTCGCTGTTCGGCAAGATGCCCGGCGACCGCTGGCAGAAGCTCGCCAACCTGCGCTCCTACCTGTCCTTCATGTGGGCCCACCCCGGCAAGCCGCTGCTGTTCATGGGCGCCGAGCTCGGTCAGGAGTCCGAGTGGTCCGAGAGCCGGTCGCTGGACTGGTGGCTGCTGGAGTACCCCGACCACGCCGGCGTCTCGCAGCTCGTCGCGGACCTGAACAGCGTCTACCGGGAAACCCCGGCGCTCTGGTCGCTCGACGCCAGCCCCGAGGGCTTCCGCTGGATCGACGCCAACGACTCGAACAGCAACGTGTTCTCGTTCCTGCGCTTCGGCGACGACGGCTCCGTGCTGGCGTGCGTCTCGAACTTCGCCAACACCGTCCACACCCCGTACAAACTCGGGCTCCCCCACGCCGGGCGCTGGGTCGAGGTCCTCAACACCGACGGCGCGGGCTACACCGGCAGCGGCGTCGGCAACCTCGGCGGCGTCGACGCCCATCCGGACGAGTGGCACGGCCTCCCCGCCTCGACGACCCTGACCCTGCCCCCGCTCGGCACGCTCTGGCTGCGGTACGCGGGCTTCTAGAACAGGGCGCCGGCGAGAGCGCGGCGGGCGGCGGCGACTCGAGGGTCGTTGGGGCCGGCGACCAGGAACAGGCCCAGCAGGTGTTCGCGGGCCTTGTCGCGGTCCGCGCCGCCGGTGATCCGGACGGTGTCGACGAGCCGCTTGAAGCCCTCCTCCACGGCTCCCCCGGCGATGTCGAGGTCGGCGGCCAGGCACTGCGCGGCGACGTCGGAGGGGTTCGCGGCGGCGGCGCGCACGGCGACCGGGTCGGCGGCGTACACGCGGCGCAGCATCGCGACGCGGGCCAGGCCCTGCTCGGCCTCGGGGTCGCCGGGCTGGCGCTGCAGCGCCTCGCGATAGGCGGCTTCGGCACCGTCGAGGTCCCCGCGGGCCAGGGCCTCCAGTGCGTCGGGGTAGCGCAGCGGCGGGCCGGAGCCTTCCTCGCCGTCTTCTTCAACGGTCTCGCGCGGGGCGACCCGGCCGGTGATGCCGTTCATCGCCGCGACCTTGAGCAGTTCGTCGATCACCTGGCGCACCTGGGCCTCGGGCAGCGCGCCCTGGAACAGCGGCATCGGCTGCTGCGCGACGACGGCCAGCACCGTGGGCAGCGCCTGCACCTGGATCAGCTGGGCGAGGCGCTGGTTGGCCTCGACGTCGATCTTGGCGAGCACGAACCGGCCGCCGTACTCCGCGGCGAGCTTCTCGAGCACCGGCGAAAGCTGCTTGCAGGGCTCGCACCAGTCGGCCCAGAAGTCCACGACAACCGGCACCTGCATCGACGTGCCGATGACGTCGGCCTCGAACGAGGTCTCGCCGACGTCGATCACGAACGGGTTGGCCGACCCGGCGGGCTTGGCCTCCGGCGCCGGTGCCTGATGCTGCGGACGCACCCCCAGGGCCGACCCGGACGGGGGCGGTGGTCCGGCGGGCCGTGCGCCGGCCGGGGGCCCCGGACGGTTCGCGCGCGCCTTCAACCCGGATAGGTCGACGGCACCGTGGGTAGGGATGCGGGGGCCCGGAGGCTGCTGCGGCATGCCTCAATCCTGCCCTGCCGGGCCGATGCGCACGTCGCCGGGCGGCAGGCTAGGTTGTATGTGACGCCGGTCACTTAACGAAGGAGAGAACGCATGGCCGAGACGTGGCTCCGCATCGTCACCTACAACGCCGACGGTGGCAAAAAGGGCTCACGCGAGTACCTGGAACAAAGTCTCCAGGACACCATCCGCATGCTGCAGAGCACGTCCGGTTTCCGCGGCGGACACTGGGGCCAGGACGAGGACGCCAACGTGCTGGCGGCGGTGACCAACTGGGAGACGCGCGAGGCCATCGAAGCCGTGTCCGCCGATCTCAAGGCGCTGCACGAGGACCGCAAGAAGCACGGCCTGAAGGTTGCGACGTCGGTCAACCTCAAGCTGATCACCGCCCCCACCTCGTGGAGCGCGGGCGACTGGTCGTCGATCACGAGCCGCAAGTCGTCGAACTGGCTGCGGGTATACCTCTACGACATCGACGGCAAGGACCCCGGGGCTGCCGAGCACCTGCGCAACTCCACGCAGGACGTCATCAAGGTGCTGAAGAGCCTGCAGGGCTTCCGCATCGGGTACTGGGGCTACGACGCGGAGTCGAACAAGGCCGCGGCCGTGACCTACTGGGACGGCCTGGAGTCGATCAACCTCGCCAACGCGGAGCTCGAACGCCTGCACGAGCTGCGCAAGGGACACGGGGTGAAGAACGGCACGACCCTGAACCTGCAGCTGCTGCACACCGAGATCGCGCCCGGTGGCGCGGCCCACGGCTGGATCTAAGCGCCTCGCTGGTCGAGGGCGCCCGGCAGGTCAGGCCTGCGCGGGCGCCTTCTGCGTGCGGAGCCAGCGTTCGACGAAGAACGGCGCGAAGGGCGGGATCGCGGCGAGCATGACCTTTGCGGTGGTGGCGCCGGGCCACTTCAGCTTCTTGCTCAGGTCGTAGGCCGCGAGGAGGTAGAGCACGAACAGCGCTCCGTGGACGGGGCCCATCACGGTGACGCCGGTCTCCCAGTCGTTCGTGCGCTTGAGCACCGAACAGGTCAGCAGGATCAGAAAGCTGACGCCTTCGACCAGCGAGATGGTTCGCAGGCGATCGATCGGGTTCACCGGGTGCTCCTCACGTGTTCGGAGGATCATTCTCGCGCACCAGGCCACTGAGTCGTTCCAGCGCCTTCCCGAGGTCGCTCGGGACGATCCACATCTTGTTCGCATCGCCCTTCGCCAGCTGCGGCAGCATCTGCAGGTACTGGTAGGACAGCAGCTTCTCGTCCGGGTCCCCGGCGTGGATCGCCTCGAACACCGTCTTGATGGCCTTCGCCTCGCCTTCGGCGCGCAGGATCGCGGCCTGCGCCTCGCCCTCGGCGCGGGTAATGGCCGCCTGCCGCTCGCCCTCGGCGGTGAGGATCTGCGACTGCTTCCAGCCCTCGGCCTGCAGCACCGCAGCACGCTTGTCGCGCTCGGCGCGCATCTGCTGCTCCATGGCGCCCTGAATCGACTGCGGCGGGTCGATGGACTTGAGCTCGACACGATTGACGCGCAGGCCCCAGCGGCCGGTGGCCTCGTCGAGGACGCCGCGCAGCGCCGCGTTGATGGTCTCGCGAGAGGTGAGGGCGTCTTCGAGCGAGAGGCCGCCGACGACGTTGCGCAGCGTGGTCACGGTGAGCTGTTCGACGCCCTGGATGTAGTCGGCGATCTCGTAGGTCGCGGCCTTGGGGTCGGTGACCTGGAAGTAGATGACGGTGTCGATCGAGACGACGAGGTTGTCCTGCGTGATCACCGGCTGGGGCGGGAACGAGACCACCTGCTCGCGCAGGTCGATCAGCGGCCGGAGCCGGTCGACGAACGGGACGAGCAGCGTGAGCCCGGCGTTCAGCGTGCGGGAGTACCGCCCGAGCCGCTCCACGATCCCGGCCCGCGCCTGCGGCACGATCCGCACCGAGCGCGAAAGCACCACCAGTACGAACAGGACCCCGACCGCCACGGCGACGAACGCCGCGACGTTGCCCGACCCGCTGTCCGACATGACGCTCCCTCAGCCGATAAGTGCGGTTGCCCCGTCGATCTTCAACACCTGGACCTCTTGGCCCACCTCGAACACGCTCATTTCGTCCAGCGACCGCGCCGACCACACCTCGCCGGCGAGCTTCACCTGCCCGCTGCGGCCGTCGACGCGGGTCAGCACCACGGCCTCCCGGCCTACGAGGGCGGCGACGCCGGTGCGCAGTTGCGGGGTGCTCTTCAGGTGCCGCAGCGCGACCGGGCGCAGCACCGCCAGCCCGGCGACGGTGGCGACGAGCCCGACGGCCACCTGCACCGGCACGCCCGCCCCGAGCACGGCGATCAGCGCGGCGATCAGTGCACCGGCGGCGAGCATCGCGAAGATCAGGTCGAGCGTGACGATCTCCACTACGGCAAAGGCCGCCGCCACGATCAGCCACCACGCCCACCCGTGCACTACGCCACCCGCTTCATCCGCAACGTCCGACCGAACGAGCGCAATAGCTCACGCGCGGTCGGACGTTGCGCGGGATCAAGCACCCCGGCGGCGCGGACGTCCGACCCGGCGAGCCGTATAGCTCACCTACTGTCGGACGTTCGGTCGCGAACATGGTCCGCATGCTACGCAGCCTCCGCCTGCCGGGCCGGCGGAAACCTCAGGCCGGCGGGCCCTCGAGCAGAACGCGCGCGGCGGAGTAGGGGTCGATCGCCCCGGATTCGACTACGGCCACCGCCTTGTCGATCCCATCGGCGAAGTGGGCTCGCGCTTCGATCAGGAGGTGGGCTTCGATCTCGGCCCGTAGGCGAGCGGCCCTCCGCTCCTCGAGGAGGCCGAGGTGGACGAGGTGCTGCCGATGGCCGTCGACGGTGTCGACGAGTTCCGCTATCCCCGTCCCGTCGGTGGCGACGGTCGCGACGACCGCCGGGCGCCACCGGTCGCGCGGCGGGGTGCCCTCCACGGTGCGCCGCAGGTCCGCAGCCGTGCCCGCCGCCCCGTCCCGGTCGGCCTTGTTGACCACCAAGACGTCGGCGATCTCGAGGATTCCGGCCTTGGCGGCTTGGATCGCGTCGCCCATGCCGGGAGCGAGCAGCACCAGCGTCGTGTCCGCCGCGGCGGCGATGTCGACCTCCGACTGGCCGACGCCGACGGTTTCCAGGAGCACCACGTCGAAGCCGAGCGCATCGAGAACGCGGACCGCATGCGGTACCGCCCGGGACAGTCCGCCCAGCACCCCGCGTGCGGCGAGGGAGCGGATGTAGACACCGGGGTCCGTGGCGTGGTCGTTCATGCGAACCCGGTCGCCGAGCAGCGCTCCGCCGGAGAACGGCGACGACGGGTCGACGGCAAGCACACCGACCCGCCTGCCCCGCCGGCGCAACTCCGCGACCAGCGCAGCCGTAGTCGTCGACTTGCCGACGCCCGGGGCTCCGGTCAGGCCGACGACCCAGGCATCTCCCCCGCGGGGCAGGTCGATGGATACGACCCGGTCGCCCTCGCCAAGCGAGATCAACCGGCCGATGGCGCGCTGGTCTCCGGACCGGGCACGTTGCAGGAGTTCTGCAACCTGACCCGCCGTCAGGATCCGACCTTGAGGATCAGCGCGTCGCCCTGGCCGCCGCCACCGCACAGCGCAGCCGCGCCCACGCCACCGCCGCGGCGGCCGAGCTCGAGGGCGAGGGTCAGCGCGAGACGCGCGCCGGACATGCCGATCGGGTGGCCGAGCGCGATGGCGCCGCCGTTGACGTTGACGATGTCCTCGGAGACGCCGAGCGCGCGGGTGGACGCGATGCCGACGGCTGCGAAGGCCTCGTTGATTTCGATCAGGTCGAGGTCCGAGACGGCCATGCCCTGCTTGCGCAGCGCCGCCTGGATCGCGTTGGCGGGCTGGCACTGCAGCGAGGAGTCGGGGCCCGAGACCACTCCGTGCGCGCCGATCTCGGCGATCCACGAGAGCCCG
The DNA here is from genome assembly GCA_052386455.1 of Sporichthyaceae bacterium. Classification (GTDB taxonomy): domain Bacteria; phylum Actinomycetota; class Actinomycetes; order Sporichthyales; family Sporichthyaceae; genus JBQTKD01. The sequence goes on from JBQTKD010000010.1 coordinate 17,713, forward strand.
AGCGCCTGCGCCTTCTCCTTGCTCATGACGACGACCGCGGCGCCGCCGTCGGAGATCTGCGAGGCGGTGCCGGCGCTGATGGTGCCGTCCTTGCCGAACGCCGGCGGCAGCTTGCCGAGGGACTCCAGGGTGGTGTCCGGCCGGATGCCCTCGTCCTCGGAGAAGACGATCGGCTCGCCGCGGCGCTGGGGAATCTCGACGGGAGCGATCTCCTCGGCGAACAGGCCGTTCTTCGCGGCGATCGCGGCGAGCCGGTGCGACCGGGCGGCGAAGGCGTCCTGCTCCTCGCGGGTGAGGTCGTTGTGATTCTCCGTCAGGCGGCCCATGGCGACGTCGGTAAAGGCGTCCCAGAGGCCGTCCCACTGCATCGCGTCGACGAGCGTGGTGTCGCCGTACTTGTAGCCGGCGCGCGACTTCGGCAGCAGGTGCGGGGCGTTGGTCATGGACTCCATGCCGCCCGCGACGATCGTGTCGAACTCGCCGGCACGGATCAGCTGGTCGGCCATGGCGATGGCGGTGAGGCCGGACAGGCAGACCTTGTTGATCGTCAGCGCGGGTACATCCATCGGAATGCCGCCGGCCACGGCGGCCTGGCGCGCGGTGATCTGGCCGGCGCCTGCCTGCAGCACCTGGCCCATGATCGTGTACTGCACGTCCTTGCCGGCGACTCCGGCGCGAGCGAGCGCGGCCTCGATGGCCTTGCCGCCCAACTGCGCGCCACTGAACCCCTGCAGCGAGCCGAGCAGGCGGCCCATCGGCGTACGCGCGCCGGCGACGATCACGGATGCGGACATGGGGAGCCTCCTGGTTACTTGCGGCCGGCGAGCTTGTGAGCCGCCCATGTCGCCGCTCACATGGAACGATAGCCACCGAGAATCTGCCGCTATTCCCCCGTAGGAGAGTTCAGTGATCAACCGGATCGACCACGTCGGACTTGCCGTGCACGACCTGGACGCCGCGATCGCCTTCTACGAGCGCACCTTCGGGATGACCGTGGTGCACGAGGAGGTCAACGAGGAGCAGGGGGTTCGCGAGGCCATGCTGGCCGTCGGCGACTCCGGTTCCTGCATCCAGTTGCTCGCTCCGCTGCGCGAAGACTCCCCCATCGGGAAGTTCCTTGCCAAGAACGGCGAGGGAATCCAGCAGATGGCCTACAACGTCGACGACATCGACGCGATCAGCGCGCACCTGCGCGACGCGGGCGTGCGCCTGCTCTACGACGTTCCCAAGCGTGGAACGGCGAACTCCCGCATCAATTTCCTGCATCCGAAGGACGCGGGCGGCGTTCTGATCGAGCTCGTCGAATCTGCGGCCGGCGGCCACGCCACCCACTAATTGGGGGGTAGTTACCCGCGGGTAGCCAACGCTGCTACGGTGCCCGCGTGGAGCAGATTCTGAAGGCGATTCTCGCCACCGACACCGAACGCCCAGACGTCGCGGGGCTCCCGATCCCCGATTCCTACAAGGGCATGGTCGTCCGCAAGGACGAACAGTCCATGTTCGAGGGACTTCCCTCGAAAGAGAAGGACCCCCGCAAGAGCCTGCACCTCGACGAGGTGGCCACCCCGGAGCTCGGCCCGGGCGAGGCACTCGTTGCGGTCATGGCCAGCGCGGTCAACTACAACACCGTGTGGACCTCGATCTTCGAGCCCGTCTCGACGTTCGGGTTCCTGGAGCGGTACGGCAGGGTCTCCGACCTCACCAAGCGCCACGACCTCCCGTACCACGTGGTCGGTTCCGACCTGGCCGGCGTGGTGCTCAAGGTCGGCCCCGGCGTCAGCAAGTGGAAGGCCGGCGACCGCGTCGTCGCGCACTGCCTGTCCGTCGAACTCGAGGACGCGATGGGCCACGACGACACGATGATGGATCCGCAGCAGCGGATCTGGGGCTTCGAGACCAACTTCGGCGGCCTCGCCGAACTGGCCCTGGTGAAGGCCAACCAGCTGATGCCGAAGCCGGACCACCTGTCCTGGGAAGAGGCAGCCTGCCCGGGCCTCGTGAACTCGACGGCCTACCGGCAGCTCGTCTCCCACAACGGCGCGAACATGAAGCAGGGCGACGTCGTCCTGATCTGGGGCGCGTCGGGCGGCCTCGGCTCCTACGCCACGCAGATGGCACTGGCCGGCGGCGCCATCCCGGTCTGCGTCGTCTCCTCCCCCGACAAGGTGGAGATCTGCCGGAGCCTCGGCGCCGAGCACGTGATCGACCGCAACGCCGAGGGCTACCAGTTCTGGAAGAACGAGCACGAGCAGGACCAGCGGGAGTGGCAGCGCTTCGGCAAGAAGATCCGCGAGCTCACCGGCGGCGAGGACATCGACATCGTCTTCGAGCACCCGGGCCGCGAGACCTTCGGCGCCTCGATCTACGTGACCTGGCGCGGCGGCATCGTCACCACCTGCGCGTCGACCTCGGGCTACATCCACCAGTACGACAACCGCTATCTCTGGATGAGCCTGAAGCGGATCATCGGCTCGCACTTCGCGAACTACCGCGAGGCGTGGGAGGCCAACCGCCTCATCGAGAAGGGGATCATCCACCCCACGCTGTCCAAGACCTACGCGCTGGCCGACACCGGCCAGGCCGCCCTGGACGTCCACAAGAACGTCCACCAGGGCAAGGTCGGCGTGTTGTGCCTGGCCCCGGAAGAGGGCCTGGGAGTAAGCAACCCCGAGAAGCGGGAAAAGTACCTCACACAGATCAACCGCTTTAGAGGCGCGTAGCGATCTCTAAAGGACCGAACTGTCGGAACATCTGATTTCGGGCTCCAGGGCCGTGGGAGCATCGAGCCCATGGCCCTGGACCTCACCAGCGACGATGTCGCACGCGGTGGGGACGTTCCGATCTGGGGTGCTCGCTTCGACGCGGCGCTGCGCGGCTACGACCGCACGCAGGTCGACCGCTACGTCGAGGAACTGACCCAGCGCGTCGCCGTCCTGCGCAACGCGGTCACCACGGCGGAGACCGCCGCGCGAACCGCACACACCGAGGCCGCCCGCCTGGCCGGGGACCTGGCCGAGGCCCGCTCGCGGCTGGCCCTGGCCGCCCAGGGCGCGCCCCTGGACATCGGTGGCGCGCAGAAGCTCATGCAACTCGCCGCGGAGACCGCGGACCAGTTGCGCGCCGAGGCGCTGACCTCGGCGGCGGCCATCCGCGCGGAGGCCACCGCCGCGCTCGAGGCCGCGCAGCACGAGCACGCCGCGCTGCTGGAGTCGGCCGCCGTCGAGAAGGCGGCGATCCTGGACGAGGCCCGCCGCACCGCGGTCGCCTTGGCCGAGGCGGGCCGCGCGACGGCGGATTCGCGCCGCGCCGAGGGTGCCTCTTCTCGCAAGCGCGCCGAACAGGCGGCGAAGAAGGAGGCGGCCGCGATCGTCGCGGACGCAACCGTTCGGCTCGAGCAGCTCGAGCGGCTCGTCGCGCGGCGCGAGATCCAGGCGGAGTACGCGGCGCTGGGCGCGGCCGCCCGCGGCCACATCCGTGCCGCCGAGGTCGCCGCCCGCACCCGCGTGCACCTGCAGGAGACTCTGGCCGGCGCCCGCGCTCGCGCTCGGGAGCAGCTCGCGGACGCCGAGGCACGGTCGGCTCGGATGCTCGCCGACGCCCAGGCGCAGGCGAAGGCTCTCCTGGCCGATGCCACCGCGAAGGCGCTCGCCCTGTCGGCCGGTGCCGCCGAGGAGGCCCTCGCGGTGACCACCGCGGCCGCCGACAAGGCGGTCGCCCTGACCACCGCGGCCGCCGACGAGGCACGCGCGATGACCGCGGCCGCCGCCGAACGCGCCGCGGACAGCGATACGAAGGCCATTGCTCGCGCCGAGGCTCTGGTCGAGGCGGCGACCAAGGATCGGGAGGCCGCCACCGCCGACCGCGCCCAGGCGCAGGCCGCCCGCAAGAGCGCCGGCGCGCTGCTCGCGTCCGCCGAGGAGGCGGCGGCGGACGCCGTGCGCGAGGCGCTCGGCGGCGCTTCCGCAGAGCTCGAGGCGCTGCGCGAGCGGATCGCGGCCGCCGAGGCGGAGCTGGCCGAGCGGCAGGCTGCGGTGGCGACGGTGCGCGACGAGCGCGAGGCGGCGCTGGCCGCCAGCCGGGCCATCCTGGCCGACCTCACCGCCCTGGCCGAAGGTCTGGACAACGACTCCGCCCCGGCGAAGGATGGCTGAGTCCGGCCAGGTCGGAATGTTCCCTCGTGTCCGGATCGGGGAGAAGTTTCCTCGAACGGATGCATCTAAGGGATCACGATCGGGGTGTCATAACCATGTGTCGGCGCGACTCCCACTATCAAGGTTGCAGATGAAACGCCCCCGGGGCCGTTGCTCTGCAACGATGGTGGGCGTCGATCACATAGTCGGACTTCTACGCCGAGGACCAGTGTCGCGATGACGATGAACGAAACTCCGCCCGCCTTCGACATCGTGTTGCGCGGGTACGAGCGCCGCCAGGTCGACGAGCACCTCGCGACGCTCGTGAACGAGCGTCTCGCGGCCGAGCGCCGCGTGAACGACCTCGAGCAGCAGGTCGGCCGCATCCGCAACGAGTACGAGTCGGGCGCCGGCAGCGAGCCGTCGTACGCCTCCCTCGGCGCGCGCGTCGAGAAGATCCTGCGCCTGGCCGAGGAAGAGGCTCGGGACGTCCGCGCCGAGGCCGAGGCCGCCGGGCAGCAGACCCGCACGGTCGCCGCCACGGACGTGGAGCAGATCCGCAAGCAGGGCGAGGACGACGCGGCGCGCCGCAAGGAGCAGTCCGAGCAGCACTGCAACCAGCTCATGGAGGCCGCCAAGGCCGAGTGCGAGCGGATCAAGGCCGAGGCGACGGGCGAGGCCAACACCAAGATGGCCGGCGCCGAGAAGGTCGTCGAGGAGGCCCGCGCCAAGGCCACCCAGATCGCGACCGAGGTCGAGTCCAAGCTCGCCAAGCGTCGCGAGCAGGCCGAGCGCGATATGGCCATGCGCCAGGAGGTCGCCGAGAAGCGCCTGCTGGAGACCGGCGAGAAGGCGGACCAGATCCGCATGGAGGCGCAGAAGATGCGCGACGACGCCGAGGCCCGGGCCAAGGCCCTGCTCGAGGCCGCTCGTCGCGAGGCCGAGGACCTGGTGTCCGACGCGCGTGCCAAGGCCGAGCGTCAGCGCATGGAGTCCGAGCGCGAGCTCGCCGCCCTGACCCACCGCCGGGACAGCATCAACGCCCAGCTCAGCAACGTCCGCGAGATGCTGGCGACGCTCACCGGCTCGGCCACCGCCCTGGTGGACAGCGCGACCAACGCCACCTCCGCCTCCCCGCCGCCCGCGCCGATGCCGATGCAGTCCGGCCCGGCCGCTCCGGTCGAAAACGGCACCTCGCCGTCCTAGCAGCGAGTTCAACGAAGGGCGAGCGCCTCGTGCGCTCGCCCTTCGGCGTTTAACGCAGCGTTCTTCCGCCCGTGGGGCGGCGGCGGTCCCGGCCGTTCCAGCAGCCGGTGTGCCAGTGCCTGCGGTCTTCGCCGCCCTCGTCGGCGCGCCACGCGACCACGTGCGGGGTGCCGACCGCGATCAGCTGCTGACAGCCCGGGCAGCGGTACGGCTTCACCGTGTTCGTGCCGCTGAGCCGGCGGATCTCCCAGACGCCGTCGGGGTGCTCCTCCCGCTCGCCGGCGGCCTCGCCCGAGAGCGGCCGAGGCACGTCGTTGCGGCGGTGGCGGCGGGGCACCCAGCGATTGTCACAGGTCGATCACACGGCTGAACGTTTGCCGGCCGAGCCACGTCCTCCCAGCAAGAACCCATCCGAACCAAGGGGAGATCGCAATGCAGCGCACGTTCCGCGGCGCACTGGCCGCCGCCGGCGCCACCGCCATCGTCGGTGCCATGGTCGCGACGCTCGTCGTCGGCAACGGCTCGGGCCCGGTCCGGGCCGCCACCAGCCTGGACTCGGCCCTGGCCGCGAACACCGTGTCGGTCAACGGGCTCGGCAAGGTCATGGGCACCCCGGACGTGCTGAGCCTGCAGCTGGGCGTCGAGCGCAACGGTCCGGTCGTCAACGACGTGCTCACCGAGGCCAACAGGGACCTCGACCGCATCAAGGCGGCCCTGAAGGGCCACGACGTGGACGAGAAGGACATGCAGACGTCCAACCTGTCCATCAACCCGTTCTGGGACAACAACAGGATCAACGGCTACCAGGTCACCCAGACCCTGACCGTGAAGCTGCGCGACCTCGGCAAGGCCGGCCAGGCGATCTCGGACGCGGCCACCGCGGGCGGCAACTCCACCCGGATCAACGGCGTCTCCTTCGACATCGAGGACAACGTCAAGCTCGTCGAGGCGGCTCGCGAGAACGCGTTCGCGGACGCCAAGAAGAAGGCCGAGCAGTACGCGCAGCTCGCCGGGCGCAGCCTCGGCCGGGTCAGCCAGATCAACGAGTCCACCGAGTACTCGTCCCAGCCCCCGATGCCGTACTACGCGCGGGACATGGCCGCCGGTTCCGCCGAGAAGATGGCCGTCCCGGTTTCGCCCGGCCAGCAGCAGGTCAGCGTCAACACCTCGGTCGTCTGGGAACTCAACTAACCTGGGCCGCATGCCTCGTTACGAGTACCGCTGCCGCGACTGCGAGCACACCTTCGAACTGACTCGCACCATGGCGCAGTCCGGCGACCCGGCCCCGTGCCCCTACGGGCACGCGGACACGGTCAAGCTGCTCTCCACCGTCGCGGTCACCGGCGTCGGCGCGGGCGCCTCGCGTGCTCCCGCGGCCGCCCCCGCCCGCCCCATGGGCGGCGGGTGCTGCGGCGGCGGCTGCCACTAGCCAAGCGCGAGGCGTCCGAACACCCGTGGTACCTGCCGCACGGGCGTTCGGACGCCTTGGGCCTTTACTTCGAGTAGTCGCGGAATCCGCGGCCGGTCTTGCGGCCGAGGTACCCGGCCGTCACCAGGTGCTCCAGCAGGGGCGCGGGGGCGAAGGCCGGCTCGTGGAACTCGGCGAACAGGGTCCGCTCGATCGCCAGGGACACGTCGAGGCCGACGACGTCGAGCAGGGCGAACGGTCCCATCGGGAGCCGGCAGCCCTCCTTCATCGCGAGGTCGATGTCGTCGGCCGTGGCGTAGTGCGCCTCGAGCATCTTCACCGCGTCGTTCAGGTACGGGAACAGCAGCGCGTTCACGATGAAGCCGGCCCGGTCCCCACAGGTCACGGCGACCTTGCCGAGCTTCGCGCACAGCGCGCGGGCGGTCTCGACGACGTCCGGTGCGGTCGCGACGGTGTGCACGACCTCGACGAGCTTCATGATCGTGGCCGGGTTGAAGAAGTGGACGCCCACCACGTCGGCCGGCCGGCTGGTCGCGGCGGCGAGTGAGATGACCGGCAGGCTCGAGGTGGTGGTGGCCAGGATGGCGCCCGGGCGCACGACCTCGTCCAGGGCGGCGAACAGCGCCGTCTTCACCGCGAGGTCCTCGACCACCGCTTCGACCACGATGTCGACTCCTGCCAGGTCGTCCAGCGACGTCGTGCCGGTGACGAGGGCGAGGGTCGCGTCGCGCTTCTCCTCGGTGAGCTTGCCGCGCTGGATCGCCTTGTCGAGCGACTTGGTCATGCCGCTCGTGACGGCGGCGATCTTCTCGTTGCTGCGTGCGACGAAGACGACCTCGTGCCCCGCCTTCGCGAAGACCTCGACGATGCCGGCGGCCATGGTGCCGGTGCCGACCACACCGACCTTCTGGACCGGGCGGCGCAGCTGCGGCAGCTCGGCCTGATTCGGCGTCAGATCGTCTGCGACGATGGCGGAAACCCCGGCCTCGGCGTAGGTGTAGAAGCCGCGGCCGGACTTCCGCCCGGTCAGCCCGGCGGTGATCATCTGCTTGAGGATCGGCGCCGGGGCGTGGACGCGGCGGCGGCCCTGCACGTACATCGTGTTGAGGATTTCGTAGACGATGTCCAGGCCGATGAGGTCGATCAGCTGCAGCGGACCCATCGGGTACCCACAGCCGTAGATCATCGCGGCGTCGATGTCCTCGCGGGTCGCGTAGCGCGACTCGAACATCGACACGGCGTGGTTCAGGTACCCGGCCAGCAGTGCGTTGGTGATGAACCCGCCCTTGTCTCCGCACACGACCGGGGTCTGGCCCAGCGTGCGGGTGAACTCCTCGACGCTGGCGACGACGTCCGCGTCCGTGACCAGCGTGCGGACGACCTCCACGAAGCCGACGACCGGCGCCGGGTTGAAGAAGTGCAGACCCACGACGCGGCGCGGATTGCCGGTGGCCACGGAGATCTCGGTGACCGACAGCGACGAGGTGTTGGTGGCGAGCACCGCGTTCGGGCCGGTGATCTTGTCCAGGTCGGCGAACACCGCGCGCTTGAGGTCCAGGTCCTCGGTGACCGCCTCGATCACCAGGTCGCACCCGGCCAGCGCGTTCGGGTCGGTGTGCAGCGCGACCCGGCCGAGCATCGCGGCGCGCTCGTCGTCGGTCATCTTGCCGCGGGTGACGGCGCGGGCCGTCGAGGTCTCCAGCAGGGCGCGGCCGCGGGCGATGGCCGCGTCGTCGACGTCGACGCCGATCACCTCGAAGCCGTTGCGAATCAGCACCTCGACGATGCCCGAACCCATCGTGCCTACGCCGATGACGCCCACCTGCGAAAACTGCACGGCTGTCTCCCTGTTCTTCGGAGGGGTCCGGGTCTCGGAGTGTGATCCCGGCCACTACATACCCTACTGCCGAGTAGCATGCCACGGCCGGCTAGGTTTTACGGGTGCGTCTGGTCATTGCGAAGTGCCGAGTGGACTACGTCGGGCGGCTGACCGCCCATCTCCCCCTGGCAACCCGGTTGTTGCTGGTCAAAGCCGACGGATCGGTGCTCGTGCACTCCGACGGGGGCTCCTACAAGCCGCTCAACTGGATGTCGCCGCCGTGCACCCTTAAGGAGGTGGGCAACGACTGGACGGTGGTGAACAAGGCCGGCGAGGAGCTGCGCATCCACCTCGAGGAGGTCCTGCACGACTCTGTGCACGACCTCGGCGTCGACCCCGGCCTGATCAAGGACGGCGTCGAGGCGCACCTGCAGGTCCTGCTCGCCGAGCAGGCCGAGGTCCTGGGCGAGGGTTGGCGCGTGGTGCGCCGCGAGTACCCGACCTCCATCGGCCCGGTGGACCTGCTCTGCAAAGACGCGGGCGGCGGTTCGGTGGCCGTCGAGATCAAGCGCCGCGGCGAGATCGACGGCGTCGAGCAGCTCACCCGCTACCTCGACCTGATGAACCGCGACCCCCTGCTCGCCCCGGTCACCGGCGTCTTCGCCGCCCAGGAGATCAAGCCCCAGGCGCGGGTGCTGGCCGAGGACCGCGGCATCCGCTGCGTGGTCCTGGACTACGACGCCCTGCGCGGCGTGGACGACGCGGAGAGCCGGCTGTTCTGACGGGCAGCTCCTCAAGCGGGTGTGATCTGGATCATGGACGGCTTGGACATCCGTCGCCCTCTCCGGCGAGGAACACCGGATTGGAAGGTCCACTTCCTTTCGCCCCACCTTCGGAGGCCGCCATGCCCACCTCTTCCGGTCGTGCCCGCTGCGCGCTGTTCTTGGCCGCGGCGGGTGTGCTGTCCGTGCCCGCGCTCGCCGGCCCGGCGGGGGCCGCCGCTCCGGGCGAGGGCACCGTTGCGGTGTTCCACGGCGTTCCCGACCTGCCGGTGGACGTGTACGCGAACGGCAACAAGCTCCTCTCGGACTTCAAGCCCGGCGCGTTCTCTCCGCCGAGCAAGCTGCCGGCCGGGGACTACGACATCGACGTGTTCCCGGTGGGCAAGGGCCCCGACGGCGATCCCGCGATCACCTCGAAGGTGACCGTCGCCGCCGGCACGAGCAACAGCGTGATCGCGCACCTCGACGCGAACGAGAAGCCGACGCTGACCACCTATCTCAACAACACCAGCAGCGCCGGCGAGGGCAACGCGCGCCTGACGGTGCGTCATGTCGCGGCCGCACCGGCCGTCGACGTCCGCGCAAACGGCAAGGCGGTCTTCGAGGCCCTGTCCAACCCCAAGCAGGGCTCGACCACGGTGCCCGCGGGCACGGTGAAGGCCGACGTCGTGCTCGCCGGCACCGACACCGTCGCGATCGGCCCCGCCGACCTCACCCTGAACGCGGGCAAGGGCACGGTCGTCTACGCCTGGGGCAGCGCGAAGAACAAGACCCTGGCCCTCGCGGTCCGGGAGGTTCCCCTGACCGGCGCCCCGAACGCCGTTCCGGCCGGTTTCGGCCCGGCCGACGACTCCGGCGTTCCGGCGTGGAGCATCGCGCTCGCCGCGCTGGCCGCGGCCGGTCTCGCGGTCTCCGGCGCTCGGCTGTTCGCCCGCCGGTGATCCTGCCCAGCGCGCCGGTTCCCGCCCCACGGGGCGGGAGCCGATGGCCCTCGGCGCTGCTGTTCGCGGTCTGTTGCGCGGTACTGACCTCGACCGCGGTCTCGTGGTGGCCCCGCGACAGCTCGGCCGCCCTGAAACCCCTTGCCGTGGCCATCGTCGGCCCCGCACAGGTTGCGACGTCCGCCCCGGCGGACGTCGCCGTGGCCGCGCCACAGGAACCGGTGGCGCAGGAACCGGTGGCGTCCGAACCGGTCGCGGCGGTGCCGGCATCCCCGGAACCCGCCGCAGCGGAACCCGGAGTCCCGGTCGCGCTCGCGGTGCCCGAGCTCGGCATCGCCGCGGCGGTCGACGCCGTGGGCGTCGATGCGGCCGGCGCGCTCGCGCTGCCGCAGGAGCCCACCAGGCTCGGCTGGTACGGCGCGGGCGCACGCCCCGGCGGGCCCGAGGGCTCCGCGGTGATCGCCGGGCACCTGGACCGCCCCGGTGGGCGGTTGGGCCCGTTGGCGGCGCTGTCCCGCGCGCAGCCCGGAACGCAGATCGTCGTCACCGACGACACCGGAGTCGCCCGCGCCTTCGCGGTCCGGTCGCTGCAGACCGTCGCTCGCGAGGAGCTGTACACGGCCGATCCCTTCGCGGCGAGCGGGGAGGCGGTCCTCGTGCTGATCACCTGTACCGGATCCTTCGACCGAGAGCGGGGGGTCTACCCGGCCAATCTGTTGGTCGTCGCAACCCCGCTGGCCTGACGAGGCATCAGGCGATGTCGAGGTCGGTGTGTTTGAAATCGTCGCCGACGAACAGAAGCGGTTGACGAGCCAGTTTCGCCATCGTCGGAGGGCCCGCGTGATAGCTCGTTTGACTCGTCGCTGGGTGGTGCCGAGCGCCGCGGAGGTCGGGGCGGCGCTGCCCGGCGACGAGATCGTTGCGGCGCCGGACGCCGTCATGGACCGCGGCTTCACCGTGCCGGGCACGCCGGCACAGGTGTGGCCGTGGATCGTCCAACTCGGCAAGGGCCGGGCAGGCTGGTACCTGCCGCGCGGCGTCGAGCGGTTTCTGCCGCCACGCAATCGGGCCATCCGCGAGATCGACGGCCGCTGGCAGGTGCTGGTGCCGGGCACGGTCGTTCCGGACTACGGCCGCAACGAGACCCTCGAGGTCGTGTCGATCGACGCGCCCCGGTCGCTCGTCTTCCAATCCCGCCGCAAGCACCTGCTGCTCACCTGGACCATCGTGCTCACCCCGGTGCCCGAGGGCACGCGTGTCCACCTGCGCCTGCGAATGGGGCCGATCAAGCGGCAGTGGCTGGTCAACAGCGTCGGCGAGGTCTTCGACTGGCTCACCATCGCCGGCATGGCTGCGGGATTGCGCGAACGAGTTGTCGGCTCCGCAGCAGGGAACCAACCGGCGTGACAGCGGGTTCGGCGCGCCGTGCCACTCCGGCGTCGACCCTGCTCGGCCGCCGTCGGCCGAGGATTGCGCCACCGCCGGACGCCCGCGCCCCGCGTCGGCTCCGAAGCAGGGAGGCAACGGGCGTGGCGACCACCGCCGCGTGTCGCGCCACTCCTGCGTGGACGTTGCTCGGATGCCGACGGACCGGAGCCCGGGACGCCACCTGACGGAGCGTCACCTGCAGTAGTACTCGCAGTACTCGGCCGGGTTGCCGTATTCGCCGTAGCCGTAGCCGTACCCGTCGCCGAAACCGTCGTAGCCCGAGCCGCCGGCGTCGTCTCCGAACGTTTCGACGGACGACTCCAGAGACGGCGCGACGTCCGGTTGCGGAGCACTGCTGGCGACACCGAACAGGCCGCTCGCAAGGAGGATCCCGGAGGCACCGGTGGCGAGGCCGGCGGCGACGCCGAACCGCACGGGGCGCATCCGATCTCCTTTTGGGCGAGCGGCCAGTCGGCGGGGCGAGCGACCGTCAGTAGCAGGAGTACGAGCAGTAGTCGTCGTACCCGTAGCCGTAGTCGCCATAGCCGTACCCGTAGTAGTCGTCGTAGTCCCCGTAGCCGTAGTCGCCGTAGCCGTAGCCGTACTTGCCGTAGCCGAACCCCTTGCCGGAGGGGAAGTCCGGGTAGCCCGGGTCGACGGCGCCGCTACCGGGCGGGCCAACCACGTTCAACGCCAGGCTTGCCTCATCGTCGGCCGGATCGCCGTCGGCTGGAGTGAGCTTTGCAGACGCCGTTGCTGGACCAACGGCGGTTGGTTGAGCGGACAAGACCAGCACGACCGGCGCCATCAGGGCTGCCGGGACGGCGCAACTGATCGGCCCCGTAGCGCCGACCGCCGGCGTGCCGCAGGTGACCAGGGTGTTCGGCGGCGACGTCGGTTGGGTCAGCGATACGAAAGTGAAGGAAGCCGGCATGTTGACCGCCAGCGTGCGAGCAGTCGACGCGGCCGTTCCAACTTCTTCTACCCGGACAGTGATGACCGCCGGCTGGTTGGTGGACGGCGTGTAGGTGGCCGCGGTCAGGGACACTCGCAGATCGTCCATGGCGCCGTTTGACGATGCGCCCATGGCCGGGCCGAGCAGGCTGCCGGCAATCAGAACACTCGCGATGCCGGTGGCGGCGCCGAGCTGCAGAGCGCGCATGCCGCTCTCCTTACGAACGAGGGGGGTCGCCCGATGGCGGCGACGTCTCGTCATCGTGCACGCGCCGAACGCGACTGGATTGGGCCGAACGAGTGAACTCCGGCGGGTGAATCCGGGCACGATCGCACCCGTTCGGGCCACGGCGTGCGCGACAACCGCGATCGGGCAAGGACATGCCCGCCGCACGGTCATGCGGGCGTGGATCGGGCGAACTGTCGGTAGGTGCGTCTAGCGTCGGATCCGTGACCGGAATTCCGCTCCGCGCGCTCGACGTCGCAGGCCTGCGCAAGGCCGTGGGCGCGGCCACGTTCGCGCGCGGGGTGGCGTACGCGGAGACCGGCGCGGTCCTGTCGATGGGCTGGCTCGAACGGGAACAGGCCGTCGTCGGCAGCGTGCGGGGCGGCGGGACGTACTTGGCGAACGTGTTCGTTCGCGCCACTCCCGGTGGGCCGACGAGCTATCTGCGCGGCGAGTGCTCGTGCCCGATGCGGTGGGACTGCAAGCACGCGGTCGCGCTGGCCCTGGCGGCGGCGCTGCCAGAGCCGACTGTTGGGGGCGCGGCCAACGGCCCGGCGCCGGAGGCGCGCCCGTGGGACGCCCCGTGGGAGGCGCTGCTGGAGGAGGAGCCCGCTCCCTGGGCGCCCGCTCGCACGGTGCCGCTCGCGGTCGAGTTGAGCTTGAAGCGCCCCATCGGCCACGGGTGGACCGCGCGCCAGGAGCCCGGCCTGCAGGTCTGGGCGCGGCTGCTCCGCGAGGGCAGGCAGGGCTGGGTGTCGAGCGGGTTGAGCTGGGGGCGCCTGGCGAACCTGTCCCGGCCCCACGAGTACGAACCGGCGCAGGTCCAGGTGCTCCAGGATCTCCACGCCCTCTACATCGCGCGCACGGCGTCGAACCACGGTCACCTGCGCTACGGCGACGAGCGGCTGCTCGAGCTCAGCGTGATCGGCTCCACGGCGCTCCTCCCGCTCCTCGAGGAAGCGTGCCGCGCCGGCGTCCGACTGCTGCGCGGCCCGGCGATCGACCTGCCGCCGATCGAGCCCGCGCACATGTGCCTGGACGTCCGAGCCGGCGACGGCCCGCGCGGGCCGCTCAACGTGACCGCAGTCCTCCGACGCGGCGAGGCGGAGGACCCGCGGCTGCCCCTGGCCTTCCTCTCCGACGGCGGCGCGGCGGTCGTCGTCGAGCCGGCGGCCTCCCGGCGGTCCGACGATCCGGCCGAGTGGCCCTGGTGCCTGGTCTCCTTTCCGGAGCCCGTTCCCGCGGCCGTGCGCCGGATGGCGCTGCGCAAGGACCGGATGCACGTCCCCGTGGCGGCTCGGGACCGGTTCCTCACCGAGTACTTCCCTCGGCTGAGCCGGCTCGTGCCCGTCGTTTCCGGGGACGGCTCCTTCGACCTTCCGGACGTGGCGCCCCCGGTGCTGCGGGTGCGAGCGGACTTCGCCGAGGACCACCGGCTCTCGCTCCGCTGGGAATGGGTGTACCGGGTCGGCGAGGCCGAACGTCTCGTCGGCGTGGACGCCCCGGACGACGGCACGTTCCGGGACCGGGCGGCCGAGCAGGCGGTGCTCGCGTCGATGGACTCCGGCACGTCGTCCCTCGGCCAGGCTTCGCAGTTCCCCCGCGAACTCCGGGGCATGGACACCATGCGCTTCGCGACCGAGTGGCTGCCCCTGCTCCGCGACGCCGAAGGCATCCTGCTGGAGGTCGAAGGCTCCCTGCAGGACTACCGCGAGGTTGGGGACTCCCTGCGCATCGGGGTCTCGGCCACGTCGTCCGGTCACGACGGGGACTGGTACGACCTGGGCATCTCGATCACGGTCGAGGACGAGACCGTCCCCTTCCTCGACGTCTTCCTCGCCCTCGCCGCCGGCCAGTCGCACCTGCTCCTTCCCGGCGGCGGGTACTTCTCCCTGGAGAAGCCCGAGCTGTTCGCGCTTCGCGAACTGATCGAAGAGGCGCGGGCGCTGACCGACGTGCCGGACGGCCCCCTGCGGATCAATCGGTACCAGACCTCGCTGTGGGAGCAGCTCGAAGGCCTGGGCGTCGTGGACGCCCAGGCCGAGGAGTGGAAGCGGCAGGTCGAGGGGCTCCGGCAGCTGGAGGCTCCTGGCAGTACGGCCGTTCCCGCCTGCGTGCAGGCACAACTGAGGCCGTATCAGATCGAGGGCTTCGAGTGGTTGGCGTTTCTCTGGCGGCACCGCCTCGGCGGGATCCTGGCCGACGACATGGGCCTGGGCAAGACGCTGCAGACTCTCGCGCTGATCGCGCACGCGCGCGAACAGGAGCCGGACGCTCCCCCGTTCCTGATCGTCGCCCCCACGTCGGTCGTGTCGAACTGGGCGGCCGAGGCCGCGCGGTTCGTTCCCACCCTGCGGGTGGTCGCGATCACCGAGACCGCGAAGCGCAGCGCCCGGCGCGGCGGCCACGGCCCGGCCGACGTCGCTCGCGGCGCGGACGTCGTCGTCACGTCCTACGCGCTGGTGCGCATCGACGAGGACGCCTACCGGGAGCAGGCCTGGTCGGGGCTCCTGCTCGACGAGGCCCAGTTCGTCAAGAACTACCGGGCCGCCGTCCACCAGGCTGCCCGCAAGATCGAGGCCCCGTTCAAGCTCGCGATCACCGGCACTCCGCTGGAGAACTCGGTCATGGAACTGTGGTCGCTGCTGTCCATCACGGCGCCGGGGCTGTTCCCGTACCCGGGCGCGTTCAAGGAGTTCTTCGCGACGCCGATCGAGCGCAACGCCGACGCCGAAGTACTCGCCCTCCTGCGCCGGCGCATCCGTCCGCTGGTCAAGCGCCGCACCAAGGAACAGGTCGCCCCGGAGCTTCCACCCAAGCAGGAGCAGGTACTGGAAGTCCCACTGGAGCCCGCACACCGCAGGCACTACGACCTGGTACTGGCCCGCGAGCGGCAGAAGGTCCTCAAGCTGCTCGCCGACTTGGACGGGAACAGGTTCCAGATCCTGCGCTCGCTCACGCTGCTGCGCCAGACGAGCCTGCACCCGGGCCTCGTCGAGGACGAACACCGCACCATGCCGAGCGCGAAGATCGACGCGCTGCTCGCCCATCTCGACGCCGTCGCCGGGACTGGCCACCGCACGCTGGTGTTCAGCCAGTTCACCGGTCTTCTCGACCTGATCCAGGATCGGTTGCGGGCCGACGGCGTCGAGCACTGTCGGCTGGACGGCGCCACGCGCAATCGCGGCGAGGTGATCGCGGAGTTCAAGACCGGCACGGCCCCGGTGTTCCTGATCAGTCTGAAGGCCGGCGGCTTCGGGCTGAACCTCACCGAGGCGGACTACTGCTTCCTCATGGACCCGTGGTGGAACCCCGCCGCAGAGGCGCAGGCCGTGGACCGCACCCACCGCATCGGCCAGACCCGCCCGGTGATGGTCTACCGCCTCGTTGCGGCCGACACCATCGAGGCACGCGTCATGGCCTTGAAGGAGCGCAAGGCAGCGCTGTTCTCGGGCGTGCTGGACGGCGGCGACGGCTTCGGCCAGAAGTTCGACGCCGAGGACATCCGCGGCCTGTTCGGCTGAGCTACTCCGCCGGGAGGCCGTTTGCCTCGCGCACGATCTCGACGATCCGCGCCATGATCTCGGTCAGCCCGTAGTCCTTCGGCGTGAAGACCGCGGCGACGCCGGAGGCCAGCAGCGCCTTGGCGTCTCCCTCGGGGACAATGCCGCCGACGATGACCGGGATGTCCCCGGCACCCGCCTCGCGTAGCCCGGCCAGCACGGCGGGGATGAGCTCCATGTGCGAGCCGGAGAGGATCGACAGGCCCACGCAGTGCACGTCCTCGGCCACCGCGGCCGCCACGATCTGACCCGGCGTCAGACGAATGCCCTGGTAGACGACCTCGAAGCCGACGTCGCGGGCGCGCACCGCCACCTGCTCGGCGCCGTTGGAGTGTCCGTCGAGGCCGGGTTTGCCGACCAGCAGCCGCAGCCGCCGACCGAGAGCCTCGCCGGTGGCCGCAACCGAGGCGCGGACCTCGGCGATGCCGGCGCCGTCGCTATTCATCGAAACGCCGGAAACACCGGTCGGGGCCCGGTACTCGCCGAACTCCTCGCGCAGCGCACCGGCCCACTCCCCCGTCGTCACACCCGCCCGCACGCACTCCAGCGTGGCGGGCATGAGGTTCGCGTCGGTCTTCGCGACCTGACGCAGGTTCTCCAATGCCGCCTTCGCTGCGGCGTCGTCGCGCTGGGCGCGCCACTGCACCACGCTCGCGATCGCCGCGGCCTCCGCGGCCGGGTCCGCGGTCTGGATCGCAGCCTCGAGGTCGCTCAACAGCGGGTTGGGCTCGGTCTCGACGAACCTGTTGACCCCGACGATCACGTCCTCGCCGGACTCGATCCGCGCCCGACGCGCGGCATGCGAGGCGACCAGCGCGGACTTCAGGTACCCGGACTCGACGGCCACCAGCGCCCCGCCGAGTTCGGCGATCCGGTCCATCTCCTCGCGGGCGTCGGCCACCAACTGTGCGACCTTCGCCTCGACGACCACCGAGCCGGTGAACAGATCGTCGTACTCCAGCAAGTCGGACTCGAAGGCCAACACCTGCTGGATGCGCAGCGACCACTGCTGGTCCCACGGGCGCGGCAGGCCGAGCGCCTCGTTCCACGCCGGCAGCTGCACCGCGCGGGCGCGGGCGTCGCGCGAGAGCGTCACGCCGAGCATCTCCAGCACGATGCGCTGAATGTTGTTCTCCGGCTGAGCCTCCGTCAGACCGAGCGAGTTGACCTGCACGCCGTACCGGAAGAGCCGAGCCTTCGGGTCGACCACGCCGTACCGCTCTTGGACGATCGAGTCCCACAGCGCGACGAACGCGCGCATCTTGCACATCTCCTCGACGAAGCGCACGCCGGCGTTCACGAAGAACGAGATGCGCGCGACGACGTCGCCGAACCGCTCGGCCGGCACCTGGCCCGAGTCCCGAACAGCGTCCAGCACGGCGATCGCGGTGGACATCGCGAAGGCGAGCTCCTGAACCGTCGTGGCCCCGGCCTCCTGCAGGTGGTAGCTGCAGATGTTGATCGGGTTCCACTTGGGAATCGAGCCGACGGTGTAGGCGATCGTGTCCGTGGTCAGGCGCATCGAGGCTGTAGGGGGGAACACGTACGTTCCGCGGGAGAGGTACTCCTTGATGATGTCGTTCTGCGTGGTCCCGGACAGCGACCCGAGCGGAGCGCCCTGCTCTTCGGCCACCACCTGGTACATCGCGATGAACCACATCGCGGGGGCGTTGATCGTCATCGAGGTGTTCATCTTGTCCAGCGGGATGCCCTCGAAGAGCTTGCGCATCTCGCCGAGGTGCATCACCGGCACGCCGACCTTGCCGACCTCGCCGCGGGCGAGTTCGTGGTCCGGGTCGTAGCCGGTCTGCGTGGGTAGGTCGAAGGCGACCGACAGGCCGGTCTGCCCCTTCGCAAGATTGCGCCGGTACAGCTCGTTCGACCCCGCGGCCGAGGAGTGCCCGGCGTAGGTACGGATCAACCAGGGCTTGTCAGGGGCTCGGTCCGCCATGGCTCGACAATACTCGCCAGTAACCACGGGTGGGGTTGCACCTACCCGGAAGAATGTAGTCATGCGCTGGGAGGGGACGTCCTATCTGTGGGGCCCTATCGCGGGCTTGCTCGTGGTCGGCTTGCTGATCTTGGTGCTGCGCTGGGCCTATTCCGATCGCAAGGACAGCCTGCTGGCCCGCCGCACGAAGACCGGGAGCGAGTCCGAATACGGACTCCTCGTCGTCGTCGCCCGCCCCGCCGACGCCAACGCGGGCGAGGCGCAGCGCCGCCGTCTTGCAGCCGCCGGCATCCGCGGCACGCTCGCCCCCACCACCAACGGCCTGCGCCTCATGGTCTTCCCCGCCGAAGAAGCCCGCGCCCGCGAGGTTCTCGCCCAGCCCTAACCCCGCATCTTCTGCACCGTTTCGCGCCCTACGAGGGCCTTCGTAGGGCGCAGACACGCACAGAAGATGCGGTTACCGGGCTGCGAGCGCTGCGTGGCGAGGGGCGCCGAGCGCGCGGTAGCGCGCCTCGGCCAGCGCGGCGGCCCGGGCGGCCCCTTCCTTGTCGCCGCGATCGAGCAGCATCGCCGCGAGGAAGCGGTTGGTCTCGGCGAACTCGAAGCGGTGCGGCAGCTCTTCGGCCTGGCGCAGGGCCGCCGCGAAGTGCGCCTCCGCCTCGTCCCAACGCCGCGCCGCCGCGGCGGCCATGCCGGCGACGCGCTGGGCCAGTCGGCCCTGATGGACGGTCAGCACGAAGTCGGACGCGGCAAAGGCGGCTGCGGCCGGATGGAGCCCCGCGCAGCGCTCGCGGTCGCCGAGCACGCTGAACCCCTCGACGGCGTAGCCGAGGAACTGCCACGAGCCCAAGCCGTTCGGCACACCGGGCCGTGGCAGGTAGTCGCGCTCGCGTTCGAGGATGTCGAGCACGCCCCGGCGGTCGCCGAGATAGGCCTTGATCTGCAGCAGCGGACCGACCTCCAGCCCATGCATGCGGTTGGTCAGTTCGTGGCGGGCACCGTCGTTGGCCAGCCGCAACGCCTCGCCCCACTCGCCGCGCAGGAAGCGAGCCAGCGCCAGCCAGGACAGCGAGATCGGCTCTGCGTCGATGCCGACTGGAAACTCCACCGCCCGCCGGGCTGCCGCCTCCCAACACTCCAGATCGCCGTCGACCGCCAGCGCCGTCAGACCACGCACCCAGTTCGCGACCGTGCTCGCGCCGGACATGCCCCAGCGGGTACCGAGCTCGTCGACCTCGGCGGCCAACCCGAGCGCGGCGTCGAAGCGACCGGTCTCCAGCAGCGCGTACAGGGCGAACACGTAGGACTCGGTGGCCTTCCAGAAGTCGCCGACGGACCGCAGCAACTCGACCGAGCGCAGCGCACTGTCCGCCGCCCGCGCCTGCCATCCGAAGGCCACGTGGGTCGACGCGTCGTAGTTGAGCACCTCGCCCAGGACGTGCGGATCCTCGAGGCCGGCGGCCAGTTCCAGCGCCTGTCGGTTGAGAGGCTCCAGGTCCACCCAGGCGAGGACCCCGCCCCATGCGCCACCGGTGGCCGAAAGTCCCAGCATCCGCGCCCGTAACGCAGGATCGGCCGGAGCCGCCCGAAGAACCGTCAGACCGCGTGCAATGAGCTCGTAGCCCTGGTGGTCGCGGTTGTCCCAGCACAGGTCGATCGCGCCCTGCAGACAGGCCCGGGCCATCGCCGTGGCGTCGCCCGCTTCCTCGTGGGCGTCGATGGCCCAGGCCCACGCCTCGCTCGCATCGGTCAGCCGGCCGAGGCAGCGCCGCGCGAGCGCCACGTCCTCCCACAGCCGAGCGCGTTCGACCGCGCCGCTGCTCGCGCGCAGATCGAGCGCCGCTTCGAAGTGGCGCAGCGCCTCTTCGAAGCCTGCGGTGCTCATCGCGTGCCGACCCGCCGCGACGGTGTGCTCGAGCAACCGGTCGGGGTCGGCTCCCGGCCCCGCCCGAAGCAGGTGTTCGACGATGCGCGCCGCGATCTCCGGCGCGCCCTCGCCTGCCGCTCGCTCCAATGCGTCTGCGGCGCGCAGGTGCAGACTCTGGCGCCGCGGCCGAGACAGCCGGCTCAGGATCGTCTGGCGAATCAGTTCGTGCGCGAACATCAGGCGCGCGTCGGTGGGGTCCGGGCTTACCGGCACGACGAGGCGGGCGGCCTCGGCGCGCTCCAACGCGTCGAGCAGGTCGGCCGACGCCGCGCC
Source organism: Sporichthyaceae bacterium (assembly GCA_052386455.1). Taxonomy (GTDB): domain Bacteria; phylum Actinomycetota; class Actinomycetes; order Sporichthyales; family Sporichthyaceae; genus JBQTKD01. The sequence continues at coordinate 38,342 of JBQTKD010000010.1, forward strand.
ACCGATGGCCCCCAATTGCCGGGCGTCGAATGCCCGTCCCGCCACCGCCGCGCACTCCAGCACGCGTTGCGTGCCGACGTCGAGATGCTCCAACCGTCGCCCGAGGATCAGGCGCAGCGTTTCGGGCACGTCCGGTTCGCCGCCCGGGTCGGCGCGGAACTCGCCATCCGCTCCGAAGAGACGCCCTTCTTCGTGGAGGTGTTTGTAGACCTCCTCGACGAAGAAGGGCAATCCGTCGGTCTGCGCGTCGATCAGCTTCACCAGGTGCTGCGGCGCCCGACGGCCGGACAGTCCCTCGAGCAGCGCACCCACCTCGTTGCTGGGCAATCTGCGCAGCGACACCCGGGTCAGTTGATTGCGCCTCGCCAGGTTGCCGATCGTTCGCGCGAGTGCGGGATTGGCCTCGAGTTCGTTGTCGCGATAGGTGCCGACGAGCAGCACGGGCAGCTCGCGAACTCGCGCGGCGAGATGCTCCAGGAGCAGCAGCGTCGGTTCGTCGGCCCAGTGCAGGTCTTCGAGCACCAGCACCGCGGGCACCTGTGCCGCGGCACGGGCCAGCACCTCGCGCACGCCGTTGAAGAGGTGGCGCCGCTCCTGCTCCGGTGGAAGGTCCAGCGCGACCGGCAGGTCCGGGAACAGCCGACGCAGCCGGGGAAGCAGGCGCGCGAGCTCGGGCGCCTCGTCCCCGAGCACGTCGCGAAACGCTGCCGGGCTCGGCGCGCCGTCGAGGGCCGATTCGAGAATCTCGACGAACGGCAGGTACGGCTCGCCCGCTCCCTCGTAGCAGTGCCCGACCGCGCACCGAACGCCGTGGCGGGTCGCCTCGGCGGCGAGCTCTTGGCCGAGCCGCGTCTTGCCGACGCCGGCCTCGCCGCCGAGTAGCACCAGCGCACCGCGGCCGGCGACCGCCCGATCCAGCAGCCCGCGCAGTTCCTCGCGCTCGGGCGCGCGGCCGACGAACGGCGCACGCCAGGCGAACGAGGAGGCAGCCGGGGACTGGCGCCAAGACGCCCCGGCCGGCGGGACGGAAGCAGGCGTCTCCTCGGCTCTCGAGGCGCCGCCGGAGGGCACCGGCCCGGCGGCGGGAACGGCACGGGTGCTGCGGTTCGCGCGCCATTCCAAGCCGGGGTCGTGCCGCAGGACGGCGGCTTCCAACCGCGCGAGCTCGACCCCGGGGTCCAGCCCCAGTTCGTCGGCGAGCAACGCGCGCACGGTGGCGTAGGCGGCCAATGCCTCGGCCTGCCGGCCGCAGCGGTACAGCGCGAGCATGCGGGCGGTCCACAGGCGCTCGCGCAGCGGGTGCTCGCCGGTGAGCACGTCCAGCTCCGCGACGAGGTCCGCGTGCCGGCCGCACGCCAGGTCCGCCTCGATGCGTCGCTCCAGAGCCGAGCGGCGCAGCTCCTCCAGCCGCCCGACGTCCGCGCGGGCGATCGGCGCATCGCCGAGGTCTGCCAGGGCGGCACCGCGCCACAGAGACAGGCCGGCCCGCAGTTCCGCGGCGGCCGCGGCGTGGTCGCCGGCCTCGACGGCCGTTCGCGCGCGGGCCAGCGCAGTCTCGAATCGGGCGACGTCGAGGTCGTCCGGCCCGACCTCGATGAGGTACCCAGGGCTACGGGTGTGCACCATCTCCGTGCCTCCCGCCGCCCGCAGCGCGGCGCGTAGCCGCGAGACGAACACGCGCAACGCCTTGACGGCGCCGTCGGGCGGGCTCCCGCCCCACAGGTCGTCGATCAGGCGCTCGGCGGACACCACCCGGTTCGGCGCCAGTAGCAGAAGCGCCAGGACCTGCCGCTCTCGCAGGCCGCCGATTGCCACCGGGCGCCCGTCGTGAACGACCTCGATCGGACCGAGCAGACGGAACTCCACGGGGGCAGTTATCTCACGGTAATCCGCTGCGCAACCACCTCGAGCCACGCTTGCGTCGCCGGGCTGACACAGCGTCAGCCCCTTTGACGGGAGATCCGATGCGCACCCTCACCGCCTGCACCGTCACCGCCTTGATCGCCGGCGCGGTCGCCATCCCCGCCGCAGCCTCGGCGACGGGTTCCAGCTCGACCCAGTTCACCGTCACCGAGAAGGTCGCGATGACCGTCGTCGACCTCGGCGCGAAGGGCACCGGCCCCGGCGACCGGCTCGTCTACACCTCCACGGTGCGGGGCGCCAAGACCGGCACCGGGAGCGGCGACTGCGTCGTGCTGTCCGGCACCACCGCGGACAACGCCCTCTACGCCTGCACCGGGTGGTACCGGTTCGGGTCGAAGGAACTCAGCGTTGCCGGACTCGTCGGCGGCGGCGCCACCAAGGGCACCTGGGCGATCAACGGCGGCACTGGGACCTGGTCGGGAGCGCGCGGGTCCATGCCGTACCGCACGGCGGGCCCGGACACCTACCGCCTCGTCTTCCAGTTCGACAACTGACGTTCCGTCATGTCGACACCCGCAGAGATCGATCTGCTCGACCCGGCGCTGCGCCTGGACTCCCCCGACTGTGTGGCTGCACGCGAACGGCACTGGTACGCCACCACGCCGATGGGCCCACTCGTTCTGCGCTACGCCGAGTGCGCGGAACTGGCCCGCGACCCCCGGCTCGGCGAGATGGGTACAACGGTATTGGCGATGCAGGGAGTCGTCGACGGCCCGGCCTTCGACTTGGTTGCGAGCTCCGTCATCGGCGTGGACGGCGCGGCCCACCGACGACTGCGCTCGGCGGCCTCCGGCGCCTTCGCGCCTCGCCGTGTGGAACAGCTCCGCGAGTCGACACGCGCGACGGCCGACGAACTTGCCGATGGGCTCGTCGGCCGGGACCGCGTCGACTTCATGGCCCAGTTCGCGGACCGCTATCCGACGCGAGTCATGTGCCGAATGCTGGGCATCGAAGACACGTGGACGGACCGCCTGGCCCACTGGATCGAAGAGGCGAACCTGATCTGGTCGATGCCGCTGCAGGAGTTCCTGCCTCGCGTCGAAGCGGCCCTGGACGCGCTCAATGCGTTCGCGGACCGACTGCTCGACGAACGCCGCACTAATCCCGGCGAGGATCTGGTTAGCCAACTGCTGGCCGCAGGCGGCCCGGAGGACCGGCTGAACCCTGCCGAGCTCCGCTCATGGGTGATCGCCCTGCTCACGAGCGGGCACGACGACGCCCGGTGCCAACTCGGGCACGCGGTCGTGGCGTTCGGAGCGCACCCGGACCAGTGGACCCTGCTGCGCGCACGACCCGAACTGCGCCAGGCCGCCATGGAGGAGATCTGGCGTTGCGGCCCAAACGTGCCGGTCCTGTTCCGGGTAGCGCACGAGGACTTCGTCTACCGGGACCTCGAGGTAGGCACAGGCGAGTTCGTCGGGCTGTGCCTCGCGCTGGCCCATACCGACCCCCGCGTGTTCGCACCGGGCTTCGACATCACGGTCGACCGTGCCCCGCACGTGGCCTTCGGTGCGGGTCCGCACTTCTGCATCGGCTACCTGCTGGCCCGGATGCAGTTGTCGGTGGCGCTGGAGGTGCTCGCCGATCGGCTCCCGACCCTGGCGCCGGCCGGCGAGCCGACGTGGCGACCACAGGTGGGGATCTACGGCCCCGCGACGCTGCCGATCTGCACGCGGTCGTCCTGACCTTCGGTAGCGGCGGGCCCCGCCGTTAACTGTTTGAGTTATCATAAGTGGGCCCGCAACCAGGAGGCAGGATGCTCCCAAAGCCCACGGACGTTTTCGGCCGCGATCACGAATGGCGGGCACTGGGCGACTTCGTCGGCGCCGAACGCGCCGGAGCTTCGCTCGGCCTGGTCTACGGGCGGCGCCGGCAGGGCAAGACGTTCCTGCTGGAGGCCCTCGTGGAGGCGGCGGGCGGGTTCTACTGGTCGGCACTGCGCCAGTCCGACGCGCAAAATCGGGAACGGCTGGCGGCCTCGTACCGCACCTTCACCGCAGCGCCCACTCCGATCCGGTTCGACACCTGGGAGGACGCGCTCGCAGGCCTGCTGGCCCTCGGCGAAGGCGCCGCGGAACCGGTGCCGGTCGTCGTCGACGAACTGCCCTACCTGCTGGACGCAGCCCCGTCCATCGCCTCGGTCCTGCAGGATCTGCTGCGGCCACGCGGCGCTGCGGCGCGCCGTTGGCGTACTCGGCTGCTCCTGTGCGGCTCGGCGCTGTCCACCATGCAGGGCCTGCTCGCCGGCTCCGCGCCGCTGCGCGGCCGCGCAAGCCTGGAACTGCTGGTGCATCCCTTCGACTTCCGCGACGCCGCGGACTACTGGGGGCTGCGTTCGCAGCCGGATCTCGCGCTGCGGGTCCACGCGCTGGTCGGGGGCACGCCTGCCTACCGCGACATGTGCGGGGGCTCGTCGCCGGCCGACGACGGCGAGTTCGACGAGTGGGTGGCCCGCGCCCTGCTGCATCCCGCCTCCGCCATGTTCCGTGAGGGGAACGTGCTGCTGAGCGAGGAGATTCGCCCCTCGGACGCCTCTCTCTACTTCTCCGTGCTCGGCGCAGTCGCCGCGGGGCGCACGCGGCGGGGCGAGATCGCGGCGACGATCGGCCGCTCCGAGGGCGCGCTGGCCCATCCACTCGCGGCCCTGACGCAGACGCGCCTCGTTGCCCCGCTGTCCGACGCGCTACGGCGCAAGCGCACGACGTTTCACATCGCCGAGCCGGTGCTGCGGCTGCACCAGACGATCGTCGCCCCCAACGAGTCGCGACTCGTCCGACACGGCGGTCCACAGGTGTGGGCGCAGTCCAGCGCTACCACCGCCGCTCGCATCTTCGGGCCACACTTCGAGCATCTCGCGCGTTCGTGGTGCGAGGTCCACGCGTCGCCCGACTCGTTGGGCGGCCCACCCGGGCGGGTGGGCCCCACCGTCCTCGCGTGCCGCGAGCACGGCGCCGGCCACGAGGTCGACGTCGTGGTGTTGGACCCCGGAGGGAACCGCGTACTGGCGATCGGCGAGGCGAAGTGGGCCTCGCAGCCACTGGGAGTCGAACACCTCGAACGGCTCGAGCACTGTAGAGCGCTGCTCGGCCACGAGGCCCGGCTGCTGCTGTTCGCCCGCGCCGGGTTCGACCGGGCGCTGTCGGCGCACGGCGCCCGGCCGGACGTGGAACTCGTCGACCTCGCTCGTCTGTACGAGGGCGACTGAGGGGCACAGCCATCGAAGTGCTCAGCCCTCGAAGTGCTCAGCCCTCGAAGTGATCTGGGTCCGGTTCGCGCCGCACGTCGGCGCCGAGCGCGGTGAGCTTCTCGACGAAGCCCGCGTAGCCGCGGTCGATGTGGTGGACGTCGCTGACGAGGGTGTATCCGTCGGCGACGAGGCCGGCCAGGACCAGACCGGCGCCCGCGCGGATGTCGTGCGAACGGACCGGGGCGCCGGACAGGATCTCCTTGCCGCGGACCACGGCGTGGTGGCCGTCGGTCTTGATCTCGGCACCGAGGCGGCGCATCTCGTCGATGAACATGAACCGCGCCTCGAACACGTTCTCCGTCACCATCGCCGCACCCGCGGCGACGGTGTTCAGCGCGATGTACGCCGGCTGCAGGTCCGTCGGGAAGCCCGGATAGGGCAGCGTCATGATGTCGACGGCCTCGGGGCGCCGGTCCATCGCAACGCGGAAGCCGTCGGCGAGGATCTCCACGTCCGCGCCCGCGGTCACCAGCTTGTCCAGCGGCAGCTCGAGGTGTGAGGCCTTGGCGTGGCGGATCGTGACATCCCCGCGGGTCATGGCCGCCGCGACCGCGAACGTGCCGGCGACGATCCGGTCCGGCACGGTGCGGTGCGTGGTGGGGCCGAGCGAGGTGACGCCCTCGATCTCGATCGTCGAGGAGCCGGCGCCGGACACCTTGGCGCCCATCTCGCACAGCATGTCCGCGAGATCCACGATCTCCGGTTCGCGGGCCGCGTTGTCGATGACCGTGGTGCCGTCGGCCAGGACCGCCGCCATCAGCACGTTCTCGGTGGCGCCCACGCTCGGAAAGTCCAGCCACACGCTCGCTCCGCGCAGCCCGTCGGGCGCGTCGGTGATGATGTAGCCGTGCTCCGACGCGCTGGTTGCGCCGAGCTTCGCCAGGCCGCCGATGTGCATGTCCAGGGCGCGGGACCCGATGTTGTCTCCGCCCGGAAGCGCCACCTTGGCGCGCCCGCACCGCGCGACCAACGGCCCCAGCACGCAGATCGACGCGCGCAGCCGCCGCACCAGCTCGTACGGCGCCTCGTGCTCCAGGGTCTCCGGCACGTCGATGATCACGGTGTCCGGAAGGACTTGGACCTCGCAGCCGAGCCTGCGCAGCACGGCCGCCATGTACTCGATGTCGAGGATGTCCGGGACCGCCGTCAGGGTGGTACGGCCCGGCGCCAGCAGCGCTGCGGCCATGAGCTTGAGGACGCTGTTCTTGGCGCCCTCGATCGCCACCTCGCCAACCAGTCGAGCCCCACCGGTGACCCGGAACCTATCCATGATCTGCATCGTATTCGCCCTAAGGTGGCGGCATGGTCAACCTGACGCGGATCTACACGAAGACCGGCGACGACGGCACCACTGCGCTGGGCGATTTCAGCCGCACGTCCAAGAACGATCCGCGCCTGGTCGCCTACGCGGACGTGGACGAGGCGAACAGCGCCATCGGCGTCGCCCTCGCGCTCGGCAACCTCCCTCCAGACCTCGTCACACTTCTGACGCGCATTCAGAACGATCTGTTCGACGTGGGTGCGGATCTGTGCAACCCCATCTCGGAAAACCCTGCGTACCCCCCTCTTCGCATCGCCGAGGAGGACGTCGAGCGGCTCGAGGCTGCCTGCGACCACTACAACGACAACCTCGAGAAGCTGCGCAGCTTCATCCTCCCCGCCGGCACCCCGGGCGCCGCACTGCTGCACGTCGCACGGACGGTCGCGCGCCGCGCGGAACGCAGCGCCTGGGCGGCCAAGGA
>JBQTKD010000011.1:0-9837 GCA_052386455.1 Sporichthyaceae bacterium
GCGGTCGGGCTACGCCCGAGCCTTGACCCCGACGCCTCAGTTCAGCGCGCCCAGATCCGGCGGGAGAAGCCAGAAACAATGGAGACCCGGCTGTTGACCCGGCCCCGCTCCTTCAGGGATGACAGGCAGAGCGAGGACCTCAGCCCGCGAGGCGCTGAGCCCGGGCGAACGCGGCTCGGACGCGGTTGACAACATCACGCGGGTGCTGGGTGAGCTGGTCCCACGAGGCTCGCACCACCTCCCAGTCGGCTTCTCGCAGTCGTTCTTCGCGCAGCTTCTCCTCCAGGAGCACCGCGGCCGGGTCGCGCCACGGATCGGTGTACTTGACCTTGCCGTCCACCTCGACGACGGTTCCCTGGTCGCGAAACAGCAGATCCACCCGGCCGATCTTCCCGGCGTGATCGAACAACTCGACCTGAAGGTCCGGAGCGGGTAGGCCGAAGTCGGCGAACACACACCGGGCCAGGGATTCGGCGGGCGATTCGGACCGGCCGTCGGCAAATTCGACGACGGCGGTCGCGCGAGTCCCGCCGCCCCACGTTGCGCAGTACGCGGCCACCTCGCGGAGTCGGTCGGCGGAGGCCCCTCGCCGCAGGGCGTTGTCCGCCAGCATCACTCCGTCGTACTTGGGAATTCGCCGCGCGAGATCGACGACCGTCCGTTCCATGGAAGTGATCGGCAGGCAGCCCAGGACGGTGACGTCGGCGTCCGGCAGCGTGGCCGGCTTGACGTTCACGCCCCACCGAAAGTTGCGGCGGCAGCGGTCGGCGCTGATCAGTTCGACGAGACGACGCTCGGGCGGAGCGGCACCGGCCGGCCCGGGCGGGCGCGCCTCCTCCAACTTTGGTGGGGTCTGCGCGATCGGCAGCGGAGCGCGCAGACGCCAGAGCCAGGCGGCGCTGCGGTGACCGATCGCCACGCGCTGCTCCGGAGGATGGCCTCGGCTCGGGTCCACTGGCAGGGCGCGGCTCAACAGCGCGGCAGCGGCGTCGAGCGCGTGCATCTCGCGGGGTTTCGCGTGGGCTACGAGTCCGGCGTCGACGAAGACGCCCTGACGGAGCCGAACGATCAGTCCGATCTCGAGTGCGTGGCGAATCCACCCGCGAGTCAGTCCGCACTGAAGCGCTTGGCTGCGGGTGAACGGGCCGCCCTGGGCGGAAGAGAGCGCCGAAAGCTCAGGTGTCATGGCGAGAGATCTTGGTTCTATCGGACCTACTCGCGAGTAGAAATCTTGCAAGTCGTGACGCGTGGGACAAAATGCGCAATCGATCACCGGGCTGTCAGCCGAAATGGCTCCACAAACCAGGACAAACCACCCGTCGCAGCAACCTTTTCGGCTGTCGTGCGCGCCGGCACTTGACTACCGCGTGGTTTCGCGCCACGCGTTGGTGATGGGGAGGCGGCGGTCGCGGCCGAAGGCGCGGCGGGAGATCTTGGGGCCGGGTGGGTATTGGCGGCGCTTGTACTCGGCCACGTCCACCAGGCGCAGGATCCGACGCACCAGTTCGGGGTCGAAGCCCGACGAGACCAGGTCGCCGGCGGACAGGTCCTGCTCGACGTAGGCGTCCAACAGAGCGTCGAGAACGGCGTAGTCGGGCAGGGAGTCGGTGTCCAGCTGGCCGGGCCGGAGCTCGGCGGACGGGGGCTTGGTAATCGAGTTCGGCGGAATCGGGGGACTCTCGCCGCGGCGCAGCGCCTCGGCGTTGCGCCACTCCGACAGACGCCACACCACGGTCTTCAGCACGTCCTTCAACGGCGCGAAGCCGCCGACGGCGTCGCCGTAGATCGTCGAGTACCCGGCGGCAAGCTCAGACTTGTTGCCGGTGGCCAGCACCAGGTGGCCCTCGGAGTTGGACAGGCCCATCAGCGTCGTCCCGCGCACGCGCGCCTGCAGGTTCTCCTCGGCCAGCCCCGAGAGCTGCAGCGACGACAGGTAGGCGTCGACCATCGGGGCGATCGGCACCGACCGGTAGTTCAGGCCGGTTCGCGCAGCGAGGTCGTCGGCGTCGGAGCGCGAGTGGTCGGAGGAGTACACCGACGGCATCGAGACGCCGTAGACGTTGGCCGCGCCGATCGCGTCGCACGCGATCGCGGCCGTGAGCGCAGAGTCGATTCCGCCGGACAGCCCGAGCCCCACGGAGCGAAAGCCGTTCTTCAGGACGTAGTCCCGCAACGCGAGGACGAGCGCGCCGTAGATCTCCGCCTCGGCATCCAGCCGCGGCTCGATCGCCGGGGACTGCGCGCCGGCCGAACCGGTAACGGCGAAGGACGGCGCCGTGCTCGACGATCCGGCGCCCTCGACCGCTGCCCCGGTCGTATGCGCCGGCGCGACCGCGAACGCCGGTGTTGCCGGATACGACGGAACCGGCGCCGCCGAGATCTCGGTGCGCGCGACCGACACCTCGACGCCTTCGAGCGAGGACTCGGGGCGCGGGGTGGGGAGGTCGAGGTCGACCACCAGCGTCGTCTCGACGAACTGCGGTGCACGGGCCAGCACGTCTCCGGCAGCGGACACGACCAGCGAGTCTCCGTCGAAGACGAGCTCGTCCTGACCCCCCACCAGATTCACGTACGCGAGAGCGGCGGAAGCCTGCGCGGCACGGCGCCGGCACAGCTCGAGGCGCACGTCGTCCTTGTTCGCCTCGTACGGCGAGCCGTTCAGCACGACCAGCAGGCCCGCGCCCGCAGCCGAACAGGCGGCCACCGGCCCGCCCTCCTGCCACAGGTCCTCGCAGATCGCGAACGCGACGTCCACCCCGTGCAGGCGCACCACCGGGAGCACGTTGCCGGGCACGAAGTACCGGAACTCGTCGAAGACCCCGTAGTTCGGCAGGTGGTGCTTGGCGGACCGCGCGACGACTGCACCCCCGTACAGGACGGCGAGCGCGTTCTTCGGAGATCCGGCGGGCTTGCCCAGCCGCGGCCGGTCGTGCTCCGTCGCGTCGAGGTACCCGACGACCACGGCCACCGAACCCAACCCTGCGGCGGCCAACCGCAGCGCGAGCGCGTCCAGGGCGGCACGCGACGCGTTCTGGAACGAGTGCCGCAGCGCCAGGTCCTCGACCGGGTAGCCGGTCAACGCCATTTCCGGGAAGACCACCAGGTGTGCTCCCGCAGAAGCGGCCTCGCGAGCCTGCGCCAGGATCAGCTCCGCGTTCGCCTCGAGGGCGCCCACGGTCACGTTGGTCTGGCAGAGCGCGACCCTCAGTTGCGGCATGCCGGAAGCGTAGGCGTCGAGGGCGTCGTCGCCGGTGGGAGGCCTTCGCTCGCGAGCTCGCGAAATGCCGGCGAAACACCCGGCCAGGACAATGGCGGCGGGTCACCGCGACCCGCGCGTGGCGTACCCAGAGAATGGAGCCATGGACAAGCAGACCGAGTTCGTGCTGCGCACCCTCGAGGAGCGCGACCTCCGCTTCGTGCGGCTGTGGTTCACCGACGTGCTGGGCTTCCTGAAGTCTGTCGCGATCGCCCCGGCCGAGCTCGAGGCCGCGTTCGCCGAGGGCATCGGCTTCGACGGCTCCGCGATCGAGGGCTTCGCCCGCGTCCACGAGTCCGACATGCTCGCCAAGCCGGACCCGTCGACCTTCCAGGTGCTGCCGTGGCGCACCGAGGCTCCGGGCACCGCGCGCATGTTCTGCGACATCCTCAGCACCGACGGCGCGCCGAGCTTCGCCGACCCGCGCCACGTGCTGAAGCGCACGCTCGCGAAGGCCTCCGACCTCGGCTTCACCTTCTACACCCACCCCGAGGTCGAGTTCTTCCTGCTCGAGAAGCGCCCGGGCCAGGGCGAGAAGCCCGTCCCGATCGACCACGGCGGGTACTTCGACCACACCACCCACCGGGCCGGCTTCGACTACCGCCGCCAGGCCATCACGATGCTCGAGAACATGGGCATCTCGGTGGAGTTCAGCCACCACGAGGGCGGGCCGGGCCAGCAGGAGATCGACCTGCGCTACGCCGACGCGTTGACCACGGCGGACAACATCATGACCTTCCGCACGGTCATGAAGGAGGTCGCGCTCGAGCTCGGCGTCTACGCGAGCTTCATGCCCAAGCCCTTCACCGAGCACCCCGGTTCGGGCATGCACACGCACGTCTCGCTGTTCGAGGGCGATCGCAACGCCTTCCACGAGGCCGGTGCCGAATACCACCTGTCCAAGGTCGGCCGCTCCTTCATCGCCGGGCTGCTCAAGCACGCCGGCGAGATCACCGCGGTCACCAACCAGTGGGTGAACTCGTACAAGCGCCTGTGGGGCGGCGGGGAGGCGCCGGCCTACATCTGCTGGGGCCACAACAACCGCTCCGCGCTGGTCCGCGTGCCGATGTACAAGCCGACCAAGGGCCAGTCCACCCGCGTCGAGATCAGAAGTCTCGACCCGGCGTGCAACCCCTACCTCGCCTACGCGCTGCTGCTCGCCGCCGGACTCAAGGGCATCGAGGAGGGCTACGAACTCCCGGCCGAGGCCGAGGACGACGTGTGGTCGCTGTCCGCGTCGGAGCGTCGGGCGCTGGGCATCGAACCGCTGCCGCAGAACCTGGCCGAGGCCATCGCGCTCATGGAGCGCAGCGAACTCGCGGCCGAGACCCTCGGCGAGCACGTCTTCGACTTCTTCCTGCGCAACAAGCGCCGGGAGTGGGAGGAGTACCGCTCCCAGGTCACCCCGTTCGAGCTCGACCGCTACGTCGCCCTCCTCTAGTCACCACTAGCTTGGGGGAGTGACCACCCCCGACGCCCACCCCGGAGCACGCCCGGCCGGTGTGGGCGCGGAGCTGGCACGCCTCGGCTTTCGGGACGTTCCGACGGCGCTGCAGCGAATCGTCGAATCGCCGCTGCGGGTCGGCGAGATCGCCGGCCTGATCGGCGCGCTCGGCGAGGCCGCCGACCCGGACCAGGCCCTGCACGCCCTCGACCGGCTGGCCCGCGCCGAGGACCCGGCGGATCTGCGCGCAGCGCTGATGTTGAACGCCGGCCTGCGGTCGCGGCTCATCGCGGTGCTCGGCGCCTCGCTCGCTCTCGGCGACCACGTCGTCCGCCACCCCGAGGACTGGCGCCTGCTCGAACCGGAACCCACCGGCCCCGTCTCCGCCGCCGTGCTGCGTACGGCGATGCTCGCCGCCGTCGGCGCCGACCCGTACGCCGCCGAGCCGGTCGCCGACGCCAGCGACCTCGACGTCTACTCCGACCTGCGCGTGCAGTACCGCCGCGGCGTCCTCGTGCTTGCGGCGCGCGACCTCACCGGGGCGGCCGAACTCGAAGAGGTGTCCGCCGAACTTGCCGATCTCGCCGCGGGCACCCTCGAGGCCGCGCTCGCGATCGCGCGCGCGGCCCTCGGCCCGGACGACGAGCCGTGCCGGTTCGCCGTCATCGGCATGGGCAAGTGCGGCGGGCGGGAGCTGAACTACGTCAGCGACGTCGACGTCGTCTTCGTCGCCGAGGCTTGCGAGGGCGGGGACGAAACGGCGGCGTTGAAGACCGCGACCCGCCTGGCCACGGGTCTGATGAAGGTGTGCGCGGAGGCCACACCGGAGGGCGCGATCTGGCCGGTGGACCCGGCGCTGCGGCCCGAGGGCAAGGCCGGGCCGCTGGTCCGCACCGTCGCGTCGCACCAGGCCTACTACGAGCGGTGGGCGCAGACCTGGGAGTTCCAGGCGCTCCTGAAGGCACGCCCGGTCGCCGGAGATCCGGAGCTTGCGGAGCGCTACATGGCCGCCATCCGCCCGCTGGTGTGGAAGGCCGCGGAGCGCGAGAACTTCGTCGCCGACGTCCAGGCGATGCGCCGCCGAGTCGAGGCGACGCTGTCCGCAGGCGCCGCCGAACGGCAGCTCAAGCTCGGCCCCGGCGGCCTGCGCGACGTCGAGTTCGCGGTCCAGCTCCTCGAACTCGTGCACGGCCGAGCCGACGACACGCTGCGTACCGGCGACACCCTGGGCGCCCTCGACGCCCTGGCACGCGGCGGATACGTCGGCCGCGAGGACGCCGCCGGTTTCGCCGACGCGTACCGGTTCCTGCGCACCCTCGAGCACCGCATCCAGCTGCACCGCCTGCGCCGCACCCACGTACTGCCCGACTCGTTGGACGAACTGCGCCGCCTAGGCCGATCCCTCGGCCTGCGTACCGACCCCGCCGCGGAACTCACCGAGACGTGGCGCCGGCACACGCAACTGGTGCGGCGGCTGCACGAGAAGCTCTTCTATCGCCCGCTGCTCGCCTCGGTCGCTCGGCTGCCGGGGACGGAACTTCGGCTCACCCCGAAGGCCGCGCAGGCGCGGCTTGCGGCGCTGGGCTACGCCGACCCGCAGGGCGCGCTGCGCCACCTCGAGGCGCTGACCGCGGGCCTCTCGCGCCGTGCGGCGATTCAGAAAACTCTGCTGCCGGTCATGCTCGGCTGGTTTGCCGACGCCGCCGACCCGGACGCGGGACTTCTGGCGTTCCGTCAGGTTTCCGACGCGCTCGGCGCCACTCCCTGGTACCTGCGACTGCTGCGCGACGAAGGCCTCGCCGCCCAGCGCATGGCCACGGTGCTCGCGGGATCCCGGTTCGTCGCCGACCTGCTCTCCGGTGCGCCGGAGGCCGTCGGGATTCTCGCCGCCGACTCCGACCTCGTGCCGCGATCTGTCGCCGCCCTGGACGCGGAGGTGGCGGCGGCGACGGCCCGCGCCCGGAGCGCGGAGGACGCCGTGCTCGCGGTCCGAGCCGTGCGCCGACGCGAGCTCTTCCGCATCGGCGCCGCCGACGTGCTCGGCACTCTCGACGTCGCGGCCGTCGCGGAGGCGCTCAGCGACGTCGCCGCGGTCACGCTGCGCGGGGGCCTGGACGCCGCGATCCGCGCGGTCGCAGAGAAGCAGCCCGTGCCGATCGAGTTCGCGATCGTGGCCATGGGCCGCCTCGGCGGACACGAACTCGGCTATTCCAGCGACGCCGACGTCATGTTCGTCTACGACCCGCACCCGGGCGCCGAAGAGCGCGAGGCGCACGAGGCCGCGACGGCGATCGCCAACGAGTTGCGCCGGCTCCTGCACGTCTCGATGTCCGAACCCGGCCTCGAAGTGGACGCCGACCTGCGGCCCGAGGGCCGCAACGGCCCGCTGGTCCGCTCGTTCAGCTCCTACGAGCAGTACTACGCACGCTGGTCCAGCGTGTGGGAGGCCCAGGCCCTCCTGCGGGCCGAGTTCGTTGCGGGCAACGCGGACATCGGTGCACGGTTCACCGCGTTGATCGACCCGATTCGCTATCCAACAAGCGGTCTGACGGACGATCAGGTACGCGAGATCCGCCGGATCAAGGCACGAGTGGAGACCGAACGGCTGCCGCGTGGCGCCGACCCGACCCTGCACACCAAGCTCGGCCGCGGCGGTCTCGCGGACGTGGAGTGGGTTGCGCAACTGCTCGCCCTGCAGCACGCGGCGAAGGTGCCCGACCTGCGGACCACGCGGACCCTCGATGCGCTGCACGCCGCCGACGCGGCCGGCCTGCTCGCGCACGCCGACGCGATGGTGCTGGCGCAGGCCTGGCGGATGGCCACCCGCGTGCGAAACGCGATCATGCTCGTCCGAGGACGTCCGGCCGACACTCCGCCCGGAGACGGCAAGGCGCGGTACGCGATCGGCCGTTGCCTCGGCTACCCGGAGGCAACGGCCAGTGCCTTCGTCGAGGACTACCAGCGCCTCACCCGCCACGCCCGCTCGGTCGTCGAGCGGGTCTTCTACGGCTGAGGGTGTGGCTACGCCCCGTCGACGATGCGGCGGTCGGCGATCGGCTGTGCCAGGGTCACGTCGACGTACACCGGGCGCAGAGCAGCGGCGCAGGGCCGGCCGGCCGCGGCAGGGTCGCGGCCGACGACGAGGGTGACCGTGATCCTGTCCTTCGCGTAGCCGACCTTCACGCGGTCCAGGACGGCGCAGGGTGCCATGGCGGAGCTGTAGAAGACGCGCACGGTGCGCGGGCCGACCTTCTCGACGCGGTCCCAGGCCAGGGCGCGGGTGTCGATCGCGCCGGGCTCGGGGTGCACCTCGACCGCGCCCGCGACCGGCTGCACCGGGCTCGTCGGCTTCGATCCGTCGAGCACCTTGCGGCCGGCGAGCGGCTTGGCCAGCGCCACGTCGACGGCCTTGTCCTGCGCAACCGCCGCGCAGACGCGGTCGGTGTGGCGCGGGTCGGTGCCGGTGTAGAGCGTGACGACCACGGTCGTCTGGCGGTAGTCCACGCGCACCGAATCCAGGACGCGGCAGGCGGAGACGCCGGTGAAGTGGATGCGCAGGCTGCGCTGGTCCAGCACGTCGGCGCGCTCCCAGCCGGCGGCGCGCAGGTTCGCCATCCCGGGACGGGGCACGACGAGGTCGGCGGACGGCTTGGCCGGAGCGAGCGGGCGAGACGCCTTGGCCGTGGCGACCGGCGCAGGCTTGGCCGGGGCGGCGGCGGTGCGCCGCGGGCTGGGCACCGCCGGCGGGCGAGGCTTGACCACCCGCGGAGCCGCGGCTCGCGGCGCGGCGGGCGGGTCGATCTCGGCGTCGAGCTCGTGGTCGTACGGATAGGCCGGCACGACCGCAGCGGCCGATGCACTCGGCGAGGTGGGCGGGGGAGTCACCACGGGAGCCTCGACGGTGGGAACCGGTGCGGCGACCGCCGGAGCGGCCGGGCGCTGCGCGTCGGACGCCTGGGGGCTGCCCGGCCCGCCGCACGCGGCGAGCGTCCACGACAGCCCAGCCGCGGCCGCCACGATCGCGATCCGCCTCATGCATTCCTCCACCTGCTCGACCGTCCACGGCTGGTTCCCGCGGCGCACAGCCTCTCCCCGGACAGACGCGCTCGACCGCGAAACGGTTCGATCTTTGACCCATTGGTGGCGATCGGCACGGGACGAACCGGCGCGATTCGGGCGGTTCGGTACTCGAGCCGGCGGGGCGTCAGATTGCCACCCGGCAGGCGTTACATCGTTCTTTCGGACGATCTCGAACTGACGGATCGGCCGAGTGCGGTCGAGCCCTTCGGCTGATCCGCGACACACCCGACAGACCGCACTCTGATCCCGTCGCCACTGTCGGGCGACCCGGCTGGCCGAACGGTATGGGGCCTTGTCCGGCCGGCTCAGTACCCAGGGGGATCACACCATGGCCATTCGCTTCGCCCGCAAGACCGCCGTCAAGGCCGCGCTCATCGCTCCGCTCGCCATCGGCGTGGTCGCGGTGCCGCTCGTCGGCACCGCCAACGCTGGCATCCTCGACGGCGTCCTCGGCTCCCTCGGCATCCTCGACGTCACGGACCTCGGCGACACCGTTCCGTTCGCCACGGACGGCACCCTGGTCAAGCTCTGCATCCTCGACGGTCAGATCGTCAGCCTCGGCGCCGTTGGCAACGACGAGAACAACTGCGACGACATCGTCGCCGGCACCGCGGGTGCTACCGGCCCGACCGGCGCCACGGGTGCGACCGGCGCCACGGGTGCGACCGGCGCCACGGGTGCGACCGGCGCCACGGGTGCGACCGGTGCGACCGGCCCGTCGTTCAGCTTCGGCCGCGAGCGCGAGGTCGCCACCAAGAAGGTCGGCAAGGGCATCCACACCTTCTCGGTGAAGTGCGACTCGAACGACGGCAAGCGCGTCGTCAGCGGTGGCGTCTACTCGTCCTCGAACTCGATCGTGCCGCTCGCCAGCTACCCGGCCTCGGACGGCAAGACCTGGACCGTCAAGGTCGCCAACACCAGCGGTTCCTCCAAGGAGGTCCGGGCGTACGCGATCTGCGCGAACGTCTGACCTGCTCGCCAGACCCTGCGGGGCGCTCGAGTACGAGCATCCCGCGGTTGCAACTCGACGCCCCGACCGCCCCGCCGCGGTCGGGGC
>JBQTKD010000012.1:0-15878 GCA_052386455.1 Sporichthyaceae bacterium
CGCCCCGCGGGGCCCGAACAGGGCCTGTGGAACGGGAAACGGCGCGCCATCGGACCCTTCGACGACCCGTCGAGACAGGTCACGGCCCGTCACGCTCCAATTGCGCCTTGATCAGCGCTTCCTTAGCTCGGCGGGACGAAGGGATCGCTTGCCGGTGCGGGCGTACTCGGAGTGGTCGATCCGGGTGCAGTGGCCGGGGGAGTGCCGGGGCCCTGGCGCATCGAGTACGGCACGGTGCCCGTGACGCGCGGGTAGTGCAGGTTCAGGGCCGGGTACCCGAGATAGGGGCGGGAGTTGATCCAGCTGCTCCAGAACGGCGCGGGACCGTCGCCCTTCCAGTAGGGCTTGTGGAGCATCGCGTGCGGAACGTCGAAGCCGTTGCCCAGCAGGCCGCCGTAGGAGTCGGCGAGGGCGTACTGCATCCCACCGGCGGCGCCCCACGCGCCGTCGCGGACGGCGGAGACGTAGCTGTACATCGAGCCCTCGTTGACCCCGTCGCCCCAGCCGGGCCAGTACCGCGGCCGCCCCTCGTACGCGACCGTGTACTCGCCGTCGCGCATCGCGGGGCGATGGGCGGGCGCCGGGTCGGGAGAGTGTGCGGGGGCCGCTGCGGTCGGATCGATCTGAGGCAGCGTCAGCTGACGGGGCGTCGAGTCTGCCGTGGCGCGGCCGATACCGGCTGCGCCTGCGGCAACAACCGCGACGGCCGCCAGCGCGGCTCCGACTCGCCGGGGGGATCGGCGCATTTCGGGTTCACCTGTCTGGGGCGAGAAGGACGGTGGCCGCGGCCCGGCGAGGGGTGCGGCCGACCCTGCGGCTACGGGATGTAGGTACCGGTGCCGTAGCCGCTCGTGAAGGGCTGGGTGAAGCCGCCGGTCCCGAAGGGCTGGGTGAAGCCGCCGGTCCCGAAGGGCTGGTTGAAGCCGGTGCCGCCGAACTGGTTGAAGCCGCCGCCGAAGGGCTGGTTGAAGCCGCTGCCGCCGAACTGGTTGAAGCCACCGCCTATGGGCTGGCCGAAGCCGCCGGTGAAGGCGCCGCCGCCGCCGTAGGAGGCGCTGGTGTAGCGGGAGCCGAACGCATAGCCGTAGGCCGAACCCTCGAGGATGCCGTCGGTCCAGCCGCGCCAGTACGACTGGCGACGATCGCCCATGTAGCCGTAGGGCTCGCCGCGGTAGTACTTGGACTTGTAGTAGCCGCGGCGCCCGCCGTAGCCGTAGTCGTCGTCGCGGTCGTGGCACTTCGAACCGCACGCGGCAACCGTCGGCGCGGCCGCGGCCGGAGCGGTGGCGACGAACGCCGCCGGCGCGGTCCGCGCCTGCGGGGCGGAACCTGCGTGGCCCACGCCGGCCACGGTGAGAGTCATCAGGACGGCTGCGGCGGCGCCACTGCCCACGATGCGACGCACGGACGATCTGTTCATTCGGCTCACCTGGCAGAGATCGAGAGCGGCGGACTGATTACCCAGCGCGTGCAGGCAACTACGAGCCGCACAGGTACGAGGGAACAGGGCCGGCGATCTTGACGGAGGCACGGAATTGCAAGATCGCGTCCAAATCTGTCGAGGGCGCCCCGTGCACTGTGACTGATGTGACTATTGGGATCAATGAGGCAAATGGGGCTGTGACCTGCGGTGATGCCGCGGCTCATGGTGACGGAGAGGAGTGGCGAATGGCGACTTTGCTCGGCTTGAACCCCATTCGCCATGGATTGACGCATTGGTCCCATGCGCCACATGGTGATGCTGCGAGACAGCAAGTCTCGGCGAGCCGGGGGGCTCGTCGCCGAGAGAACGGGTAGACCCATGGCTGCGCACGAGGGGGAAACGCGCGGCGCCGAAGGGCGCCGAGTGGGCAGGTGGCGTCCTGCCACGCGCAGCCGGGTCGCTCGTCCGTTGCGGTCGATCGCGAGCCTCGCCGTCCTGGCCGGGCTCGTCGGCTCCGCGCCCGTGTCGGCGGCCCAGGCGGCGTCCGCACCGTCGGCCGAGGCGATCGCGCCGGCGATGCCGGGTACCTGCGACCCGGCCGACTGCGCCACCTACGTGCTCAACGTGCCGGTGGCGCCAACGGACGCCGCGTTCGGTTCCGTTCCGAACTCCACCGTCGACCTGCGAGTCGACTTCCCGGCCCCGTGGACGGCACTGCGATGCGGCGACGACTTCGGTGTCGTCGTCCGCGACGGAAGCGGTGGCGACGGTCTGGCGATCCCGCGCTGGACCTGCCGCCCGAGCGGGCGGGGGCTGCACTTCTCGGGTCCGTCGGCGAAGGACTCCGCCGACGCTCCCGTGCGATTCCTGTTCCGCGCGGTCTCCGGTGGCCCGAGCGATCCGCTGACCGCGGTCGACGGACTCAGAGGCGGGTTTATCGACCTCACCCAGACCTATCTCGACGGCGAGCAGCAGCGCCTGCGTGCTCCGCGGCAGTTCCAGTTCGGCAGGTTGGCGGAGTCCGCCGCGGACCCGGTGACCGTCAGGCTGCCGGCGTTCTGGCTTGCTCCCACCTGCTTCTCGCCGACCAACCTGGCGGGTTCGGCGGTGTCGGGTTGGACGTGCGCCCTGACCCCCGACGTCGGCCCCCAGCCCCGATTCACGGTGCGGTGGACCAACGCCGCCGCCGGCGCCGCACGCGACTTCCAGTTCCTGGCCTACAGCTCGCGGCGCACCCCGCTGGAGCTGCCGCTCTCGATCACGGCGGCGGGCCCGGTCGGACAGTTGCGCGACCTCCGGTACAACGACGGGCAGATCCAGACCGTGCTGCTGGCGCACCTGAGGCCGGGCTTTCGCAAGCCCAAACCCTCGCCCAGCGCCACCTCGGGCTACGGCAGTTCCCAGCACGACAAGGGCCGTCGCGACTGCACGCCCTACCGGATCGACAGCAGTGCGACTGCGAACGTCAACGGCAATCCGGCGCCGGCGGTGACGGCGAACCCGACCTCGGGGAACGTCACCAACAACTTCTTCGGGTTCGGCAACAACCCAGGGTTCAGCGTGAACCAGAACACCACGCAGTTCGGCGTCGACCCGAACTGCGTCGCGCCGAACGTAATCGTCGATCCGTGCGCGGGTGCCTACTTCGGCCGCTACGGCCACGGACGTTTCGGGCCACGGCGCGACGACGTCCCGTCGGCCTGCTACGGCCCGTTCGGCGACCGGCGCGAGCGGCCGTCGGCACCGGAACCGGTCGCCGTGAACCGCGTGGGCGAGCACTGCATCCCGAGCCGCAATCACATGGGGAGGCCCCTTCCGCCGGGCGAGTTCGATCGTCTCTACGGCGGGGGAGGGCAGCTCGCCCCACCTGTGGACCGGCCTCCGATGGGCCCCGGGAACCGCGCGGACCGCTCGTACGCCCGCGTGCCGCTGAAGCCCGCGGCGGACCCGAACGACCCACCGGTGCTGCTGGTCTCGCCCGAGGACGGCTCGACGGTCCAGCGCGCGCCGGGCAGCAACGACGACCGCGTGATCGTCGCGCCGCCGAACGCCAACCCGCGTCCCTCGATCCGGGCCCTGCTTCCGGAGAGCCAGCAGGGCGGCGGCTACGTCCCGCCGCAGGCGCCGCCGATGGACATGCCGCAGCTGGCACCCGAGGCGATCCCGTACTGCGAGGAGGACCTGCCGGCCACCGGCGCCGACGGCAGCACCGGTCCGGTGCTGAAGATGGCGGTGGGCGCGCTCGGCATCGGCGTCGCGATGGTGCTCGCGGCCGTCTACTGGCGCCGCAACGCCCCGCGTCACGACTGGTACTCCGGCGGGGCCTGAGGTACGAAGGGGCTCAACTTGACATCGGCGATCGCGGCGGTGTCTGCTGCGAGTCTCGCTAAGGTGAGGCTTACCTTCTAAAGGAGCCGGCATGGCCCACGCCCGATTCCCGCTTCGCAGGCAGCGGCGCGCCGCCGTCGCCGGCCTGGCCGCCCTCGCGCTCGCCGCCGGCACCTCGGCCTGTACCGGCGACGAGAAGGCGGACGCCGCGCCCGCTGCACCCGTCGAGCAGCAGGCACCGGTGGTCGCCGCGGGCAACCCGGCGGCCACGGGCACGGCCCGGGCGTGCAAGGGCCCGGCCAGCGTGGCCGCCCCGGCGACTCCGGCGAAGATCGCGGAGAAGTCCACCCCGGTCCTGCCGGCCACGGTGACCGACTCCACCGGCGCGCAGATCGAGATCTCCTCGGCCGAGCGCGTCATCGCCGTGGGCGGCTCCGGAACGCTTGCGACCACGATGTACCTGCTGGGGCTGGGCGATCGGCTCGTCGGCCGCGACGCCGCCACGCTCATCCCCGAGCTGCAGGACCTGCCGCAGGTCACCGTCAACGCGCACGAGCTCTCCGGCGAGGGCATCCTGAAGCTGAACCCGGACCTGATGCTGATCGACGGCGGCGTCGGCCCGCCCGAGGTCATCGAGCAGGTCAAGGCCTCCGGAGTTCCCGTCGTCAGCCTCCCGACGGTGCCCGGTGCGGCGGGCATCGGCCCGCAGATCAAGACCGCCGCCGCCGCGTTCGGGCTGTCCGATCTTGGCAATCAACTCGCCGCCCGCGTCGAGACCGAGCTCGCCGCCGTGAACGCCCGCGTCGCGACGCTCGTGCCGGACTCCTCGCAGCGCCTGCGCATGGCGATGCTGTACCTGCGCGGCCAGAGCGGGGTCTACACCTGGCTCGGCGCCGGCTCCGGAGCCGACGAGCTGATCAAGACCCTCAACGGCGTCGACGTCGCGGTCGAGCAGAACATCCCCTCGCGCACTCCGCTGAACGCCGAGGCGGTAGCGAAGGCGAACCCGCAGCTGGTGCTGCTGTTCGCCAAGGGCCTGGAGTCCGTCGGTGGCGCCGAGGGTCTGAAGAAGGTCGTCGGCATCGCCAACACCGAGGTCGGCAAGACCGGCTGCGCCGTCGACGTTCCCGACCACCTGGTCCTGGCCTTCGGCCCGATGTACCCGGCGGTGCTGAACGCGCTGGTGACCGCCGTCTACGAGCAGGCCGCACCGGCCTGACGGCCAGTCAGAACCCGATGACAGCGACCCCCACCTCGCCCGCCGAGGTACACGGCGCCCCGCCCCGGGCCCGGTCGATCGCGCGCGGGCCGCGCTCCGGCGCGGAACCGATGTTGCCGCCCGCGCAGCCGAAGAGCGCCGCCGTGCTGATGGTCGCGCTGGTCGTTCTGCTGCTCTGCGCCGCGCTCGCCTCGGCCGGCACGGGGCAGCTGCCCGTCCCGCCGCGCGAGGTTCTCGGCTCGCTGTTCCACCGGATGGGCCTGAACTGGGGCCCGATGCCCACCCACCCGCAGGGCGACTCCGTGCTCTGGAACATCCGCTTCCCGCGCCTGGTCATGGGCCTGCTCGTCGGCGCCGCGCTCGGGTCCGCGGGCGCCGTCATGCAGGGCGTGTTTCGCAACCCCCTCGCGGATCCCGGCATCATCGGCGTCAGCTCTGGCGCGGCCGTCGGCGCCTGCGCGGTCATCGTCTACGGCTGGACGTTCGCGGGCGTCTTCACCATCCCCGCCGCCGCCTTCTGCACCGCACTGCTCACCACGATGGTGGTCTACAAGCTGTCCCAACGCGACGGCCGCACGGAAGTCGTCACGCTCATCCTGATGGGCGTCGCCGTCGCCGCGTTGAGCGGCGCCTTCGTCGGCTGGCTCGTCTTCACCGGCGACACCGCCGCCCGCGAACAGATCGTGTTCTGGCAGATGGGCAGCTTCAACGGCAGCCGCTGGGAGTCCGTCGGCTTCGCTGCCCCGTTCATCGTGGCCGGCGTCGTCGGGACGCTGTTCATGGCGCGGCGGCTGGACCTGCTCTCCCTCGGCGAGAACGCCGCCCGCCACCTCGGCGTGAACGTCGAACGCGTCCGGCTGTGGGCGATCGTGCTCGTCACCCTGTCGGTGGCCGCAGCCGTCTCCTTCGCCGGAATCATCGGCTTCGTCGGCCTGGTCGTACCGCACCTGATCCGCATGGCGATCGGGCCCGCGCACCGCACCCTCGTGCCGGCCAGCGCCATCGGCGGGGCGCTCATGCTCACCGTCGCCGACCTGATCGCCCGCAATGCGATCGACTTCGCGGACCTGCCCATCGGCATGATCACCGCGTGCGTCGGCGGCCCGTTCTTCCTCTGGCTGCTCGTCCGCGCGCGCAACAACGCCGGGGGCTGGGCATGAGCCTGTTCGGCCGCGCGTTCCGGCTGCCCGGCGCCACCGTCCCCGGCCAGGTCGTCCTGTCCGTGCAGGACGTCTCGGTCACCCTGGGCGGCAACCACATCCTGCGCGGCGTCGATCTGGAAGTGAGGGCGGGTCAGGTTCTCGCGCTCGTCGGGCCGAACGGCGCCGGAAAGTCGACGCTGCTCGCCGCCATGACCGGCGACGTCCCCGCCGGCGGCACGGTGCTGATCGACGGCGCACCGCTGAACTCCTGGACCCAGCGCGAACTCGCCCTGCGCCGGGGCGTGCTGTCCCAGCGCATCGAGGTCACCTTCCCGTTCAGCGCCGTCAACGTGGTGCGCATGGGCCGGGCGCCGTGGGCCGGCACGCCGGCGCAGGACTGGGACGACTACGTCGTCGCCGAGGCGATGGCCGAGGCCGACGTGCTCCGCCTGGCCACCCGCACCTTCAACACGCTGTCCGGCGGCGAACGCGCCCGCGTCGGGTTCGCGCGCATCCTGGCCCAGGAACCGTCGCTGCTGCTGCTCGACGAACCCACCGCGGCGTTGGACATCAAGCACCAGGAATCGCTGATGGCACTGGTCCGCTCGCGGGCCGCGCGCGGAGACGCCGTCGTCGTCGTCATGCACGACCTGGCGCTGGCCGCGGCCTACTCCGACGAGATCGCCGTCCTGCACGACGGCGTCGTCGCCGCCGCCGGCCGCCCCGCCGACGTGCTGACCTCCCAGTTGCTCTCCACCGTCTACGAACATCCGATCGAGGTCTGGCCCCACCCGCACACTGGGGAGATCGTGATCCTCCCGGTTCGCCCACCCACCACCACAGGGAGTTTCCTTACATGAGCAGCTACGGCGGCCACGGCGTTCCGGCAGAGCAGAAGGAGGCCAGCGCGGCCACCATGCGTGCGAGCGTGAACCTGCACGGCGAACCCACCGACGCCGAGCGCTCCCGGACCCTGATGACCGCCAAGGCCTTCGGGTCCCTGGCCACCATGAGCACCGAGTGCCCCGGCTTCCCGTTCGGCTCACTGGTCGGGTACGCCGTCGACGAGGTCGGTCGCCCGCTGCTGTGCCTCTCGCGCATCGCCGAGCACTCCCGGAACATGGCCGCCAACCCGAACGCGTCGCTCATGGTGACCGAACACGACGGCGGCAACAACCTGCTCGCCCTCGCCCGCGTCACCCTCGTCGGCGAGTGCCGGAAGATCTCCGACTCCGAGCACGAGGCCGGCCTGGACCTGTACCTGCAGGCCCACCCGTCGGCGTTCTACTCCTCCTTCCACGACTTCTCGATCTACCGCCTCGAGGTCGCCAGCGTCCGCTACGTCGGCGGCTTCGGCCGAATGAGCTGGGTGACCGCCGAGCAGTACACCGCCGCCGAGCCGGACACCCTGCTCGAGGCCTCGGCCGGGGTCATCTCCCACATGAACGCCGACCACGCCGACGCCGTCCTGGACTACTGCAAGGCCTTCGGCCGCCTCGACGCCGTCGCAGCCGAACTCGTCGGCGTCGACCGGTACGGCATGGACATCCTCGCCTCGCTCGCGAACGACGAGAACAAGCGCGCCGTGCGGGTCAACTTCACCGAGAAGGCCGACTCCTCCGACGCCGTCCGCCAGCAGACCATCGCCCTCCTGCGCGAGGCGCGCGCGCAGCTCGCAACGGGCTGAAAACTGTCGCACCCGCCGGCTACGGTCGCCGCCTACCATTCTCGGAGGAGGCGACAGTGGCTGCGAAGGACGATCTGGAGCGGCGGGTAACCAGGCTGGAGGCGCGCGTGGCGGCGAACGAGTTCGACGCCGCGGCTCTGGGTCAGAAGGTGAACGCGCTGGTCGGCGGCCAAGACGTCATGCTCGGCATCCTGCGCGAGCACGGCCTGCTGCTCGCCGGCCACAGCATTCGGCTTGATCGGGTCGAAGCGAAGCTAGCCGAGCACGATGAACGGTTCGACCGGATCGACGCCCGGTTCGAGCAGATGGACGGAAAGCTGGACATCGTCCTGAGTTGGATCCGGTCCCAACCCTGACGCCGGCGTGGCCGGCCCGCTTCGGCCGAGGATTGAAGTAGGTTCGTCGGCGTCGCACCGTTCCCCCCGGAGTAGGGAAGCCTCCCGTGAACAAGTCGTCTGTCGTCTTCTACTCCGTTGCCCTCGTCGTCGGCGGAGGTCTCACCGCGATGGGTATCGCCCTGGCCGAGGAAGAGCCCGAGACCCAGACGGTCGCGATCAGTTCCCCGGCGGAGGAGAAGGAGCCGGCGCAGCGCACCGACTACGACAACATTCCCGGCATGGCGATGGGCACGCCGCCGCAGACCGCGCAGCTGAACTGCTCGACCACAAAGGTCTGCGACGCGGTGTTTATCGTGCCGACCAAGCAGACCGTCAAGCCGTTCGGCATGACCGTGAAGCTGCTGAAGGCCACGCCGAAGAAGGCCACGTTCTCCGTGAACGGCAAGACCTACGCTGTCGCGCCGGGCAAGACCGTCAAGGTCAAGGGCGCGACGGTGAAGGTCGTCGGCACCCCCGGCACCGTGGTGACGCTGAACTTCGCCAAGCCCTAGGCGAATGACCCTGTACGACGACGTCTACGGCGCGCTGGCCGCCGCCGACGTGCGGTTCGTCGTCGGCGGTGGGATAGCCGTCGTGCCCTTCTACGATCCCGAGCGCGTTGCGCGTGAGGTCGACATGTTCGTCGCCTACCCCCTCGATTTCGAGCGCCTGGTCGCGTCGGCCGTGCCGACGCGGATTGGCGAATACACCGTGCGGGTGGCCGCGATCGGGGATCTACTGGAGATGAAGCGGGCCGCGGGCAGGCCCCAGGATCTGGCGGACATCGACGCGTTGGAACGGCTCCGGGATCGAGGACGCGGTGGCTGAGGGTCGATGGGATGCAGCGACTTTCGCCGGGGCCTCGACGGCGCAGGCCGAGGCCATCGCGAAGCTGACGCCCGACCAGCGCATCGAACTGCTCGAGGAGCTGCTCGAGATTGCCGCAGCCAGCGGTGCGCTCGAACGCGCTCGCAGGGCGAAGCAGGCGCAGATCGATACAGCCTGGGCGGCAGGGTAGGCGGATCCGCACGGCGTGCGGGGCCGCGGGCACTACCCATGCGTGTCGTGCGTATCGTTCGGCGCATGCCCGACGCGCCATACCGCCTCCTGCTCCTGCGCCACGGCCACTCCGAGTGGAACGCAAAAGGCCTGTTCACCGGGTGGGTGGACGTCGACATCAACCCGCAGGGCGAGGCCGAGGCCGCCGCGGGCGGGCGCATGCTCGCCGAGCAGGAGCTCCTGCCCGACCTGGTCCACACCTCGCTGTTGCGCCGCGCGATCCGAACCTCCGAGATCGCGCTGCACGCCGCGGACCGGCAGTGGATCCCCGTCCGGCGGCACTGGCGGCTAAACGAGCGTCACTACGGCGCCCTGCAGGGCAAGGACAAGAAGGCGACCCTCGCGGAGTTCGGCGAGGAGCAGTTCATGCTCTGGCGCCGGTCCTACGACACCCCGCCCCCGCCGCTGGCCGACGACGACGAGTACTCGCAGGTCGGCGACGCCCGGTACGCGAACCTGCCCGACGAACTCGTCCCGCGCACCGAGTGCCTCTCCGACGTCGTCGCGCGGCTGCTGCCGTACTGGTACGACGCGATCGTGCCGGACCTGCGCACCGGCGGCATCGTGCTCGTGGTCGCGCACGGCAACTCGCTGCGCGCGCTGGTGAAGCACCTCGAGGGCATGAGCGAGGACGAGGTCGTCGGCCTCAACATCCCCACCGGCATTCCGCTGCTCTACCGGCTCGACGCGAACTTCGAGCCCGTCGTACCGCTGGGGGAGTACCTCGACCCGCGGGCCGCCGCCGAGGCGGCGGCCAAGGTCGCGAGCCAGGGGCGCTAGTCCTCGAGTTCGGCCGGGTCCAGGTCCTCGGGCCACGTGCCGGTGGCCAGGTACACGACGCGGTGCGCCACCGAGACGGCGTGGTCGGCGAAGCGCTCGTAGTACCGGGACAGCAGCGTGATGTCGACCGCGGTCTCCACGCCGTGGCTCCACTCCGGGGCCAGCAGGGTCCGGAAAACCTTCTGGTGCAGCCGGTCCATCTGGTCGTCGGTGCGCTCGAGCTCCAGGGCCGCGCCGACGTTGCGCGAGGCGATCACCTCGCCTGCCTTGGTGACGATGAGCTGCGCGACGTAGTTCATCTCCAGGATCGTCGAGATCATCTCGACGGGGACGGCCGGGCGCGGGGCGCGCATCTTGGCCACCTTGGCCACGTGCAGCGCCAGGTCGCCCATGCGCTCGAGGTCGTCGACCATTCGCAGGCTGGTGACCAGCACGCGCAGGTCCGTGGCGACCACCGGCTGCTGACGGGCCAGCAGATCGACGATCTTCTCGTCGAGCTCGTCCCGGCGCTTGTCCACCTGGCGGTCGTGCTCGATGACGCTCTCGGCGAGGCTCTCGTCGCCCTCCAGGAGCGCGGTGGTGGCTCGCGCCATGGCGAATCCGACGAGCTGGGTCATCTCGACCAGCGATTCGCCGATGAGGGCCAGTTCGCCGCGGAAGGCGTTGCGCATGGCGGGTGCTCCTAGCTGTGTTCGCGTCGGGCGGGCGTACCCATGATCTTCCCGCCCCCGAGGGCAGGGTCGCGCGCGGGGATGAACGGGCACGGGCGCCGAGGTGAACACTTGAGCGTGGTCCACGCTCGTGGGCCCCGTGACGGTTTCGGCGTGTTGCCGGGGCACCTACCATCGCGTTAGTGGACGTCTCGCTGGTGCTCGGTGTAGCGCTCGGCCTGTTGATCGGCCTGGGCGCGAGGCTGTCGTACCGGGCCAGCCAGCGCCAGCTGCGCGGCCCCGGGGAGGAGTCGAGCCACGGGCTGTCGCCGGGGGTCGGGCAGGTGCTGATCGTCCTGCGCTCCCTGGCCATTGTTCTGGACGACGCCGACAAGGTGGTCAAGGCCAGCCCCGCCGCCTATGCGTTCGGCATCGTGCGGGCCCAGAGCCTGGTCGCCACCGACCTCGTCCAGTTGGTCGCCTCGGTCCGTCGGGACGGCCGGATTCGCCAGGTCGAGCTCGAACTGCCTCGGGGACCCGTCGGGGGCGCCATGCTGCCCGTGAGCGTGCGGGTGGCACCGCTGGGCACCGAGCACGTCTTGGTGCTCATCGAGGACCAGACCGACGCCAAGCGGCTCGACGCGATCCGGCGGGACTTCGTCGCGAACGTGTCCCACGAGCTCAAGACCCCGGTCGGGGCGCTGCGTCTGCTCGCCGAGGCCGTGCAGCACGGCTCGCACGACCCGGAGGCCGTCGAGCGGTTCGCGGCCCGTATGCAGCACGAGTCGCAGCGGCTGTCCCACTTGGTGCAGGAGCTCATCGACCTGTCCCGCCTGGAAAGCGACGACCCGTTGAAGGAGCCCGAGGAGGTCTCCGTCGACGAGGTAGTGAGCGAGGCGGTCGTGCGCACTCGCGAGGCCGCCGCCGCCCACGAGATCGAGGTCCTCGTGGACGGCGAGCACGGCCTGCGGGTCTTCGGCAGCCAGGCGCAGGTCGCGATGGCGGTGGGCAATCTGGTGGAGAACGCCGTCAACTACTCCCCGAGTGGCACCAAGGTGGCCATTCGGGTGCGCCGCTCCGGCGGCCTCGCCGAGATCGAGATCGTGGACCAGGGCATCGGAATCCCCCGTGCGGAGCAGGAGCGCATCTTCGAGCGCTTCTACCGCGTGGACCCGGCCCGGTCCCGGATCACCGGCGGGACGGGCCTTGGCCTGTCCATCGTCAAGCACGTCGCCCGCAACCACGGCGGCGACGTCCGGGTGACGAGCAGGGAGGGCTTCGGTGCCACGTTCACCCTGCGCCTCCCGCTGCTCGGCGCCAACTCCCTAGCCGTACGACGGACGCTGGAACCCGTCGTCTTTCCCCGCCCAGGACTTGTCGAACCCGCTCCCGGGACGCGCCCGGGCGCTCTGGAACAGAGGTGGCCGTGACCCGATTGTTGGTTGTCGAGGACGAGGAGTCGTTCTCGGACGCGCTCTCCTACATGCTGCGCAAGGAGGGCTTCGAGGTAGCCGTGGCCGGAACCGGCCCGGACGCCCTCGACGAATTCGAGCGCAGCGGTGCGGACCTGGTGCTTCTCGACCTGATGCTGCCGGGCCTGCCCGGCACGGAGGTCTGCCGACAGCTGCGCCTGAAGTCGAACGTGCCGGTGATCATGCTGACCGCCAAGGACAGCGAGATCGACAAGGTCGTGGGCCTGGAGATCGGCGCCGACGACTACGTGACCAAGCCCTTCTCGCACCGCGAGCTGCTCGCGCGCATCCGCGCCGTGCTGCGCCGCGGCGGCGAGGTCGAGGCGGACTTCGACTCGGCGCTGGAGGCCGGGCCGGTGCGGATGGACGTCGAACGGCACGTCGTGACCGTCGACGGCACCGTGATCGCCCTGCCGCTCAAGGAGTTCGAGCTACTCGAGCTGCTGCTGCGCAACGCCGGCCGCGTGCTGACCCGCATGCAGCTGATCGACCGGATCTGGGGCGCGGACTACGTCGGGGACACCAAGACCCTCGACGTACACGTGAAGCGCCTGCGCGCCAAGATCGAACCCGACCCGGCCGTGCCGCGGTTCCTCGTGACGGTCCGCGGCCTCGGCTACAAGTTCGAGCCGTAGACCCCGTTACTCCTCGCCGGCGGCGGGGGCTTCCTTCGCGGGAGTCTTCGCTGCCGGTGCCTTGTCTGTAGGAGCACTGTCGGCCGGGGCCTTGGTGTCGATCTTCTGCTTGGCCTGGCCGGCCGGAGCCGCACCCTCCGGGGTGATGTCCTCGTAGAAGAAGGTCCGGTCCTTCGTCTCGACCTGCAGCCTCAGCTGCCCGGCCTCCTTGAAGGTCAGGACGACGTTGGTGAAGTTGCCGACCTTGATGGCCCGGGCGTCCGGGATGGTGATCGGCTTGAACTCCCCGACGCCCAGCGGCAGCAGCTGGCCGGGCTGGAGCTGGATGTTCGGGCTCAGGCTGATCGTGGTCGCGCCCGGATTGACGTCGGTGAAGGTGACCGTGGTCAGCACGTCCGGCTTGTTGCTGCGGTTGATGATCGTCCCGGCGAGCGCGGCGGACGGCGCCTGCTTGCCCTTCACGATCACCATGTTGCGCGCGAGGATTCCGTTGATCTCGTCGTTGGCGTTGTCCGCCTTGACGAGCCGGGTCTCGGCCTCGAAGCCTGCGCCGCAGGCGGCGAGACCGGGGACGAGAGCGAGGACGAGGGCCGCGGCAGTCAGCGTGCGATTCACGGGGCACAGGGTACCGCCACGCCCGCCTGCGCCCTCGCCGAGGGTTCGATGCGAACCGCGGTTGGCAATCGCGGGAACTACACGACGTGTGGGCTGACCTGTGCGAGTACTCGAATTGATTCGTTGTCAAGACCCAGCCGACGTGTGAGCAATGCCCTGACCTGCAGAAACGTCAAGGCTCACCCATCCGGGCGTGCTACTATTGCCGTTGGTGAGAAAGGGGACCTTCACCCATGGCGTTCAAGGTCGGCGAGACCGTTGTTTATCCACATCACGGCGCGGCACTGATTGAGGCAATCGAAACTCGCAACATCAAGGGCGTAGATCGAACGTACCTCGTGCTCAAGGTCGCTCAAGGCGACCTTACTGTCCGCGTACCCGCGGACAACGTCGACCTGGTCGGCGTGCGCGACGTTGTCGGACAAGACGGTTTGGACCGGGTGTTCGAGGTGCTTCGCGCCCCGCACACCGAGGAACCGACCAACTGGTCTCGGCGCTACAAGGCCAACCTCGAGAAGCTCGCCTCCGGCGACGTGATCAAGGTGGCCGAGGTCGTTCGCGACCTGTGGCGTCGTGAACGGGACCGCGGACTGTCCGCAGGTGAGAAGCGCATGCTCGCCAAGGCTCGCCAGATCCTGGTGAGCGAGCTCGCGCTCGCAGAGAACACCAACGAGGACAAGGCCGAGGCCATCCTCGACGAAGTGCTGGCTTCCTAGCCGCAATAGGCTCGCCTCCTCTCTGCTGACGAGGAGGCGGGCTTTGCGCACGGCTGCGGTAGTGCCGGCTGCGGGTCGCGGGGAGCGGTTGGGCCCTGGTGCGCCCAAGGCGCTGCGGCACGTCGGCGGCGTGCCGATTCTCGTGCTCGCGGTGCGGGCGCTTGCGCACGCGCGCTCGGTGGACACCGTCGTCGTGGCGGCACCGCCGGACGAGGTGGCGGCGGTCGAGGCGCTGCTGGCCGACCACGAGCTGCCCGCCGAGGTCCGCGTGGTCGCGGGCGGAGCCACCCGGCAGGAGTCGGTGCGCCTCGCCGTGGCCAGCCTTCCGGCGGACGTAGATGTCGTTCTCGTGCACGACGCCGCACGGCCGCTCGTGCCGGTGGAACTCGTCGACGCGGTCGCCGCAGCGGTCCGCGCGGGTGCCGCGGCCGTGATTCCGGTGCTGCCGTTGACCGACACCGTCAAAGAGGTCGACGGCGACGCGGTGGTCCGCACCCCGGACCGATCGACGCTGCGCGCGGTCCAGACCCCGCAGGGTTTCTCCCGGCCCGTGTTGGAGGAGGCGCACCGCAGCGCCGGCTCCGGAGACGCCACCGACGACGCCGGCCTCGTCGAGGCCATGGGCCTGACCGTGCAGACCGTGCCCGGCAGTCCGGAGGCCTTCAAGGTCACCCGACCGCTGGACCTCGTGCTCGCCGAGGCGCTGATCGCCTCGCTCCGGGCAGCAGGTCGCACGTGAGCCTGCCGCGCGTCGGGATCGGCGTAGACGTCCACGCGTTCGCCGGCGAACCCGGCTCCGACCTGCGCCTGGCCGGTCTCGAGTGGCCGGGGGAGCGCGGACTCGAAGGCCACTCGGACGGCGACCCGGCCGCGCACGCCTGCTGCGACGCACTGTTCTCCGCCGCCGGCCTCGCGGACCTCGGCGCGCAGTTCGGCACCTCGGATCCGCAGTGGGCCGGGGCCGCCGGCGTCGTGCTGCTCGCCGAGGCGGCGGCCCGCGTGCGCGCCGCCGGTTTCGAGATCGGGAACGTCGCGGTTCAGGTGATCGGCAATCGGCCCAAGCTCGGGCCGCGCCGGGCCGAGGCCGAGGCCGCTCTCTCCGCGGCGGTCGGGGCACCGGTCAGCGTCTCGGCCACCACCACCGACGGCCTCGGCTTCACCGGCCGCGGCGAGGGCATCGCGGCGATCGCCACGGCCCTGATTGTCGCCACTGGACACGCTGACAGGTAGGCGGCGGACAAGTGCGCGCTCCGAAACACTCGCGTCACGCCAGGGGCCTGACGCTCCCTCACCCGCCGACACGCGTTCCCGCAGGTGAGACCCGGTTCTAGGCGTGCCGGAGGGCCACGCGCCCATGTGAACGGCGCTTTTCGCAAATCCATCGCGTTAAACGGTTGAGAAACCAGCGAGAAACGCCGCACCCGTAGCTTCGGCTCTGTCGGAAGCACTTGTGTCCGTAGAGATCGTCGCAAGGAGCGCATCGTGGCCGCAGACCGTCGCTCGCTCGTGGTCGTCGGCCACGGCATGGTCGGCCACAAGTTCGTGGTCGCCGCGCTCGAGCGAGGCCTCGCCGCCGAGTGGGACATCACCGTTCTGGGCGAAGAACCCCGCCCCGCCTACGACCGCGTCGGCCTCTCCTCCTACTTCGCCGGCAGCACCGCCGAGGACCTCTCGCTGCTGCCCGACGGGCACTACGAGGACTCTCGCGTCGTGCTGGAACTGCGGGCCAGAGTCGCGTCGATCGACCGCGAAGCCCGCACCGTCTGTCTGGCCGA
>JBQTKD010000013.1:0-3637 GCA_052386455.1 Sporichthyaceae bacterium
GAGATCGGGCACTCGCACCGACGCGCGGTGTTGATCATGTACTTCTGGTCGGCGCTGATCGCCTTCGGGGTGGTGGGGCTGTCGCTGCTGTCCGCCGCGGCGTGGGTCCTGACCGCGCTCGCCGTGCTCATGGCGATCGGTGTCGCCCTGCTGCGCGGGCCGCTGCGGGCGGTTCCGGTGGGCGGTTCCGACCTCGACACGTAGGCCTGGGGGAGAGCCTCGTCACAATGTGCAGGGACTTGGTCCGGTTGTGATCGGAGCCTCGCCTACCCGAATCGGGAACCATGACAAACCGGTGATAGTTTTCGGCGCGGACACCTGCTCGTGATCTTTGCCGGGCGGGCGTTCTCCTCGACCGACGGTCCCGCCGTCACCCATCCCGGTGAGTGTTCGGAGTCTGTGAAATGAACGCTGTCCTCGTTGCGCGCCCTAGCGGCGTGCCGATGCAGCGTTCCGGGAGGTTCGTCGTGAACCAACCTGAAGCACCCGAGCCCGACCGCACCCTGCGGCAGACGGCGTTCGCGTTGGCCGGCGTCGGAATGACGCTCGCCGCCGCGGCGCTGGGCGGAGCGGCATTGGGCTGGTTCGTCGACAGCCGGCTGGACTCCACGCCGATTGGAATCCTCGCGGGTTTGGTCCTCGGCCTTGCCTGCGGAATCGTTGCCATCTGGCGCGACGTCCGTACCTACCTGGGGGACTGAGAGGTGAGCACCGTGGATTCCGACCAGCCTTCGATCAACACCACGCCCGACGTGCGTCCCGAGCTGCAGTTGGACGAGAAGGAGCGCGTCGGTCTGGCGAAGGCCTCGTCGAGCTACAAGTTCGCGGTGCGGTTCGGTCTGATCGTCGGCGTCGTCGGCCTGATCGGGGCCAGCGCGCTGGGCGAGTGGAAGATCGGCGTGTTCATCGTCGTCGGTCTGCTGCTGGGTTGGCTCAACACCTCGATGGTCGTGTCGTCCACCGCCAAGTTCGCGGTGGCCGGTTCCGTCGACACCGACAAGAAGAAGTTCATCGCCTCGGCGGGCAAGCGGCTCGCGATCATCACGCTGATCGCGGGCTACATCATGTTCGCCTTCCGCCCGGACGGCCTCGCGGTCCTGTTCGGTCTCGCTTTCTTCCAGTTCACCGTCATCGGCGCCAGCGCCGGTGTCCTCTTCCGTGAGGTCCGCCAGGGATGAACGACTTGATCTACGCGGCCGAGATTGAGGTCGGCAAGCACCACAAGGTGGAGATCGCCGGCATCACCTTCCACTACGACACGATCGTCACCACCTGCATCGCGGGTGCGATCGTGATCCTGATGGGGCTGTGGCTGGCCCGCACCGTGACCAGCGGGGTGCCGAGCCGCATCCAGCTCCTCTGGGAGTCCGTGGTCGGCTGGGTCCAGGGCGAGGTGAACGCCTCGATGGGCAAGACCTCGCCGTTCGTGGTCCCGCTCGCGGTGACGCTCTTCTTCTTCATCCTCATCGCGAACTGGGTCGCCCTGCTGCCGGCGCACGAGTACCTGCCGCCGGCCACCTCGGACGTGAACCTGACCTACGCGCTGGCCCTCGTGGTCATCGTCTGGGTCCACATCAACGGCATCCGCAAGAAGGGCGCCGGCAACTACTTCAGCCACTTCGTTCAGCCGTACAAGTGGCTCCTGCCGCTGAACGTGATCGAGGAGATCGTCAAGCCGTTCACACTCGCTCTGCGTCTGTTCGGCAACATCTTCTCCGGCGGCATCATGGTCGCCCTGATCGGCCTCATGCCGATCTACATCGCCCCCGCCCCGAACGCGCTGTGGAAGCTGTTCGACATGGCGATCGGCGTTATTCAGGCCTTCATCTTCGCCCTGCTGACGATTCTCTACTTCGGCATGGCGTCTGCACAGCACAGCGAAGAACACCACTAGTTCCAGCCCCACAGTCGGGGGGCTCCGCTCCCCGACGACCCACCAACTCCACCGATAAGCACCAGCTCAAGGATTGAGGACACACACATGGCAGCGGATCCCGCACTCGTCGAGTCGATCAAGGTGGCCGGTGGCCTCGTCGGCGGTGGCCTGGCGCTGGGTGGGGGCGCGATCGGCGCCGCCATCGGTGACGGTCTCGCCGGTTCGGCGACCATTCAGGGTGTTGCCCGTCAGCCGGAGGCGCAGAGCCGCCTCTTCACCATCTTCTTCCTGACGGTCGGTCTCTGTGAGGCCGCGTACTTCATCAACCTGGCCTTCATGGCCCTGTTCGTCTTCGTCATCGGAAAGTAAGTAGCCATGTTGCGGCTGGCCTACGGAATCCTCGCGGCGGACCCAGCGCCCGGCGCCGAGGAAGAATCCGAGGACATCTTCCTCATCCCCAACGCCACGTTCTTCGTCGAGCTCGTGCTCTTCGCGATCGTGCTCGCGGTGGTCTGGAAGTACGTCGTTCCTCCGGTTTCGGCGGCGATGCAGGCGCGGGCGGACAAGCTCGCCAAGCAGGGCGCCGACGCCGAAGCGGCGACTCGGATGCTGACCGACGCGACTGCGGCGTACGACGCGGCGATGGCCAACACCCGTGGCGAGGTCACGCGGCTTCGCGAGCAGGCACGGGCCGAGCACAAGGCGGTCGTGGACGCGGCGGCCGCCGAGGCACAGGCCGAGGCGGACCGAATCACGGCAGCCGCCCGTGCGCAGATCAGGAGCGAGCGGGACTCGGCGGTGGCGACGCTGCAGGCCGAGGTCGGCGAGCTTTCGAAGTCCCTCGCGGGACGGATTGTGGGTGAGCCGGTATGACCGCCGACACGCTGTCACATTCGACAGGGGCGACGGACCTGATCCTCGCGGCGGGCGCCAAGGGCTCGATCATCGAGGGCATCGGTTTCATCTTCGTGATCGCGATCCTCGGGCGGTACATCCTTCCGCTCGTCGGCAAGGCGATGGCGGCCCGTCAGGAGGCCATCGCCAAGCAGCTGGCCGACGCCGAGTCGGCGGGCATGAAGCTGGCCGAGGCGCAGGCCGCCTACGACGCTGCGGTCGCCAAGGCCAAGGCCGAGGCGGAGGAGATGGTCGCCGAGGCGCGCGAACAGCACGCCAAGATCGTGTCCGAGGCGGCCGCAGCCGCCCGCGCTCGAGCCGAGGAGATCACCGCGCGTGCGCGGGAAACCCTCGAGGCCGAGCGCATTCAGGCAGTCAAGTCGCTGCAGGCGGAGATCGCGGCACTCGCCGTCGGCCAGGCCGAGCAGGCCGTCCACACCTCGCTCGCCGACGACGCGCGCCAGCGTCGGGTCATCGATCGGTTCATCACCGAACTCGAGTCCGGTCGAGTTGCCTCCGGTGACACCACCTCGACTGGAGGACGTTCCTGATGCGAGGAGCAAGCCGGGCGGCCCTGGCCGCGTCCATCGAGCGCTACGACTCGGTCGCGGGTGGACTGGACGGGCTCGGACTGAACCGACTCTCGGACGAACTGTTCGCGGTCCTGCACGTCGTGGACACCGAGCACGGCCTGCGTCGGTCCCTGTCGGACCCGACCCGCGACGGGTCGGCGAAGGCCGAGGTCGCCCAGGTGCTGTTCGAGGGCAAGATCTCCAGCGAGGCCCTCGGCCTCGTGCAGACCGTCGCCTCGCAGCGCTGGTCCCGCGGGTCGGAGATGGCCGACGCCATCGAGTACCTCGCGGTGCT
>JBQTKD010000014.1:0-17990 GCA_052386455.1 Sporichthyaceae bacterium
TCAGGTCTTCGCCGGAGCCCGACAGGAGCGCCGTCTCATCTCAGTCCTCGAGGGACAAGCGAGCCAAGCGCTTCCTGCCGGGAACCACCGTGCGAGAGGAAGGTAGAGCCATCAGCGAGCTTGCGAGCTCATCGACAAAAGAGCATGAACCGTTCGTCAGACCGACGAAGGAGGTCTGATGAACAGTCAGATTGTTGCCAACGACTACCAGCTCTCGCAGCTGCGGGTGCTCGAGTCCGAGGCGGTGCACATCGTCCGCGAGGTTGCCGCGGAGATGGAGCGCCCGTGTCTGCTCTTCTCCGGCGGCAAGGACTCGGCGGTCATGCTGCACGTGGCGGCGAAGGCGTTCGCGCCCGCGCCGCTGCCGTTCCCGGTCATGCACGTGGACACCGGCCACAACTTCCCCGAGGTGCTCGCGTTTCGCGACGCCGAGGTCGAACGGTGGGGCGTGCAGTTGATCGTGGCCTCGGTGCCCGAGGCGATCGCGGCGGGCAAGGTCCGCGAGGAGCCGAACGGCTCGCGCAACCGCATCCAGACGCCCGTGCTGTTGGAGGCCTGCGAGAAGCACCGGTTCACCGCCCTGTTCGGCGGCGCCCGCCGGGACGAGGAACGGGCGCGGGCGAAGGAGCGGATCTTCTCCTTCCGAGACGACTTCGGTCAGTGGGATCCGAAGAACCAGCGCCCGGAGCTCTGGAACCTCTACAACGGTCGGGTCCACGCGGGCGAGTCGATTCGCGTGTTCCCGTTGTCCAACTGGACCGAGCTGGACATCTGGCACTACATCGCCGCGGAGAACGTCGCGCTGCCTTCGATCTACTACGCGCACGAGCGCGAGGTCTTCCTGCGCGACGGAATGCTGATGGCGAACAACGAGTTCTGCCGTCCCCGCGAGGGGGAGGAGACCTCGATGCAAACCGTCCGGTACCGCACCGTCGGGGACGCGACGCTGACCGCCGCCGTGCGCTCGAACGCCACCACGGTGGCGGAGATCATCGAAGAGGTCGGCGCCACCCGGCAGACCGAACGCGGCGCCACCCGCGGCGACGACCGCGCCACCGAAGCCGCCATGGAAGATCGCAAGAAGGAGGGCTACTTCTAATGGATCTCCTTCGTTTCGCGACGGCTGGATCCGTCGACGACGGCAAGTCCACGCTCATTGGCCGCCTGCTCTACGACACCAAGTCGATCTTCGAGGACCAGCTCGAGCACGTCGAGAAGGTCAGCCGAGACAAGGGCCGCGAGTACACCGACCTCGCGCTGCTCACCGACGGCCTGCGGGCCGAGCGGGAGCAGGGCATCACGATCGACGTCGCGTACCGGTACTTCGCCACCCCGAAGCGGAAGTTCATCATCGCCGACACCCCGGGGCACATTCAGTACACCCGGAACATGGTCACCGGGGCGTCGACGGCAGACCTCGCGATCATCCTCGTCGACGCCCGGCACGGCCTCGTCGAGCAGTCGCGGCGGCACGCCTTCCTCGCCTCGCTCCTGGCGGTGCCGCACATCGTCGTGGCGGTCAACAAGATGGACCTCGTCGACTGGGACCAGGGTGTCTACGAGCGCATCCACGAGGAGTTCACCGCGTTCGCCGCGCGCCTGCGCATCCCGGACCTCGTCACGATCCCGATCTCCGCGCTCAACGGCGACAACGTCGTCGAGCGCTCGGCGGCCTCGCCCTGGTACGCGGGCACCTCGCTGCTGCACCACCTCGAGAACGTGCACGTCGCGAGCGACCGCAACCTGATCGACGTGCGCTTCCCCGTGCAGTACGTGATCCGCCCGCAGACCAAGGAGCACCACGACTACCGCGGATACGCGGGTCAGGTCGCCGGCGGCGTCATGAAGCCGGGTGACACCGTCACGGTGCTGCCGAGCGGGTTCTCCACCACGATCGAGGCGATCGACTCCCTCGACGGCCCGGTGTCGGAGGCGTTCGCGCCGATGTCGGTGGTGGTCCGGCTGAAGGACAACCTCGACGTCTCTCGCGGCGACATGATCTGCCGGCCGAAGAACATGCCGACGGCCACGCAGGACATCGACGCGATGGTGTGCTGGATGGCCAGCGAGCCCCTGCGGCCGGGGGCGAAGCTGGCGATCAAGCACACGACTCGTTCGGCGCGGGCCCTGGTGAAGGACCTGCAGTACCGCCTGGACGTGAACACGCTGCACCGCGACGAGACCACCGGCGAGCTCGGCCTGAACGACATCGGCCGCGTGCGGCTGCGCACCACCACGCCGCTGTTCGTCGACGACTACCGTCGCAACCGTGCCACGGGCGGCTTCATCCTGATCGACGAGGCCACGAACGTGACCGTCGGCGCCGGGATGATCAGCGACACCCACTGATTCGGTTCTACACTCCCGGTATGAGCACCGACCTGCTCGCATTGGAGCCCACGCGTCCGCTGCGTCGCGAAGAGTACGACCGACTCGTCGAGATGGGCGTATTCGTGGACGAAAAGCTGGAGCTCGTCGAGGGAAGGCTGGTGCTGATGTCGCCAGAGGGGGCTCGGCACGCCAAGGTCGTGGCTCGCATCCACCGAGCACTCCTGCTCGCCCTCGACGGACGGGCCATCATCCGAACCGGTGCGCCGCTCGCGGTGTCCGACACTTCGTCTCCGGAGCCGGACGTTGCGGCCGTCCCCGTCGACGAAGGGCCGGGGCATCCGACGACGGCGTTCCTGGTCGTGGAGGTGTCGGACTCGTCGCTGCGCAAGGACAGCTTCATCAAGCCTCCGCTCTACGCCGGAGCAGCGGTGCCGGAGTACTGGATCGTCGATCTGGTCGCCGACGCCGTCCGGGTGCTGCGCGACCCCGTCGAGGGCGGCTACGCCTCTGCGGCGAGCTACGGCGCGGGCCAATCCATCGGCCTGGTCGCCTTTCCCGACGTCTCGCTGGCGGTCTCGGAGATTCTCGAAGGCTGACTCACGCGGCTTGCGAGTACGGCCGCTGCGCAGGCGGCGACGCCGGCCGGCTCGGCTTCGGTTCCGGACCGGTGCGCCGCTTCGTAGCCGTCGCCGACGGCAGACCGGATCTGGGCGCCGCGGGCCGCCAGCCGCTCGGAGAACGGATGGTGGGCGGTGTCGTAGCGCGTGCAGCGCGATCCGGCCCCGGCCAGGAAGGCCAAGGCCGTCGGGTCGGCGTCCTGCGGGGCGGCCAGGAGCGCGAGCAGGGCTGCGTCGGCGACCCAGTTTCGGCCACCGGTGTCCGCGCATGTGCGCAGCGCTTCGACCACGTGTGCGGCGGCGCGCCTGACGTCCCCGGCCAGGACCGCGGCCTCTGCGGCGCGGATCAGACACATCACGCGCACCTGCGCCAGATCCAGGCGCCGGGAAACGCTCAAGGCCTCCTCGGCCAGCGCGACCGCCTCGCGGTGGAGTCCCTCGACGACCGCGACGCAGGCCAGCGCGCTGCCGGCGTGTACCGCGAGCACGTCGCTGCCCAACGGCTCGGCGGCGCTCGTGGCCTGTGCCAGCCACTCGCGTGCCGCCGGCAGATCGAGATCTCCCAACGCCGCCCATCCAAGGTTGAAGGCGCACCACGCCGCGCCGGCCGGGTCGTCGGCGGCCACGAGTTCCGCGATCGCGTGGCGCAATCGTGCCGTGCCCGCGGAAACCTCGCCCTGGGCGATCGCCACCGCGCCGGCGTAGCCGAGGGCGTAGGCCGCCCCGGCGGCTTCGGCGTCGGCCAGGTCCCACTCCCGAAGCGCCTCGGCCGCTTGGCCGCAGTAGAAGAACAGCAGGCCGCGGCCGATCCGCAACCACGCGCGGTTCGCCCCGGCCGGCGGATCGAGGCGCAGGACCCGGTCCTGCCAGTGGCGGCCCTCGAGGACTCGTCCGTCGAGGACCCAGTACGGCAACAGCCGCCCGGCGATTCGCGTGGCGTCGGCCGCACGGCCGCTGTCGATCGCCCAGCCCAGCGCCGCGCTAACGTTGTCGTAGTCGTCGGCGACCCTGCGCAGCCACCATCGCCCGACGCATAGTGGCGGTCCGAGGAAGCCGCCAACAGTTGCGGTGGCGTGCCGGAGGTGCCGTTCGTGCAGGGCGTCGCGCTCGCCGGCCGCGTCCAGTCGAGCCAGTGCGTCCTCGCGGACGGCCTGCGGCAGGCGATAGCGACCTCCGGTTGCAACCGTGGTCCAGGACGCGTCGGTAAGCCGCGACAGGCCGTCGAGCACCAGATGCGCAGGGAGGTCCGGTCCGGAGGCGACCGCCTCGGCCGATTCGAGGTCGAAACTCCCGGCGAAGACGGCGAGGCGGCGGAGCAGGATCCGGTCCGGTCCCTCGAGCAGGTCGTACCCCCACTCCAGGCACGCCGCCACGCTCCGGTGCCGGTCGGGGACGACCGCCGCTCCCTCGACGCGCCCGGCGGCGATCTCGATCGCCAACGGCATCCCGTCCAGGCGACGGCAGACCTCGGCGATCGCGAGTGCGTTGCCGGCGTGGATGCGGAAGGACGGGTCGCGTCGCCTCGCCCGTGCCGCGAACAGCGCGAGTGCGGGGCTGTCGGCCAGCTGCCCGACGTCGGTCACGCCGCGGTCGGGGACGGGCAGAGGCGGCACCCGCCAGACCGCCTCGCCGCGCATGGCCAACCGCGTCCGGCTGGTCGCCAACA
Source organism: Sporichthyaceae bacterium (assembly GCA_052386455.1). Taxonomy (GTDB): domain Bacteria; phylum Actinomycetota; class Actinomycetes; order Sporichthyales; family Sporichthyaceae; genus JBQTKD01. The sequence goes on from JBQTKD010000014.1 coordinate 4,615, forward strand.
CCGACAGCCGCGGGCAGCGCGAGAGCAGCGTGTCCACGAGATCGCCCACGGGGCGACGCAGATGCTCGCAGTTGTCCAGCACCACAAGAATCTGACGTGAAGTCAGCATCGCCGCCAATCGATCCAGCAGCTTCCCCGCATCGGCCTGTTCCGCACCCGCCGCCAGGCCGACGGCGCCGGCGACGTGCGCCAGCAGCAAAGTGGGATCGAGAAGGTTCGCCAACTCGACGAAGTGGTAGCCGTCCGCGAACGTAGACCGGGCCGCGACCTCTCGTGCGAGGTGCGTCTTGCCCACGCCGCCCGGGCCGGTCAGGGTGACGCAGCCGGGATCGGCCAGCAGTCTCCGTACGGCCGCCACCGCCTCCCGCCGGCCGATCGTCGGTTCGGACGTGGCTGCCTGCGTGCGCACGGGGTACGGTCCCGCGCGGCCGGCCGGCAGCTCGGCCAGCACCGGGTCGTGGGTCAGCACCAGGCGCTCGAGCTCTTGTAGGGCCGGCCCGGGTACCAGGCCCAGGTCTGCGACGAGCGATCGGCGCAGCATCCGATACCGCTCCAGCGCCTCGGCCTGCCGGCCGCACCGGTAGAGGCCGAGCATCGACAACTCCACGCTGCGTTCGCGCAGGGGATGCTCGGCGAGAACGGCGTGCAGACCGGCGACGGCCGCATCGGGACGTCCCGAGTCCAACCGGGCCGCGGCCAGGTCCTCGGCGAGGTCGAGGCGTTGTGCGTCGAGGGCGGCGCCGGCGCTCTCGGCGAAGGAGAACCCCCGCAGATCCGACAGCGCCGCGCCGCGCCACAGGCCCAGGGCGTGCTCCCAGCAGGCGGCCGCCCCCAGCAGGTCCCCACGCTCGCTGCACCGCCGGCCCTCGGCGGCCAGCCGCCGAAACCGGAACAGGTCGACCTGTTCCCGGCTCACCCGCAGCCGGTACCCGGGTGCGCGCGAGTCGATCCGCACCTCCGGATCGACGGCCAGAGCGGTGCGCAGGCGGGAGACGTGGCTGCGCAGCGTCGTGGCCGTGCCGCCCCCGGCCTCGGGCTCCCACAGGCTTTCGAGCAGGCGTTCGGTGGACACGCCGTCCTCGACGTGCAGCAGCAGGAGCCCCAGCACGGCACGCTGCACGAGGCTGCCGAGGATCGGAGCAGGCTCGCCGTCCGCGCGGACAATCCGAATGGCTCCCAGCAGTTCGAAGTCCAGGACGCGCGTGGCCGAGTCCGAGCCCACCGCCGCGCACCTCCTCGGCTGCGCTCGGCCGCGCTGCCGACGCCACCGTATCCAGCGGTGGCGTCGGCTCAACGTTTTCTCAACGTTGCTCGGTGAGGGTGTGGCCGTCGATCGGACATCGGTTCCCAAGGAGACGCCATGCACGCCCACCTCGCCCGCCGCACGTTCCGCTGGGGCGCCCCCGCCGTCGCGGTCGCCCTCGCGTTCGCCGCCCTGCCCGCGACGGGCGGTTCGGCCAACGCCTCCGCCGCGGTCGAAGATCTGGTGTTGCGGATCCGGCAGGCCGACGTCGCCGTCGCCGTCAACTCCGACGGCTCCTTCTCCTACGGCTTCGACGTGTTCGTCCTACCGTCGGGCAAGCGAATCGGCTCGGTCTCCGACCGCGTGTCCTGCTCGACGGTCGCCCCGCCGCCCTGCCTGGTTTTCGACGTCGTCTCCACCTTCAAGCTGCCGCGCGGAAGCTTCGTCACGCGCGGCCAGTGGGCCTCGGCGCCGGATCCGCTGTACGTCGGTTCGCTGTTGTTGGCGGCCAGGCCGACCGGGGAGACGATCTCCTCCGGCGAGGGCGCCTACGCCGGACGCAGCGGCCGCGCCCACGGGTGGGGCGTGGCGGACGTGAGCCGCTTTCCTTCCCGGATCGGCGTCGACAACGTCGTAGTGGTCGACTTCGAATGATCGAGACGGCCGTGGCCCCGAAGCCCGTACCCGCCGAGATCGCGTTGAACGCGCTGATGGTCGACAGTCTCCTCATTCGCGAGGCGATTGCCGGCCGTCTCGACGAGGACGTCCCCGGATGTCCGGGGTGGACTGCTCGCGACCTCGCCGTGCATCTGGCCGGCGTCTACCGGTGGGTCGGCGACATCGTCGGCGATCGCCTCGACGCCCCACCGGCCCCCGACCGGCAGGCTGCGCTGTTCACCGACCCGGATCCGGGCGACGACACGGGAGTTCTCGCGCGGCTGGCCGAGGCTGCCGAGGCGACGGCGACGGTGCTGCGTGTCGCGACCGACGACCCGGTGTGCTGGACGATCTGGAACGGCAGGCCTCCGCGGGAGTTCTGGATCCGTCGCATGATGCACGAAACCGTGGTGCACCGAATCGACGCGCAGAACGTCGGCCGGGCGCCAGGCGATCTGCTTACTGGCGGCGGACTCGACACGGCGGTGGCGGCGGACGGCGTGGACGAGATGATGCTCGGCTTCGCCGGCCTCTACGCGGGGTTGCTCCTCGACGCTCCGGCCACCTTGGTGCTCCAGGCCACCGACGTCGATCGTGCGTGGTGGGCACGGCTCGGACCCGAATCGCCCGCCTTCGGGCGCGCCGTACCGGCGACGCACGTGGACGTCACGGTGCGCGGGACGGCCGGAGAGTTGCTGCTCCTGGTCTGGAACCGCCGAGAGCTCGACGGCCTCGACGTGCTTGGCGACCGGTCCGTGCTCGCGCAGTGGCGTGCCAAGGCCAATCTCGACCGCTGAACGGCGGTACCGGGTCTGGCGATCGGTACTACTGCATGCTCGGCTTTTGGTGCTTGGCGCCAATGGCGCGGCGGGGCTCGGGCGAGTTGACTCATCCCCATGCCACTCGACTCGGGCGCCATCGACGCCGTCCTTGCCAATGCCGTTGCCTCCGGGGCCGTCCCCGGACTTGCCGTCGTGGTCGTCGACCGCGACGGAATTCTGTACTCGGGGAACGCGGGGTCGCTCCGCGCCGGCGGCCCGCCGGTCGACGCCGAGACCGTCTTCCGCTACGCCTCCATGACCAAGGCGCTGACCACCGTCGCCGCGCTGCAGTTGGTGGAGAAGGGCCGGCTGTCTCTCGACGACGAGGTCGCGAGCGTCGTCCCGGAGTTCGGGAAGCTGCAGGTGCTCGACGCCTCCGCGGCGGACGACCAGTCGGCGCTCCGCGCGCCGAGTCGTCAGGCGACGGTGCGCGAGTTGATGAACCACACGGCCGGCTGCAGCTACTTCTTCACCAGCGCGGACCTCCTGCGCTTTCACTCGGTGACGAACGTGCCGCACATCCTCACCGGGAACAAGGCCTCGCTCACCGAGGTGCCGCTGGTGCACGATCCCGGCACCGTCTGGGAGTACGGCGTCAACACCGACTGGCTCGGCCTGGTCGTGGAGCAGGCAAGCGGCCTGGAGCTCGACGCGTACTTCTCGACCCACATCCTCGATCCGCTGGGGATGACCGGGGTGACCTTCGACCCGTCCAACGCCCAGCGTCTGCAGGCCATGCCGGTACACGCGCGGACACCGGAGGGCGGCCTCGTCGCCACGCCGATCGAGTTGCCGCCGACTCCCGAGTGGTGGTCCGGCGGTCACGGCCTGTGGGGCACCGGCGCGGCGTACGGCCGGTTCGTCCAGGCGCTACTGCGCGGCGGCGAACTCGACGGAACTCGGATCCTGTCCGAGGAGAGCGTCGAGCTGATGTTCACCGATTCGCTGAACGGCGTGCCGATGCCGGCCGACGGCCTCAAGTCCGCGGTGCCGGAACTCGTCAACGACGTTCCGCCGTTCCCGCTGCCGGAGACCTGGGGTCTCGGCCTGCACCTGGTGCAGGTCGACGTCCCGGGCGCGCGCCGGGCCTGGACGGGGGACTGGGCCGGCATTTTCAACTGCTACTACTGGGTGGACCGCACCACCGGCATCGGCGCCCTCCTGCTCACGCAGGTGCTCCCGTTCTTCGACGAAGGCGTCGTTGGCACCCTCATGCAGGTCGAGGGCACGATCTACGCCCAGCTCGGCGTGAGCTAAGTCGCCCTAGCGCGAATCGCCACCAAGACTTACGGTGTAAGTCTTGGTGGCGATGCACGTGCCGGAGGCGATCGTGGGACGAGTACTGCGGTTCGGAGTCGGCGTGGCCGCGGCGGGCAGTGCCGTGTATGTCGCGAAGCGGCCGGGCACGGTGCCCCTGTCCCGGTCGCTGGCGCGCTGGCTCGCCAACCACGCACCCGTGCGCGTGGGGTTCCGCCTGGCAGCCAAGAGCGGCGACCCGTTGGCGCGGATGGTCACCGACCCCGCCATTCGGGCGGACCCGCACCCCTACTACGACGAACTGCGCGCCGAGCCCGTAGTGGGCGGCAAGACCTCCGCGGTGACCGCTCGGCACCGGATCGTCGGCGACGTGCTTCGAAACCCGGCGTTCAAGGCCGGCCTGCCCTACGAGGAACTGCCCGCGCCGATGCGGCTGCTCCTGAAATGGGGCGAGGACCCGTCGCTGGTGAACCCGATCGACCGGCCCAGCATGATCCTGATGAACGGTCCCGAACACCTCGTGTACCGCCGCCTGGCCATGAAGGCGTTCACGGCGCGGGCGATCGAGGGTCTGCGGACCCACATCGAGCAGATCGCCGACGACCTGCTCGATGCCATGGCCGCCATGACCGCCCGCGGCGAGGACGTCGACCTGGTGCGGGACTACGCCGACGTGCTGCCGGTCCTGGTCATTGCCGACATCCTCGGCGTTCCGGTGTCGATGCGGCCGCAGTTCCGCGAGTGGGCGACCCAGATGGTCTCCGGAGCCGACTTCGGCGTTTCCTTCCGCGAGGCTCGCCATTCCGAGGAGGGCATCCGGGCGCTGGGCGATTGGATGCTCGGACATCTGCAATCGCTGCGCGAGAACCCCGGCGACAACCTGCTCAGCACGATGATCGCCGCCGCCGACTCCGAGCGCCGCGACGGGGTGCAGATCGACGACCGAGGCCTGGGCGCGAACGCGGGCCTACTCCTGCTCGCGGGATTCGAAACGACGGTCAACCTGATCGGCAACGGCGTCGATCTGATGCTGCGTCACCCCGACCAGTTGGCGCAGCTGCAGGCGCAGCCCTCGCTGTGGGCCAATGCGGTCGAAGAGATTCTGCGGTACGCCTCGCCGGTGCAGAACTCCTTCCGCTACCCGGGGGAGGACGTCGAGGTGCACGGCGTTGCGATGCGCAGGGGCCAGTACCTCGTGCTCGCCCTGGCCGGCGCCAACCGCGACCCCGAGGTCTTCGAAGACCCGCACCGCTTCGACGTGACCCGCCACAACGCCAAGGACCACCTCGCCTTCGCGATCGGCCCACACTTCTGTCTCGGGGCGGCACTGGCCCGCATGGAGGGCGAAGTCGCGCTGCGCAAGCTCTTCGAGCGCTTTCCGGGCCTGACAGCTCGGGGCGAAGGCCGCCGCCGCCCGACCCGTCTGCTCTACGGCTTCGCCGAACTGCCGGTGGAGCTCGGCCCGGTGGAGGCCCTCGCGGGAGTGTGACCGGCCCGTCGACGGCACACGATTCGTCAGGGATCGAGCACGTCGCGGGCGAGCGCCAGCCCACGTGCGGACGGCTCGTCGTCCGGGAACGCCGCGCGGGTGAGCTGCTCGACGTGCTCGACCGTGACGACGCCCAGTTCCCGGCACAGGAAGGCGATGTCCTCGGCGTCGGTGGGTCGTGCGGCCTGCACCTTCATGGCTAGGAGCTGTTCCGGCGCGATCGCGTAGAGGTGCAGGTTCGGGTGGTCGAATCCGCTGCTGCGGCGCCAGTCCGCGTCCAGCGACACGTAGCGGCTCGCCTGTTGGTTCAACCACGATCGCGGCAGGTCCATCTCGGAGGCCACGCGGGCGGCCGCGCGTTCGACGGCTCCGTGCGGTTGAAAGTCGAAGGCGTCGACGTCGGCGGTCGCCTCGCGCGCGTTGTACTCGGTAACCATCGCTGCGCCGCCGACGATGTGCAGGTCCGCCACCACGCCCTCGGCACGAAGGCGATCGCCCAGGCGGCCAAGCGCATCGAGCAGGCGCCGCCGAGACAGCAGCGGTTCGGACGTCACACCCGTTCCAGGTCGGAGCGGTCGATCCACACGTTGCGGCGTCGAAACGCGGTGGGACTGCTCGCGTCGGCGCGCCCCCGTGCCGACGGCAGGTCCACGAAATACCACGGAGTGTCGAGAAACCGGGCAGGCTCGAACACCCAGTCCGGCGCGTCCCAGCCGTCGTGAAACGCCAGGTGTTCGGCCAGGCCGGCGAGAAGCGCATCCCAGTGGGGCTCGCCGGTCGATCCGGGTTCGGCCAGCAGGAGCGCCACCCTGCGATGCGGGTCGGACGCGGCGAAGCGGCCCAGGAAGTCCAGGGCCAGACGCCGTCGCGTCGTCTCGCTCCGAGCCTCGGTCAGATAGGCCCCGAGTTCGGAGATCGACATCGTGCCCGGATCTCGGGGCAGGTCGGCGACGCGCACAACGGCGACCGCTCCGGTGGCGGCGATCAGGCGCTGGTACGTCGGCCAGGTCGGTTCGCGCCGGCCACGTTCGTACCGGGACACCATGGCCTGATCCACGCCTGCGCCTGCTGCAACGTCATGCTGGGCGAGCCCAGCTCGCCTTCGAGCATCGGCGAGGGTGCGAGCCAGTTCGACCATATAAACGATTGTACATATAGGAGCTAGCGGATGGCGATCTACGCGCTCAACCTGTTCGACCTGGCCGACAACGCCGACTACCTCGCCTACTCGCGCCGCTCGCCCGCGGCCGTCGCGAAGTACGGCGGGCGGGTCGTCGCGCTCGGCCACCACGGCGCCGAGGTGCAGTCCGGCGCCACCCCGGCGCGCAACGCGCTGGTGCTCGTCGAGTGGCCGTCGCTCGAGGCACTGGCCGCCTACCGTGCCGATCCCGACAACGCGGACCTGCACCCGCTCCGCGAGGGCGGCACGCTCAACTACCTCTGGTGGACCTTCGACAAGGTCGACGACCTCCGCCCACTGCTCCGCCCCGCCACCTGACCTCGACGCCCCATGTCTGTGCGGGCACGTAGGTTGAGGGCGTGGGAGTAGACAGCGAACTGCGGGACAGGATCAAGCGCATCGAGCGCCCGTTTCAGGTGGTCAGCGAGTTCTCGCCGTCCGGAGACCAGCCGGCGGCCATCGCCGAGTTGACGCGGCGGGTGAACTCCGGGGAGAAGGACGTCGTGCTGCTCGGTGCCACCGGTACCGGCAAGTCGGCGACGACCGCGTGGCTGATCGAGCAGGTGCAGCGGCCGACGCTGGTGATGGCGCCGAACAAGACCCTCGCGGCGCAGTTGGCGAACGAGTTCCGGGAGCTGCTGCCGAACAACGCGGTGGAGTACTTCGTCTCCTACTACGACTACTACCAGCCAGAGGCCTACGTCCCGCAGACGGACACCTACATCGAGAAGGACTCTTCGGTGAACGAGGAGGTCGAGCGCCTGCGGCACTCGGCGACGAACTCGCTGCTGACCCGGCGCGACGTGATCGTGGTTGCCACCGTCTCCTGCATCTACGGCCTCGGCACGCCCGAGGAGTACCTCGAGCGCATGGTGGCGCTGGAGGTGGGGGACGAGATCGAGCGGGACAAGCTGCTGCGTCAGCTGGTCGCCATGCAGTACACCCGCAACGACGTGGCCTTCACCCGCGGCACCTTCCGGGTCCGCGGGGACACCGTCGAGATCTTCCCGGTGTACGAGGAGCTCGCGCTGCGCATCGAGTTCTTCGGGGACGAGATCGAGCGCGTGATGACCCTGCATCCGCTCACCGGCGAGATAGTGTCCGAGGACAACGCGATCCACGTCTTCCCGGCCACGCACTACGTCGCCGGTCCCGAGCGCATGGAGCGGGCCATCGCCGGGATCGAACTCGAGTGCGCGGACCGGCTGGCGGAACTGGAACGGCAGGGGAAGCTGCTCGAGGCGCAGCGGCTGCGGATGCGGACCCAGTACGACGTGGAGATGATGCGCCAGGTCGGGTTCTGCAACGGCATCGAGAACTACTCCCGCCACATCGACGGCCGCGAGGCGGGAAGCCCGCCGCACTGCCTGCTGGACTACTTCCCGGAGGACTTCCTCCTCGTCATCGACGAGTCGCACGTGACGGTGCCTCAGATCGGTGGCATGTACGAGGGCGACATGTCCCGCAAGCGCATGCTGGTGGACCACGGCTTCCGGCTGCCCTCGGCCATGGACAACCGGCCGCTGCGCTGGGAGGAGTTCGTCGACCGCATCGGGCAGACGGTGTACCTCTCGGCCACGCCGGGGGACTACGAACTCGGCCGCGGGGACGGCGTCGTCGAGCAGATCATCCGCCCCACCGGCCTGATCGACCCGGAGATCGTCGTCAAGCCGACGAAGGGTCAGATCGACGACCTGCTCCACGAAATCGGGCTGCGCACCGCGAAGAACGAGCGCATCCTCGTCACCACGCTCACCAAGAAGATGGCCGAGGACCTCACCGACTACATGCTCGAGCACGGCGTGCGCGTGCGGTACCTGCACTCCGAGGTGGACACCCTGCGCCGCGTCGAGCTGCTGCGCGAGCTGCGCAGCGGCGAGTACGACGTGCTCGTCGGCATCAACCTGCTACGGGAGGGTCTGGACCTGCCCGAGGTCTCGCTGGTGTCGATTCTCGACGCGGACAAGGAGGGCTTCCTGCGCAGCGGGAAGTCGCTGATCCAGACCATCGGCCGCGCCGCCCGCAACGTGTCCGGTCAAGTCCACATGTACGCGGACAAGATCACCCCGTCGATGGAACTCGCCATCGACGAGACGAACCGGCGCCGCGCCAAGCAGGTTGCGTACAACACCGAGCGCGGGATCGACCCGCAGCCGCTGCGCAAGAAGATCGGCGACATCCTCGACTCGATCGCCCGCGAGGACGCGGACACCGCCGAGCTCATCGGCGGCTCGGGCCGGCAGCGGTCCCGCGGCAAGGCGCCCGTGCCCGGACTGTCGTCGAAGGTCGCCCCCGAGGACCGGCCCGGCCGGCACGCGGCGACCCTGGCAGAACTTCCGGCCACGGACCTCGCGGATCTGATCCAGCAGCTCACCGAACAGATGCACACCGCCGCCGCCGAACTCGCCTTCGAGCTCGCGGCACGGCTGCGGGACGAGATCAAGGAGCTCAAGCGCGAACTGCGCGGGATGATGGAGGCCGGCTAGCCGCGGATCCTCGAACTCGTGGGAAAGCTATCGATCGCGTGTAGCTCGCCCGCCGACCGATCCGGCCCGTGCATGCTGGCTGGTGCAGATCGTGCTTTTCGGCAGGGGAGGCCTGGAGTGCGTGTCCGGCGTGGGCGTGTGGGTGCGGCGGTCGCCGCCGTGTTGCTGCTCGGCGGGTTGAGCGCCTGCGGTGGCGACGACAAGAATGCCGGCGACGGCGGCGAGCTCGAAGCGCCGCTGCGCGGTCCGCTGAACAACGAGGACGTGCTCGCCGACCCGTCCGTGGTCGCCGAGGGCCTCGGCGTCGTCAAGGACCAGGTCCGCCGCGTGATGGAGGCGTTCGGCAGCAACGGCGCAGTCGAGGAGAACGGCGCCATCGCCGACGTCTGGGACAGCATCGAGGGCCGGATCAAGTCCGAGGACCCGGCCGCACACGCCCAGTTCGACACGCAGTTCGCCGCGCTGTCGGCGGCCGTCGGAGCCAAGGACCGGCCGGCCGCGCAGACCGCCGCCGATGCGCTGACTCGGCTCGCCGACGACTACCTCGCCGGCAAGCGCCTCCCCCCGCCCACCACGGCGGCCGTGGCGCCGAGCGCCACGGCGCTGCCGTCGAGCAGCGCCACGACAACTCCCGCGGCCACCGCCTCGACCACGAGTCCGAGCCCCGCGCCCTAGCGCGCACCCAACGGGCCGGTCCGACGGCCCAGCAGTGCACAGCAACCAGGTGGGACCCATCGGGTTCCCGCGCGCCTGCCGTCGGGTACCCCCGAAGGGATACCCAGACCTTGACGCGGATCGTTGACCGGATGAATCATCCAATCCCTGGCAGATGCAAGTAATAGCCGGCACAGAGACTCGTAAGTCCGAGTTATTTAAGCCGGCACGACATTGCATGTGCGTCTCGCTCCGGTCGGGTCTCGTTGCGTTGAAGGGGACCCGCCCTCCATTGCCGCTGGGAGTACCCGTGCTCCATCGAATGTTCCGCAGCCATGCGCGCAAGCGCGCCGTCGACGACAGGGGTCTGACCCTGGTCGAGCTGCTCGTCGTCATCGTGATCCTCGGGATCCTCGCCGCGGTGGTCGTCGCCTCCGTGAACGGTGTGGGCGACAAGGGCAAGGAGGCCGCCTCGGACACCGAGGCCGAGATCCTGCGCACGGCGCAGGAGGCCTACTGCACGACGAACGCGAGGTACGGCACCATCCAAGACCTCAAGAACGTCGGCGTGATCGAGCGCGATCTGGGGTTCTACGGGACGGTTCCGTACACCGTCGCCGGCCAGTCGACGGCGAGTTCGTGCAACCTCACCGACTACTACGTCGGCCCCACCTCCGTGTACGGCGGCGGCGACACCGGCGACCCGCTGTTCTACTCCGCCGCGAACAACACGTTCCCGTGGAGCTTCCTCGCGCCCGAGTTCGTCGGGGCGACGGGCACCGACGGCAAGCCGCTCAACGGTGCGTTCCGAGTGCGCTTCGACGCCTCGGGCGTGATGCGGGCGGACGCCAACTCGGCTACCCCGCCGGTTGGCGGCGTGGCTTCGCTGTTCGCGGCCGCGGACACCTCGAACGTGCTCGCGGTGATCCCGAACGCAACCGCGAGCCCGGCGGGCAACGGCACGTGCATCGCCCCCAACACGTGCCGAGGCATCGCCTCCACCGCCACCCGGTACGCCATCGGCGCCCTCGCGATGTTCTCCTGCCGCAGCGAGGGCGAATCGCTCCCGCCCGCGGACGGCGGTTCGAAGCGCTGCAAGAAGCCGCCGGCGCTCACCGGCGCGCAGAGCCAATACCTGGCCGCCCCGCCCACCACCCCGGCGCAGGTCGTGGCCGCAATCAACGCCGACCCGCTGTTCAAGATCGCCATTCCCAGTGGGGGAACCGCACCCTACGGCGTCGCCGCCCAGGAGGTCCTCGCCGCGGCCGGCCTGGTGCTCCCGCACCCGCAGGTCGTCAACGTCGCCGCGGGCACGACCTCGCAGAACGTGACGCAGACCCAGACCCAGGTGCTCGACGGCCTCGTGCACATGGCGTTCGTTCCGAAGTCCTTCGTGCTCTCGCCCGCGGGCGTCGACACCAACAACTGGACGGACATTCCGCCGACGTCGCACACCGCGATCAACCAGTGGGGCGTTGTCCTGGAGACCCCGGGAAGCGCGGTGGGAATCGACACTCCGGCCGAAACGCTTGCCCTGCGGTTCCTGCAGTTCCTGACGACCGACTTCGCCCAACAGGCGTTGGTCAACGGCTACGGCTACGTGCGCGCCATTCCCTGACGCGGCGTCACCCGTAGGACGCAATTGCGATCTCTCGGCCTGGACACCGGGGCGTCGGTGTCCAGGCCGAGGCGTTGCGCCCGGTCAGGCCGTGACGAGGGTGCCGACCTGTTCACCGGCGAGGGCCCTGGTGAGGGTGCCGGGAACAGTGCCGTTGACGACGCGAACCTCGCGGACGTGGCGGGTGCGGCCGAGCAGGTCGAGCACGGACGTCTCGATCGGCAGGGTGGCGGGGCCAGCGCTGCGCAGCGTCGCGACGTCGATCCGGTCCCAGTACGAGACCTCGCCGCCGGCCGCCGGATCGGCGCTGCCGACGCCGTCGACGTCCTTGCAGTAGATCACTCGGTTCGCGCCGTAGGAATCCGCCAGGAGCAGCGCACCCGCGTCCGCGCCGTGCGGCGGAAGCTTGCCGAGGGCCGGCGGCATCTCGTAGTGGCCGAACGGGGGGTAGCCGTTGGACACGGCCAGCGGGCAGGCGGCCAGGTGCGTCGCCAGCTGGTGCGCCGCCGTGGTGTGGGACAGGAAGGACACCCCGTCGGCGGCCAGCAGCGCGGCGACCATGTGGCCGTTCACCGCCGCCTCGCCCGAGGCGAGGCCGGCGAGCACGCCGGTGGGCATGCCAAGGTCCAAGCCGACGCCGAGAACGTGCCGGGCGCGGATGCCAGGGCCGGTCAGGGCGAGGATGCGGTGCGAGGCCATCGCGGCCCGCAGCTCCGCCACGACGTTGAGGAGGACGTCTCCGCCGCGGTCGCAGATGGAGCGTCCGCCGAGCACGACGACGTCCAGCCACGGCAGCACGCGGATCGAGGGACGGTCGACCACGCGGACCAGGTCCCGGTCCAGCAGCGTCTGGCGCGCCAGCGTGGACGGGACGTCCTTGACGGTGAAGGGGCCTTCGGACACGACTACTCCTGGTCCGCGCTGATGATGGTGCCGACGTGTTCTCCGGCCAGCGCGCGGGCGAGCAGCCCGGGCTTCAGGCCGTTGATCACCTGAACGGACCGGACGTGGCGCGCGGCCTTGAGCATCGCGAGCAGCGGGCGCTCGACGACGAGGTCGTGCAGGTCCATCGCCTCGAGTTCGTCGACGGTGATGCGGGGGATGAACGTCGCGTCCGGGTGCGTCTTCGGGTTCGCGGTGTAGAGCCCGTCCTCGTCCTTCACGTAGATCATGGAGCGGCAGCCGTACACCTCGGCCACGAGGTACACGCCGGCGTCCGTGCGGTACGGCGGGATCGCTCCCTCCTCCGGCGCGGGGTGCCACATCCCGTACGGCGGCATGCCGGGAAAGATCACCGCGTGCGACTCCGCGAGGTACAGCGGCAGCGCCGCGAAGCCTTCGTGCCCGACGACGGGAACTCCGTGACGGGCCATCAGGGCACCGAGCATGGTGGCGTTCTGGCCGGCGACCGCGGAGCCGACGTACGAGAGCACGCCGGCCGGAAGTCCCAGGCCGGTGCCGACGGTATAGGCGTGCCGGGCGCGGGTGCCGCCCCCGGTGCCGATGAGCAAGGGGTACTGGCGTTTGAGTTCGGCGAGCTGTTCGACCAAGGGGTAGACCGCCGCGCGGCCACGGTCCAGGAAACTCTGGCCGCCGATCTTCAGGACGGTCGCGTCCGGCAGGATCCGATAGTCCGGGGCCGCGTCCGTCGCCGCGAGGAGCTCGGGGTCCGACAGCGACCGCGCGAGCAGAGCCGCTCCCAGGTCGCCAATGTCCGTTGCCATCGTGCGGTACCTCCGAAGCGCTCGACCGGGTCATGGTGCCTCATCTGACGGACCGACAGGGAACCGTCGCGAGTCGGGTCGCAGATGCCAACGTCCGGGGGGATCCCCTCGGGTGGTACTCGCCTAGGGAAGCACTGATTTTCTCGGGCGCCCGGGTGTCTGCGGGCTGGGCCCGGCGGGCCGCGAAAAGATGGGGCCATGGACCCTTTGCAGCCCAGTTTCGCCGACGTCGAGTACGGCAACCGCC
>JBQTKD010000015.1:0-105626 GCA_052386455.1 Sporichthyaceae bacterium
CGCCGCGATCGACGGCGTGGACCTCGAGGTGTTCCCCGGCGAGATCGTCGGGCTGATGGGGCCCAACGGCGCCGGGAAGACCACGATCCTCGACGCGCTGAGCGGCTTCCTCGTCCCGGACGCCGGCCGCGTCCGGATCGCCGGGCGCGAGGTCACCGCGCTGGCGCCGCAGGAGCGCGCACATCTCGGACTCGGCCGCTCGTTCCAGGACGCCAAGCTGTTCCCCGGGCTGACAGTCGCGGAGACGATCGCCGTGTCCTGCGAACGGTGGGTCACGTCGAAGGAACCGCTGGCGGCGGCGCTGCGCCTGCCCGCCTCGCTGGTCTCGGAGTTCGACGTCGCCGAGCGGGTCGAGCGCATCGTCTCCCTGCTCGGCCTACAGGTGTTCCGGGACCGTTTCGCCGCAGAGCTGTCCACCGGGTCGCGGCGCCTGGTCGAGTTCGGGTGCCTGCTCGCGCAGGAGCCCGACGTGCTCCTGCTCGACGAGCCCGCGGCCGGTTTGGCCCGGGCCGAGGCCGAACTGATGGGACCGCTGCTGAAGCGGATCCGGGCGGCGACCGGCAGCGCGCTGATCATCGTGGAGCACGACGTGGCGCTGCTGCGCCGCACCTGCGACCGCATCGTGGCCCTGGACATGGGCGCGGTCGTCACGGTCGGGACCCCGGACGAGGTGCTCGCCGATCCGCGGGTGATCGCCACCTACCTAGGAGCGGACCCGGCCGCCTGACGGTGTGTCATGTGCACGTCGGCACCGGACATGTGTGGACATTCCCGATTCGTTCCACAACATCTGCGACACGGACTTCGCAGCGGGGCAGACAAAGCGATCTCCCGGGTACCACCCTGATCGCGTGGCAACCCGCCGAGGCCGCGGACGCGTCGTGGACGCGCTGCCTCGCCGTGCCCGCGATCTGGGTCAGGGTCAGGTGTTCGCCCTCGGGCTCGGCGTGGCGATCGCCGTCGGGTCCACGATGGTCGGCCTCACCTGGGCCTCCGGCGAGAAGTCGCCGCCCCCGGCGGTGCGGTCCTCGCCCGTGCCGTCCACCGTGCCGGGCAGTTGCACGATGCTGGTCGGCGGTCGGGCGATCGCCATGGACGTGGACCGGGCCCGCACGATGACGATGGTGGCCGGTGTCGCGACCCAGGTGGACGCCGTGCCGGCCCAGGCCGCGCGCGCCCTGGACCTCGCCCTGACCGAACCGACCCACTACCTTCCGACCGTCAACGCGACGCTGCGCCTCCTCGCCCGCGAGGACGCGACGCCGCCCACCCCCGAGAGCCTCGCGGTGCTCGCGGCCATGGCTCAGCCGGCGGCGCTCACCTGCATCTTCGAGCCCGCCGACGCCAAGGCGGAGAAGAAGGGCAAGAGCGGGCTGACGCCCCGGGCGGAGTCGGTGCGCAGCGGGGTCGTCGACGCGTTCGGCGCCATGAAGACCGGCGATGGCAACTCCGGACGCGGCGTCGAGATCTCGGTGAAGGACGGTACGAAGGTCGACCGCTCGACCGGGTGGACGATGGCCAACTGGCTCGTCGCCCGCGGCGCGAACTACGGCCTGAACAACGTTACCTTCGACGACCACACGTGGCAGCCCGCCTCGGGTTGGAAGGCCAAGCCCGTCCCGTCGGCCGCGCCGGCCGGCGACACCGAGGTGGAGAAGGCCGCGCAGAAGGCCGCCGAGAAGGCCGAGGCCGCTCGCCAACGCGACGCGGTGCTCGTCGTGGTGGAGAAGGGCCGCTAGGCGGCGAGGGCCCGCAGCCGGCCAGACGCAGCGGCTACTGCACGAGCAGCACGTCGGCGAGGTTGACGAACGCTCGGCGGTGGTTCCACGAGATCTCGACGAGCCGGCGATCGCCCGGCACGTAGACCCGTTCCTTGGTGCCGTCGGCGTCGATCAGGCTGCCGATGTCGTCGGCGTCGACCACCCGCAGCGCGACGTAGCTCTGACCGGCGACGAGCCGGTACGGAAGCTCTTCGATCTCGCTCGGCTCGACGCCGTCCGGGTACTCCCCCGGCAGCGGGAAGGCGGCGCCGTAGATCGGCACCGAGGCTCGCCGCGGGACCACGGTCGTGTCCTTGACGACACGCCCCGTGGTGCCCTTTGGGTCGTGGTACCAGGCAACCTGTCCGGCGAACCAGATGGCGGTCCACTCCCCGAGGCGGGTCACCGCCACGAAGCGCTGTCCGGACAGCGCGCGCGCGGACAAGTCCTCGATCCCGGTCGTGCCGGGCGGACCCTTCGGGCGCAGCACCGGGTCGTAGAACAGCGGCGCGTCGAAGGACGGACCGGAACGCAGGTACACGGCGTTGCTCGGCTTGAGGGGGAGGTCCGCGCAGTTGCCGTCGCCGCAGGGCTTGAAGGGCCGCTTGTTGTCGGCGAACCGGGGCACCAGCATCACCACCGAGGGGAACTGCCCCACGGGCTTGGGCACGGGGCCGTTCTTCTGATGCAACGGGACACCGAGCAGTTCGAAGTACCGGTCCCAGTTCCAGTACGGGCCAGGATCGGTGTGCATGGTCCGCAGCCGGGCGAGAGTCGGCGGTGCCACCTCCTCGTGGGCGAGGATGTGGGTGCGGTCCAGCGGAATCTTGTACCGGGCGGCGAGATACCGGACGAGCTTGGCCGACGCCTTGTACATCGCGTCGGTGTACCAGCGCGGACCCTCGCGGACGAAGCCCTCGTGCTCCACGCCGATCGAGTGCATGTTGTAGGTGAAGTTGCCCGAGTGGTAGGCCACGTCCTTGGTGGGCACGAACTGCACGACCGCGCCGTCCTTGGACCGCAACAGGTAGTGCGCGGAGGCGCCCTTGGGGCCCTTGAAGAACTTGATGGTGTCGTCGAACAGCGTCTCGGTGTCGTGGATGACGATGTACTTGATCTCCATGCCGTTGCGCGGCCGGTCGGTGACGTCGTACCGACTCTGCGGCATGGGGACGAAACGACACTTCAGCTCGGCCGGACACTCGGCGACGTTGCTCGCCTGCGCGGTGGTCGTTCCCCACCCGAGCAGCGCCGCCGCGCCGACGGCCATCGCTACGAACCCGGAGCCGACTCTTCTGTGCATCGCTCGACGCTAACGGACGCCCCGACCGATCCCCGCGATTTCGACCATGGTTGTCAACCCGTGTTGCGTAGACCGGCCGCGATGGCGTTCACGGAGAGCAGCAGCGCACGCTGCACCTGCTCGTCCGGGTCGTCGCTCGCACGCACGCGGCGCAGCAGGGAAACCTGCAGGTAGGACAGCGGGTCGAGGTAGGCGTCGCGGGTGCGCAGGGTGGCGCGCAGCACGGGGTTGGACTCCAAAAGCTCGGACTGTCCGGTGACGGCGAGCAGTTCGGCGACGGTGCGGTCGCATTCGGCGACGACGACGTCGAAGAGGTGCGCGACCTCGGGCGGCGCGAGCTGGCGCACGTAGTGCTCGGCGATGCGCAGGTCGGTCTTGGCCAGGGTCATCTCGACGTTCGAGAGGAAGTTTCGGAAGAACGGCCAGCGTCGGTACATCTCGTCCAGCATCTCGCCGTGGCCGGCCGCCCGGGCCGCCGCCAGCCCGCTGCCCACCCCGAACCAGCCGGGCACGATCTGGCGGGACTGCGTCCAGCCGAACACCCACGGGATGGCTCGGAGGTCCGCGATGCCGGCGCCTCCGCCCGGGCGTCGGGAGGGGCGCGAGCCGATGTTCAGATCGCCGAGCAGCTCCACCGGCGTGGAGGTCAGGAAGTACCTCGGCAGGTCGGGGTCTTCGACGAAGGAGCGGTACGCGGAGTGTGCGGCCTGCGACACCAGGTCCATGCACGCGTCCCAACGGGCGAGGTCGTCGGGCACGACGCGGGGCCGGCGGTAGAGCACCGCGGCCTCCAGCACGGCGGCCAGGGTCAACTCCAAGTTCTCCCGTGCCAGGGCCGGGAGCAGGTACTTGTCGGAGATGACCTCGCCCTGCTCGGTCACCTTCATCTCGCCGTCGAGGGTCCCCCAGGGCTGCGCCATGATCGCGTCGTGGGTCGGGCCGCCGCCGCGCCCGACGGTGCCGCCGCGGCCGTGGAAGAGCCGCAGGCGCACGCCGTGCGAGCGGGCGACGTCGCGCAGCGCGCGTTGGGCGCGGTGGATCTGCCACTGCGCGGTGGCGATGCCGCCGGCCTTGTTCGAGTCGCTGTAGCCGAGCATCACCTCCTGCAGGTTGCCGCGCAGTTCGACGAGGCGCCGGTACGGCTCGATGGAGAGCAGGTCGTCGAGGATCTGGCCCGCTTGGCCGAGTTCCTCGGGAGTCTCCAGCAGGGGCACGAACCCGATGCGGGCCGCTCCGCCCGCCAGGTCGACCAGGCCGGCCTCGCGCGCCAGCAGGACCGCCGCGAGCAGATCGTCGACGCCTTGCGTCATCGACACGATGTAGGACTGGACGACCTTCGGGCCGAACCGATCGAGCAGGTCGCCGATGGCGAGAAAGGCGCCGAAGGTCCGGAGGCCTGCCTCGTCCAGCGGCGGCGGCTGTGGCGTGAGTGGCCGACGACCCGTCAGTTCCCTTGCCAGCAGGACGATCCGCTCGGGTCGGTCGAGTTCGGCGTACGGCTTGTCGGTCTCCCCGAGCCGGTCGAACAGCTGCCCGAGCGCGTCGTGGTGGGCCTTGGCGTGTTCGCGCACGTCGAGGGTGGCGAGGTGCAGGCCGAACGCCGCGATGGTGCGGATGGTCCGTTCCAGGCGTCCGCGCGCGACGAGCTCTCCGCCGTGTTCGAGCAGCGAGTCGCGCACCACGGTCAGGTCGTCGAGCAGCTCGACGGCGCCGAGGTAGTCGCGGCCGGGTACGTGCGGCGTCCCCGCGAACATGCGGGCCCGCGTGTTGGCGAGCTTCGCGCCGAAGCAGGTCAGCGCGAGCCGGTAGGGCTCTTCGGCGTTGAGCCGCCGGTAGCGGTCGGCGACCTCCGGCAGGCGGGCGAGATCCGCGTCGAGCCGGGCCTGCAGCGCTGCGCCGACTCCGGTGGTGCGCGAGGACTGGGAGAGGTCGCGGCGCAGGTCGTCGAGCGCTCGCCGCGCCGCGGCGATCCCGTACTCGTGCGCGAGTACCAGCACGTCGCGGGTGACCTCGGGAGTGACGTTGGGGTTGCCGTCCCGGTCCCCGCCGATCCAGCTGCCGAAGGACAGCGGGCGGGCCGTTGGCGGCAGCTCGACGCCCAGAGCGTCGAGGAGTTCGTCGAACTCCTCGAGCACGTCCGGCACGGCGCCCGACGCCAGCTCGGTCAGGTAGTAGACCGCGTTGCGCGCCTCGTCCTGCGGCTCGGGGCGGCTGACCCGCAGCTCGTCGGTCTGCCACAGCAGGTCGACGGCCTCTGCGAGGCGGCGGTTCACCCGGCGGGCGTCCGCGGCGGTCGCCGGATGCGCCTCGAGCAGCTGCGCGATCTGCAGCAGCTTCTCCAGCGTGGACCGCCGCGCCGCCTCGGTGGGGTGCGCGGTGAACACGGGCCGGACACCGAGGTGGGCGACGTCGGCACGGAGCTGCGCCGCCGGAATCTGCGCCGCCTCGATCTTGGCGACCGCCTGCTCCAGCCACCCGCCGCGTTCGACGCGCCGGCGGGTCAGCTCGCGTGCCCGGTGGACCTGCTCGGCGATGTTCGCCAGGTGGAAGTAGGTGCCGAAGGCCCTGACCAGCACCGTTGCGTCGGCGGAGTCCAGCCTGCCGAGCAGGACGGCGGTGGCCTCGTCGGCGGTCCGGACACCGGCCCGCACCGCCTCCACCAGCGCGAGCATGTCGGCACCCTGCTGGCGTTCGAGCGTCTGCCCGAGGAGGTCGCCGAGTCGGCGGATGTCGGCGCGGAGGCCTTCGGGCGCTTGGTGCGTGCTCTCGGTCATCGTCGAGACGCTATCCGTGAGTCGTGACACATCCCTCGTTTGGTCTGTTTCCACCACATTTCCGTCCACAATCGAAGTCGTGAGGAACGTTCGCGCGTACCGTGCCGCGTGCGCCACCTTCGCGACGACGTCGCTGTTGGTGGCGCTCGTCGCGGGCGGCTCGGACACCGTCGCGAAGGGCGAGGCCGAGTTCCGCGCCTCCTCCACGACCGAGCAGCCGATCGCGGAGAAGCCCGCCGCAGTGGAGAAGAAGCGCGCCGTTCCGCGCGCCTCTCGGGCGGGCATTCGCAGCAAGGGACCGTCGCGGGTTCCGCCGGTGGCGATGAAGAACGCCACCTGCGAGCTGACGATGCCCGCGGGCGTGTGGAGGCTGGACGTGGTCGCGGCCCGCACCCTCGCGATGCTCACCGCCGTGTCGTACAAGGAGGAGCGCCCGGTCGCCAAGGCCGCGCGCGCCTTCGAGCACTCCCTGCGCCTGCAGTACCGCTACGTGCCGACGCCGTTGCGTGCGCGGGAGATGATCCGCCGCAACGTCTACAAGAAGGGCGGCCTCACCCCCCACACGTGGGCGGTGGAGGCCGTCTTGGCCATGTACGACCGCGGTTCGTTGACCTGTGCGCACCCGGTACGCCCGCTGCCCGCGGAGGAGATCCTCACCAACGGGCTGACCCTGCGGGCGCAGACCATGGTGTTCGCCTATTTCGCCGCCTACGGCGGCCGCATCATGGGCGGCTTCGACCCCGAGGGCATCACCGACGGGCACATCGAGAACTCCGCGCACTACGACGGCCGCGCGGTCGACATCTCCTTCCCCCGCAAGGACAGGCAGAACAGGCTTCGCGGGTGGCTGCTGGCCAACTGGTTCGTGGCCAACGCGGACCACTACTCGATCGCCACCGTCATCTACGACGACCTCGTCTGGACGCTGGCGAAGTCCCCGCAGGGCTGGCGGAAGTACACCCACCCGAGTGGCAACACCACGAACGTGACGCTGCGTCATCTCGACCACATCCACGTCGACGTCGTGAAGGGCCGGGCCGCGGCCACACCGGCAAGCGGTGCATGAAACACGGCCAGCTGTTGCATGAAACTGCTACTGTCGCTTGAGTGGAAGTCTTATCGACCGATGCGTACCTCCCGCGCCTCGTAGATCGAGTCCTCGGCCGGCAGCTGGCGGTCTTCCCTGCCGTGATGGTGCGAGGGGCCCGCGCGTGCGGGAAAACCACTACCGCGGCCAGGCAGGCGTCGACCGTTCTGCGACTGGACGATCCGCTGCGCGCAGAGGCGTACCGCGCGGACCCGGACGGCAACCTCGCCCGGCTGTCCGAACCGATCCTGATCGACGAGTGGCAGCGGGTGCCCGAGGTCCTCGGCGCGGTCAAACGCGCGGTAGACGCACTGGGGTCGGGACCGGGCCGCTTCCTAGTGAGCGGCTCGGTCCGCGACGACCTCCTCGCCGACAGCTGGCCGGCCACCGGTCGCCTGATCGGAGTGGAGATGAGCGGCCTGACCGTGCGCGAGATCCAGCGCGGCGACCTGAGCGCCGCACCGTTCCTCGAGCGCCTGGCAGCCGGCTCCCTCGCGGACCCGCCGAACCCGCCGAGTCTCGGCCAGTACGTCGAGTGGGCGCTGGCAGGCGGCTTTCCCGAGCCGGTGCTGACCCTGAGCAGCGAGACCAGCCGTCGGCAGTGGTCCTCGGCGTACCTGGACCGAGTGTTCACGCGCGACGTGGCGGACGTAGACGTCCCCCGCGATCCCGGACGACTCGCGCGCTACTTCGAGGCGTATGCGCTCAACACCGCCGGTCAGGTGCTCGACACGACCCTGATCGAGGCCGCTGGGATCAACCGCGGGACCGCACTGGCCTACGAACGTCTCCTCACGGCGGTCATGCTGGTCGAGGCCCTGCCGGCCTGGAGCAGCAACCGAGTGAAGCGTCTGGTGCGTTCCCCCAAGCGCTACGTCCGCGATACGGGACTGGCGGCCGCGGCGATGGGCGCGAGCATCGACGACGTCCTCGGCAACGGCGACGTGCTCGGGCGAATCGTGGACAGCTTTGCCGTCGCGCAACTGCGCGCCGAGCAGGCCCTGTTCGACAGACCGCCACGGCTGTACCACCTGCGCGACGAAGGCGGCCGCCACGAGGTGGACCTCGTGGCCGAACTCGGGTTCAAACGAGTCGTGGCGATCGAGATCAAGGCCGGCGGCGCGGTGAACGCCGGCGACGCCCGACACCTGGCCTGGCTTCGCGACCAACTCGGCGAAGAATTCGTCGCCGGCGTCGTCCTGCACACGGGGCCGCACGTGTACCCACTCGGCGACCGCATCCTCGCCGCCCCGATCGCGACGATGTGGGCTTGAGGGCCCAACCCGACACCGCGCGCGTGTCTGGACCGCCAGTGCGCCGCGATCGTGTGGCGGACCTTCGGCCAGGACAACATCGAGCAGATTGCCGGTGTGTCGCGGGGGGGATCCGGAGCAAAGGTCCGCGCCGGCCTACCCGAACAGGGTGCGGGGCTCGGCTGCCGCAAGCGGCTCGAGCAACTCCGGTCCGTTGTTGCGGTGGTTGTTGACCGCGGTGGTCACCGGATAGGCCTCCAGCCCCGCGGGCGGGAACCGGGACAGCAGGTCGGTCAGTGCCGCGCGGTCCGCCGCGGCCGGGTCGAGCCACTGCGTCCACGCCTGCGGCGGCACGAACATCGGCTGCCGGTCGTGGATGTGGCCCACCGCGTCGGTGGCGGTCGTGGTCAGCACCGTGCAGGTGCGCAGCCACGCGAGCGGGTCGTCGCGTTCGCGCGTCGGGTCGCGCCAGAACTCGTAGAGCCCGGCCATGGCCAGCGGCCGGCCGTCCCGCGCGCGGATGAAGAAGGGCTGCTTGGGGGCCTTGGCCTCGGGGTTGGAGTACCACTCGTAGTACCCGTCGGCGGGGAGCAGGCAGCGACGCTTGGCGAACGCCTCGCGGAACGCAGGCTTCTCGGCGGCGGTCTCGATCCGCGCGTTGATCATGCGGGCGCCGCCCTTCGGGTCCTTGGACCAGAACGGCACCAGCCCCCACTGCAGCACGGTGAGCCGACGGGTCGGGTCCGCGTCCGCGGGTTCGTCCCGGCCGCGGCGGGTCACGACGGCGTAGACCGGCTTGGTCGGGGCGACGTTGTAGTCCGGTTCCAACGGTTCGGCCAGGTCGAGGCTCGCGACCTCGAACTCCTCGACGAGGTCGTCCACGCCCCAGCTCGCCCCGTACCGCCCGCACACGCCTCTACCCTGCCATCCCGGCCGCGGCACCGCTGCTAGGCGAGGATGTGCGCGACGTTCGCGGGTTCGGCGCCGAGGTCGACATAGAGCCGAGCCCACTGCCGGTCCACGTCGGTGGCAGGCTTGCCGTCGCAGTACGCCCGCACGCCCTTGTTCGCGGTGAAGTACTCCAGCATCTGGAACACCGCGGCGGTGTCGGCGCCCTCCCCGGCGGTGTAGGCGCCGCCCGGGGGGTCGGCCTGGTGCTGCAGGCAGGCGAGCGGGTACTTCTCGGTGCCTGCGACGAACCGTCCGTCCGGCTTCTCGCCGCCGCAGCCTGCGAGTGCAGCCAGCGCGACGACGGCCGCGCAGAAGAATCGACGATGCACGACGTCCTCTCAGATCCGCGGAAGTTCGTTCAGCACGAGGCCGGCTCCGACGACGATCACCAACAACGCAGTGGCGACGGGCGTGATCGCCGCCAGGCGCCGACCGAGACGCGACGGCCGAGTGGCCAGCCGAGCTACCACGCCGTCGCGGAACTTCACCAACAGCAGCCCGGCGGCCACCAGCGTCGCGGCCATGCCGAGGCCGTAGCCCAGGACCAACCCGACCCCGAACCAGGTCCGGCCCAGCGCGATCGCGCCGAGCAGCACCACCAGGGCCGACGGGCTCGGCACCAAACCGCCGGCGACGCCCAGCCCGATCAGCCCCCGGCGCGAGAACGGCGTCGCGGGCCTGTCGACGGCCTCTTCGACGATCGGCGGAGCCAGCGTCCCCACGGCCGCGGGCTCGACGTCGTCGTGATGCCCGTGCCCGTGGCCGTGACCGTGCCCGTGGCCGTGCCCGTGCCCATGCCCATGGCCGTGGCCGTGGCCGTGGCCGTGGCCGTGGCCCAGGTCGTACGCGTGGGTGTGGCCGTGGCCGGCCGCCGGATCGCCCCGGTGGCGCCAGGCCGATCGCAGCAGTACGGCGCCGATGCCGGCGATCAGGACACCGCTGAGCAGTCCCAGCCAGGCCAGCAGTCCGTCCCCGCTGACCGCAGCGCTCGCGGAAAGGAGCAGGCCCATGCCGAGCACTCCCGCGGTATGGGTGAAGGTCACCGTCGCACCGACCAGCAAGGCGTCGCGTGCGTTCCCGTGACGGCCCACCAGATACGCGGCCATCACGGTCTTGCCGTGGCCGGGCAACACTGCGTGCGCCGCACCGAGCAGCATCGACAGCGCGACGGCGGCCAGGCCCACGGGCACGGTGAGGTCGCGGTCGAGCAGGTCGTCGAACCCGTTCTGCACCGGCGCGACGAACCGATCGATCGGGCCGACGCCGTCCACCCGCGGGGTGAGCCCCGGCGAGGCACCGGAACCGGGCGTCGCGGAGATCTCCGCGGTGCGCTGGTCCAGCGGCGTCGAGAGCAGGTCGTTGGGGTAGGTGCGGAGCTCGTCGCTGACGCTCCGTTCGGCGACCGTCGCCGCCGTGAAACGCACGCCGCTGCCGACGGCGACGATCTCCCGCCAGCCGACGTGTCCGGACCGGTACTGCGTCCCGAACGTCAGTCGCGCAGGTCCGTCAAGATCGGCCGATGCGGCGAACCCGCACTCGTATCGAGCGACCTGTAGGCCCTTCTCGCCCGGCAGGTACGCCAGCGTCGCCCCGGTCGCCGCCCAGCGCAGCGCGGTGCCGTCCACTTCTGCGCGCAGGCCGCGTCGCAGGAGATCGCACTCCTCGGCGGCGGCGGCGCTGCTCTCTGCGAGCGAAAGCCGGCCGTCGCCGTCGCGGTCGATGGCCTTGCCGCGCTGGAGTGTCGGGAGCTCTGCCATGTCGATCACCGCCCGGTCGACGACGCGGTCTCGCTCCAGGGTCAACGAGTGGTGCTGGTTGATCGAGAAGTTGTTGAGCGGGTGCGCGGACGCCGGCGTTCCGAACAGCCCGCACGAAAGGGCGCCGACCAGCAGGACCAGGAGCAGCGCGGCCCGGCGACCGATCACAGGGACCGGCCCAGCGCCGGCATTCGCGGGTCGAAGGCGGGGTTGTACCGCTTCGCCAACGCCGCGTCCCGGGCGGCGGCGGAGGTGTTCCCCAGCGCCTGGTGAATCTGGCTGCGGTGCCACGCGAACAGCGCGTTGCGCCAGCCACCGGCCAGGGCTCGGTCCGCGTACGTCAGTGCCTCGGCGGAACGGCCGTCGCGGTGCAACGCCCACGCCAGCGCGTCGGCGACGACGGCGAAGGAGCGTCGGTCCCATTCGGCCCGGGCCAGTTCGACAGCGCGCTGCGCCGAGCCGTGGTCCGCCTCGTACTCCGACAGTGACAGGTCGTCCGTGCCGCCGTTGGCGACGAACAGTTGTTGGACCGTTTCGACGAGGGAGAACTGGGCCTTCGCCTCGGCCCTTCGACCGAATCGGGTCAGTACCTCGCCGTACTCGACGAGGTACTGCGGGTTGGGCAGCCGCTCCACGAGCTCGGCGTATCGGCTGATCGCCGTGGCACCGTCGCCGCGCAGGGCGGCGACCTTCGCCTGGCCGTGGAGCAGCGTGACGTTCTGCGGAGCCGCGGCCAGGCCCGCGCGGTAGTGCCGCTCTGCCGTGTCCAGGTCGCCGGCGTTGAACGCCAGCTCTCCGAGCTGATGGCGCAGGAAGCCGATCGCGCCCGCGTCGAAGGCCTGCTCGAGGCCCTGGTGGAGAAGGCGACGTGCGCCGGCCAGGGAACCGCGCTGTTCGAGGTCGTAGGCGGCGCGGGACAGCGAGGGCAGGTTGGGCGAGAGGTCGAGCATGCGCTGTGCGGCAGCGCTCGCCTCGCTTCGTCTGCCGAGCTGGGTGTAGGCGTCGACGAGCACCGCGTAGGCACCGGGGCTGAAATCGCTGACGGCACGCGCCTTGCGGCCCCAGGCCAAGGCGGCCGCGAAGTCGTGCCGGGCGTTGGCCAGCGTTCCCATCGCCACGAAGGCCGGCAGGTTCCGCTCGGACTCGAGACTCAACGAGCGCGCGATGGCCTCTTCCGCCTTGGGATAGAAGGCCGGGTCGCCGCCGGCTCGCGAACGCTCCAGGTAGGCCTCGCCCAAGGCCGCCCACGCCTTCGCGTCGGCGGGCTGCTCCGCGAGCCTGCGCTGCAGGCGGCCAATCTCGCCCGACTCCGACGTCAGAGAAACGGTGCGCTCGCCCGAGTCTCCGGCCGATCCGCCCGCGAGGTTCACGCCGATGCCGCCGCCGGCGAGCATTCCCAGCGCGGCCACGACGACGATCGTCGCGCGGCCGGGCAGGCGGTAACGGAGCACGTGTTCTCCAGAACTGAATGGACGAGAGGCAGGCCGGAGACGGGCGCCGACCGAATGGTGTCGACGCCCGCCGGACCCACTACTGGGTGTTGACGGCCTGCTCGTTCGGACCTGCGATGTACGGGAACGAACGCGTGAACTTCTTGTTGTTCTGGTTCACGCCGTCCCCTGCCGCGAGCGCCTTCACGATGCCCTTCGTTGCGGCGCCCATGAGGGCCTGGATCGCGATGTCGACGACGTCGTCGCCCATGCGGCGGCCGTTCGGGAAGCCCTGAAGGTCCCCGGCGAGGACGCCGAGCCTGTTCGGGTTCTTGGTGACCGGCACGCTCATGTTCAGTCGCAGCATCTCCGCCGGGCGGATGTCGCCCTCGACGTCCTTGTTCAGGGCGAGCGAGTTGAGGTCCGCCTCGATCGGGCCGTTGCCCTTGGCGACACCCGTCAGGAAGATCTGGACGAGGTCGTTGCGGGGAGTGGCCGGCGCCTTGAGGCCGTAGATGGCCTCGATCAGCTTCGGCACCTCCGGGTCGGTAACGCGCTCGACCAGCGGCGCCACGTCGGCGTCGTTCTCCGGCTTCAAACGCAGGAACGCGTCCTTCAGCCCGGCGGGGGCAACGGCCTCGTTGACCAACGGGTTGCCCAGACGCGAGACCTGCACCCACTTCTTCACGACCCGAGCCGTGGTGACCTGTCCCTCCTTGAGCTTGTCCACGCTGGAGCACCCGACGGCCTCCAGCGGCGTGCCGCAGGTCAGGCCGGACTTCTGGTCCTTCGATTCGGTGGACCCGCCACCGTCGCCGCCCATGGGGGCCACGTCGTCGACGATTTCCACGCTCTGGCGCTCGGTGGTCGCCCACACGCCGATGACCGGGTTGTTCTTCGCGTTCTTCTTCAGCGCAAGGGCGTTCTTCGGAACCTGGATCGCCAGGGTGTTGACGTTGTAGCCCTTCAGGGTGTCCTGGCCGACCGACTTGAGCTTCGTCCCGTAGAGCAGGTCGAAGACGCGCAGGTCGAGCGCGAAGGAGTCGTCCGCCGCGCCCGCGTAGGTGCGGCCGCTTCCCTTGTCGAGCTTGCGGGTGGCCTGCGCGCGCAGCTTGCCGTAGTTCGGCATGGACGCCTTGCCGGTGAACGACGGGGCGGCGGTGCCGTTGCGGACGATCACGGTGCTCTTGCCGTTCTCGATCTTGGTCAGCGTGTAGCGCTGTTTGAAGAGCAGGTTCGCATCGCCCAGCGATCCGACCGGCCCGTTGTTGTACAGGAACGTGTCGGTCCCGCGCTTGTCGACGTTCTTGAACTTCCACCGATAGGTGATGTCCGGCTTCGCGTCCCCGTCGTTGTCGACGTGGATGTTGTATCGAGCGTCGGTGGCGAACGGGTAGAAGTTCGGGCCGCCGTTCGGCTCCTGGAACGGATACCAGTTCGCGAGCAGCGTGACGGTGTTCTTCTTGTCGGGGCTGACGAAGGCGTAGGTGTCGGTGTTGTCGGCCTTCGGGTCGTCGGTGATGGCAGGTGCTTCGCGGTGGCTGGAGGCGTTGACCGCCTGCCCGCCGAGCAGGCCGAGCCCGCCCACCGCCAGCGTCCCAGCCACACCGACGGCCGTGACGGCCGTCAGCTTCGACCTGAGTCGCACTTTTCGCATGAGTGTCCTTCCGTGGCTTCGAGCCGCAGATGCTGCACGGCCCACGTAACGGGTCGGCGCGAACTGCACTCCCCCGCCCCTGCCTTCTGCGTAGACGAGGCCGAGGATTGCCGAAGGCACGCGAGCCCACTCCCCGCAGGGGGGCCTCGAAACCCAAACGGAAAGGTCAGCGCCCTAACCCTGAGCGGCCGGGGGGAATTTAGCCCCCAACGGCAGTGCGCCTGCGCTACCCGTGGGGCCTATGCGCACGACGGGCCCGGATGCCTTGTTGCAACTGATATGCAGGAACGACCAGAGTGCGAGTAGGGTCCAGAGCATGTGCCCCGCTCCCCGCCGTGTCCTGCCGATCCTCTGCCTCGCAACGACTTTCGCGTTGGCCGCCTGCGGCGGCTCGTCGAAGGAGCCCGCCGCGGCGCCGCTGAAGATCGTGACCACGGTTGCCCCCATCACCTCCATCGCCTCGGCGATCGCGGGGAGCGCGGCGAAGGTGGAGGGCGTGGTGCCGGAGGGCACGAACTCGCACACCTTCGAACCGGCGCCGAGCGTCGCCTCGGTGCTGTCGGGCGCGGACATCGTGTTCGTCAACGGGCTGCAGCTCGAGGAGCCGACGAAGAAGCTCGCGCAGGCGAACCTGAAGAGCGGTGCGACGATCGTCGAACTCGGCAACGAGGTGCTGCCGGAAGCGGACTACCTCTACGACTTCTCCTTCCCCAAGTCCGACGGCAAGCCGAACCCGCACCTGTGGACCGACCCGACCTACGCGATCCGCTACGCCGAGGTGATCAAGGCGAAGCTGTCCGAACGGGACTCCGGCAACGCGGCGACCTACACCGCGAACTACGACCGGTTCGTCGCCCAGGCCACCGCCCTGTCCGACGCGATCAAGGCCGACCAGGAGTCGCTGGCCCCCGAAGACCGCGAGCTGCTGACCTACCACGACGCCTACGCCTACTTCGCGAAGACGTACGGCTGGAAGGTGATCGGAGCAGTCCAGCCGGCGAGCTTCGACGAACCCACTCCCAGAGAACTGGCCGAATTGATCGACCAGATTCGCGACCAGGGGGTGAAGGCCGTCTTCGGCTCGGAGGTCTTTCCCAGCAAGGCGTTGGCGGAAATCGGCCGCGCCACGGGCGCACACGTCGAGGACACCCTGCGCGACGACGACCTACCCGGCAGGCCCGGCGAGGCCGAGCACTCCTGGGCGGCGCTGATGCGCTCCAACTACCGCACGATCATCGCCCGGCTCGGCGGCACCACGCCGAAACTGGACGCGTTGGACACGGCCCCGACCGTCCCGGACACGGCGGTCTACCCGCAATGACCCCGTCCCCAGTGACCGATCTCGTCCGACTCGCCGGTGTCGGCTTCGCCTACCGCGATGCGCCGGTACTGACCGGTGTGGATCTGACGCTGCGTCGCGGCGACTTCGTCGGCGTGCTCGGCCCGTCCGGCTCGGGAAAGACGACGCTGCTGAAGCTGCTGCTCGGCGCGCTGTCCGCGCAGTCGGGCACCGTGACGCGGGAACGTGGCCTGCGCGTCGGCTACGTGCCGCAACTGGAGAGCGTGGACTGGAACTTCCCGGTCACCCTCGCCGAGTGCGTGCTGATGGCCGCACCGCAGCGCCGCTTCCCCTGGGCCTCGCGCGCCGAGCGAGCCGCGGTCCTGGAGGTGCTGGCGCGCCTGGGCATTGCACACCTGGCGAACCGTCACATCCGAGCCCTGTCGGGCGGACAGCAGCAGCGGATGTTCCTGGCCCGGGCCCTGCTGTGCACCCCGGACCTCCTGCTCCTGGACGAGCCCACCTCCGGCGTGGACTGGAACAGCCGCCACGACATGCTGCACCTCCTCGGCGACCTGAACGCCGCGGGCACGACCATCGCGCTCACCACGCACGACCTCAACGGCGTCGCCGCGCACCTGCCGCACCTGATCGCGCTCAACGGCGAGGTGATCGCCGAGGGCGCTCCCGCCCACGTCATCACCCCGCGCGTGCTGGAGCGCACCTTCGGGGCGCCGATGGACGTGCTCGAGCACCTGGGGTTGCCGGTCGTGCTGGAACGCGACCTGAGAGCCGTGTGATGCACACGCTGCTCGAGCCCTACGAGTACGCGTTCTTCCAGCGCGGCCTGCTCGCCGCGGTGCTGGCCGGCGCGCTGTGCGGCCTGGTGGGCGTGTTCATCGTGCAGCGCGGGATGAGCTACATCGGGCACGGCCTGTCGCACTCGATCTTCGGCGGGTTCGCCGCCAGTTCGGTCGCGGGCGTGAACTACTACCTCGGCGCCGGCCTGTGGGGCTTCGCCTCCGCCCTGGCCGTCAACTCGCTGACGCGCAGCAAACGCATCGGCGCGGACGCCGCCATCGGCGTCGTCACGACCGCGAGCTTCGCCCTGGGCGTAGCGATGATCGCCCACTACGGAAACCGGGGCCCCTCGTTCGACGCCGCGCTGTTCGGCAGCATCCTCGGCGTACGGCCGTTGGACCTGTGGGTCCTCGCGAGCGTCTTCCTCGGGGTACTCGGCGTGGTCGTGGCGCGGTACCGGGCGCTGCTGTTCGTCTCGTTCGACCCGGACGTCGCCGGCGCACACGGCGTGAAGGTCGCGCGCGTGGACGCCCTGCTGATGGCGCTGCTCTCGGCCGCCATCCTCACCAGTCTCAACGTCATCGGAGTGACCCTGGTGGCCGCGGCGCTGGTGATCCCGGCGGTGGCGGCGCGGCTGGTCACCGACTCGTTCGCCCGCATGCTCGTCCTCGCGACGGCTTTCGGTGCGGGGTGCGGGTTCGTCGGAATGAACGCCAGCTACCACCTCGACGTGCCCTCGGGCACGGCGATCGTGCTGACCGCGGCGGCGCTGTTCGTGGTGCTGCTCCCGGCGCGCAGCCTGCGCCGCTCAGAGGTTGTTCAGCACCCGAGCATTCGCGTCGGGGCGTAGCCACCGAACGACCCACTCCATCTGCGCCGGCTGACCGATCTGCACGCAGGCGAGCGTGGCCACCCACTCCTTGCCCGCGTTCGACGTGTGCATGAAAATCCCCGAGCCGACACCCGCGACGGGCGCGGGTCCCACCCCGATCTCCAGACGCGGGTTGTTGTAGTCGAGCCAGAGGCCCCAGCTCATCATCCGGCGATCTCCGTCGACGTCCTTGGGCATCTCGATCCACGTGTTGTACTTCGAGCCAGGCTCGGAGCTCACCACGGAGGTCGGGAGCCGGCGCCGCCACGGAAGCTCGGTCGGCCGCTCGGCAGTGGTCGAGAACGTCGTGTAGATCGCGTAGGCCCCGGTCGGGGTCTTCAGGTCGTCCGCGCGGCGCATGCCCGGAGCCGCGAAACCCTTGGCTCCGATCTGCGAGCGGAACACCGCCTGGCCGTACTCGCCCGGGCCGGCGGCGATCCGCCACGTGCCGTCGACCTTCTCCCAGGCCTCGGTGCGCGAGCAGTAGACCTTCTCGCACCACTGCGTGCTGCTGGTCGTCCGCAGAACCTGGGAGGTGTCCGCGGGCAGCGCCCCCGCCCAGGCGGGCGCGGCGGGCTGCGGTGGACCGGCCAGCTCCGAGTTCGTCGGGCTCTTCGCCAACGCCGCGAGCGTGGGCGCGGCGCCCGCGCGGTTGCCACCGGAGGGAAGCGTCAGCCCGAGGACGGCGGACCCGATCACGGCCATGGCGGCGACCGCGAGGACGGTGTCCACGCGGCGGCGGCAGCGGGCGGGTGCGGCGTTCATCTCTTCCACGATGCGTCGGAATTGGTCACTCGACAACCAAGTCTTAGCGGTTGTTCACCACGCGCGGGTTCGCGTCCGGTTCGAGCCACCGGACGATCCACTCGGCCTGCGCGGGAACGCCGATCTGGACGCACGCCAGCGTGGCGGCCCAGGGACGGCCGGCATTCGACGTGTGCAGGAAAATCCCCGATCCCAACCCGGGAACGGGCCGTGGCCCCTTGCCGACTGCCAGGCGTGGGTTGTTGTAGTCGATCCAGAAGCCCCAGCTCATCATCCGGCGATCGCCGGCCCGCACTCCCGGCGCCTCGATCCAGGTGTTGTAGGTCTGCCCCGGCGTCGAGGAGACCACGGAGGTGGGCAGGCGGCGCCGCCACGGCATCTCGGTGGGACGATCCTTCGACGTGGAGAACACGACCTTGATGCCGAACACGCCGCTCGGGCTGCGCAGATCGTTCTGCCGCCGCTTGCCGGGCGGGGCGAAGCCGCGGGCGCCGATCTGGGAGCGGAACACGGCCTTGCCGCTCTTGCCGGGCCCCTTGGCCAGGCGCCAGGTCCCGTCGACCCTCTCCCAGGCCTCGGTGCGCGCGCAGTAGACCTGCGAGCACCACTCGTTGCTGCGCACGGTGCGCACGACCTGCGTGGTGTTCGCCGGCAGGCCACGTGCCCACGCCGGGTCCTTGGCGGGCTTCGCCTTGGGAGCCGGCTGCTGCCCCGAGGGGAGCAGGGTGGAGAGGCCAAGCTCCGGCGAGGGGAACAGCCGGCTCTGCGATGCGGACGCGTGCTCCGGCGAACCGAACGAGCCGGCGACCAGCAGAACCGCCGAGAGGGTCGACGCCACCGCGCTCGGGAGCAGCGCGGGGAATCGACCCTCTCGGTGCACACGGTGGCGGGGGGCGTTCATCTCGCCACCATCGCCGCGTCAAGCAGGCATGGGACTTGGTTGGTCGCAACCCCAACCGGAACTTTGCCGCGTACGGCGGATCAGTCGGACATGACCGCCTACATCGGTGCTGCGACTGCTGCCACCAGTAACCCGAGAGAAGCCCGCCCGAACCGCATCGAGGAACGACGGCCTAGTCGAACCAGGGCTTGAACGGCCGGTACAGGTAGCCGATCAGTGGGCCGCCGCCGAGTTCGGCATCGAAGAAGCCGTAGCCGAAGCCCTTGCCGCTGCCGAAGCCGCCGAAACCGCCGTGGAATCCGTCCCACGGGCCATAGTCCATACGCGCCATTGCACACTCCCGAACGTGAACTTCCAGACGCCGCGGTGGTGGGCGCGACGACCCGGTTGGATCTTGGTCGGCAGATCAAGATCACCGGGTGTCCGCAAAGGTATCTTCAAGCAATTCGTCCGCAGTAGTGACAAATGTCCATACCTGAGGACATCTGACGGCGAATCACCGGATTCGTCCGCCGGTCCGACCTGATGGAGCGTCAGCCCCGCAGGACGGCCCCGGTCGCGGCGCCTGCTGCGGCAACGGAGGCGGCGCGCGCGGCGGCCACCTCCTCGGCCGTCAGCGTGCGATCGGGTGCCCGGAATCGAAGGGCGAAGGCCAGCGACTTGCGTCCGGCGCCCAGCTGATCTCCGACGTACACGTCGAACAGCCGAACGGACTCCAGAAGCTCTCCCCCTCCGGCGCGCAGCGCGGCCGCGACGGCCTCGGCGGCGACGGCTGCGTCCACGACCAGCGCGACGTCCTGCGTGGCCACCGGGAAGCCGGAGATCGGCGCGGCGGTCACGGAGCCGCCCGCGGCGACGAGCACGTCGAGATCCAGTTCCGCGGCCACGGTGCGGGCGGGCAGCCCGAGGATCCCGAGGGCCCGCGGGTGCAGTTCGCCGGCGTGACCGACGAGCACCGGGCCGTCGGGGCCGGGGACGGACAGGCGCGCGCATCGGCCCGGGTGCCAGGGGGCGTGTACGTCGTTGCGGATCTCGAGCGTGGCCCCTGCGGCGCGGGCGCAGATCTTGGCGGCCTCGACGGCGTCGGCCCAGTCGGCGGGCCGGCCGGTGCCCCACCAGCCGGCGGAACGGCGGGCACCGGTGAGAACGACGGCCACGCGGCGCGGCTGCCGCGGCAGCGACTCTTCGGTGGCGGCCAGCTCGGCGGCGGACGCGCGACGGTCCACCGGCAGCCGCGGAGCGGGCGGGCTTCCGGCCATCGGCCGGAACACCCGGCCGATCTCGAACAGGGCGAGGTCGGTGTTGCCGCGGCCGATGTTGCGCCGCGCGGCCTCGAGCAGGCCGGGCAGCAGCGTGGTGCGCAGCAACGGCTCGTCCTGGGAGATCGGGTTCGCCAGGCGCAGCGCGGTCCGGCGGGGGTCGTCCGCGTCGAGGAGCAGCGCGTCGAAGTTCTTCTCGGACACGAACGGGTAGTTCAGGACCTCCACGAAGCCCGCGCCGGCGAGCGCACGGGCGACGCCGCGGCGCCGCTGCTGACTGCGCGTCAGACCGCGGCCGGCAGGCGCCGCGGGGAGCGTCGCGGGGATCGAGTCGTACCCCTCGAGCCGGATGACCTCCTCTGCCACGTCGGCCGGGTCGGTGACGTCGGGGCGCCAACTCGGCGCCACGACGGACAGCCGCGTGCCGTCCAGCGTCGTCGTGGC
Organism: Sporichthyaceae bacterium; assembly: GCA_052386455.1. Taxonomy (GTDB): domain Bacteria; phylum Actinomycetota; class Actinomycetes; order Sporichthyales; family Sporichthyaceae; genus JBQTKD01. Next base: position 20,293 of record JBQTKD010000015.1, read on the forward strand.
GCCGATCTGCTGCAGGCGGCGGCGCACGGTGTCCGCGTCGATCGGGCGGCCGGCGAGCCGTGCCGGGTAGTCCACGTCGATCTCGATGCGCGTGGGCTCGCCCAGGCGATTCACGTCGGTCCCCGCGGGATCCAGCGTGCCGCCCGCGAGCTCTTCCAGCAGCGTCGCGACGCGGGCTGCGGCGATCGGCGGAAGTGCGGGGTCCACGCCGCGTTCGAAGCGGCGGGAGGCCTCGCTCGGCAGCTTGTGCCGGCGCGCGCCGCGGGCGATGACCACCGGCGCGAAGTGCGCGGCCTCGATCAGGACGTCGACGGTGTCCTCGCCCATCTCGGTGCTCGCCCCGCCCATGACGCCGGCCAGGCCGATCGGGCCCGAGTCGTCGACGATGAGCAGGTCCTCGGGGTCGAGGTCGCGCACGGCGCCGTCGAGGGTCTCGAGCTTCTCGCCGGACTTGGCGCGGCGCACGCCGATGGCCCCGCGCAGCTTGCCGAGGTCGTAGCCGTGAATGGGCTGGCCGAGTTCGAGCATCACGTAGTTCGTGACGTCGACGGTCAGCGAGATCGGGCGCATGCCCGCCGCGGCGACGCGCTGCTTGAGCCAGTCCGGGGACTGCGCGGCCGGGTTGACGCCGCGCACGACGCGGGCGACGAAGCGGTCGCAGCCGCTGGGGTCCTCGATCCGGATCTCGTATCCGCCGGTACTCGCGGCCGTCGGCACCGCAGGGTCGAGAAACGGCACGCCGAAGGCGGTGGCGACCTCGCGGGCGACGCCGCGGATGGACAGCGCGTACCCGCGGTCCGGGGTGACGGCGATGTCGAGGACCTCTTCGTCGAGGCCGAGCACGCCGCGGGCGTCGAGCCCGAGGGGCGTGTCCGCGGGCAGCACGACGATCCCGGAGTGGTCGCCGTCGGGCATGCCGAGCTCGCGCTCCGAGCAGATCATGCCGTCGGACACGTGGCCGTAGGTCTTGCGCGAGGCGATGGCCCAGTGTTCGCCCGGGTTGGCACCTGGCAGTACCGCGCCGGGAAGGGCAGCGACGATCACGTCGCCCTCGGCGAAATTCCTTGCCCCGCAGACGATTCCGCGGATTCCGTCGCCGACGTCGACCTGGCAGAACCGGATGTCCTTCTTGAGCTTCTCCTTCTCCCGAAGCTCCTCGATGGACACCACGCGGCCCGTGACCAGGGGCCCGGTCAGGCCCGGCGCGGCGGACTCGACGGTCTCCACCTCGAGGCCCGCGGCAATGATCCTCTCGGCTACCTGACGTCCCGTCATGTCGGCCGGTAGCTCCGGAACGAACTCCCGAATCCAGGACAGCGGCGCGCGCATCAGACCTCCACCCCGAACGGACTCGTGAAGCGAATGTCGCCTTCGACCATGTCGCGCATGTCCGCTACCCCGTGCCGGAACATCAGGGTGCGTTCGATGCCCATGCCGAACGCGAAGCCGGTGTACACCTCGGGGTCCACGCCGCACGCGATCAGCACGCGCGGGTTGACCATCCCGGCGCCGCCCCACTCGATCCAGCCCTCGGAGCGGCAGGTGCGACATGGGTTGGCGGGGTCGCCGACCGAGGCGCCGCGGCACACGAAGCACTGCAGGTCGAACTCGGCGGAGGGCTCGGTGAACGGGAAGTACGAGGGCCGCCAGCGGGTGGCCGTGCCTTCGCCGAACAGCGTCGAGGCCAGGTGGTCCAGGGTGCCCTTGAGGTGGGCCATGGAGATGCCCTTGTCCACCGCGAGGCCCTCGATCTGGTGGAAGACCGGGGTGTGGGTGGCGTCGAGTTCGTCGGTGCGGAAGACGCGGCCGGGATGCACCACGTAGACCGGCAGCTCGCGGTCCATCAGGGCCCGGATCTGGGTGGGCGAGGTGTGGGTGCGCAGCACCAGCCCGTGGGAGGGCGGGTCGACGAAGAAGGTGTCCATCATGCTGCGGGCCGGGTGGTCGGGCGCGATGTTCAGCGCGTCGAAGTTGAACCACTCCGACTCGACCTCGGGGCCTTCGGCGATCTCGTAGCCCATGGACACGAAGATGTCGGCGAGCAGTTCGGCGATCGTGGACAGCGGGTGACGCGCGCCGGCGGGCTCCCGGTCCGTGGGCAGCGTGACGTCGACGGCCTCTTCGACGAGCACGCGGGCGTCGCGGTCCGCCTCCAGCGCCACGGTGCGCTCGGCCAGGGCGTCGGAGACCTGCTTGCGGGCGAGGCCGACGCGCTTGCCGGCCTCGGCCTTCGCGGCGGGCGGCAGGGCGCCGATCTCGCGGTTGGCCAGCGCCAGCGGGGACCGGTCCCCGGCGACGTCGAGGCGGACCGCCTTGAGTTCGGCGAGGTCGCCCGCGGCGGCGATGGCCGCCAGGGCCCGAGCGACCTCGCGGTCGATCTCGGCGGCCTCCAGCGGGGTCACCTGGACGGGGTCGAATGACGAGTTGGGCGCAGACACTCGGGAATCCTATTTCGGGGCCCACCAACGGGCCGACTCGATATACCTCAGGCGTGGCGCTGGGCGCGGGCGGAGGCGTAGAGGCAGACCGCAGCGGCGGTGGCGAGGTTGAGGCTTTCGGCGCGGCCGTGGATCGGGACGCGGACGACCTCGTCGGCCAGTGCGCGCACCTCCGGGGGCATCCCCCAGGCCTCGTTGCCGAACATCCACACGGTCGGGGAGGCGAGGGTTCCGGCGTCGATCAGGTCGTCGAGGTCGTGCGTTCCGGCCCCGTCGGCGGCGAGCACGCGGCTGCCCGCCGCGCGCAGGGCGGCCACGGTGGCTGCCAGGTCGACGTCCACGGACAGGTCGAGGTGGAAGAGGCTGCCGGCGCTGGCCCGGACGCACTTGCCGTTGTAGGCGTCGACGCTGCCGTGGCTCAGCAGGACGGCACCGGCCCCGGCTGCGTCGGCGACCCGGATCACCGTGCCGGCGTTCCCGGGGTCTCGAACCTGGGCGAGGAGCGCGCCGAGGGGCGGCGGCGCGGCGAGGACCTTCGCGGCCGGAACGTCGACGAAGGGGCACACCGCGAGCAGGCCCTGCGGTGTCACGGTGCCGGTGAGCGAACCCATGACCTGGCCGGACACCTGGTGCACGACGGCGCCGGCCGCGTGCGCGCCCGAGACCAACTCGCCGTGCCGAGCGGCGGCCTCCGCGGTGACGAACAGCGTCAGGACGCCGCCGGGAACGCCGAGCGCCTCGCGGACGGCCTGCGGGCCCTCGGCGAGAAAGCGGCGCTGCTGCTCGCGGAACGTCCGCTTGTTCAGCTTGCTCGCGGCGGCGACGGGCGCCGACTTGGTCGACGTGAGCTCTGCCAAGAAACCCGTCCTCTGACGGCGAGTGGGGCTATAGCACCGCGGCGATAGCCCCACTCGCGGGCGCTAGATTGGCGATTAAGGCGGCGGGCGCGTTGACGTCGGCCGGCAGCGCGGCCTTCGCGGTCTCGACCAGCGCGTTGAACGCCGGGCGGTCGTTGACCGCGAGCTCGGCGAGCATGCGACGGTCCACCTCGAGACCGGCGACGGTGAGGCCCTGGATGAAGCGGTTGTAGGTCAGGCCCTGCTCGCGAGCGGCCGCGTTGATGCGCTGGATCCAGAGGCGACGGAAGTCCCCCTTGCGCTTCTTGCGGTCCCGGTACGCGTAGACCATGGAGTGCGTGACCTGCTCCTTGGCCTTGCGGTACAGCCGAGAGCGCTGGCCGCGGTAGCCACTGGCCTGCTCGAGAACCTCACGGCGCTTCTTCTGGGCGTTGACCGCCCGCTTGACGCGTGCCACGTTCGTTGACTCCTTGAATCGGTCTGGGTGGGCCCGGTGGGGCGACTACTTGCGCAGCAGCTTCTTGATGCGCGCAGCGTCGCCAGGAGCCATTTCGGCGTCGTTGGCCAGCCGACGGGTGCGACGGGACGACTTGTGCTCGAGCAGGTGCCGAGCGTTCGCCCGCTCGCGCATCACCTTGCCGGAGCCGGTGATCTTGAAGCGCTTGCTGGCCCCGCTGTGGGTCTTGACCTTCGGCATGGTCGCCTATCTCCCTCTAAATCATTCCTGCGTTGCGTCGGCCGGTGCGTCAGTCGGTACGTCTGTCGCAAGCTCGACCTCGGGTGCCTCCGCGACGGATGCCTCGTCGGCGGGCGCATCGGGATTGGTCTCCCGCTTCGCCCTGGCTTCGGCCATGGCCTCGGCCTTCTTCTTGGTGGGGGCCAGCACCATGAGCATGTTGCGGCCCTCCTGCCGGGGCTCGTACTCGACGATCCCGAGCGCGGCGACGTCGTCGGCCAGGCGCTTGAGAAGCCGGAACCCCAGCTCCGGCCGCGACTGCTCGCGACCGCGGAACATGATTGTGATCTTGACCTTGTCCCCCGCCTTCAGGAAGCGGACGACGTGGCCCTTCTTGGTCTCGTAGTCGTGCGGGTCGATCTTCGGACGCAGCTTCATCTCCTTGATGACCGTCTGCGTCTGGTTGCGGCGCGCTTCGCGTTCCTTGATCGCGGACTCGTACTTGAACTTGCCGTAGTCCATGAGCTTGGCAACGGGCGGCCGCGCCATTGCGGCGACCTCGACCAGGTCCAAGTCGGCTTCCCGAGCCAGTTCCATCGCCTTCGCGATCGGGACGATGCCAACCTGCTCGCCGTTCGGTCCGACGAGACGGACCTCCGGGACGCGAATCCGGTCGTTGATGCGCGGTTCTGTGGTGATGTGTCCTCCAAGAACGAACTGTTCGTACGACCCCAGAAAAGCGAAAGGGCTTTCGCGTCTGCGCGCGAAAGCCCGAGACCCGATCCCCGCTCCACAATTTCGTGGCTGGCACGGCGTCAACCGTCGAAACGCCCAGGGCGCTCCGGGGGACCTGGACCCGACGACCCGGAGGTCGTGGCGGGTGGGAGTCGGACTCCGCTTGCGTCCAGACGCCCGAAGGCGCCAGGAAGGTCGGGAGGAGTGTAGCAAGTCCCCCGCTCAGCGCTGGCCGGGGCGCGCCTTCGGCATCCGCTTGAGCGGGTTGTCCTTCTTGCCGGCCGGGGCCTTCTTGGTGGCGGGAGCCTTCTCCGCCGGGGCCTTGGCAGCGGGCGCCTCCGGGGCCGGAGCCGGCGCCGCGGGGGCGGCCGGGGCCGGGGCGGCGGGCGCGGCCGGGGTCTGCGGGGCGCGGCGCGGCAGGGCGACGGTCGTGGCGGTGACGGTGGTGCCGTCCACGACGCGAACCTGATCGTCGCCGACGCTGGCGACGTACGCCTGGCCCGCGGTGGCCGACGGGGTCACCGCCAGGGGCGTCTTTCCGGCCGGCACGGTGCCGACGACCGTGCCCTCCGGAGAGATGAGCGTGACGTCGTTGCTGGCGGAGTTCGCGACGAAGACCTTGCCGGTGGCCGGGTCCACCGCGAGTGCGAGCGGAGTGTCGCCGACCTTGATCTGCGAGGTTGCGTTGCCGGCGATGACGGTGACGTCGTCGCTGTTGAGGTTGGCCACGTAGACCTTGCCGCTCTTCGGGTCGACGGCAACCCCCGACGGGTTCGTCCCGGCCGGCACGGTGGAGGTCGCGTTCGTCTTGCCGTCGATCACCGTGACGTTGTTGCTGCCCACGTTGCCGACGTAGATCTTGTTCGCGGCCAGGTCCACGGCCGAGACGGCGGGGTTGGTGCCCGCCGTGATGGTCGCAACGGCCTGGTCGCGCGCACCGTCCAGGACCGTCACGGTGCCGCCGGCGAGGTTCGAGACGTAGATCCGGTTGGTCGTGGAGTTCACGGTGATCCAGGCGGGCGTCTTGCCGACGGCCACCCTCGTCGCCGCGTTGGTGGCGCCGTCGATGACGGTGACGCTGTCGTCGGCGGTGTTGGCCACGTAGATCTTGTTGGTCACGGCGTTGAGCGCCAGGGACAGCGGACGTGCTCCGACCGGCACCGTCACGGTGGTCAGGGTCGCGCTGTCCAGCACCGCGACGGAGTTGTTGCCCGCGGTCGTCACGTAGACCTTGCCGGTGGTGGGGTTCAGCGCGATCGCCGACGGGACCGGGCCGACGCTCACGTTGGTGCTCGTGTTGGCGGTGGGGTCGACGACGGTCACGTCGCCGGTGCCGGCGTTCGCCACGAAGAGCTTGCCGGTGGTCGGGTGGACGGCGATCGCGACCGGGTCCGGGCCGGACGTCTCGGGGGCGGGGGTCTCCGCGGACGCGGAGCCTGCGCCGAGGCCTACCGAGGCGCTCACCAGAGCCGTCGTCACCATCGCCGCACGCCAACGCATCGCCCAACCCCCATCTACGCCCGCATGGAGTGCAGGCGTCCCCGTGGTCACCGTAGATCGGCCCCGCGGGCCCGGCGAGGCCGCTACTCCACTGGGCTGACCGGGGGACGAGCGAGCGGGCGAGCTCCCGTTGACCGCCTCAGAGCAGACGAGCGTCCGGGAGGGCGGTGCCGGCGGGCAGCACGGCGAGGTCCAGGCCGCGTTGGAGTCGCTCGGCGAGCACCGGGTCCGGGCCGAGTACGGCGCTCAACGCCGCCAGGGCCGGGCCGGGATCGCCGTCGGGTTCGCGCAGTCGCAGCGCCAGCACCGCGTCGGCCTCGCCCTGCGGCGGAAGCAGCACCGCCGCGTCGAACTCCGGGCGGGCAGCCAGGTGTACGTGCAGGGCCGCGGCCACGTCCGGGTCGGCGTACACCGGAAGCGGCGGGCGGCCGGCCGCCAGGGTCCGCAGGCCGGCTCCGGCGATCGGCGCGGGCACCGGCCCGGCGGGGTCGATCAGCAGCAGGTCGGCCTTCTCGAACAGCGCGGCCTGCGCGGCGCGTGCCCCCTCGATCGGCAGCGGCCGGGCCTGCGGGTGCCAGGCGCCCAGCGCGGCCAGCGACGTGAACGCGGGCAGTGCCGTCTGACCGTTCGTCAGTTGCAGCGTCACGACGGCCATGTCGGTGCTCTTCTCGGCGCCGTGCTCGTCGATCTCGTCCAGAATCGCGACGATCGGCACCAACAGCCGCGCCCCGGGCAGCAGCTGCGCGAGCGGCACCGAATCCCCCGCCGCGTACGCGGCGAGCGCCGCCGCCACCTCCGGATCCGCCCCACCGCCGTCCCCGGCGAACCCCGGATCGCTGAGCACCCTGTCCACGGGTGCGCAGGCTACTTCACCCGGTAGGCGTCCTTCACCGTCTGCTTCGCGGAGGCGCCGCTCTTGGTCGTCGCGGTCGTGCGGACCGACACCGAGCCGGCCTTGCCCGGGTTCTTGCCCGTGGCCTTCCACTGCGAGCCGGACTTGGCGGTCTTGACCTTGGTCCAGGTCTTGCCGTCGGTGGAGTACTCGACGACGACGGACGAGACGTCCTTCAGGTCCTTGGTGCCGACGGTCAGCACGGTGGAGCTGCTGCGCGGGACGGACTTCACGCGGTCGAGGTTGTCGCCGGCCAGCGTGAAACGGCCGAGGCCCAGCGGGCCGCCGTAGTCCTGGCTCCCGTCGGCCTTGACGCGCCAGCGTCCCAGGACGGTGGTCGACGTGGTCGCGCCGGTCTTGCGGGTCGCGGTCGCCTCCAGGACGTACCAGGCGGCCTTGTTCGGCAGCCGGTAGGAGACGTTGTCCCCGGCGGCGAGTTCCTTGCCCTTGTCGTCCAGCAGGCGCCAGGTGGCGGTGGTGCCGTTCAGGGTTCCGCCGGAGGCCGGCGCAACGATTCCGCGTCCACCGGCGTAGAGGTCGCCGCTGTCGACGGTGCCGCGCAGTCCGCTGCCGAAGCCCCAGATCCCGGTGGCGAACCGCTCCGTGTAGGCCTTGCCGGCGGTGTACTTGCGCAGGGACTGGCCCGTGGACAGCGTCCCCGCCTTGGTGCGCATCGTGAGACTGACGCTCCAGTACCCGGGCGTCCGGTAAGAGGTGAAGCGCGGGCCGAGGTTCGCGTCGCCGACCCCGAACCCGAAGTCGGAGACGAGCGGAGTGTTGTTTGCGCTGCGCGGAGTGAGCCGGAAGTCGTTGGAGGTGACGGTCTCCGACGAGTAGAGCCCCGCCTCGACGCGCGCGAGGTCGCCCTTGCCGAAGTTCAGCGACACCGCCGAACTCGCCGGCGCGAGCTGGTTGGCGAGGTCGTACCGCGTCGGCGGCGCGGCCTTCTCGTCGACGAGCACGGCCTGGACGCGCATGGCGATGCCGGGCGCCGGAATGACGTACGGCGCGACGAGAAGCGTCGGATCCCCGCCCGGCTGGGTGCCGGTCAGCGACACGTTGCCGGTCTTCGCGGCGGGAACCACCTTCGCCAGTGTCAGCCGAGCGTTGGCGTCGGCGACCTTGATCGAGACCTTCTTGCCCTTGCGGGCGTCGAAGGTCAGCGTCTGACTCTTCGTCACTTCGACGGTCCGCGCGGCGATCGTCGTGACGTCTCCGTCGTCGCGAATGTAGGCACCGACGCCGTAGCTGCCCTTGGGCAGCGACACGGCCTTGCCCGCCTTGACGGCGTACTCCTTGCCGGATCCGAGGTTCACGACCGTCGCGTGGGTCGGCTGCGCCTCCCCCGTGCGCCCGAGGAACGACAGCTTCACCGTGTAGTTCGCCGCGTTCGCCGGAGCGGCGAGGCCGGCGATCACCAGGCCCGACCCGAGCAGGGCGACGGTGGTGGCGCGCAGGTGCATCGAGGCTCCCTCGGGTCGAGGCTAGGAGGAGAACCGCCGGACGAAGCCTGCGAGTTCCCGTGCGTGCTCGGCGGCGACGTCGCCGTCGGAGCCCTGGATGCCCATGACCGCCAGCGTGCTGCCGTCGGACAGGTCGAGGTAGACCCACGGGTCGCCCTTGCGCATGCGCACCGAGAGGATCTCCCCCCACGCGAGCCGGCGGCTCTTGAACATGTTCTGGACGAACAGTCCGTCTGCCTCGGCCACGGCCCGGACTCGGGAGTGCAGGTTCAGGAACCAGACGATGAAGACTCCGCAGCCGAAAACGCCGACTCGGTCGGCGAAGCCGAAGCCCTTCGCCCCCGCGGCGGGAAGCACGACGGCGATCAGGCCCATGACGAAGAGCAGCACCGCGGAGATGATCCAGATGGTGATGCGCGCCCGCCGCGGCCGAAAGGTGCGCGGCAGCAGGTCAGAGCCGGCAGGCATGGATGTCGGTCACCAGGATCGCGCGGGCGCCGACCTCCCAGAGGTCGTCCATGATCCGCTGCGCCTCCTTGCGAGGCACCATCGCGCGCACGGCAACCCACGCCGGGTCCTTCAGCGGGGCGATGGTCGGGGACTCGATCCCGGGCGTGATCGCCACGGCGGCCTCGACGTGCTCGGTCGGGCAGTCGTAGTCCATCATCACGTACCGCCGAGCGACCAGGACGCCCTGCAGGCGGCGCAGCAGTTGGCCGAACTGGGGCTCCTCGGGCGAGGCCGCACGACGGATCAGAATGGCCTCGGACTTGAGGATCGGCTCGCCGATCACGACGAGGCCCGCCTGCCGCAGCGTCGTGCCGGTCTCGACGACGTCCGCGATCACGTCGGCCACGCCCAGCTGGATCGAGGTTTCGACCGCCCCGTCGAGCCGGATGACCTCCGCGCCCACGCCGTTGTCCGCGAGGTGCTTGGCGACCAGCCCCGAGAACGAGGTAGCGACCCGCATGCCTGCGAAGTCCTTGACCGACTCCCCCGTGCCCGGCAGCGCGGCGTATCGGAAGGTGGAGGCGCTGAAGCCGAGCGCCAGGATCTCCTCGGCGGCGGCCCCGGAGTCCAGCAGCAGGTCCCGGCCGGTGATGCCGACGTCCAGGCGACCCGAGCCGACGTAGATGGCGATGTCGCGCGGACGGAGGAAGAAGAACTCGACGTGGTTCTCCGGGTCCGCCAGCACCAGCTCGCGGGAATCGCTGCGCTGCCGGTACCCGGCCTCGCGCAGCATGGCCGCCGCGGGCTCGGACAGCGAACCCTTGTTGGGCACGGCGATACGCAACATCTGACTCACGGACCTCTCGCTTTTGCTCAGAGGTGAGCGTATACGTCCTCGAGCGTGAGCCCGCTGGCCAGCATGAGCACCTGCAGGTGGTACAGCAGCTGGGAGATCTCCTCGGCGGTCTTCTCCGTGCCCTCGTACTCGGCGGCCATCCACACCTCGGCCGCCTCCTCGACGATCTTCTTGCCGATCGCGTGTACGCCGGCGTTCAGCGCCCGCACGGTCCCGGAGTTCGGGTCGCCGGCCGCCGCCTTCGCCTGGAGTTCGGCGAACAACGCGTCGAAGGACTTCATGCGACCTTCCTCGGGGCCGTCGATTCGCTCGCAAGCTCGCTCATGGGCTCAGTCTAGGGAACCGATTCACATGCGGTCGCACAGCGTGACCTGTCGGAAGTGCCCCGTTCCGAGTCGGTAAAGGACGATCTCCAGTGCGTCCGAATCAGCCGAAAGGAGGAGGCGAATTCGGACCGTCCGTCTGATCCCGACCCACCCCATGCGGGCGCACCATGAATGGGACGGACCACCCACCGCATTGATGAACAGGCCCACTACTAGAAATGGAGATGGCGCCAATGCTTCCGCGTCGCTCGCAGAAGGACCAGCCGGCCGTGCCGGCCCAGGCTGCCGCCGTCGAGCCGGCCCCGGCCGCCGAGGCAGCCGTTCCCGCCCAGCAGAACAAGGGCATCGAGGACGTCCAGGACCAGATCCGCCGCCTGGCCAACCTGCGCCAGCTCGGCGTGCTGACCGACGAGGAGTTCTCCGGCCTCACCGCCGTGCTCCTCGACCTGCCGTAGTCGTCTAACGGCGCACTCTGGCCAGTCCAACCCCGGGGGGCGGTTGGACTGGCCGTGTGCGTTTTTGGGCTGCTGGAGCGGCCGTCAGATCCGCCGTTCGCCATCAAGTGCCAGCAGGCCGCGCGCCACCTCGTCCAGGTCGGCACCCTCCACGTCGGGCGCCGCGAAGATGCTCCCGTAGCGGCCTTCGAGGCGCGCCGCCCAGCCGGCCATCAGCCCGGCTCGCTTGGCGGCGTGACAGTCCCAGGCGTGCACGGCCACCAACGCCACCTCGCCCGGCGGGAGCCCCAGCGCGGCCGCGCCGTGCAGGTACACCTTGGCCGGCGGCTTCCACGTGTTCAACTCTGCCGTGGGCACGACCCGCTCGACGTAGCCCGCCAGTCCGCAGCGGTCCAGGAACGACTGCGTCATCGCGGCGGTGCCGTTGGTCAGGCAGATCATTCGCACGCCCGCCTCGTCCAGCCTCCGCATGGCCGGTTCGACGTCGGGGTGCGCCACCAGTTCCCCCATCCCCGCCAGGACGTACTCGACCCCCGCGTCGGAGATCTCGTAGCGGGTCAGGGTGCGCAGCGACTCCGCGGCGGCCGCGGGGAACGGCACGTAGTCGCCCACGACCGACAGTCCGACCCCGTAGAGCAGCGTCCGCGGGAACCACGCCCACACCGCCTCGGGCGGCAACCCAACCTCGACGAAGCGCTCGCCCATCGGTTCCAGGTTGATCAGCGTCTCCACGACGTCGAAGGCGACTGCCGCCGGTCGTCCAGCCATACCCACCCACTTCGTCGACTACGTTGCCCCGAGCATTGCGTGGTCCGCTGTATTCGGTCGAGGAGGACTCGTGGACGTGTCTGCGGCACTGGCCGTGGCCGACGGGGAGTTCGATCGTCGCATCCGGCAGATCGCCCCCGCGGACTGGCAGCGCCCGACGCCGTGCGCCGAGTGGGACGTCTACGCGCTGGTCAACCACGTCGTGATCGGCGGGGGCCGGTACGCCCGCCTGCTGCGCGGCGGCGCGCGGGCGGACTTCGTCGCGGAGCGGCGGACCGACGGCTTGGCCGGCGGGGCGGTCGAGGGCTGGGCGTCGAACTCCGCGCTGTGCGCCGCGGCCTTCGCCGAACCCGGCGCGCTTGCCCGCGTCGTGCCGTTCTCCACCGGCGAGGTGTCCGGGCGGATCCTGGGGCAGATCCGGGTGGTCGAAGTGGTCGTCCACACCTGGGACCTGTCCCGCGCACTCGGGTTCGACGAGACGACCGATCCGGACCTCGCCGCGTTCGCGTTGCGCGCCTGGTCGGAGAACGCACTCCCGCTGCAGAGCGGCGGCGTGCCGTTCTTCGCTCCGCCGACCGACGCCGCCGGCGGCGCGGATCTGCTGGCGCTGCTTCGACTCGCCGGCCGCCGACCCTAGGCAGAGCGGTCAAACAGAGCACGTAAATAGTTCGCCCTACTCGCTTGTTAGAAGTTCTGTTCGAACATAATATCGAGTCATGACGCACCCGCAGCCGCTCCCGCTCGATCTGGCGGCGAGCTCTTCGTTGCCGGAGTTGGCTGCGCTGATGGACGAGATCGAGCCGGGTTCGGTGTGCGGGTTCGACACGGTCGAGGTTCTGCGCGCCGCGCAGCGCCTGGCGAACGCGGCGGACGCCGCGAAGTTCGCGTGGGTGGTCGAGGTCGCGATACGCGAACCGGGCAGCGTGTCGACGGTTCGGCGGCTGCAGTGCCCGCACGAGCACGCGGTGGACGAGATCCGCGCGGGGCTGGGCATTTCGGCCACGGCGGCGGGCAGGCTGCTGTCCGCCGCGTGGGACGCGGTGCGTCGCCTACCGGACCTGCACGCCGCGATGGCGGCAGGGGGTCTGGACGAGCAGCGCGCCGGAGTGTTCGCCGAGTGGACGCTCGAGCTGTCCGACTCCCACGCCCACGCGGTCGTGGCCGAACTCCTGCCCCGTGCGGTGCTCGACGCCGGCGAGCAGCTGCCGGCGCATCTGCTGATCAAGGAGATCACCGCGCTCGCGATGGCGCTGGACCCCGCGTGGGCCGAACGCCGGTTCAAGGAGTCGCTGCGGCGGCGCCGCGTCGTTGGCCGCGCCAACCCCGACGGCACCGCGGACGTCTCCGGTCAGAACCTCGAACCCCACCGCGCGGCCGCGATGTGCGGGCGTCTGACCGACCTCGCCCGCGCAGCGAAGCACGACGGCGACCCCCGCCCGATCGACCACATCCGAGTCGAGCTGTACTGCGGCATGCTCGACGGCACCTACGAGGGCCTGACCGACACCGAGATCTTCGCCGCGCTCGCAGCGACGCGACCCACCCTCGACGAACCGAACGCACCTGCGGCCGATTCCGACGATGCGCCCGTCAGCGACACCCCCTCTTTCGACGCCCAGGCCACTCCCGCCTCCGACGCCGACGATTCGCCCGCTCCCGCGCCGACTCCCGCTCGCCGAGCCGAGTCGCCACAGGCCGGAGTTCAGCTGCGCATCCGCATGACCACGCTTCTCGGCCTGGACCGCACACCCGCCGAACTCGCCGGCTGGACCCCGATCTCGCCCGACTACGCCCTCGATCTCGCCGCGCTCATGACCGCCGCGCAGTGGCGCTACGCCCTGACCGACGACGACGGCCACGTCGTCGGAACCGGCCTCATCACGACCCGCCCGAAAGGCTGGCGCCGGCGTTCGGCTCGACACCGCGGAATCGTGGACGTCCTCGTCCCCGCCTCCCTGCTCCGCGACTTGGTCGTCGGCCCGCTGAACGGGATCGAACTCGTCGACCCCGAGCAGTACCGCAGCTGGCACCCGGTGCTGACCGAACTCGCGCACCTGATGCGCCACCCGAAACGGCTCCCGGACGACAGCGATCGCCGCATGCCCGGCCGCGGACTGCGCCGCGCGGTCGAACTCGACAAGCCCCGCTGCATCGGCGTCGGCTGCGGACGCCCCGCCCGACGCTGCGAGATCGACCACCGCCACGACTGGGCCAAGGGCGGACGCACCGTCGGGGTCAACCTCGCCCCCGGCTGTGGGCGCGACCACGCACTGAAGACCAAGGGCGGCTGGACGCTGCACACCTGGACCCCGCACGCCTACCGGTGGTGCACTCCACTCGGCCGCCACTACGTCGTGTCTGTTCCCCCGGTGATCGGCCGGCTCCCCGCCGCCCAGTCCGACTTCTGGATCGCCGACCACAACGACCGCCCGGACCCGGATGCCGCCCACGACCACGAGGGCATCCCCTGGCAGGCCTCCCGGATCTGGAAACCCGCCGGGCCGCTCCCGCCGCCCGCGGTGGACCTCCTCTTCGCGGCATCACCCAAGTACCCGGACGATCCGCCGTTCTGACCGCTAGACCCCGAGCTGCCGAAGCGTGACAGCGGTGCGGATCGCGGCCTGCGCGGCCTCGTAGCCCTTGTCCTCCTTGGACCCGGGCAGGCCGGCGCGGTCGTGGGCCTGGGCGTCGCTGTCGCAGGTGAGGACGCCGAAGCCGACGGGCACGCCGGTGTCCACGCTGACCCGGGTCAGGCCCATGGTCGCGGCCTCGCACACGTACTCGAAATGCGGCGTGCCGCCGCGCACGACGACGCCGAGCGCGACGATGGCGTCGTGCGTCTCCGCGAGGCGCCGCGCCGCCACCGGCAGCTCGAACGTGCCGGGCACGCGCACGATCGTCGGTTCGAGGACCTGAGCCTCCGTCAGCGCCCGGTTCGCACCCGCGAGCAGACCCGCCATCACCTGCGCGTGCCACTGCGCCGCGATCACCGCGACGCGCAGGCCGCCCGCCTCCGGCGTCTTCAGCTCCGGAGCGCCCGAACCACTCACTGTTCTCCCCCGTCGTACGGATCGTCGCCGTCGCCCCAGTAGTCCCAGGCCGGCAGCGTGTGGCCCATGCGTTCGCGCTTGGTGCGCAGGTAGTGCTCGTTCTCCGGCGTCGGCGCGATGAACGACGGCACGGCCGAGTTCACCGTGACGCCGTACGCCTCCAGCGAAGTGCACTTCAGCGGGTTGTTGGTGAGGAGGCGGATCGACCGCACGCCGAGGTCGGCGAGGATGCGAGCGGCCACGCCGTAGTCGCGCGAGTCCACCGGCAGCCCGAGCTCCAGGTTCGCGTCGACCGTGTCGCTTCCGCCGTCCTGCAGTTCGTACGCGCGCAGCTTGTGCGCCAGGCCGATGCCGCGGCCTTCGTGCCCGCGCAGGTACACGACGACGCCGCGGCCCTCTTCCTCGATGCGGGTGAGCGCCGAGCGCAGCTGCGGACCGCAGTCGCACCGGACGGAGCCGAACGCGTCGCCGGTGAGGCACTCGGAGTGCAGCCGCACCAGGACGTCCTGCCCGCCCTCGACCTGGCCCTTCACCAGAGCGACGTGTTCGTGCTCGCCCTCGCCGGGCAGCCCGTCGATGGTGCGGTCGGCGTAGGCGTAGGCGCGGAACTCGCCGGCGATCGTCGGCAGGCGCGTCGCCGCCAGCCTGCGCACGTGCGACTCCAGCCGGCGCCGGTACACGATCAGATCGGCGATGGAGATCAGCGCGAGGTCGTGCTCGCGGGCGAACTCGATCAGGTCCGGCAGCCGGGCCATGGAGCCGTCGTCGTTGACGACCTCGCAGATGACCCCGGCCGGAGAGAGCCCGGCGAGGCGGGCGAGGTCGACGGCGGCCTCGGTGTGGCCGGGCCGGCGCAGCACGCCGCCGTCCACGGCGCGCAGCGGGAAGACGTGGCCGGGCCTGGTGAGCTCCCACGGCTCGGTCGCCGAGTCCACCAGGACCTTGATGGTGTGGGCACGGTCGGCCGCGGAGATGCCGGTGCTGACGCCGTCGCGAGCGTCCACGGACACCGTGTAGGCGGTCTTCTTGCGGTCCTGGTTCACCGTCGTCATCGGCGGCAGGTTCAGCCGGTCCAGCTGCTTGGCCGGCATCGGCACGCACACGACGCCGGAGGAGTACCGGATCGTGAAGGCGAGCAGTTCGGGGGTTGCCTTGGCGGCGGCGAAGATGAGGTCGCCCTCGTTCTCGCGGTCCTCGTCGTCGACGACGAGCACGGCCTTGCCCGCCGCGATGTCGGCGACCGCGCGCTCGATGGTGTCGAACGTGAACCCGTCGTAGGGGGTCGCGACGACCGGGCGCGGGCCCTCCTTGGCCCGGCGGCGGCCGGCGAGCTCGTCCTGCGCCGGGCCGACGATGCCGGGCCAGCCGCTGCGCTCGATCTCCGTCACTGGGCCTGCCCCAGGAGCCGCTCGACGTATTTGGCGAGCACGTCCACCTCCAGATTGACCGCGTCGCCGGGCTGCCGGCGACCCAGCGTCGTCAATGCCAGTGTTGTGGGGATGAGGCTGACCGTAAAGCTCTCGACGCCGACGGTCGCGACGGTCAGGCTGACGCCGTCCACGGTGATCGAGCCCTTCTCCACCACGTACCGCAACACCTGCGGGGGCGCGGAGATTTCCACGACGTCCCAGTGCTCCTCGGATCTCCGGCCGGCGATCCGCCCGGTGCCGTCGACGTGACCCTGCACCAGATGCCCGCCGAGGCGCGTGGCGAGGGTGACCGCCCGCTCCAGGTTCACCGGGGAACCGGGCCGCAGATCGGCCAGCGCCGAGCGGTTGAGGGTCTCGGCCATGACGTCCGCGACGAAGCTGTCCGCGGTGTGCTCGACGACCGTCAGGCACACGCCGTTCACGGCGATCGAGTCGCCGTGCTTCGCGTCGCTCGTGACGACCGTCGCGCGGATCTGCAGGCGCGCGGCGTCGGTGAGTTCGGTCAGCGCGACGACCTCGCCGAGCTCTTCCACGATGCCGGTGAACATTCAGCTCCTCCAGGCGACGGGGCGCGCGGTGAGGCGCACGTCGGGGCCGATGGGCACGATCTCGTCGAGGCGCAACCGCAGGGCAGCGTCGATGGTGGGGGCGCCGGGGCCGGCCAGCGCAGGCAGTCCCCCGCCGCCGATGAGCGCGGGAGCGACGTACCCGACGACGCGGTCGACGAGCCGTTCGGCGAGAAAGGATCCGGCCAGGTGCGCGCCGCCTTCGAGCAGGACGCTGACGACACCGCACGCGTGCAGCACTGCCAGGGCCCGGTTGAGGTCGAGCCCTCCCCGATCGACGCCGCCGCCGTGGCGGGGCACGGCGACCACGTCGGCACCGGCCTTGCGCAGGGCGACGGCGCCCTCGCTGGAGACCGCGTCCTCGGCGACGAGGATCAGCGTCTCGGCGGCGTCGTCGAGGATCCGGGCGTTGGTCGGGGTGCGGGCGTTGGAGTCCAGGACGACGCGCAGCGGCGGCCCGTGGCGCAACGGGGCCTTGCGGACGGCGAGGTGCGGGTCGTCGGCGAGCACGGTGCCGGAGCCGACGACGATCGCGTCGACCTCGGCGCGCAGGCGGTGCACGTCCGCTCGCGACTCCGCGGAGGTGATCCAGCGGCTCGTGCCGTCCGCGGCGGCGGTGCGCCCGTCGAGGCTCGCGGCGTACTTCCAGGTGACGAAGGGTCGCCCGAGCCGCTGCGAGGTCAGCCAGGCCTCGTTGAGCCGCTCGGCCTCGTCGGCGAGCAGCCCGGCCTCGACCTCGATCCCGGCGTCGGCCAGGGTGCTCGCGCCGCCCGCGGCCGTTGGGTTGGGGTCCCGGACCGCGAACACGACGCGGGCGACTCCGGCGGCGATCAACGCCTGCGCGCAGGGCCCGGTCCGGCCGGTGTGGTTGCACGGCTCGAGGGTCACGACGGCCGTGCTGCCCCGGGCCCGCTCCCCGGCCTGCGCCAGCGCGACGACCTCGGCGTGCGGGCCGCCCGCCACGGCGTGGAAGCCCTCGCCGACGGGCTCCCCGGCGGCGTCGAGGATTACCGCGCCGACGATCGGGTTGGGGTTGGTGGCTCCGAGCCCGTGCGCGGCAAGCTCGATCGCCCGGCGCATCGCCGCGAGTTCGGCCTCGTTACTCACGAGTCACATTCTGCCGTGACCGTTTCGGCTGTACAGCGCCGGTGGCGAACCGATGTCCGACTCGTCCCGCGCGGCGTCGCACGCAGCGCTGTACAGCGCGATTGGCGTGGGACGGATGGGGTTGGTGAGTCAGGTGGAGCGGGTGGTGGCGGTCAGCGCGGCGGCGCGGAGTCTGTCGATCGCCGCGGCGGGGTCGGCGGCGCCGTAGACCGCGGAGCCCGCCACCAACACGTTCGCGCCTGCCTCGGCGCAGCGTTCGACGGTTGCGTCGGACACGCCGCCGTCCACCTGCAGCCAGACGTCGAGGTCGCGGGAGTCGATGAGTTGGCGAGCACGGCGAATCTTGGGCAGGACCACGTCCAGGAACGGCTGGCCGCCGAAGCCGGGTTCGACGGTCATCAGCAGGAGCATGTCGATCTCGTCGAGGACGTCCGCTACGGCTTCCAGCGGGGTGGCCGGCTTGAGTCCGATCCCGACGCGCGCGCCCTCCTTGCGGATGGCCCGGGCCAGGCGCACCGGGGCGTGCGCGGCCTCGAGGTGGAAGGTGACGCTGCCGGCGCCGGCCTCGGCATATCCCGGGGCCCAGCGGTCCGGGTCGGCGATCATCAGGTGGCAGTCCACCGGGGTGCTCACCGACTTCAGCAGCGCCTCGACGATGGGCAGGCCCAGCGTCAGGTTGGGGACGAAGTGATTGTCCATCACATCGACGTGCAGCCAGTCGGCGTGCCCGGCGACGCGGGCGGCCTCCTCGGCCAGGCGAGCGAAGTCGGCCGAGAGCATGCTCGGCGAGATCTGGATTCCCATGGTGGGCCGAAGACTAGTCGCCGTCGGGCGAGCGCTGGGCCAGGCGGGCCTTCAGCAGCTCGGCGGAGCCCAGCTGCCACGGGACGCTGGTGACCATCACACCGGGTTCGAACAGCAGGCGGGCCTTGAGCCGCAGGGCGCTCTGGTTGTGCAGCAGTTGCTCCCACCAGCGGCCCACGACGTACTCCGGCACGAAGACGCAGACGACGTCGCGCGGGCCGGTCCGCAGCTTGCGGACGTACTCCAGGATCGGCTTGTTGACCTCGCGGTACGGGGAGTCCAGCACGGTCAGCGGAACGGGGATGTCGTGCGCGGCCCACTCCGCCAGCACTCCGGCCGTGGACTCCGGGGAGGTCTGCACGGTCAGCGCGGTAAGGGTGTCCGGGCGGGTGGCGCGGGCGAACGCGAGCGCCCGCAGGGCCGGGGTGTGGACGCGGGAGACCAGGACGACGCCGTGGATGCGGCTGGGCAGCGTCACGCCGCCGGGCGGCGGTGCGAGCTCGAGCTCCACCTGGTCGTAGTGGCGGGCGATGCCCCGCATGGCGAAGAAGAGCACCGGAACGACGAGCAGGACCACGTACGCGCCGTCGAAGAACTCGGCGATCACGGTGACCACCAGGACGATGCCGGTGAGCAGACCGCCGAAGCCGTTCACCAGCCGCGCTCGGTGCGCCCGGGCGCGCTCGGCCGGGGCCGGACTGCCGCGCAGCACCTCGCCCCAGTGCCGGACCAGACCGAGCTGACCCAGGGTCAGGCAGATGAACACGGCGAGGATGTACATCAGGATCAGCCGGCTGACGTCGGCGTCGACGAGGACCACGAGCAGCCCGGCCGTCACCGCGAGCACGAAGATGCCGTTGCTGAAGGCGAGGCGGTCGCCGCGCTGGCGCAGCTGTTTGGGCAGGAATCCGTCGCGGGCGAGAATCTCGCCGAAGAGCGGGAAGCCGTTGAACGAGGTGTTCGCCGCGAACACGAGGATCAGGGTCGCGACCGCGGTGAGGTAGACGAACATGAGCGAGCCGTCGCCGAAGACCGCGGAGGCGACCTGGGCGATGATCGGTTCCTGCTGGTAGTCCGGACCGGCCGGGACGCCGTCGATCAGGATGTCGTTGGCCGGATCCGCGGCGATCCGGACGTCGGTCAACATGCCGAGCGCCACGAGTCCGGTGAACATGGTCACCGAGGCCATGCCGGTCAGCAGCAGCACGGTGGCGGCGTTGCGGGGTTTGGGCTCCTTCAGCGCCGGAACGCTGTGCGCGGTCTGCTCGAAGCCGGCGGCCGCGACGCTTCCGGCGGAGAAGGCCCGCAGGGCGAGCAGGATCAACGCGAGGGCGCCGAGGTTGGTGCTGTCCTGGACGATCTCGTAGTCGGCGGTCGGGGCCCGCAGGTCGTCGTCGAGCACGAAGTGCCGGACGAGGCCGACGGCGATCAGGGCGATCATGCCGAGCACGAACGCGTAGGTGGGGATCGCGAGGACGCTCCCCGAGCCGGTGGTGCCGCGCAGGTTGACCAGGGCGAGCAGGCCGACGATCCCCAGCGCGAACGGGACGCGGTGCTCGGCCACGAAGGGAATCGCCGCACCGAGGTTGTCCACCGCGGCGGAGGTGGAGACCGCGACGGTCAGCACGTAGTCGGCGATCAGCGCGGCGCCGACGGTGAGCCCGCCGGTGCGGCCGAGGTTCGCCTTGGCGACGTCGTAGTCGCCGCCGCCGCCCGGGTAGGCACGGACGTTCTGCCGGTAGGAGGCGACGACGACGCCGACCATGGCGCCGATGGCCAGCGCGAACCACATGCCACTGTGGAAGTAGGCGATGCCGGCCACGCTCAGGACGAGGAAGATCTCCTGCGGGGCGTAGGCGACCGAACTCAGCGGGCCGGAGGCGAAGATGGGCAGCGCGATGCGCTTGGACAGCAGCGTGTCGCCCATCCGGTTGCTGTGCACGGGCGACCCGAGCAGCAGCCGCTTGGAGATTTCCAGGACCCGCACGCCTCAAGCCAACACGATGCGCCGCGCCGCCCGTCGCCGCCCCGCCGCACGCCAGATGGTCGACTCCTCGTTAGTTCAGTCTTAGACTAGTTTCGGGAGGTGTATGAGATGGCGTTCCGGCTGGAGCACCCGTTCAACGGCGCGATCTACACCGCCCTGGCCGACGGCACCGTCGAGGTGGCCGGCCGCGACGGACGCACCGGCGTCTTCGACATGCGCGGCTCGTGGATGAGCGGCTCGCTGCGGTCCGCGGACCCGGAGCTGATTCGCTGGGTCGGGACGAACGGGTACACCCCGGCGTCTCGGCACCTGGCCGGGTTCTCGAAGGACGAGATGTGACGGCCCGTTCGCCCGGGCCGAGCTACCACGATCTGCTCGACCTCGACACCCGGGAGGTCCCCGCCTTCCTGCGCCGGACCGGCCGCAGCGACTTCGGGACCGCCGACATCCCCGCGCGCTTCTACTTCGACCCCGAGATCCTCGCGCTGGAGAAGGAACGAATCTGGAAGAAGGTCTGGCAGTTCGCGTGCCGCGAGGAGCGGCTGCGCAACCCGGGCGACGTCGAGGTGTACGAGGTCGCCGACCTCTCGATCCTGCTGGTGCGCGGAGACGACGGCGTGCTTCGCGGCTTCTACAACGCGTGCCTGCACCGCGGACGACGGCTGCGCGACGAGGCCGGCGCGGCGAGCGAGCTGCAGTGCCAGTTCCACGGATTCTGCTGGGACCTCGCGGGTGCGCTGAAGCGGGTTCCGGCCCGGTGGGACTTCCCGCACGTGACCGAGGAACGGTTCGAGCTGCCGCAGGTCCGCGTGGACACGTGGGGCGGGTTCGTCTTCGTGTGCCTCGACCCGGATCAGGTGCCGTTGTTGGACTACCTCGGCGAGCTGACCGAGCTCGACCACTGGGACCTCGCCGGCAGGTACACCGAGGCGCACGTGGAGAAGGTGCTCCCCTGCAACTGGAAGGTCGCGCAGGAGGCCTTCATGGAGTCCTTCCACGTCGTCACCACGCATCCGCAACTGCTGCGCGGCATCGGGGACGCGAACTCGCAGTACGACGCGTGGGAGTGGGTCAGCCGCGCCATCACCCCGCGCGGAACCCCGAGCCCGCACTTGAACTACGAACCGACCGAGCAGCAGATCTTCGACACGATGATGGGCCTCGGCCTCGACGACGCCCCCGTCGCGACGCTGCCCGACGACGCCCGCGCCCGCACCGTCATCGCGGCTGCCACCCGCCAACGCCTGGCCGACGCTCTGGGCGCGAAGGCCGCGACGCTGTCGGACTCCGAGTGCGTGGACACGTTCTTCTACACGGCGTTTCCGAACTTCCACCCCTGGGGCTCGTACAACCGCACCTGCTACCGGTTCCGCCCCAACGGCGCGGACCCGGAGACCTCGATCATGGAGATCCTGGTCCTCTCCCCGTTCCAGGGCGCGCGCCCGCCCGAGGCCCCGGTTCGGAAGCTCGGGGTGGACGAGTCGTTCCTCGACGCCATCGAACTCGGGCCCTTGGCGCGCGTGTTCTTCCAGGACGAGTACAACGTCGGGTCCGTCCAACGCGGCCTGCACACCCTCGTCGAGCACAAGTCCGGGGTCACCTTCGGCGCGTACCAGGAGACGAAGATCCGCCACTTCTACGAGGTGTACCGGGCGCTGATGAAGGTCTGACGCTCCCTCACTTCTGCCGTCGCAGGCCCAGCCGTACGAAGCGATATGTTGGGACGCAGGGGTTGCACTCTGGTCCCACCTGTTCTCTGTCCGAGTCTCAACCGACGGGTTCCGAGCCCGGTCACGTCATCCGCGCTCGGCGCAAGTCCTCTAGCCCCTCGGGCGCGAGGTCCTCGAAGTAGCGTCGGGCCAGCCGCGCGCGGCGACCACGAATGACAATCTCCAGCAGCGCTGCGTGGACCGTCTCCGTCGTGTGCGAGGTGCCCAGCTCTCGGGCTGCCGCCGCGACGAGATCCATATCGAGGTTGATGCTGGTGCGCTTCGCCATGAGCAACAGCATCCATCCCGTAGCTGTGTGCATCTAGTCATCGCGAGACAATCTCGTCGTGCTCTTCACTGTTACCTGGACGCTGGACGGAGTGGGTTGGGCCATCTGCGAGGTGGCCGACAGCCGACAGGAGTTCGCTCATCCCGTTTCTTACCTCGGCGGACCGGAGGAGCTTATTTCCGCAGTGACGCGAATCGCGTCCGGATACGACCAGGCTGTCGCACATCTGCCCGATGAACCTGGCCTGTACCGCTGGGACTTTCGGCGAGACCAAGAGGACGTCGCCCTAACCGTCTCCGACGTGGCGGGTTGCGAGACCAGTCTCGGCGTCGAGCGGTGGAGCGGATCCGTGACCGTCGACCGATTGGCCAGGACCGTGGTGCGCTGCTTCGACTTCGTGCTCGAAGAGCACGGCGAGCACGGCTACGAGGACCTCTGGCGTCGGCCGTTCCCTACGCTTGAACTTAGGGAGCTTCGATCGGCATGGCGCGCACGCACCTTCGGGAAGTAGCTGTCGCTCCCTAGCCGCGTGCAGGGGCTCGCGTTGGGATCTGCGCCGAGGCGACGGCCGCACGGTTCTGACAGACACCGGCTCAGCGGGCCGGCGGTAGGCACCAATGCCTGGTCCATATCCGCTCGGCGACGTATCCTGGCAGCGCCTGTGGCAGTAGCTGCATGGAAGTGAGCCCGGCAGGCCTCCGGACGGTGGCTGAGCCGGGCTTCGCGCTGTCTACAGCGTGACAACATTCCGCACCATCGGCCGGATGCGGTCGCGCCAATGCCCACCGGCGGTCCAGCACCAAGCCGCAGCGTCGGGGATCCACAGCAGGGACTCTGACCGTGCCGGCAGGTGCTCATAGCTGAACTGCTGGGCGAAGCCCGCTCCGTGCACAGCGGCGTACAGGATCGTCCGGTCGAAGTCGACGAGCGAGTCGTCCTGCTCGAGCACCAGCCTGCGGCAGTCGCCCGCCGCGAGGACGCCGACCAGAGCGTTCAATCCCGCATGCCGCGCCGTCTTCTGAATGCGGATCGACGTCGCGTCGACGATGTCCAGCTGAACATCCAGATCGCAGACAACGTCGAGGATCTGGGAGCGTCGGCTGCGCCGTTCCTTGGCGAAGTGCACCCGGTACTGACCAGGCATGCACAGCTCGGTCATCGCTCGACGGCTCGCGGCCAGGTCACGCGGCGCGATCACGGCCGCAACCAGCAAAAGCCCGCGGACCTTGGACTCGTCGACGAAGGCGTGGACCGTCACGGACGCATCGTTGCGGTCACCTCCGACAAACGAGCCGACAGCTACACGTCGTACGTCTGCTTCGAAGTCCCCGACGGCAGTCCGGAGGCGGGCTCGGCCGTGGAACGAGAACAGGTGGGGCCTGTGGGTTCCACTCAGGCCCCGCTGGTTCTGTTCAGCCGCCGGTCCGTCAGTCGTCGATGCTGCGGAAGTTGGGGGCGCGCTTGTCCATGAAGGCCTTGATGCCTACCTTGGCCTCGGGGGACTTGAAGGAGTTGGCCTGGGCGATGGCCTCGGCCTCGGCGGCGGGGCCGAAGGCCTGGCCGTAGGCGGAGTTGAGCTGGTGCTTGATGAGGCCGAGGGCACGGCGGGGGCCGTCGGCCAGGCGGGTCGCCCACTCCGCCACGAGGGCGTCGAGCTCGTCGGCGGGGACGGCGCGGTTGGCCAGGCCCATCGCGGCGGCCTCGGCGCCGGAGACGCGGGCGCCGAAGAACGCGAGTTCCTTGGCCTGCTGCGGGCCGATCAGGCGCGGCAGCAGCCAGGAGCCGCCGCCGTCCATCCCGATGCCGAGCGCGGCGAACACCTCGCCGAAGACGGCGTCGTCGGCGGCGAGGACCAGGTCTGCGCACAGGGCCAGGTTGGCGCCGAAGCCGATCGCTCCCCCGCGCACGGCGGCGATGGTGGGGATCGGGAGCTCGTAGAGCGTGCGGCACAGATGCGACGTGCGGCGCATGAAGGTGAACTCGTCGGGCAGCGCGGGCTCGGCGAGGTCCATCCCGGAGCAGAAGGCGCTGCCGGCGCCGGTGAGGATCAGGACCCGGTCGGTGTGCCGGCCGGCGACCTCCTCGAGGGCGCGGATCAGACCCTCGACCATCTCCTGGTTGATGCCGTTGCGGCGCTTCGGGCGGTTCATCGTGACGGTGACGACCCCGTCGGCGCGGTCGACGACCATCGTGTCCGTCACCTAGACCCCCAGAGTCGCGGCCAGGCGAACGCGGTGGGCGGCGGGGTCGCCGAGCACCGACTGGTTCGCGAGGGCACGACGGTAGAACAGGTGCGCGTCGTGCTCCCACGTGAACCCGATGCCGCCGAAGACGTGCAGCGTCTCGCGGGCCAGCAGGACGCCGACCTCGCCGCACATGGCGGCGGCCATGCTCGCGGCGGCGCGCAGTTCGCGGGCGGAGCCGGGGGTGCGTTCGGCGAGGTGCCGGTCGGCGGCGGCGATGGCCTCGTCCTTCGCGGAGCGAGCGAGCTCGAGCTCGAGCAGGAGGTCCACCAGGCGGTGCTTGATCGCCTGGAACGAACCGATCGGCCGGTCGAACTGGATGCGCTCCTTCGCCCACGCGACCGCGCGGTCGTGGCACTCCTGCGCGAGCCCGACCTGCTCGGCGGCGATGACCGCGAGGGAGAGGTCGAGGCCGACGGACAGGGCGTCCGCGGCGTCGCCGGGCCCGCCGACGATCCGGCCGGAAGCGCCGTCCAGCGCGATCTCGGCCATGCCGCGCGTGAGGTCGAGCGTGGTCATGTCGCGGCGCAGCACCCCGCCGGCGGCCGCGTCGACGACCGCGAGGACCACGGTGTCGCCCCGCTTTGCCGGGACGAGCAATACCTCGGCCTCGGTGCCGTTCACGACGAACGACGTGCTGCCGGTCAGCCGCACGCCCTCGCCGACGGTCACAGTCGGGGCGGAAACACCGCCGGCGTGGACCGGGGGCCAGAGGACAGCGACGCGGGCGCCGGCGGCGATACGGGAGAGCAGTTCGGCAGCCGGCGGCTCCGGTTCGGTGCCGAGCAGAATGCCCGTCGCCATGGCTGACGCGAGCGCGGGTACCGGGGCCAGGGTTGCGCCGAGGGCCTCGAAGCCGACGGCGAGATCCCCGTAGCCGCCGCCGAAGCCGCCGTGCGTCTCGGGTACCACCAAGCCGCCCAGGCCGATCTGCTCGATCAGCGTGCGCCACAGCGCCGCGTCGATCCCGGCCGGGCGCTCGTCGCCCAAGAACTCGCGTGGCCCGCCGGCCTTGTCCAGGCACGCGCGAACCGCGGAGGCGAGGGCCGCGCGGTCGGCGGCGGTGGAGGTCATGCGCGGGCTCGTGCCTTGGCGGGGTTGGCGCCGTCGCGGGTCGGGAGCGCGACGGTGGCGGTGCCGGGCATGACGTCCTGACCGCGCTGGTTGACCGCGCTGGTCCTGACGTCCACGACGTGCTCGCCGTCCACGACGCGCTTGCCGACGACCTCGCCGCCGAGGGTGACGACGTCGGAGAGGTAGACGAAGCCGCGGTACTGCGAGGTCAACGCCTGTACCCAGCCGTCGTCGCCGGCCCAGTGCGTCATGAGCTGAATCTGCCAGCACTGGCGCTGAAAACCCACGTCGTACTGGAAGGCGACGCCCATCGCGTTGGCGGCGGCCTTGTTGTAGTGCACCGCGTAGATCGGTTCCTGAGCCCCCGTCAGCGGATCGCGGAAGGACCAGGCGGGGTGCAGGGCGTAGTCGTGCAGGGCCGCGGCGTGCGCCTTGAGCCGCGGGATCGGGGTGCCGCCGCCGGCGATGAACGCGACCTCGTCCGTCAGGCCGATCGGGCCCTTGGTGAGGGTTTCGAGCGCCTGACCGACCTCGACGTCCTCCCAGTACCGGGGCTCCTTGCCGCGAGGATGTTCGGCGAGCACGCGCGCCTCGACCTCTTCGATCTCCGCAGGTGCCCACGGGTGAGGGATCTCGAGGGAGCGCTCGCCACTGCGGCCGCGGGCCTGGGCACGCTCGAAGTTCATCACCTGCCAGCGGATCTCCGCGACGGGTTCGCCGCGCTGGTTCGTGTACCGGTTCACGATGTGGTCGGTGACCATCCGGCCGGCGAAGCTGGACTGCGTCGGGCCGCTGAAGCCCTCGTAGTGGCAGGTCGGGTAGATGGAGTCGCCCCAGTAGATGGGCGCCAGGAGCTCCATCTGCGTGGCGTTGTGGAACGAGCCGAGGCCCGGCCAGCCGAACTGGATGCCGGAGAAGCACGAGATGACGAACGACGGCGGCGCGACGGGAGCGCCGTAGGCCGACTCGATCCCGGTCCACAGCGGGTTGATGTCCCCGATGCCACCGGCGAATTTGGTCACCGCGATGCGGGTGGCCTCTTCGTTGTTGATCGAG
Organism: Sporichthyaceae bacterium; assembly: GCA_052386455.1. Lineage (GTDB taxonomy): Bacteria > Actinomycetota > Actinomycetes > Sporichthyales > Sporichthyaceae > JBQTKD01. The sequence goes on from JBQTKD010000015.1 coordinate 47,024, forward strand.
TGATCGATACGCATCTGCGCACCGATCTTCTCCTTCATCCGTTCGATCATCTCGTCGGTGATGACCGCCTCGGGCATGCGCGCTTCGCTCACCGGATCAGCCCTTGTCCGGGTTCGCGGTCCAGCCGCTGCCCTGCGGGATGCCCGCGTCGGCGACGGCCTTCGCGAGGTCCTCGACGGTCCAGCGGCCCTCGGTGTCCAGCTTCCAGTCCCGGTCCTTTTCCCACGGCTTGATGCGCTGCACGCGCGAGCCGCCGACGATGAACACCTCGCCGGTGATCTCGCAGTCGGGGCTCGCGAGGTAGACGACGAACGGGCTGACGTTGGCCGGGTTGAATCGGTCGAACGCGCCCTCCTTGGCCGCCAGAGCATCGCCGAAGACCTCGGTCATGCGCGTGCGGGCCTGTGGGGTGATGGCGTTGACGCGCACCCCGTACCGGCCGAGTTCCTTGGCGGCGACCTGGGTGAAGGACGCGACGGCCGCCTTGGCGGCGGCGTAGTTCGCCTGACCTGGGTTGCCGAAGACGCCGGATTCGCTGCTGGTGTTGACAACTGACGCACTGACCGGGTTCCCGGCCTTGGACTGCTCGCGCCAGTAGTTGCCGGCCGCGCGGGTGACGGCGAAGGTGCCGCGGAGGTTGACCCGGACGACGAGGTCCCAGTCCTCGTCGGTGAGGTTCACCATGACGCGGTCCCGCAGGATGCCCGCGTTGTTCACGACGATGTCGAGCCGGCCGAAGGCCTCGATGGCCTGGTCCACCAGGCGTTGCGCACCTTCCGAGGACGCGACGTCGTCGGCGTTGGAGACGGCTTGGCCGCCGGCCGCTCGGATCTCCGCCGCTACTTCTTCCGCAGGGCCGGTAGCGCCGCCGGTCCCGTCGGCGGCGCCACCCAGGTCGTTCACCACGACCTGTGCCCCCTCTGCGGCAAGCAACAGCGCGTGCTCGCGACCGATCCCGCGCCCGGCTCCGGTGACGATGGCGACGCGCCCGTTGAGGTGGCCCATTTAGCGTTCCTTCGGTAGGCCGAGCACGCGCTCGGCGATGACGTTGCGCTGGATCTCGTCGGTGCCCCCGCCGATGCGCATGCCGGGGACTGACAGGACGTACTCGGCCCAGGCGAAGGTCCGGGTTTCCCCGGTGTCGGCAAGCATCCGCGGACCGAGCGCGAGGGTGACCAGATCGGACAGGGCCATCAGGTTGGCCGAGAGTGCGAGTTTGGCCAGCGACATCTCGGGGCCGGGGACGCCGCCCGCGCGGACGGTCTCCTCCGCCCGGCGGCGCATCGCCTTGGCTGCGACGATCCCGCTGTAGACCTTCGCGAACGCCTGGGCGACCGCCGGGTCGTCGGCGCGGCCGATGTCGTGCAGCCAGCGGGCGAGGTCGTCCATCCGGAAGATGCCGGAGCCGCCGGTGCCGCCGCCGCCGATCGCGTCGCGCTCGAAGCCGAGCATGGCGAGGGCGACCTTCCAGCCGGCGCCGACCTCGCCGATCCGGTCGGCGTCGGAGACGACGACGTCGGTCAGAAAGACCTCGTTGAAGTCGGCCGAGCCGGTGATCTGGCGCAGCGGGCGAACCTCGACGCCGGGGGCGTGCAGATCGACGAGAAACATCGTCAGGTTCTGGTGCCGGGGCTCCGGCGAGGTGCGGCACAGCGCCAGGCCGATGTCGGAGAAGTGCGCGCCGGTGGTCCAGACCTTCTGGCCGTTGAGCACCCAGTTCTCGCCGTCCTTGACGGCGGCGGTGCGGACCGAGGCGAGGTCCGAGCCGGCGCCGGGCTCGGAGAAGAGTTGGCAGCCGACGACCTCGCCACGGTGGATTTTGGGGAGCCAGTGGGCTCGCGTCTCGGCTTGAGCAAACGTGTCGACGGTGGGGGCGACCATGCCGAGGCTGACCGACAGCGGCGCCTTGCCGGGCAGGTCGTAGCGGCGTTCGAGCTGCCGCCAGGCGCGTTCGTGTGCCTTCGTCAGGCCGCGGCCCCCGTCGGCCTCGGGGCCGGTGATCCACGCGAAGCCCGCGTCGAACACCTGGCGCTGCCAGGCCTTCGCGACCTCGGCCTCTTCGGCCGACGAGCCGCGGAACAGGCCCACGCGGTCGTCCGGCTCGGTCGTGCGCGCGGCGGCACGGGGCGTGGCATGGGCGTCGAGGAACGCCCGCGCCTGCGCACCGAAGTCCTCGACCGAGAGCTCGGACAAACCCAGCCTCCCGAATACTCAACCGCTCATTAGTCGCAGTATAGACTATTTAGGCTGCGATAGAATCCCTCGGCAAGCACGGGATACGAGGGAGACGTCATGGCCGCAGAGCCGAACGGCAGCAGTCCGGCCGGCACGACGCACCGCGACCCCGTCGACTGGGCGCGGCACTACTGGCGCGAGCAGAACCTCGGCCCCGGCGAGGACGCGTTCGTCGCGATGAGCTCGGTCCTGCGCTTCCACCGGATCATGACGGTCGCCGTCGAGGACGAGTTGAAGAAGCACCAGCTCAACCTCACCGACTACATGCTGCTCATGACACTGCAGCTGTCCGAGACGGGCACCCGCCTGGTCTCCAAGCTCGCGAAGAGCCTGCTCGTCCACGCCACGACGGCAACGCTGGCCACCGACCGCCTCGAGGGCCGTGGCCTGCTCGAGCGCAGCCCCCACCCGAGCGACCGCCGCGCCACCCTGGTCACCATCACGGCCGACGGCCGCGCGCTGGTCGTCAGAGCGTCGGCGGCCCTGGCCACGCTCGACTTCGGCCTGGCCGGCACCAGTGCCGAGGACCGCCTCGAACTCGTCGAGGTCCTCGCCCGCCTGCGGCACGACAGCGGCGACTGACACTCCATCTTCTGTACCGTTTCGCACCCTTCCCGAGCCGGGGTAGGGGGCGAAACGGTACAGAAGATGCGTCAGGTTTCGCGGGCCAGAAGCGCGAGCAGGCGGTCGACGGGGACCTTTTTGCCCATCGGGGAGCCCTCTTCGAGCAGGCGAGTGGCGCGGACGGCGAGGATCGTCAGGCGCAGCGTCGAGAACACCTGCCAGAAGCGCAGCGCGTTCGGGTCGACGGGCAGGCCCGTGCGCTCCGACCAGGCGGCCAGGACGTCGTCGACCTCCCACGCGTCCTCGATGAGGTGCTCGCGGTGGTAGACGGCGCAGGTGTGCCAGCCGAGGTCGTCGAGGGGGTCGCCGAGGGAGGCGAACTCCCAGTCGAGCACCGCGCGGATCCGGCCGTCCTGCACCAGGACGTTCGCGGGGCGGAAGTCGCCGTGCACCAGCACCGGACGGGTCGGTGGCTGCGGCACGTGCGTTTCGAGGAACCCGAAGGCGACGTCGAGTCGCGAGTCCTGCCCGGCGCCGCGGACTCGCTCGTCGGCCAGTTCGGCGTGCCAGCGCGCCAGGGCCGCGCGGGCCGGGTCGGCGGGCGGCGGCCCGAACACCGGCTCCAGCGAGGCGGCCGGCACGGCGTGGATCGCGGCGAGGACGTCGACCAGGCCGCGGGCCAGCGCGAGGCGGCCCGCGACACCGAGCCCGAGCGGGTCGGCGGCGGTGAGCACGGCCCGGTCGGCGCGGCCGGGTACACGACCCTGCACCACGGTGGGGCGGCCGAACCACTGGCCATCCGGGTCGCTGAAGTACGTCGACGGAACGGGGACCGCGGTGTCCTGGAGCGCCGCGAGCAGTTCGTACTCCGCGTGCAGGGAGTTCGCGACGACGCCCTCGGCCGGGTCCTGACGCACGATCAGTTCGTGGCCCGCGCCGGCCCACCTCGCGTCGACCGACCAGTTCTCCTTGGAACTGCCGCCGTCCAGTCGGACCAGGTTCGCCACCGACGGCTCGGCGCCGGCGGAAAGGTGGGCTTCGAGAAACTCGTGCAGGCGCTCGGCGAGATCTGACACGTCGCTCATCTCCTGGGGGGAATCGCCTCGGCATAGCGGCCGTACCCGGGCAGAACCATGTACTCGACGATCCCGTAGCCCGTCTGGCCGTTGTGCGAGACCTCGACGAGGTGGTCGCTGCCCGCTTTGGCGTAGCGGTAGATCTGGTCCGCGTCGGTGAGGTCCCACGTATCGTGCTCCGCGGTCGCCTCTCCGCGCCACTGTCCCTGGAACCAACCGTTCCAGCCCTCGTACCCGCCGCCGCGCAGATGGGCACGGCCGGGGAGGGCGAGCAGGCCGAAGTCGAGTTCGGTCCCGTCGGCCAGGCGGAGACGGAGCGCGCCGCCGGTGAGCGTCGGCGCCGGGGCGTCGGCGAGCCACTCGAGGTCGTGGTCGACCGCGACGATCGGTTCGGCGTCGAGCTTGCCGTCCACGGTGGGGGTCAGTCCGGCCGAGAGGTGCACCGGACGGCCGGGCGCGGACTCCTGCAGGTAGACGTGCAGCCCGAAGTCCGGCAGCTGCAGCGGGGCGAAGAGCAGCATGCGCCACTCGGGCCGCTCCCCCGGCGGCATGCCCGGCGCACGCGGCAGCGGCCGGGTGCCCCACGAGTGGTCGCGTTCGCCCCAGAAGCGGTCCTCGGTGAGCGCGAGGTCGAGGCCCGGCGCCTGCAGGGTGCCCGACGCGCGGCCGTGCTGGACGTAGCGGATGGCGTCGTAGGTGGTGCGGGCGCGGCTGATCTGGAAGAACCGGCCCTCCAGGAGGGCTTCGGTTCGGGCGTGCCAGACGATGTCGAACTCGACCCCGGATTCGTTCTCCTCCAGGATCAGGCGCAGTGCGCGCATGGGCCGCACGACCTCGACGCGCAGCGGTCCGACGGCCATCTCGGTGCTGCGCGGCAGGAGAGAGCGGGACAGCCGCAGGTTCCGTTGCGTTCCGGCGTGGGACAGGACCGCGAACGCCTCCATCATGTCCACGTTCGGGTACTTGCCCAGGCCGAGCGTGAGCACGGTGTCGCCGCCGACGACGTCCTGGATGCTGATCCAGTACCGCTCGCGCCACGTCGGGTCGCTGGTGGCGACCATGGCGTGCGGCAACGAGGTCTGGTGGGTGAAGAACTCGTCGGCGTCGGACAGGTGCATGACTCTCCGTCAGTTCTGTTTTTCGAAGGTGGTGCGCAGGGTCTTCTTGTCCAGTTTCTCGCCCGGCAGGGTGGGCAGGGGGTCGGCGACGAGCTGCCACGCCGTGGGAACCGCGAAGTAGGCGAGTCTGGCGCGGGCGTGCTCGATCAGGTCTGCGGCGGTCGCAGCGGCGTCCGGACGCAGCCGGACGACCGCGGCGACCTCCTCGCCGAGGTCGGGATGGTCGATGCCGAACACGGCGGCCTCGACGACGGCGGGGTGGCTCAGCAGGGCCTCTTCGACCTGCGGACAGGCGACGTTCTCTCCGCCGCGGATCGCGATGTCCTTGGCGCGGCCGACGAGGTGGAGGTAGCCGTCGGCGTCGACGCGGCCGAGGTCCCCGGTGCGCAGCCACCCGTCGGCGTCGATCACGCCCTCGGTGAGCAGCCCGCCGGGCTCCAGGTAGCCGAGCATGACCGTGGGCGCACGAACCTCGAGCTCTCCCGCGCCGGACTCGTCCGCCGCCGCGATGCGAATCTCGACGCCGGCGACCGGGCGTCCGACCGTGCCGGGGCGCGCCTCGAGGTCGGCGTGCCCGGCAGAGGTGAGGACCCCGCCGGACTCGGTCATGCCCCACGAGCTGCCGAGGCCCCCACGCTTGAGTTGTGGCAACTGCTCCATCGCGCGCCGAAGCAGGCTGGCTGGGACGGGAGCGCCGCCCATGGGCAGGGCGCGGAGCGAGCTGAGGTCCCGGCGCGTGAAATCGGGGTGCTCGAGCAGACGGGCGGCCATGGTGGGCACGCCCGCGAAGCTCTGCACGCGCTCGGCTTCGATCAGCGCGAGGACTTCGCCCGGATCGAACTTGCCTCTGTTGAACACCAGCTTCGAGCCGGTCAGGATGGCCAGCAGGCTGTTCCCGATGCCGCCGATGTGGAACAGCGGGGTGCAGACCAGCGTGACCGCCTGCGGGCGGGCGGGGTCGAGATCCTGGGGCAGTTTGCCCATGCGCGCCATCATGTTGTGCTGGTTGGCGATCACCGAGCGCCGCGACAGCAGCACCGCCTTGGGGGCTCCGGAACTGCCCGAGGTGAACAGGATCAGGCCGGGGTCGTCCTCGGTGCCTTCGCAGTCCCCCAGCGCGGACGGCGCCGTGTCGGGCCAGACGGCGTCGGTGTACGCGGCGGCCAGGTCGGCGATCGGTCGAACGGCGAGTCCGTCGGGTGCCCAGTCAGCCCTGTCGGTGAAGGCCATCGTCGGCTGGGTCAACGCGAGCGCATGCTCGAGTTCGGCGGGGCTCCACCACCGGTTGCCGTAGACCGGGACCGCCCCGAGCCACCACAGCGCCCACGTGGCGAGGGGGAACTCGGGGGTGTTGAAGGACAACAGCAGCACGCGGTCGCCCGCCTGCACGCCCGCGTCGGCGAGGATCCGCGCGGCGGCGGGAATCGCGGCGCGGAACTCGCCGTGGCGGATCCGCCGCTCCCCTTGGACGAGGAACTCGCGGTCGGCCCAGCGTTCGCTGCCGATCAGCAGGTCCACCAGGTGCTTCGGGCGGGGATCGAGCATCAGGCTGGGCCGTCCGGCGCAGCGACCCGTGACGACCTCGGTACCCCAGATCCGCTCGAGGTCGGGGCTCATGCGCCGGTCCACCGGCCGGGGCGGCCCTCCTTGAAGGCGGCGACGGCCTCCACGACGTCGTCGGTGCGGTTGCTGATCGCCTCGTAGGCGAACCCGGTGTCGAGGACTTCGTCGATGCGGTGCGACAGGCCCTTGTTCAGGGTCCGCTTGGTCAGTTGCACCGCGACGGGCGGGAGGGCGGCGACCTGCTCGGCGAGCTCAAAGGCGCGTGCCCGCACCTCACGGGGATCGTCGACGAGGTCGGAAACCAGCCCCAGGTCGTAGGCCTGACGCCCCGTCAGCGGCTCGCCCCACAGCAGGTGGCGCTTGGCGCGGGCCAGCGGCATGTTCGCGGGCCAGGAGATCGCGCCGCCGTCTCCGGCAACGAGACCCATGTGCACGTGGGGGTCGACGATCTTCACCTCGGGGCTGGTGACGATGGCGTCGCCGAGCAGGACCAGGCTGGTGGCGACGCCGAACACGTGCCCGTGCAGCGCAACGACGAGTGGCTTGCCGAAGTCGGCGAACGCACGGTAGAGCTTGCGGCCGGCGGCCACGCCGGTCATGAGCTGGTTCAGATCTTTGTGGCCGGCGAGGATCACCTCCATGTCGCCGCCCGCGGAGAAGTGCTTGCCGCTGGAGGTCCACACGACCGCCCGGACGGCGGCGTCGTCCTGGAGCATCTCGAGGACGACGGGCAATTCGGCGATGAGGTCGTCGTCGAACCGGTTGAGCACGTCCGGACGATCGAGGCGCACCTCGGCGACGCCGTCGGCGATTTCGACCAGCACGGTTTCCAGATCCACGTGCACCCTCCTACAGGGCGGCCAGGTCGGGCAGGCGGCCGGATTCCTTGATGGTTTCGCCGACCTCGCCGCGCAGGGCGGTGGGGCCGCCGAGCAGGGGTTCGAGCACGAGCGCGCGCCGGATGTACCAGTGCAGATCATGCTCCCAGCTGAAGCCCATCCCGCCGAGTACCTGTTGCACGTGCTCGCGGGCGATAGCCGTGTACCGGGCGGCGAGAGACTTGGCCAGAGCCGACGCCGCGGGGTCGTCGTCCTCCCACGCGGCCGGCACGGCCAGGTTCGCGACCTCGCCGGCGAGGCGCACGTCGGCGAGCTTGTGGCGCACCGCCTGGAAGCCGGACAGGGGCTGCCCGAACTGGCGGCGGGTCGAGGTGTGCTCGACGGCGAGCGCCAGCATGCGGTCGCCGATGGCGACAAGTTCCGCGGCCAGCGCGCGGCGCCCGGCTGCACGGACGCGGAGCCAATCGGCGGCGTCTCCGAGCTGCTCGCCGGCCGCTGTCCCCCGGACGCGGGTCCAGGGGCGGCGCGGATCCATTCCGCTGGCCGGTTCCTGGGCGAGGGTGCGGGCGGGAACCGCCAGCAGGACTGTGCCGTCCACGCCGGCGACCGGCACGAGAACCGTCTCGTCCTCGGCGAGCGGGCGGGTCAACAGGCCGTCGATACCGGTTCCGGGCTCGGCGAGCGGCGGAAGCGGCAGGGCCACTGCGGTGACGACCGTCGAGCCGAGTGCTCGGATCACGACGTCGTCGAGCAGCGTCGGGCCGGTGAGGTGTTCGCCCTGCAGCCGGAACAGGACCTCGACGGCGGTGGCCTCCTCGGACTCGACGAGGTCGGCCCAGCCGAACTCGTCGAGGGCCGCGCGCAGGTCGTCGGGGTGTGCGACGACGAGGTCGGTCAGCGCCTCGCGGACGAGGTCTAGTTCAGACTGTTCCATCACGACCGCCCGGGGAGTCGGAGAATGCGGCCGGCGACGATGTCGCGCTGGATCTCCGCCGCGCCGCCGTAGATGGAGGAGGCGCGGGAGTAGAGGTAGTCGTTGCGCCAGCCGTCCGGCCCGACGCCGCCGGCGAAAAGCACGGCGGTGGACAGGTACTCGGTGGCGGTGGCGAACAGGAACTTCTCCGCGGTGGACATGAGGAGCTTGTCGAACGACGGGGTCGCGCCAACGTCGTGGCCGGCGGACAGCGCGCGCACGGTGCGGCGGGAGCAGAGCCGCAGGGAGTGGATGAGCTCGTACGCCTCGCCGATCAAGGCGGCGGGCAGGGCGGGCGCCTCGCGAATCAAGTCGATCAGGCGGACGCGCAGCCAGGTCTGGCGTTGCCAGGCCGCGGCACCGCGTTCGGAGGCGAGGATGGTCATCGCGACGGCCCAGCCGCCGTCGACCTCGCCGATGGTGCGGGAGCGCGGGACGCGGACGTCGTCGAGGTAGAGGGAGCAGAACTCGGCGTCCCCGTTGATGCTGGTCAGCGGACGCAGATCGATGCCGGGGGTGTCCATGTCGAGCATCACCGCGGTGATGCCGCGGTGCGCGGATTCCTTCGCGCCGGTGCGGACCAGCACGAGGCAGCGGTCGGCGACCTGGGCCCAACTGGTCCAGACCTTCTCGCCGTTCAGCACCCAGTCCTCGCCGTCGGCGACGGCGCGACACTGCAGGGCCGCGAGGTCCGAGCCGGCCTCCGGTTCGGAGAAGCCCTGGCACCAGATCTCGTCGCCACGCATCAGACGGGGCATCAGATCCGCGGCAAGCTCGGCGGGCGCGTGTGTGTCGACGGCCGGGCCGAGCACCTCCTGGGTGCCGAAGGAGAACGGCGGCGGGTAGCCCGCAGCGCACAGTTCCTCGACCACGATGGCCCGCAGGATTCGTTCGCCGCCGAGGCCGCCGACGCGCGTCGACCAGCCCAGCCGGATCCAGCCGGCGTCGTAGAGCAGGCGCTGCAGTTCCCGCAGCGCACTGAACTGCTCGGCGACGTCCTTGCCCGGCGCGCACAGGTCTTTGAGGCGCGGTTCGTACTCGCGCAGCCACGTCGTGAAGGCGGCTCGCACCTCGGGCACCGTGCCGGGCTGCACCCCGGTTGTCATCGGACACGCAACTTCTGCACCGTTTCGCACGCTACGAGGCGCGCGGAAAGGCGCGAAACGGTACAGAGGATGGGCGCGGCGTTCACACCGCGACCTCTACGGCTGCCTCCTGCGCGAGGGCGCCGGAACTGCGGAGGGCGGCGAGGCGCGCGGCGTCGAGGCCCCAGTCGAGGAGAGCGTCCGTCGTATCGGCGCCGATGGCCGGAGCGACGACGGGCAGACCGGGTGAGGTTCGGCTGAAGCGAGGCGCCGGGGCGGGCTGAGTCAGTCCGCCGACGTTCACGAACGCGCCGCGGGCCCGGTTGTGCGGGTCTGCGGCCGCTTCCGCGGGCGAGAGCACCGGCGAGACGCAGGCGTCGAGGGTGGCGAAGACCGCGGTCCACTCGGCGCGCGTCCGAGAGGCGAAGGCGCCGGCGATACGTGCCCGGAGCACGGGCCAGCCGGCGCGGTCCATCTGGCGCGGGAGATCTTCGCCGTCGAGGCCGAGCCCGACGAGCAGGTCCCCGTAGAACTGCGGCTCCAGCGCGCCGACGCTCATGTACCCACCGTCGGAGGTGGCATAGGTGTCGTAGAACGGGGCCCCGCCGTCGAGCAGGTTCGTGCCGCGCTGGTCGGACCAGAAGCCCTGGGCCCGCAGACCGTAGAGGAACGTGCCGAGCAGCGCGGAGCCGTCGACCATGGCGGCGTCGACGACCTGCCCGTGGCCGGAGATCGAGCGCTCCACCAGCGCGGCGAGAACGCCGACCGCGAGCAGCATGCCGCCGCCGCCGAAGTCGCCGAGCAGGTTCAGCGGGGCGTGCGGCGCCTCGCCTGCACGGCCGAGCGGCTCCAGCGCCCCGGAAAGCGCGATGTAGTTGATGTCGTGCCCGGCCTTCGCGGCCATCGGGCCCGTCTGGCCCCAGCCGGTCATGCGGCCGTAGACCAGGCGTGGGTTCTCGGCGAGCAGCACGTCGGGCCCGACGCCGAGGCGTTCCATGACGCCGGGGCGAAAGCCTTCGACGATCACGTCGGCGGCCCGGGCGAGCTCGCGGACGACTGACGCCGCGTCAGGATGCTTGAGATCCATGGCGATCGAGCGTCGGCCACGAGAAAGCGGGTCGTGCGCCGGGGCGGGCGCGCGCTTGGCGGAAGCGGGCCGGTCGATGCGCACGACCTCGGCGCCGAGATCGGCCAGGACCATGCACGCGAAGGGCGCCGGCGCGGCGCTGGCGATTTCGAGGACGCGGAGCCCCGCGAGTGGGCCGGTCATCGCCCCACCACCCCGACGCGTCCGAAGAGGGGTGATGCCGGTACCACGGTGGTTCGGACGCCCGGGGCGCAGCCCGAGAGCCTGGCCAGGGCGTCCGAAGAAGGGTGACGCCGGTACCACGGGTGTTCGGACGCCTGGCTCATCGCGCGGGCGCTTCGAGGATGTGAACGGCGCACGCCGACGCGAGGCCGATCACGTGCGTGAGGCCGACCTTGGCGCCGGGGATCTGGCGGTCGCCGGCTTCGCCGCGCAGGTGGGTGGCGACCTCGTAGAGGTTGGCGACGCCGGTCGCGCCGATCGGGTGTCCCTTGGAGAGCAGGCCGCCGGAGACGTTGACCGGAGTGGAGCCGTCGCGCCAGGGCTTGCCGGAGTCGATGAAGTCCCCGGCGCCGCCGGGCTCGCACAGCCGCAGGTTGTCGTAGTGGACGAGCTCCGCGGTGGCGAAGCAGTCGTGCAGTTCCACGAGGTCGAGGTCCGCGGGGCCGATGCCCGCAATCTCGTAGGCCAAGGCGCCGGCCTGGCGGGTCAGCGTGTTCACGTCGGGCTGGACCTGGCCGCCGTCGACGTACGGGTCGGAGGTCAGCACCGAGGCGCTGATCTTCACGGCGCGCCGGCGGACGTCGGGGTCGAGGGTCTTCAGCTTCTCGCCGGTGACGAGCACCAGGGCCGCGGCGCCGTCGCCGGTGGGGCAGCACATGGGCAGGGTGTTCGGGTAGGAGATGGTGTCGGCCGCGAGGATCTCTTCGAGGCTGAATTCCTTGCGGTACTGGGCAAGCGGGTTCAGCGTGGAGTGCGCGTGGTTCTTCTGCGCGACCTTCGCGAACTGCTCGGCGGTGACGCCGTTGGCCAGGGCGTACTCGGTGCCGGCCTGCGCGAAGACGCCTGGCATGAGGCCGGTGCCCATGACGCCCTCGGTCTTCAGGATGGCGCCGTAGCGGCCCTTGGGGGCGTACTCCTTCTTCGGCTTGGAACCGCCCTTGGCTGCGTTGCCGATCAGGCCCATCTTGCCCATCTGCTCGAAGCCGACGGCCAGCGCAGTGTCGGCCTCGCCGGCGAGCAGGGACAGGATCGCGACGCGCACCGCCGTCGCGCCGGTGGCGCAGGCGTTGACGACGTTGTAGACGGGGATGCCGGTCTGGCCGATCTGTTTCTGCAGCCGCTGGCCGTTGTTGCTGCCGGACTCGTAGACGTTGCCGGCGGTCAGCACGCCGATCTCGCGCATGGAGGTGTCGGCGTCCTTGATGGCGGCAATGGCGGCGTTCGACGCGAGGTCCATGAGGTCGAGGTCCGGAAAGCGCCCGAACTTCGTCATCGACGCCCCGACGATGTAGATGTCGTCGTTCATGCCACTCCCCCGATGGGCTCGAAACCGAAGGCGACCGCCTCGACGCCGTCGTCGTCGGTCCCGGCCACGAAGGTGACCAGGCGGACCTTCAATTGCGCGGTCACCGCGGCGGGATCGGTGACCCCCAACAGGTTCGCCTTGACGCTGCCGCCGCCGTCGAGGTCCACGACCACCGAGGTGTAAGGAGCGGCGAGACCGGGGGCAGCACGGTGCACGATCGTGAAGGCACGCACGATGCCCTCGGTGCCGAGATCCCGGCGCTCGAAGTCCTCGCCGAAGCATCTCGCGCAGGCGTTGCGCCGGTCGAAGTAGGAAGCGTCGCAACTGGTGCAGAACCAGGCCCGCAGATGCGGGCGGCCTTCGTCGAGCACCAGATAGTCGACGGCGGGCATCGTGCCGGCCATTGGCGGCCTCCGAGGAAGACGGACCAGATTGTCGCGATCTGAATCATATAGTACTAGACTAATTGTCACCTGACCAACAGGAGGCGACGATGCCGCTGGACCCCTCCGGACTCGGTGCGATCAGCGATCCGCGCCCCATTTCCTGGACCGCGAAGGACTGCGCGCTCTACGCGCTCGGGGTCGGCGCCGGCGTCGACGAGCTGGCCTTCACCACGGACAACACCCGTGACGTACCGGCGCGCATGCTGCCGACGATGCCGGTGACCCTCGGGACCGACACCAGCGTGTTCAAGGCGCTCGGCGAGATCGACTGGGTGCGCCTGCTGCACGCCGAACAGCACGTCGAACTCCTCGCGCCGCTGCCGGTCAAGGGCTCCGGCACCGCCCGCACCCGCATCGCCGAGTTGTGGGACAAGGAGAAGGCCGCAGTGATCGTGGCCGAGACGTCGGTGTCCGACGACGCCGGTGTCCCGCTGTTTCGCAGCCGCATGTCGCTGTTCGTGAAGGGCGCCGGGGGTTGGGGCGGCGAGCGCGGGCCGAGCAGCTCCACCGCGGACCCGGAGGACAAGCCCGACGACACCGTCACCTACGTGACCCGGCCCGATCAGGCGCTGATCTATCGGCTTTCCGGGGATCGCAACCCGCTGCACTCCGACCCGGCGTTCGCGGCGAAGGCCGGTTTCCCGCGGCCGATCCTTCATGGGCTGTGCACCTTCGGCTTCGCCGGACGCGCGGTGCTGCATTCGGCCGCGGGCGGGGACCCGGACCGGGTGCGCGCGTTCGGGGCCCGGTTCGCCGCGGTGGTGTTCCCCGGCGACACCCTGCACGTCGATCTGTGGCGCAGCGGCTCGGAGGTACGTTTCCTTGCACGCAGGGAAGACGGAACCGTCGTGTTGAGCCAGGGCAGGGCGAGCATCGCGTGAGCACTCCAGGCTGGCAGCCACTGCTCGACGCCATCGAGGCGGCGAGCGATCCCACGGTGCGCCATGCCCTGCAGTTGGTCGCCGATCACGTCGTGGCCGAGGTCGCCGGCGACGTCGACGGCATCATGGCGACGATGTCCGCCGACCCCGTCTACACGGTGTGGGGCTCGTCGGACAGCGTCGGGCCGGTCGGCCGGGACGCGGTGCGCTCCTTCTACGACGCCATGGTGGGCACCGGGAAGAACCGCCTGGACTACGCGCTGACGCGAGTGGTCGCCGACGCTCGTGCGGTGGTCACCGAGGGGGACTTTCACCACGTCTTCTCCGGCGACGTGCTGGCCGGCCGCGTCGAGGGCGCCGAGCCCGGTCGCTGGTACCACGTGGCATTCCGCGCCCTGGTGGTCTGGGTCGTCGGGCCGGACGGCAGGCTGTCCGGCGAGGACATCTACGCCGGAGAACGACCGCGCGTGATCCGGGAGATCGAACCGGACGAGCTTCCGCACCTCGGCCCTGCAACTCGTATGGCTCGCATCTGATCTAGGGGTACTGACGATGGCGTTGGTAGTGCTGAGTGGATCCGGGGACCTGGATCGCGATCACGTCGGCGGCAAGGCGTGGGGCATCGACCGGATGCTCGCCATGGGTTTGCCCGTGCCTCCGGCGTTCGTGCTCACGACGGACGAGTGCCGGCGGTTCCGGGAGAACGGCGGCCTCGGGCCGGAGGTTCTCGCGGCGCTGGCCGAGGGTCTGACGGAGCTTCAGGATCGCACGGGCCGCCGGCTGGGCGACCCCGCTGCGCCGCTGCTGGTCTCCGTCCGGTCCGGGGCGGCCCGCAGCATGCCGGGAATGATGGACACGATCCTCAACCTCGGGATGACCCCCGACGTCGAGCGTGCGATCGCCGAGCAGAGCGGCGATCCCTCGTATGCGTCCGACCTCCTGCGCCGCCTGCACGAGCAGTTCGAGCGGGTGGTGGGGGCGGCGGCGCCGGCGGCTCCGGTCGACCAGTTGCACGCCGCCGCGGCCGCGGTCCTGGGCTCCTGGATGTCCGAGCGAGCGGTGGCCTATCGGCGTCACCACGGCATCGCCGACGACCCGGGGACGTCGGTAACCGTGCAGGCCATGGTGTTCGGCAACCTCGACGACTCCTCCGGCACCGGGGTGCTCTTCACCCGCAACCCGCTGACCGGCGAGAACCTCCCCTACGGGCAGTGGCTGCCGCGCGGTCAGGGCGAGGACGTGGTCTCCGGGCGGTTCAACGCGCTGCCGCTCGCCGCCCTGGCCGAGCAGCTGCCCGCCGTCCACGCCGAGCTCCTGGACTGCGCGGCGCGACTGGAGTCGAGCGCCGCCGACGTGCAGGACATCGAATACACCGTGGAGTCCGGCCGGCTGCACCTGCTGCAGACCCGCGCCGCCAAGCGCTCCCCCGACGCCGCCATTCGCATCGCCGTCGAGATGTGCACCGAAGGCGCCATCGACCGCGCCGAGGCCGTGCGCCGCGTGACCCCGGCTCAGGTGGACATCGTGCTGCGCCCCCGCATCGCCCCCGCCGCCCGTGCCTCGGCGGTGCTGCTCGCGACCGGCGAGCCCGCGTGTCCGGGCATCGGGCAAGGCACGGTCGTCGGCACGTGCGAGGAGGCCGAGGACCTCGCCGACGACGACGGCTCCCCCGTGCTGGCCCGGCCCACCACCGACCCGGACGACGTCGCCGGGATGCTCGTCTCGGTCGGGATCGTCACCGAGGTCGGCGGGGCCACGAGCCACGCCGCCGTGGTCTCCCGCGAGCTGGGGACGCCGTGTGTCGTCGGCGTCGGTGCCGGTGTGGTCGAGAAGCTGATTGGGCGTCAGGTCACCGTGGACGGCACGGCCGGCGAGGTCTACGAGGGCCACCTGCCCGTGGTTCCCGGTAGCGCCGACGACCCCGCGCTGGTGACGCTGCTGGCGTGGGCCGGCGAGCTCGGCGGCGGCACCGGCGCCCCGCGCGCGGTGCTCGCCGCCGCCCACGAGGCCCTGGCGTGAGCGACGTCGACGTGCTTGTCGTCGGGTCTGGCGCGGCTGGGTTGAGCGCGGCGCTGACCGCGCACGAGCACGGGGCGCGGCGGGTGCTCGTCGCCGAGGCGATGGCGGAGGTCGGGGGATCCTCGCGCCTGTCCGGCGGCATCGTCATGGGCGCAGGGAGTGCGCTGCAGAAGGCCGCGGGCATCGACGACGACCCCGGCGACCTGTTCCACGAGTACATGCAGCTGCAGCGATGGGACGTCGCGGCGGGGCCGGTGCGCAGGTTCGCCGAGCGCAGCGGCGCGACCATCGACTGGCTGGTCGGGCACGGGGTGCCGTTCTTTCCGCGGCTCATCTTCGGCGGCGACGAACGCAAGCCGCGGTCGCACTGCGTGGACGGCGGCGGTCAGGCGCTCGTCGATGCGCTGCGGCGCGCCTGCGAGGCAGCAGGGATCGACATCGCCGTCGGGCAGCGAGTGGACCGGCTGATCGTCGAGGACGGATCGGTCGTCGGCGCAGCCGTCGGCGGCGACGAACTGCGGGCCGACGCGATCGTGTTGACCGTCGGTGGCTTCGGAGCATCGAACGACCTGCTCGCGCGGTTCTTCCCGTCCGCCTGGGACGCCGAGCGCACCTGGTACATCGGCAGCGACGGTGCGGTCGGCGACGGGTTCGCGCTCGGCGAGCAGGTCGGCGCGCAGATCGCCGGCCACGACCGCGGACTGCGCACGCTCGGCCCCGGTCGCTCGTTCACCAACGAGGCGTTCCTGCCCGGCTGGACCGTGCTGCTCGGCGCGGACGGCCGCCGCTTCGCCGACGAGACCGCGCCCTACGGCATCCTCGACGGCCTCGTCCGCACCCACGGCAACGCCGCCTACGTGCTGCTCGACCAGGCCTGTCTGACTCCGCCCGCAGACCAGGCGGAGCAGTACAAGTCCTGCTACAAGCAGGTCTGGCCCAACCACCCGCCGTTCCAGCCCCGTCACTACCGCGAGGACCGGCTCGAGGACCTGCGCAAGGACGGCCGCGCGTTCGTCGCCGACGACCTCGCGAGCCTCGCCGCGGCCCTCGACCTGCCGGCGCTCGTCGGTGAGGTGCAGCGGTACAACGCGCACTGCGACGCCGGTGTCGATGCCGACTTCGGCAAGGCCGGGAAGTTTCTGCTCCCCCTGCGCACCGGCCCGTTCCACGCGGTTCCGGTCCGTCCGGTCACCGTCAACGTCACGGGCTGTGGGCTGCGGATCGACGACCAGGCAGGGGTTCTGGGCCCCACGGGCTCCCCCGTACCCGGACTGTTCGCGGCCGGCGAGTGTGTCGGCGGCCTGCTCGGCCACGTCTACATGGGCAGCGGCAACTCCCTCGGGCTGGCCTGCGGCGTCGGGCGCATGGCCGGCGAATCCGCCGCCGAGCGAGCGCGACGAGCGAGGAACGAGTGAGGAGCCCGAGCGATATGCGCACCGCTCGCGCCGGAGCGGCGGTGACGTCGTGAGCTGGGGCGTGTTTACCAGTCGGTCGCGGTTGCAGGCCGAAGGCGCGGCCGAGGCGGTTGCCGAAGTCGAGTCGTTGGGCTTCGACACGTTGTGGGTCGGCGACCCGCGTGAGGAACTCGATCTGCTCGCCGTCGCGCTCGGCTGGACCTCGCGCCTGCAGGTCGCCACCGGGGTGCTGTCGGTGTGGGCACCGACCGCCGAGACCGTCGCCGCCTGGCGGGCCGGGCTACCCGAAGCGCAGCGTTCGCGGGTCCTGCTTGGCCTGGGCGTGAGCCACTCGCTGCTGGTCCCGCACTACGCCAAGCCGCTCGCGACGATGGCCGCCTATCTCGACGCCCTCGATGCGGTCGGGGTGCCCGCCGCCGGGCGGATGATCGGCGCCAACGGACCCAAGATGGTCGCGCTCGCCGGTCGCCGCACCGCCGGGACGCTGACCTACCTGACGCTGCCGGAGCGCACCGCGGAGCAGCGCTCGGCGCTCGGTTCGGACCCGGCGATCACCGCCGAGGTGAAGGTCGTGTTGGCGCCGGACCGCGACGAGGCCTACCGCCTCGCGCGGGAACACCTGGCGATCTACCTGCGCCTGCCGAACTACCTCGGCAACCTCCGCGCGATGGGTTACGGCGACGACGACCTGACCGCCCCCGGCAGCGACCGGTTCGTCGACGCCCTCGTCGTGCGAGGCGTGGCGGGCGCCGCCAAGCGGGCCGCCGAGCACCGGGCCGCCGGCGCCACGTCGGTCGCATTCCACGTGCTGAGCGATACGCCGCTGCCCGTCGCGGAGTGGCGCGAGTTGGCCGCGCTGGTGGGCGCGTGACGTTCGCCGCCGCACTGGCGGCGCAGCGTACCGGCGAGCTCGCGCTGCGCGACCCCGTGCGCACCTGGACCTGGGCCGAAGCCGATTTCGAGCTGCGGCGGCGGGTCAACACGCTGCTGGCCGCGTCCTGGCGGCCGACCCGGCGCCTCGCGATCTTCGCCGAGAACAGCGGCGAGACCCTGCTCTGGTACGGCGCCGCCACCCTGGCCGGAACGTCGGCCGTGGCGGTGAACTTCCACCTCGAACCCGCCGAGGCCGCCTGGATCCTGACGCACAGTCAGGCGGACGTGCTGATCGTCGACGAGGCCACCGCCGCCCGCGGTCGGGCGGCCGCGGAGCTCGCCGGGGTCGGGGCGATGCTGAGCGTCGCGGACCTCGCGGACGCACCGGACCACGAACCGCCGACCGACCACCCACCGCGACCGACCTTGGTCTACACCTCCGGCACCACCGGCCGGCCCAAGGGCGTCGAGCTGCCCCGGACGTCCTGGGTCGGCGGCGCGGACGTCGCGGAGCACGTCGCGCGGCTCGCACAGGTCCCCATGGTCGCGCACGGCCGGCACCTGATCGTCGGGCCGATGTACCACGCGGGTC
This sequence comes from Sporichthyaceae bacterium, assembly GCA_052386455.1. Taxonomy (GTDB): domain Bacteria; phylum Actinomycetota; class Actinomycetes; order Sporichthyales; family Sporichthyaceae; genus JBQTKD01. The sequence continues at coordinate 65,318 of JBQTKD010000015.1, forward strand.
CGATCGCCGGTACCCGTCTGTTCCTCGGCGGGGCGCCGGTGACGGTGCTGGGCCGGTTCGACGCGGAAGCGCTCCTCGCAACAGTCGAGCGGGACCGGATCGCCTCGGCGATCGTCGTCCCCACGCATCTGCAACGGGTGACCGCGTTGCCTGCGGAAACCCGCGACCGCTACGACCGTTCGTCGCTGCGCTACGTCCTGCACGTCGGCGCGAAGTTCCCCGAACCTGCCAAACGCGAGACCATCGGTTGGCTGGGCGACGTGCTCTGGGAGTCCTACGGGGCAAGCGAAGTCGGCACCATCTGCACGATCTCCGCAGGCGAGTGGCTCGAGCGGCCCGGCTCCGTCGGTCGCCCGCTCCCCGGCTTCGAGGCCGTGGTGCTCGACGAGTCGGACAAGCCGGTGGATGCGGGCGTCGAGGGCCGCCTGTTCTTCCGTTCCACCAACGGCTACGGGATGCACTACGTCGACAACCCCGAGGCGAGCGTGCAGGGCACCGACCTGTGGACGCTCGGCGAGATCGGCCGCATGGACGAGGCCGGCTACATCTGGATTACCGACCGCGCCTCGGACATGATCGTGTCCGGTGGGGTCAACATCTACCCGTCGGAAGCCGAGCAGGTCCTCGCGGCACACCCCGCCGTCGTCGAGGTCGCCTGCGTCGGCGTCCCCCACCCCGATTTGGGCGAGGTGCTCCTCGCCCTGGTCGTCCCCGCGGAGCCTGGCGTGCAAGCCGAAGCCCTGCTCGCGCACTGCACGTCTGCACTGACCCGCTACAAGTGCCCCCGTCGGATCGAGTTCGTCGACGCCCTCGCCCGCACACCGATCGGAAAGCTCGACAAACGCGCCATGCGCGCGCCCTACTGGACCGCCTAGCCAGAAGAGGTCACGCCCATGACCACCGTCGATCGACCCGCCACCAGTCCCGAGCTGGGGCTGACCGACGCCTCCAGCCCCCGGACGGTGCACACGTTCTGCCGGTACTGCCTGGCCGCCTGCGGCCTGGAGGTGACGGTGCAGAACAACCGCGTGCTCAAGATCGCGCCCGACAAGCAGAACCCGCACTCCTGGCACGACTTCTGCGCCAAGGGCCGGACGGCGAACGAGGTGGTCGAGCACCCGCAGCGGATCCTCGCGCCGATGCGCCGGGTGGGCGACGGCTACGTCGAGGCAACGTGGGAGGAGGCGATCGCCGACATCGCGTCGCGCATGAAGCGCTACCTCGCCGAGGACGGCCCGGACTCGATCGCCGCCTATTGGGGAAACCCGGCCGGCTTCTCCGCCTCCAGCGTCATGTTCCAGCTGGCGTTCCTGGACGCCATCAAGTCGAACAGCCGGTACTTCGTCGGCTCGGTCGACCAGAACGCGATGCACGTCGTCGCGACCGCGATGTACGGCTCGCAGCTGTTCGCCGCCGTCTCCGACATCGACAACTGCGACTACTTCCTGCTCTTCGGCGCCAACCCCGCGGTCAGCGCCTGGGGGTGGCTCGAGACGGTGCCCGGCGGGTGGCGGCGTTGTCTCGAGCGGCAGAAGGGCGGGGCCAAGCTCGTCGTCGTCGATCCGGTCGCGACCGAGACCGCACGCAAGGCCGACGATCATCTGCGGGTCCGGCCGGGCCAGGACTGGGCGCTGCTGCTGGGCATGGTCAAGGTGATCCTCGACGAGGATCTCGAGCATCGCGGCGACTGCGACGCAACGACCGGGATCGCTTCGGGCGTCGACGACATCCGAGCCCTGGTGCGCACCGCCGACCTCGACGATCTGGCCGCACGGTGCGAGATCCCGCGGTCGGACATCGAGCGGATCGCGCGCGAGTTCGCCACCGCGCGCACCGCGATGGCCATCACCCGCACCGGCGTCGCGCTGCACCAGGCCGGGACGATCGGCGAGTGGCTCGGCCACGTCCTGAACGTGATCACCGGCCGGATGGATCGGCCCGGCGGGCGGCGCTACGAACAGGGCTACGTCGACAGCTTGAAGCTCTTCGACATGATGGCCAAGCCGATGGTCCACAAGTCGCGGGTGCAGGGCCGGGACATGGTCGCCGGGCACCACGGCCTCGACGAGCTTCCCGGCGAGATCACCACGCCCGGCAAGGGTCGCGTGCGCGCGCTCATCCTGAATGCGGGCAACCCGGTGGTCTCCGGCCCGGACGGCGACAAGCTCGACGCGGCGCTGGCGGAGCTCGATCTGCTCGTCGTGCTGGACATGGTGCAGCGCGAAAGCCATCGGCATGCGCACTGGCTGCTGCCGGCGGCCCACTGGCTGGAGCGCGACGACCTGCATTCGCTGACCTCGCAGCTGCAGGATCAGCCGTACTTCCACTACGGGCGCCGCGCGGTAGACCCGCCGCCCGGCGTTCGCGAGGAGTGGCGCTTCTTCACCGACCTCACCCTGGCGCTGGGCAAGCCGCTGTTCGGCTACCGCGGCGTGAACGGCTTTATCAAGGCGTCGCGCAGGATCGCGAAGCGCACCGGCCGGCCCGGTCTGGAGTTCTCCCCGCACTGGATCGACCGCCTGCTCGTCGCGAGCGGCCGGAAGGTGAAGTGGCGCGACATCGTCGCCCACCCCCACGGCCGCGTTTTCGGGCAGCGCGAGTTCGGCAACCTGAAGAAGGCGCTCAAGACGTCGGACAAGCGCATCCACGCCGCGCCGCCGGAGTTCCTCGCCCGCACGCGGGAACTGTTGGCCACGCCGCGGGACGAGGCGCCCGCCGGGTACCCGTTCCACCTCGGCAACCGCCGCCACCGGCACGCGATGAACTCCTGGCTCAACGAGCTCCCGAGCCTGCACCGCTCGGGCAAGCGGAACGAGGCGGTGCTCAACACCTCCGACGCCGCCGAGCTCGGCATCGTCACCGGCGACGTGGTGCGGGTCTTCTCGCCTCTCGGGTCGATCGAGGTTCCGGCCCTCGTCTCCGACGACCCCCGCCGGGGTCTGGTGCTGGTCGACCACGGCTGGGGCTCGCGCATCTTCGACCCCCGCGGCGGCGCGGCGCCGATCTCCTACGGCGCCAACCGCAACCGCCTGATCGACGGCTCGAAGCTCGACCCGTTGTCCCAGACCCCCGCGCTGAGCTCGTCGTGGGTTGCGGTGGAGAAGGTCTAGTTGCCCTGGGCGGCCTGGAAGAACGGGACGGTACCCAGGGTGAGGCCGCCGTCGACCTTCACGATCTGGCCGGTGACGTAGGGCTGGGCGGCCAGGGCGACGATGGTTTCGGCGACGTCCTCGGCGGTGCCGCTGCGACCCAGCGGGATCAGGGCGTTGGTGCGGGCCTCGCGCTCGGGGTCGCCTTGGCGGTCGGCGGTCATCTCGGTGGCGATGCGGCCCGGGGCGACGGCGTTGACGCGAATGCCGCGGGGGCCGTACTCCAGGGCCGCGAGCTCCGTCATGGAGATCACCGCGGCCTTCGACATCGAGTAGACCCCGGTGCCGGGGACGGGCACGATGCCCGACATCGAGGCCACGTTGACCACGGCTCCCCCGCCGTCGGCGGCGAGGGCGTCGGCGAAGTGACGGGTCATCAGCAGCGGGCCGAGGACGTTGACGGCGAAGACCCGGTGGTAGTCCTCCACCGTCTGCGTCGACAGGGTGGAGGCTCGGTAGATGCCGGCGTTGTTGACCAGGATGTCGAGCGAGGGAATCTGCTCGGCAAGTGCCGCCACCATCTCCTCGCGAGTGACGTCGAGGACGACGGACGCGGCGCCGATCTCGTCCGCGGTGGTCTCGAGCGCCTCTCTGTCCACGTCCAGGGCGATCACGTCGTGACCGGCCTTGAGCAGGCGCACCGCGGTGGCACGGCCGATGCCGCGAGCGGCTCCGGTCACCAGGGCAAGCGACACGGCGTTCTCCTCAGCGGCCGAGGGTGGCGAGCACGGCCTCGCGGATCCGCTCGGCCGTCGGATGGAACTCTAGGGCGGTGCTGAACGGCACCGGGGAGTAGCCGGCGCCGACGCGCAGCACCGGGGCGAGCAGGTCGCCGAACAGTTCTTCGTTGATGCGCGCCGCGAGTTCCGCGCCGGGGCCGCAGAAGGTGTGCGCGTCGTGGACGACTACGACCCGGCGGGTGCGCTCGGCCGAGGCGAGGACCGTGTCGAAGTCCAGCGGCACCAGCGAGCGCAGGTCGATCACCTCGACCGAAACTCCCTCTGCAGCAAGGGTTTCCGCGGCGGAGAGGCAGTTGCGGACCTGCATGCCGTAGGTGATCACCGTGACGTCCCCGCCGGCGCGCACGGTGGTCGCCTGGCCCAGCGGCACGACGTACTTGCCGGGCGGGACCTCGCCCTTCTCGGTGAACGCAAGACCGATGTGCTCGACGTACAGGCACGGGTCGTCGTCCTCGATGCAGGCGGCGAGCAGGCCCTTGGCGTCGGCCGGGTTCGACGGCACGACCACCTTGATGCCGGGCACGTGCATGAACCAGGCCTCGAGGTTCTGCGAGTGCTGCGCGCCGAACCGCTGGGTGCCGACGGCGGTGCGGATCGTCACCGGAACGGGCGTGTGGCCGCCGGACATGTAGCGCAGCTTCGCGGCGTGGTTGACGATTTGGTCCAGGCACACGGTCAGGAAGTCCATGAACATGACCTCGGCCACCGGCCGATAGCCACCGAGTGCCGCGCCCACGGCGGCGCCGACGATCCCCGTCTCGGCGATCGGCGTCGCCCGCACCCGAGCGGTGCCGTACTTGGTGGACAGGCCCTTCGTCACCTTGAGCACGCCGCCGATGGGGTCGGCGATGTCCTCGCCGAGCAGGATGACCTTCGGGTCTTCGGCCATCGCGTAGTCCAGGGCGGCGTTCATGGCCGCGACCATCGTCATGGTCTCGGCGGGTTCGCTGGTCACTGTGCCCCCGGGAGGTGCGAGGAGTCGGCGAAGACGTGCGTGTAGCGCTGGTCCGGTGCGGGGTCCGGACTGTTCTGCGCGAAGGAGAACGCGTCGGCCACGGCGGCCGCCACCTCGCCGTCGAGGGCGGAAAGCGTTGCCTCGTCGGCGTTTCCGGACTCGAGCAGCCAACGGCGGAACGTCGGGGCGGGGTCGCGGGCGAGGGCGGCGGCGAGTTCGTCTGCGGGCATGTAGCTGTAGTCCGACGATCCGCTGTGTCCGGTGAGCCGGTAGGTCTTGCACTCCACGAACGTGGGTCCGCCACCGGATCGGGCTCGTACGAGGGCTTCGTCGAGGACGCGGTAGGTGGCCACCGGGTCGAAGCCGTCGACGGCAACGGTGCTCATAGCGTACGAGTTGGCGCGCCACGCAAGGTCGGTCGAGGCGGCGTACTCGGCGATCGGGGTGTGCTCGCCCCACTGGTTGTTCTGGCAGACGAACACGATCGGCAGCTTCCAGAGCCCGGCCATGTTCATCGCCTCGTGGAACGCGCCGATCGAGGTGGCGCCGTCGCCGAAGGTCGTGACGACCGCGCGCTCGGCGCCGTCGAGTTGCGCGGCGATGCCGAGCCCGACGGCGATCGGGATGCCCGCGCCGACGACGCCGGTGCTGGTCACGTAGCCGACGTCCTGGTCGTGCAGGTGCATCGGCCCGCCCTTGCCTCCGCACAGGCCGTCGGCCTTGCCGTAGACCTCGGCCAGGATGCCGCGCAGCGACGTGCCCTTGGCGATGGCGTCGCCGAGCGAGCGGTAGGTGGAGACGAGCTTGTCGTCGAGGCGCATCGCGGCACCGAGCGCCGCGCACACGCCCTCGAGCCCGCGGACCGGATAGAAGGCGGACGCCAGCGACCCGGACTTGACCTCCTCGGCCGCGCGGTCGCCGGTGGTCGTGATGGTCTGCATCAAGCGGTACATGTGCAGCAGCGTCTGCGTGGACAGCGTGCTCTCGACCGTTGTCATGGCGCCTCCCGTGACCCGAGATTAGTCAAGGACTAGACTATTTACAACCAGACATTGGCGCACTGGCTTCGCTGCGATCCACGAAACGCCCCGACGGCGCGCGCTACGACGGCCAGGCGCACGTCGAACTATTCCTCGACGGCTTCGACCCTCCGCTGGGTCCCGCCTGACGCGGCATCATCTTCAAAGTCCGGGTCTGGAAGTCCCTCGGGATAGACGATTTCGATCTCCTCGATGTTGGTCGAGAAGTCCCGCCGATTGTTCGTCACGAAGCGGTCGGCGCCGCCGAGGACTGCGGTGGCCAAGTGCACGGCGTCCGCCGCTCGAAGCCGATACTTCGCCCCCAACGACGTAGCCAGATCGGCCGCAGCCCGGTCCACCGGACGAAGCTCGATTCGGGCGAGCAATGCGCCGAGCCGGTCCAACTCGTCGGTGTTCTGCTCACGAATCGGCCGACTCAACACCTCGGGCAACAGCAACACGGAGCCCACCCCGACGGGCTCGCCGTCCGGAGAATCCACAAAGAGAGCGCGAATCCGCCGCCCCGAAGGGTGGCCGGCCTCCACCGCGTGGATCAACACATCGGCGTCGAAGGCATCCATCAACGCGCGTCGCGATCTTCCCGAATCTGCCGAACCAGTTCTTCGGCTCGGCCGGCGGGGATCCCACCGTCCATGTCGATCGCAATCGAGCGACCCCGCTCCAACAGATCGGCGACCTGTTGCGCACCTGCCATCGCGTCCTTCAGCCGCCGAGCACGCAGGAGGTCGGGACGAATCACCACGGCCACCGGCCTGCCGTGGCGCGTCAACGTGACCTCCTCGCCGTTCTCGACGAGCTCCAAGACGCGCGGCAACGAGGACCGGGCAGCGCTGACAGTCATCTCCATGCACCGATTGTACGCGATTGTACATGAACGTACAATCGCGTTGAAAGCTTGGCCCAGCGGGATTCCGAAGCGGGCGAGCCCGGACACCGGCCGTAGGCGCTGAGGGCGGTGTTCGGATCGCCGGGTCGGGTCCAGCCGCTACTTGCACTTGGCGCTAGTGACCTCGACGACGCCGGGGCCCTCCGCCATCAGCGCCGGCAGGCGGAACTTCTGGATCTTCCCCGACGGAGTCGTCGGCATCGCCTCGACGACGAACCAGCGACGCGGAACCTTCGCCGCCGCAAGGGTTTCGCGGGCGAACGCGCGCCACTCGACGGGGTCGGCCGCGGCGCCGGGCGCGAGGCGAACGACGGCGGCGATCTCCTCGCCCATCCGCTCGTCGGGGACGCCGATGACGGCGACCTCGCTGATCGCGGGATGCTCGGAGAGGCGGTCTTCGATCTCGCGCGGGTAGATGTTCTCTCCGCCGCGGATGATCATGTCCTTGAGCCGGCCGGTCACCTGGCAGTACCCGCGCGGGTCCATGACCCCGAGGTCCCCGGTGTGCAGCCAGCCCTCGGCGTCGAGGGTCGCGGCGGTCTCCTCGGGCAGGGCGAAGTAGCCGTCCATCGTCGTGTAGCCGCGGACCTGGAACTCCCCGACCTCGCCGTGCGGGACGAGCGCGCCGGTCGCCGGATCGACCACTCGCACCTCGACCTGTTCCAGGGGACGGCCGGCGAACGCGGACTTTTCCTCGGCAGTGTCCCCCGGCAGGCCCTGCACGATGACGCCGCTGCACTCGGTCTGTCCGTAGCAGGGCACGAAGGCGGCGCCCCATTCCTTCTCCACACGGCGAATCAGCTCCGCCGGGATCGTGGTCGAGCCGGCCATCACCACCTGGATCGAGGAGTGGTCGCGGACGTGGAAGTCCGGATGTTCGGCCATCGCCAGCAGCATCGTCGGGACGGTGGGAAGGAATGCCGGCCGCTCGGTCTCGATGAGCTCGAGCATCAGGGCGGCCTCGAAGGTGGTGACGATGTGCGCCGCCCGGCTCCACATGGAACCGATGGCGCCGAACGACGAGCCGCCGATGTGGAACATCGGCATCGCGTTGACCCAGGCGCCGGCGCCGTCGAGGCCGAGGCGCCGGTTGAACAGCCGGGAGTTGTTGCACAGCGAGCGGTGCGACAGCATCGCGCCCTTCTGGCGGCCCGTCGTGCCCGACGTGTACTGCATCATCGCCAGGCTCGCCGGATCGACGTCCGGGAGCGAGGCCCCCGGCAGGGTGGTCAGGAGTGGCCCTTCGGAGTCGAGGGTGAACACGTGCCGCAGTGCGGGCAGTCGGTCGCGCACCTTCGCGAGTTCGGCGGCCGGAGCGACGCCCCGGTACGGCGGGCCGAGCACGATCGCTACGCTGCCGGACTGGCCGAGGACGTACTCCAGCTCGGCCGCCGTGTAGGCCGGATTGATCGCCACGACTGGGATGCCCGCCAGGGCCGCCCCGAACTGGACGATCTCCCACTCGGCGACGTTGCTCGACCAGATCGCCAACCGCTCGCCCGGCTCCAGGTGGGCGAGCAAGGCGGCGGCTGCGCCCTCGGCGTCGGTGAGCAGGTCGGCGTAGGTCCAGCAGCGACGCTCTGCCGGGTCGGCGGAGCCGTTGACGAGGGCGGGAGCGTCGGGGACTTCGGACGCCGCCTGACGTAGGACGTCGCCGATGGCGATCTCCAGGATCGGCACGGACCGATCCGCGGCGACATAGGACTCGCTCATCGCCTCAGTCCAGCGGGATCGGCGGGGCGACCACGCCGAAGGGGTCGTAGGGATGGCCCATCCCGACGCGGTAAGCGCCCCACACCTCGCCCGAGGTCGCATGCGCGGCGAAGGCAACGACCATCGGGCCGATCGCGTTGTCGCCGGCCGCCGCGGCGCCGCGCACGTCCCGCAGGGCCGCTCGGATCGGTTCGAGGTCGCGGGCTGCCTTGCGCTCGCGAAAGGTCTGGAGATGCGCGTCCACGGCCGCGCGGTCCACCTGGAACCGCGGTGGCGATGTGGAGAGCTCCGAAGCGAAGGCGTTGACCCCCACCCGGATGCGCTCGCCGGTGGCGAGTTCCTGCTCGGTGCGGTGGTTGTGGTCGTCGATCAGCCCCTCGAGTCGCCCGGAGCCGACGGCGTGCAGGAGACCCTCGGATTCGATCTCTGCAAGGAGTTTGAGGGCGGCGGCTTCGACCTCGTCGGTGAGCGCCTCGACGTAGTACGACCCGCCGAGGGGGTCGGCGGTGCGGGCGGCGCCGACTTCGTGGGCGAGGATCTGCTGCGTGCGGATCGCGAGTTCGCGGGCCTCCGGGGTCGGGATGCTCACCGGCTCGTCGTAGGTGCAGGTCTCGACCGACTGCACGCCGCCGAGGATCGCCGCCAGCGTTTGCACCGTCGCCCGCGCCAGGTTGTTCAGCGGTTGCTGGTACGGCAGCGATCGGCCCGAGGTGTGGCAGGCGATCCGTAGCCGGAGGCTGCGCGGGTCCTCGGCACCGAAGCGATCCCGTAGCGTCCGCGCCCACACCCGACGCAGCGCCCGGAACTTCGCGACCTCCTCGAAGAGGTCGACGTCGGTCGTGGACACCCACGCCAGCGACGGCGCGATCGCGTCCACGCCGATTCCACGGGCGGCCAGGTCGGTCAGTGTCTGATTGGCGATCGCCATGCCGACCGCGATCTCCGACATGGGCGTGAGTCCTCGCTCGCGGAGGTTGTAGCACTGCGGGAACCCGCACGTCCACCGCGGCGTGTGGCGCGCAACGTGCTCGAGGACGTCGACGGTGGCGCGCTGGGCGAGACCCACCGGCAGCAGGCGCTCGCCGTACCCGGAGAGCGTCAGCGTGACGTGGTCGGGCATGTGCGAGCCCTGCAGTCGCGCGAGGTCGTAGCCCTTGGACTGCGCGTAGGCGAGGACGAGCGGATACAGCCCGACGGTGGCGTGCCAGGCGATGTCGGTGGTCTCCAGGTCGATGCCGTCGAGCAGCACCTCGAGGTCGGGCAGCCACGTGATCGAGCAGCCTTCGCTGCCTACCTCGGGTCCGAACATCGGGTGGTCCGGGTCGAGCGCCTCCTGGCTCAGGGTGTCCAGCACGACGTCAAGGCCGGTAGCGCCCTGCGCCCGCGCGGCCTCCAGGCCGGCGCGGGTGTCCGCCGGGGTGCCGTAGCCGACGATCGTGCGCTGGGTCCACATGCGGCTGCGGTACATCTGCGCGTACGAGCCGCGGGTGTAGGGAAACTCGCCGGGGGCGCCGAGGTCCGGCTCGGGTGCCGCGGGGCCGTAGACGGGTTCGGTTTCCAGCCCGCCCCAGGTTCTGGTCCGGGACAGCCGCAGGTGCGCGTCGTCGACGCCGGGGAACTGACGATCCGTCATGCCCGCACCAGCCCCAGGACGTAGTCGACGATGTCGGCGCTTTGCGAACCGGGCCCGAAGATGCGGGCGACGCCGAGGTCGTGCAGCGCCGGTTCGTCCTCTGGGTGGATCAGGCCGCCGACCATGACGGGGATGTCGCCGCCGCCGACCTCGCGCAACGCGGCAATCAGCTCGGCGACGTAGTGCGCGTAAGTGCTGACGCTGAAGCTCACGCCGACGACGTCCGCGTCCTCGGCGACGGCCGCGGCGGCCATGGCGGCGGCGCTGTTGTGCTCGCCGAGGTAGACGACCTCGGCGCCCGCGTCGCGCAGCACCCGCGCGATCGTGCGCAACCCGCGGGAGTGCACGTCCACGCCGAGCATGCCGAGCAGCACGCGTGGCGCACTCATGCAGGCACCGCCTTCACACCGCGCTTGAGGACGACGACGTCGCCGGTCACCCGGGTCTGGCAGGCAAGTCGACGGACGCCGTCGCGTGGCTCTTTGAGCGCGTCGAGGCCCTCGCCCTCCAACTCCTCGATGGTCGAGCAGTTGGCCCGGCCGTCCTCGACGACCATCACGCACGTCCGGCAGGTGCCGAGCCCGCCGCACACCGTCGGCCACCGGTACCCGGCGCGGGTGGCGGCGGCGAACACGCTCTCCCCCGGCTCCGGGTCCAGCCGGACGCCGGCAGGTTGCACGGTCACGGCCATCACGGGCCTGCGTCGGCGGCCCGCCGGACGGCCAATCGCCCGATCCAGCCGAGCAACTGACGGTTCGCATAGGTCAGGTCGCCGGAGTGCCACTGCCCCAGGTGGTCGAAAATTCCGGACTGGCCGGTGGCCGGGTCGACGACGTCGACGCGGCCGTCGGCGCGGGCGGTGTAGACCTGCCCGTTCAGCGGGTCGACGAGCTTCTTCTCCTCCATAGGACCTCAGCGCTCCAGATACCCGGTCAGCGTCTGGTGGAACTGCCGGATGCGGCTCTCCTGGTACTGAGCCAGCGTCAGACCCTTCTTGCGCGTGGCCTTCATGCCCCGCTGCACCGAGACCATGTTGTCGATGTCCTGGTCGAACACCGGGCCGAGCAGGCCGAGCTGCGGGACGTCGGTGAACGCGACGTCGTCCGGCACCTGAATGACCTTCGCCGGCGGCGGTTTCGGCTGTCCCACCGGCGGGTCGGCCATGATGAACGTCTCGAAGATGCACGTGTCCGGGTCGAAGCCGTTGGGCCGCCAGCGGTAGCAGATGTTGGACTTCATCCCGCCCCAGGGATGGAAGTTCGGGAAGACGGTGTGCTGCACCGTGTCGAGCAGTTCGCTGTCCGAGAGCTTCGAGAAGTCTCGTCCGGACAGCTTCGCGAACTGCTTGCGGGTCTCCTCGGCCAGGATCGCCCGTGCCGTGCCGCCCTCCGGCACGATCGGCAGGCCCTCCTCGCCGACCTGCAGGTCGCGGCCCTTGTCCGGGGAGTAGAAGGTGCGTGCGGCGTAGAAGGACTCGAGCACGTCCTGCTCGTCGACGAAGTCCGCGACGTGCGGGCTCGGTGCGCCCTGCACGTTGATCATGCGGTTCCAGTGCGGCTCGTCCGCGGTCGCGTCGTACTGGGTGTTGGCGTCCGCGGTCCAGGCGAGGATCTGCGGGTGGGTCGCGATGACGTGGTAGGTCTCCATGAAGGCCTCCTGCGCGGCCTTCCAGTTCAGCGGCAGGACTTTCGCGGTGTGAACGGCCTTGTAGCGCTCCTCGATCGGCCAGATCCACAGGTCGTCGAAGCCGCCGAGGAACTCCTGCAGCGTCTCGGTGCCCTCGGGGTCGGGGTTGATGAAAACCCAGCCCCGCCAGGTGCCGACACGCGCCTCGGGCAGGTTCATCGCGGACTTGTCGACGTGCGGGAAGTCCCACTCGCAGGGGATGTTCTTCAGCGTCCCGTCGAGGTTCCAGCTGAAGCCGTGGAACGTGCAGCGCAGTTCGGGGACGTTCCCGCCGCGATCGCGCAGCATCCGTGCACGGTGCAGGCAGGCGTTGACGTACGCGCGGATCCCGTCGGCCGTGCGCATCACGATGTAGGACAGGTCGCCGATGTCGTAGACGACGTGGTCTCCAACGTTCGGGATCTCGCCCTCGAGGCAGGCCATCTGCCAGACCCTGTACCAGAGCTTCTCCATCTCCAGCCGAGCGAACTCGCGCGAGGTGTAGCGCTCGATGGGGATGTCGGCGGAGTCGACCTGGTCGTTGCGGTTGTAGCGCAGGGTCTCCGGCACGGGGCGGGAGTCGCGGTCCAGGTACTCCTGGACGCTGGGGCCCGGCGAGCGCGGACGCTCGGTGGTGGTCATGGTCGGCTACCTCCGGTGGGGGCGAGCACGGGCGGTACGACGAAGTCGGCGAACCAGGAGCGGAGGTCGCCGTCGGGGACGAGCTCGGGTCGTTCGACGACGAGGACGTGGCTGGCGCCGAACCAGCGCACGATGCGGTCGTTGGACAGCGCGGGCGCGATCTCGCCGCGCGCGCGGCCGTACTCGAGCAGCGGGCCCCAGTACTCGTACTGGGCGGCAGCGATGCCCTCGTCGTGGCTCATCAGCTCGGCGGTGGCACCGGCGGCCTCGTCGACGAGGGTCACGTGAGACATCCAGTCCAGCGCCAGATCGTGCCCGGCGACCAGCGACTCGAGGATCAGCGGACCGACCGGGCCGGACAGGGCGATGCGGCTCCACCGCTCCGCGTTCACCGAGCGGATCTCGGCGATGACCACGTGCCGGACGAGCTCCTCGCGGCTGGCGAAGTACCGGTACAGGTTCGGTCGGGCGACCCCGGCGAGCGCGGCGACCTCGTCGAGCGGGGTCGCGGCGATCCCATTGCGGCGGAACGCGTCGCGAGCGGCCTCGACGATCCGCTCCCGCGCCGTGCGCGGAGCGGTCGGGAGCTGAGTACGTGGCACGGTACTGATGATACGTATATTCGCGACCCGTATCCATAGGTCAGGGGAGAGCTGAAGAATCTCGAGCTCTGGTTCGGAAACTGCGCTGGAGAGCGATACACCAATATCTCAGTTGTATCGATAGGTCGGTGACCACCGGCGTCATCCCACCGGTAGGTAGAACGCGGCGCGCACCGACGCCAGGTCCAGCGTCGGGCTGACGCCCTTGTTCAGGTGCTTCGTCGCGGCCAGTTGGCGCTGGATCGCCTCGACGTCCTGGACAGTCTCCGCCTCGATCTCGTAGACGGCCGCGTAGGTCGGCAGCTCCGGGAAGATCGGCGCCAACGGGATCCCGCTGGCCCGCAGCCGCCGGAAGGAGACCGCGGCGCCCCGTTCGACGATCTCCGGCGCATGCACTTCGCTGTACCAGCGGTTGAACTCCTCCTCGTCGGCACCCTCGGCCGTCTCGCTGAGCACGATCAGCAGTCCCTTCGTCATGCCAGGCCGTCCTCGACGATGCGGTCGGCGAAGCTCTCCAACCACGTGTGGCTGTCGGCGACGACGCGGCTGTCGCCGATCCGGCGAGTGTGGCCCGTCTGGGCGCGGTACTCCGGACCGCGCGCGGCGGAGAACTGGGCCATGCGCTTGTCCTCCGAGCCGCCGAACTCGTATTGGAGTTCGCCCAGGTCGTAGGTCACGGCCGCTGGCCAGGAGCCCTCGTCCAGGGAGTACTTCGACTTCAGCGCCGGCGTCAGCGCGACGGCGGTGTCGCCGTTCACGATCGCACCGGTCGTGAAACCCCCGCGCCCGGTGACGAAGTGGCCCCACTCCAGCGTGCCGTCGGTGAAGCGGTTGCAGAAGATCTGCCAGGAGACCTCGACGGAGGTCCAGTAGACGTCGTCCTTGTAGTCCCGGCCGTGGGTCCAATAGGCGTTGTCCATCCACAGCGCACCGGTGACCGGCCGGCCAAGCACGGTGCCCGAGACCCAGAAGCAGACGATCGTGTACAGCATCGGGTTGGTCCGCGACGCCGAGAACACCTGGATGCCCAGCCCGGCGCTGGGGCCGTCCAACGCCAGGATGTCGCCCTCGGCGTAGGCGATGGATTCCCTGCGCCAGCGCAGGTTCATCGACTGCTCGTCGTCGTGGCGGATGCCGCGGGGCAGTCGGGCGAAGACCGGATCGGACCACACGCGCTCCGGGCCGTCCAGGACGCGACGGAGTTCGCCGCGTGCGCTGCGCCGGGTCGCAGGGTCGAGCCCGAACTCTCCGGTCTCGGCGTCCTGGGCCATGACGAAGCACCCGCTGGTCAGGGATCCCATGAACTTCCGCTCGACCCCGTAGGTCCGACCCTCGTCGTCGGCGAAGAACCCGTAGAGGTACGTCGCCTGCAGGGGCAGACCGAAGTGCGCGTCGGAGACCCCCATGGTCTCCGGGTCCGGGCGGAACGTTCCTACGACGGCACGGTGATCGAAGTCGCCGAAGAGCTGCCGAGCCATGCGTGCTCCTTCTCGGTGGGGCGGCTGTCCGGATCGAAGGGCCGGTAGCCACAGAACAGGTTCAAGACGAGGGCGATCAGACCGATGCCCAGGGCGCACGTCGCGAGACCGGCCAGTTCGGTGACCAGCCACGGATAGTCGCCGTTGACGACGATCCAGGACGGCATCGCGATGAAGGCGTAGGAACCGGCCACCGAAGCGGGGATCACCACCAGCATCGCGCAGGCCCGCCACCCCTTCAGCTGCTCGGCGTAGCGGTAGGCGAACGCGGCCGGCAGCAGGGCGGCGCCGATGGTGTTGCACGGGGTCCACCACAGCGGGAGCTCGTTCCACCACATCGGTTGATTGCCGTAGTAGTGGTAGATCCCGCCGAACCCGACCATCAGCTCTTCGAAAACCGTGTAGCTCAGCCCGACTCCGGCGACGAGCAGCCACGCCTGCTTGGCGGTGGGCCGGGCCAGCAGGGCCTTGGCGAGGAACATGCCGAACGCGCCGGCGCCGAACCAGCCCGCGACCACGAACCAGCCCATCTGACGGCCAAACAGATCGAAGGCGTGGTCGGCGTCGTCGGTCGGGTAGTAGACCATTCCAACGATGTCCACGAAGACCTCGGGCGCGACGATCGCGACGGTCCCGAGGCTCATGCACAGCGG
Organism: Sporichthyaceae bacterium; assembly: GCA_052386455.1. Classification (GTDB taxonomy): domain Bacteria; phylum Actinomycetota; class Actinomycetes; order Sporichthyales; family Sporichthyaceae; genus JBQTKD01. The sequence continues at coordinate 80,474 of JBQTKD010000015.1, forward strand.
CATGAAGTCGCGTTGGAGCGCAGCGCGGCCGGCGAGGAACAGGCCGACCAGGCCGAGGGTTCCGAACAGCGCGATCGTCACCGCGTTGTTGACGCCGTCGTAGGGGAAGTCTGCGTTCGTCGGGACGCGGGGCACACCCGTGTGGGCGTCGAGGACGAGTGCCGGGACGTTGCTCGGCGGTTCGGTCAGCCCCGTGATCAACAGATCGAGGATCACGAGGACCCCGAAGCCCGCCGCGAACTTGGCTTTGAACGTCATGGCGCCGGGGTGAAGCGCAATGGCAGGGCCGGGTAGCCGTGGAGCACGAAGCTCCGGTAGCGCGGCAGTTCGGACGGATCACAGGCGAGACGGAGGTCGCGCAACCGGTCGAGCAGCAGATCGGTGGCGCCCCGCAATTCGAGTCGAGCGAGGCTGGCGCCCAGGCAGAAGTGGCCGAACCGTCCGAACGCGAAGTGCGGTGGGCCGCCGGCGTCGGGCGCGAGTTCGTCGGGCTGCGGGTAGGACTCGGGATCGCGGTTCGCGGACCCGAAGACGACCCACAGCGAGGCGCCCGCCGGCAGGTCTACGCCGCCGAGGTGCACGGGTCGGGTGGTGGTGCGGAACATGCCCTGGACCGGGGCGTCCAGGCGGAGCATGTCCTCGATCAGGGCCGGAAGGAGCGAGGGGTCCCGCCGCACCCGCTCCGCGAGATCGGGGTCGGTGGCGAAGCGGTACATCGCCGACGTGATCATCAGCGTCGTGGTTTCGTGCCCACCGACGAGGAACTGAGCCAGCATCAGCAGAATCTCGTCGTCGGTGAGCGGCTCCTCGCCGTCCATCCGGGCACCGACCATGTCGGTCAGCAGGTCGTCCTGCGGGTCGGTGCGGCGACGGTCGATCTGGGCCTGGAAGTAGTCGTAGAAGGCGTCGATGTCGGCGAACAGCTGCGCGATCTCCTCGAACGGCTTGTCCGCCGAGCCGACGCCGGCGGTGAAGCAGTCCGCCCAGCGCTTGAAGTCGGACATGTCCTGCGGCGGGACCCCGAGCATGGTCGCGATGACGGTCATCGGCAGCGGGAGCGCGAACTGCGCGACGAGGTCCACCTCGCCCGTGGAGGCGAACGCGTCGATCATCGCCCGTGCCACGGCGCGCACCTCGGGTTCGAGCGCAGCGACCCGTCGCGCGCTGAACGCGCCGGCCAGCAGGGTGCGCTGTCGTTTGTGCTGGGGCGGGTCCGCGAGGAGCAGGACCGGCGTCTGCGCCATCCGCAACCGGCGCGCGGCCTGGTGTCGCAGCAGTTCCGGCAGCGTCGGGTCGTCGACGATGCGCTGCGCCAAGCCGGTCACGGAGGTCGGGCCGCTGGCCATCGTCGAGGAGTAGGTCGCCGGGTCCCGCAGGACCTCCATGACGTCGGCGTACCGGGTGACGGCGTAGGCGCCCAGCCGGCTGTCGAACGCCACCGGGTCCTGTTCGCGCAGCACGTCGTAGAGCGGGAACGGGCAGCGGACCAGCTCGGGGTCCAGCTCGAGGAGCCGGGCCAGATCGACCGGCGCGTACTGGCACGAGGCCGTGGTCTCTGCGCCCATGAACACTCCAGGTCGATGTGCGATGTGGCTGTACGATAGACCTGTACGCTACGGCGTACGCAAGGGTTCCGCGACGGGAGTTCGCCGATGTCCACGGCCGGCACCGCCTCTCGGCGCTACGTCCCGCCGCGGTCGACGTCGCTGCCCGCCGTCCTGGAGGCGGCACTGCGCATCGTCGACGCCGAGGGCCTCGAGGCGCTGAGCATGCGGCGGTTGGCGGAGGACCTCGGGATCGGCGCGATGACGCTCTACCGGTACGTCGCGACCAAGGACGTCCTGCACGACGGCCTCGTCACGCTGGTGCTCGGCGACCTCGGCGCGGCTCCGGCTCCCGGCGCTCCCTGGCGCACGCAACTGGAGCAGGTGGTCACCGAACTGCACGACAAACTGCGGGCCCATCCCGGGATCACCGAGATCGTCCTGACCCGACGGCTGCCGACCCCGGCGTTCGACCGGCAGCGCGAGACTGTGCTCGGGGTTCTTCGCGGAGCCGGCTTCTCGGTCGAGGCCGCCGTCGACGCCCTCACCTCGTTGATCTGCTACGCCCTCGGGTTCTCCCACGTCGAACGGATCCGTGTGGGCGTCGATCGCGGTGGGGAGTCGCAACGCCTGCAGTCCCTGCCGGGCGACGAGTTCCCTCACCTGATCGAGGCCGCGACCGTCTACCCGAGCCACCTCAGCGACCGCGCCTTCGCGCGCGGCCTGACCGCGATGCTCGCCGGCCTGCAGCCGAGCTAGGGCTCTGGGTCTGGGCGGCGCCGGCGGCAGCCGCGCCGACGCAGGTCCAGCCGTGCGATCGCAACCCACGAGGCGCGTGTGCAACCCAGCAGTCCCACCCGTTGCGATCACACGGCTCAGCCGACGCTAGCCCTCGAGAAGCGCGACGGTTTCCAGGTCGATGGCGGCCTGGGCGTAGCGATCGGCCAACGGCGCGCGGACGGCGGCGGGCTGCATCTCCTCTGGAGTGAGGCAGTAGACCGCGCCGTAGACGGCGTTGCGGCGGTAGGCGGTCCAGGCGTCGTCGAACGACTCGGCGCCTTCGCCGCGCGCGGCGAGGTAGTCGCGCAGCAGCGCCTGCTCGTTGGCCCGGCGGTCTGGCGTCGACAGCGACCCGACGAGGAAGCAGGCGACGTCCTGGAACGGGTCGGCGCGGCAGGCGAACTGCCAGTCGAGGAAGCGCGTGGACCCGTCGGCGGCGAAGTAGACGTTGGTCGGGTTCGCGTCGCCGTGCACGAACGTCGCCGGCGCGGCGTCCTGCGCGGCCCACAGCAGCGAGTACAGCCGGGCGAGCCGTTCGCGGTCGGTGAAGACCTCGAGCACGGGACCCGCCGTGGTCTGCCCGATATAGGCGTCCCAGTGCGCGGGCGTGAAGAGGCTGTCGACGATCGGCCGGTAGTACGGGAACGACGAGAGCCAGTCCGGCGCCAGGTCGGTGCGCGCGTGCCAGGCGGCCATTGCTTCCAGGCCACGTGCGACCTGATCCACCGTCATCGGAACGCGCGGATCGTTGACGCGCCCGCCGGCGGCAACGAGGTCGTCGAGGATCACGATCGACTGGTCGCCCTCGGACAGCGCGGCGTGGCACCGCGGAACGCCGCCGCCGAGCGCGGGCGCAACGTCTCGATAGAACAGCGTTTCGGCCCGATAGCCGGGCGCCATGATCGCCAGCAGTTCGGCGCGGAAGCCGCCCTTCACGCACAGGTGCTCGACGCGGCCGTCGAGATGGACGACCTCCAGGAGCACCTTCGTCGCGGTACCCCACACGATCCCGGTCTGCTCGACCGACTTCAGGTCCGAGCCCAGCGCGTCGGCAACCCAGGCGGCGTCGACCTCGTCGACGGTCAGCGGCAACGTCATGACTCAATGGTCTAGTGCTGGACTATTTATGTCTATGCCATCTAATGTCGAGCCATGGCCACGTGTCCGTACACTCCGGACGACCTGACGCGGTTGTTCGAACTCGACGCCGAGCTGGTGCGGTGCCCGTTCCCGCTCTACGACGTGCTCCGCAAGCAGGCGCCGGTCACCCTCAACGCGCGCCTGAACGGCTACGTCGTCACCCGCTACGACGACATCATGGAGATCCTGCGGGACACCGCGACGTTCTCCTCGGCCATGGCCAGCGGACCCAACTCCGTCAGCGGGCTGGCGAAGAGGCTCCTCGAGAATCCGGACACCGATCCCAAGCTCCGCGCCCAGGCCGAGCGCCGACTGCGCATCGCCGAGTCCCCGGTGCTGCTGTTCACCGATCCCCCGCTGCACAAGCGTCAGCGCGACCTCGTCCGCAACGCCTTCGGAGCGCGGCGGATCAAGCTGCTCGAGCCGGACGTGCGGACGCTGACCGACGAGCTCCTCGACGGCCTGGTCGCCGCCTCGGCGGACGGGCCCGTCGACGTCGTGCCCACCTTCTCGATCCCGCTGCCGATGACCGTCATCGCCACCATGCTCGGCGTACCGCCCGCGCACATGGACACCTTCAAGCGGTGGTCCAACGCCTTCACCGCCGGCGTCGGCGCGGTCGAGCAGAGCCCCGAACAGACCGCCGAGATCTTCGACGCCGTCGACACGTTCTACGACTACTTCACCCGCGAGATCGAGCTGCGGCAGACCGCGCCGCAGGACGACCTGCTCACCGACCTCGTTCAGGCGCGCACCCGCGACGAAGCCCCGCTCACCGTCGACGAGATCCTGCAGATGCTGGTGCAGTTCCTCGTCGCCGGGAACGAGACCACGACCAACATGGCCACCACGATCCTCGCCCGGCTCGCCGCCGACCCGGAGCTCGCGGCGCGCGTGCGCGCCAACTCGGCGCTGATCGGCCCGCTGATCGAGGAGATGCTGCGCATCGAGGCACCGGTGCAGGGGATGTTCCGCTTCACCACCGGCGACGCCGTCGTGGGCGGGGTGTCGATCCCGGCCAAGTCCGTGGTGTGGCTGGTCTACGGCTCCGGCAACCGCGACCCGCAGGCGTTCCCCCAACCCGACGCCGTGGACCTCGAGGCCGACCGTGCGCTGCACCTGGCCTTCGCGCAGTTCGAGCACTTCTGCCTCGGCGCCAACGTCGCGAAGCTCGAGCTGCGCATCGCCGTCGAGCACCTGCTGGCACGCTTCTCCGACCTGCGCCTGGCCACGGACCCCGACGACCTGCCCTACCACCCCAGCTTCGTCCTGCGCGGCATGAGCAGCCTCCCCCTGCACCTGACGCCCGCCCCCTGAGCACCAAAGCGTCTCCGCGGAGGCGCTCTCCGGCATCGAGCGGCGGCTATGGAGCAGCGAAGCAACAGCCGAGGCGATCTGGACGCCCCACGTGTCGCAGCAATGCACCTTTGTGTTCTGGGGGTGACGTCCTCCGCAGGTGCTTCAAGTACCTCAAGCACTTGACGTACTCGACGTTAGGGCGGAGCATCGATGCCATGACTCGCCACTACGCCACCACCACCGAGGCTCGAACCCAGTTCCGGGCGCTGTTGGACGGCGCACTGGCTGGGCGCACGGTGACCGTCCGGCGCGAGCAGGAGCGGTACGCGGTGGTGGACGTCGCGAGGCTGTTGACCAAGCTGATGCAGGCGCGGCCGGCACGAGCGCTCGTGGTGCGGGAGGGCGGCGGGTGGGCCGCCATGCTCCAGGACCTCCCCGTCCACGGCGAGGGCGACACGTTCGACGAGGCCATCGACGATCTGATCGACGCCCTTCGCGAGTACGCCGAGGACTGGAACGACCATCTGCTGGATGCGCCGAACCATCGCGACAACTGGGACGTCGCGGAGATCGCGGAGCTGGCCACCGACGAGCAGCTGAAGGTTTGGCTGCTGGAACCGGCCGCGTCCAGCAGGCCATGAGCCGCCCCGCATCGAGGCGGCAGCACCAGCAGTTCTGCGAGACAGAGGGCTGGGAAATCGTCCGCAACGCCCAGGGCCAGGCAGTCCGCCACCACATCACCTACCGGCTTCACCTGGCCGACGGGCGCATCCTGCGGACCCGCATCTCACGCCCGGCCAACAACGAGACCTACGGCCCGCAGCTGTGGTCGACGATTCTCGGCCCACTGCAGTTGGACGTCTCGGAAAGCGCGTTCTGGGACTGCGTCGACCATGGCGTGACGCCCCCGCGTCCGGGCGCGGCGCCGCCCATTCCCTCCGCGGCGCTCCCGGCGGAGCTCGTGTACCAGTTGCTGCACAAACTCCAGCTCACCGAGGAGGAGGTCGGCCATCTCAACCTCGAGCAGGCGGTTGCCAAGATGTCCGAATACTGGTCTAAGCCGCCATCTGACTGAGGGTCAGGCCGCTCAGACCTCGTGGATCGTCAGCCGTCGGCCAAGTCCGGACGCAGCCTGTTCGATGTGGGTGCGGTTGGACGTGACGACGGCGTCGTTCCGGCCCACGGCTCCCTCGGCCACGGAGAGGTCAACCGTGTCGGAGAGCCCACACGCCGCAGCCAGCGCGCCGAGCCGCCGGGCCTGGTCTTCGACAAGGGCCTCGATTTGGCAGCCCTTGAGGAGCCGCGCCATGTTGTGTTGTGGCCCGCCCCGCCACGCTTCGGCCAACACACCGGCGGGCACAGTCGGCACCAGCCCACGAGACAGCGCGGCCCGATGCAGCGACCACATCAATGGGCCGGACCGCTCTGCGGCGATCAGGGCACCGGTGTCGTAGGTGAGCCCGTCCGGGCTCACGCCGTCTTCGCGCGCGATCGCCCGAGCAGCCGGTCGAGAAGTGCTTCACCGGCGGCGCGCTCCTCGTCCGTCAGGGCTCCGGCCTCCGCTTCCCATTCGGCGACCCCGGCAAGGCCCTCGCGGATGCGCAGGCGATGCTCGGCAGCGGAGGACAACCACGTGGAAAAAGAGACGCCGTCTTCGGCGGCTGCCGCCTCGACTCGCTCGGCCACGTCGGCGTCGATGGAGACGGAACGTTTCGTCACTCCCATGACGCCATGGTAGTACCGCCGGTATTACCAGACAAGCTCGTCCCCGGGCGCTCCGGCCGCGGAGTCTGCCAGGGCATGAGGGAGCGCATCTCCAGACCGCCGTCGACCGGCAGCACGGTGCCGGTGACGTAGGCGCTCGCGGGCGAGGCGAGGAACAAGGCGGCGTGGGCGACGTCCAGCGGCGAGCCGGCCTTCGGTGGTTCGGGGCGGCGCCAGGCGTCGGGGCGCGGGTCGGGGTCGACGCCGCGGCGCTTCTCCCCCGCACCGTGGTCGACGGCGATCGAGCCGACCCGCAGCGCGTTGGCCCGTAGGCCCAGGTGCCCGTAGCCGGCGGCGAGCGCGCGGGTCAGCGATTCGAGGCCGCCCTTGCCGGCGGCGTAGGCGTCGAAGCCGGGCATCGCCTGCACCGCCGCGATCGAAGAGATGTTGACGACCGTCGACTCGAGGGACTTGGTCAGCTCCGTCAGTAGGTGATGCGTCGTCAGGTAGGCGCCGAACAAGGTCGAGTCGAGGACGCGGCGGAAATTGGCGGGGCTCATCTCCCCCACCGGTCCATCGACGCTGCGGGTGTGCAGCAGATCCGTCGGGCCGGCGTTGTTCACCAGGACGGAGAGGTCGGCGCACTCGGCGGCCAGGGCCTCGACGTCCGCCTCGTCGGTGACGTCGGCCGGCACGAACTGCACACCGGCCAGCGCGGCGAAGGTCTGGCCGCGCTCGACGTTGCGCCCGCACACGATCACCTCTGCGCCGCGGTCGCGGAACAGCGCCGCGATCGCCGCGCCGATGCCGGAGGTGCCTCCGGTAACGAGCGCGCGCCTGCCGTCGAGCCGGAAGGGATCGGTCACGGAACCGAACGCTACGCCAAGAAAGTCAAGGTCTCAATGATCGAGGTATGGACCTTTTCGAGGGCCGTTGTTAGCGTCGGGCCATGACCTCGCAGTGCCCGGCGCAGGGCCTGTTCGCGTCCAACGACCCCGACCTGGTGCGCGCCCCGTACGAGGTCTACGCCCACCTGCGCACCGAACATCCGGTCCACTGGATCGACGGTCTGTCCGCCTGGGCGATCACGAAGCACGCGGACATCCTCGACGTCCTGCTGCGGCCAGAGGACTTCTCCTCCACGCGCCAGTCCGGACCGGGTGCCGCGACCACCATCGCCCGCGCCGTGGCCGACGACCCGTCATATCCCGACGAGACAAGGGCTGCGGCCCTCCGTCGCCTCGGGATCGCGGCCAACGGCGCGGCCCTGGTGAACTGCGACCCGCCCCGGCACGGCGAGCAACGACGCATGATGAACAAGGTCTTCAGCCCGCGCCGGGTGACGGCGCTGGAAGAACCCATCGCCGCTCTCACCGAGTCCCTGGTCCAAACCTTCGTGGCACGCGGGCACGCCGACGTCGTGGGCGAACTGGCGACTCCCCTGCCGATGACCGTCATCGCCCGCGCCCTGGGCATCGAGGGCACGGAGCTCGCGACGCTCAAGCGCTGGTCGGACGCGTTCGTCCGCGCCAACGGCAAGCCGACGCTGTCCCGCGAGGCGATCGTCGACCTAATCGGCGCGATCGACGAGTGCTACGACTTCTTCACCGCGCAACTCGTGGATCGAACGACGAGCCCGCGGGACGACCTCGTCACCGACGTCGCGCAGGCCGACCTCGCGCCCGAAGAGCGGCTGCAGATGCTGACGCTGTTCCTCATCGGCGGCAACGAGACCACGAACTCCCTCATCGCCAGCAGCGTGTGGCTGCTGTGCGAACGCACCCGCCTGCAGGACAAGCTCCGCGACGAGCCGGACCTGATCCCCGCCTTCGTCGAGGAGGTCCTGCGGATCGAGCCTCCGGTGCAGGGCCTGTTCCGCCTCGCCCTGCGCGACACCGTCGCGGGCGGTGCACCGATCCGCGAGGGCGAGTTCGTGTGGCTCGTGTACGGCTCGGGCAACCGCGACGCGGCCCAGTTCCCCGACCCCGACGACCTGTCGCTGGACCGCGGCAGCGAGGGCCGCCGGCACCTGACCTTCGCCCAGGGCCCGCACTTCTGTCTCGGCGCCCCGCTGGCCCGAGCGGAGGCCCGCATCGCGATCGGGACGCTGCTGCGCCGTACCCGCAACCTCGCGCTCGCCCCCGACGAGGACGCTCGGTCCTGGGCGCCGAACCTGGTGCAGCACAACCTGACCCGGCTCAAGGTGGTGTTCGAACCGCATGGCTGACGCGCAAGCGCAGATCACGGCGGCGCTGCACGCGTACTGCCGCGGCATCGACCGCATGGACGCGGACCTGATCGCGTCCGCCTACCACCCCGGCGGGTGGGACGACCACGGCGACTACTTCCGCGGAACGGTCGAGGACTACGTCCCCTGGGTGCTCGACGTGCTGGCCACGCGGTTCTCCTCCACCATGCACTGCCTGAGCAACATCTCCATCGAGTTCGACGGCGACCGCGCGGCGGTCGAGAGCTATCTGATTGCCCATCACGTCAGCGCGGACGGCACCTCGCTACGGACCTTCGGCGCCCGGTACGTGGACCGGTTCGAGCAGCGCGACGGCGCCTGGCGCATCGCGCACCGCACGCTGGTCTCGGAGTGGCAGATCGAGCAGCAGGGCACCTTCGTGGCAACACCGCCGGGGACTGCCCCGGCGTCGCGCGACCGAGGCGACCCGTCATACACGCGATTGAGGTGAGCGGAGCGAGAGCACGGCACCAGACCGCGGCCACCAGCGCGGCCGTGCTCTCGATCCCGAACCGATTGAAGCGTGTTGAGCGCAGCGATCACGGGGTGATCTCGGTTCGTCAGACGTGAACTATGCGCACCCGTACACCGACGGCGGAGGCGATCGCGCGAATGTCTTCGTCGTCGGAGGTGGCGACCGCATCGCTGCGGCGAGCGGCACCCTCGACGACGGTGACGTCGACGACGTCGTGGTGCGCTGACCTGCCCAGCAGAACGCCGACGCGCCGAGCCTGCTCTTCGTCCATCGGTTCGATCTCGCACATCGCCAGCATTCGAGACAGGCTCGCCTGCCTGGCCCCGCCCCGCCACACCTGAGAGAGCACCGGGGCCGGCACTGTCGGTACGACCTCCTCCGCCAGAAATCCGGCGTGCAGCGCCCACATGGCGCGGTCGTTTCGTTCCGCGGCAACCAGCGCACCGCTGTCGTAGGTCACTCCCACGATCAAGCCGTTCGTTTACGCTTTCCGGAAGCCTTCCGCCCCAGCGCCGAACGGGCACGCGCGAGGCCGTCGGCGAGTTCCTCGGCGGTGAGCGGGCCGTGTTCGGCCTCCCATTCCGCGAGTCCTCGACGTCCCGCTTCTAGGCGCAGTCGATGCGCCGCAGTCTGCGCCAACCAACCGCTGAAGGTCGTTCCCGACTCCTCGGCCGCCCGCTCGATCGCGTCGGCAAGCTCGGCGGGGAGGGAAACGGATCGCTTCGCACGCGGCACGTCGAAACGGTAGCACAGACAGTAGGACACAATTCGTGTCCTACTCGGCAACCTCCTCCGGTACGTAGCGCGGGGAGGTCCCCGGCGGCCACGGCGTGCTGTCCGGGTCGAAGGGCTTGTAGCCCATGAACAGATTCATGACCACGGCGATCAGGCCGAAGCTCAGGAGCACGGTGCCCAGGCCCGCGAACTCGTTGACCAGCCACGGGTAGTCGGCGTTGACGACGATCCACGACGGCATGGCGATGAACGCGTATCCGCCGGCGACGCACGCGGGGACGACGAGCACCATCACCGAGGCCCGCCAGCCGCGCAGCAGGTGCTGGTACCGGTAGGCGAAGGCAGCTGGGAGCAGAGCGCAGCCGATGACGTTGCATGGGGTCCACCACAGGGGGAGGCTGTGCCACCACAGCGGCTGGTTGCCGTAGTAGTGGTACATGCCGCCGGCGGTGACGAGGATCTCCTCGAATATCGTGTAGCTGATTGCGGTGGCCGCGATCAGGATCCAGACCTGCTTGGCGGTGGGCCGCGCGCGCAGCGCCTTGAGCATCATCCCGGCGAAGGCACCCGCACCGAACCAAGCGGCGAGGATGAACCAGCCCATGCGTCGGCCGAAGATCTCGAAGGCGAAGTCGCCCGAGTGCGTCGGGTAGTAGACCATCCCGACGATGTCGACGAAGACTTCGGGAATCACGACGGCGATGGTGCCGAGACCGATAAAGACCGGCAGGTAGTCCCGGTTCTTCAGGGCTTCGCGGATGGCGAGGACGAAGCCCGCCAGACCCAGACCGCCGAGAAGCACGATCGCCCAGATCGTGTTGGACAGGTCGTAGGGGAAGTCGGCGTTCGTCGGAACGACCGGGACCTTGGAGTGCGGGTCCAGCACGACCGGGGGGATGTCGCCCGCCGGATCGGTCAATCCGGTGACGACGAAGTTGGCCACGGCGAACAGGAGGAAGCCGCCGACGAGCGCCTTCACCAGTCCGTTCGGACCGCGCCGAGCCGCGGGTGCAGCGGGTGCTTCGGGCCGGGAACCCAGCACGGTCATGGCGCCGCCTCGTCGTCGAGTGCAAGTCCAAAAGGTTGTGTGCTCAATAGTTCTAACACAGACCTTTTGGTTCGGCCTAGTGTCGTCAGGTCAACACACGCACCACGTTGTTCTGGCCGTCGACGAGGATCCGATCGCCGTCGCGCAGGACCGTCGTTCCGCGCTCCGTGCCGATGACATAGGGAATTCCGAGCTCGCGCGCGACGACGGCGCCGTGGCTGGCCGAGCCGCCGACGTCGATGACCAGCGCGTCGGCGAGGGTCATCAGGGGCGCCCAGCTCGGGTCGGTGAAACGGCAGACGAGGATGTCGCCGTCCTCGAGCTCGATGTCGTCGTTGACGTCGGTCAGGACGCGCGCGCGACCCTCGACGACGCCGCCACCCGAGGCCGCACCGGAGATTTCGACCGGCCCGGTGGGGACCGCGGTGTCCGGCACGACGGGGTCCGGCATGCCGCGGAAGAAGACCGGCAGGGCCACCTTGCGGTGGGCCTCCCGGTACGCCCGGCGCGCGAGCACGATGTCGGTGGCGTCGGGCAGATTGCCCGCGGCGAGGGACTGGCATTCGGCGATGCTCAGGTAGAAGGCGTCGTCGACCTGGGCCAGGTTGCCGAGCGCGACCTGCTCGGCGCCGAAGTCGCGGGTCGCGCGCCGGACGCCGTCGATGCACATCAGGTAGGAGGCCTTGCCGACCTGCAGGGTGCGCACGATGTTGCGGACGCGCTTCATCAGCCACCGCATCGACGGCCGCTTGACGGCGGGAGTCGCCGCCAACAGTGCCTCCTCGGCCTCGGCGCCGGACTGCTTGGCTCGGGCCTCCTTGGCCCGCGGGCGTTCGACGTCGCGGGCGCCGTAGGACTTGACGAGCGCTCGCACGGGCGCGGGGTCCTCGCGCCACACCGTCGCGGTCGGGTTGCCCTCGTTGGGGCCGTGATAGCCCCACTCGCCGATAAACGCCGCCTCGTTGATCTCGCCGTGCGCGAGGCGCCAGAGGTCGTCGGCCATGCGGGTCTCGAAGACGTCCCCGACGCCGGACATGAGCCGGGTCGCGAGGTTCGGATCGCCGGCCTTCGTGGCCGCGTCCTTCAACGCCGACTGTGCGCCGGCGAAGAAAAACCGCCAGGTGCAGTGGTGGGAGAACACGTCGACGAACCGGGCGCGGGCCGCGACGAGGCGGTCGACGGGACGGCCGGTGGGCGCGTCGCCGAGCACCTCGCGCTTCCACCAGACGAAGGTTTCCGCGTGCTTGGCGTAGATGACCTTTCCCTGCCACAGCAGGGTTTTCGGGGCCTTCACCGCGATGACCGGGATGCGCTTCGGGTCGCCCTTCACGGCCGGGGCGTCGGGCCGGACGCTGCCGCACAGGTCGCGTTCGAAGTCGTCGCCGCTCACGCCGGGGAGCGAGGCGAGCGTGGCACGGATGGCGTCCACGTTGAGCGCCGGGCGGCCGTAGAAGACCGCGCAGCCCCAGTCGTTGGTGTCCTTCGACGGCTGGACGCGGGCGGGCAGCACCCCGAAGGCGGTCATCGAGTAGAGCCAACCTCGCTCGGCGGACTCGCCCCAGATCTCCATGCACATCGGGGACAGCACGTCGGGTGCCGCTTCGCCGAGGTTGGTGGTGGTCCAGTACCGGCCCGGCTCGCTGGTGCCGAGCGTCGGGTCGCTGACGGTGGTCATCGGTGGACTCCTACGAGCGGCGGCGGGACGGTGGCGGGGTCTTGCGGTGCCGGAGTGCGACCGGCGGCGATCCACGCGTCGACCTTCGCCGCAATGGCCGGCGAACGCAACGCGCGGGTGTCGAAGAAGTGGCCTGCGTGCTTGAGCGCGAGCGCCACCTCGGCGTCCTCGGTGGCCAGTTGGGACAGCGCCCGGCCGAATGCGACGGACTCCGAGGCGGGCGGTTCGACGCCGTCGAGTTCGGCGCCCGCGTAGTGCGAGTCGACGCTCACCACAATCCCGAAAACGGTGTCGACGACCTCCCTGAAGCCGTGCTGCGCGCGCTGCGCGACATCGCCGACGCCATGCTCGGCGAGCAGGTCGCGCAGGATCACGGCCTCGCAGGCCGCAACCGACATGCCCTGGCCATAGAGCGGGTTGAACGACATCACCGAATCTCCGAGCATCAGCAGGCCCTCGGGGTGCCGTTCGAGGTCCTCCCACATGCGCCGCAGCGAGCCGCGGACCTTGTAGAGGACGGGCGGTTCGACGTAGGTCGCCTTGCGAGCGATCTCGGCAATCAGCGGGCTCGGAGCCGCGTCGAGGTGGGCGAGGAAGCCGTCGAGGTCCTTGGCCGGGTCGGCCTTCATCATGCCGAGCGCGGAGATCTGGAACAGGCCGTGATCGCACGGCACGACCGAGGCGCCGCGCAGGGCGCCGGGGTGCGGGTGACTGACGATCCCCGCGACGCCGTCCGGGAAGACGTCCGGCGGGAGTTCGACGGTGGCCGTCGCGTAGCTGACGTAGGAGCGGAGTTCCTGGGTGGCCGGCGCGTCGTAGCCTGCGGCGGTCAACCAGTCGACCACCTTGGTGTTGCGACCCGTGGTGTCGACCGTCAGGTCGGCCGCGAAATTGCCGCTCGACGTCTGCACTCCGCGGACCCGACGGTCCGTCAGCAGGCCGGTGGCAATGCCGGTTTCGGTGCGGACGTTGGGTAGGGCGAGCACCCGACGGCGGATGGCGGTCTCGAGCACTGGGCGCCGCGCGAAGACGACGTTCAGGCCCGAGTGCATGCGCCCGGCCCAGCCCTGGCTCCCGTAGATGGCGATCTCGTGCGGGGAGTCCAGCAGGCGCCCGCCGGCGGCGACGAAGTCCCGGGCGATGCCGGGCAGGAGAGTTTCCATCCCCCGTTGGCCGGCGGCCAGAAGCGCGTGAACCTGCGTGCCCTGCGGGACCCCGCGGCGGTTGCCGTCGACCTCGGCGAGGTCGTCGCGTTCGAGGACGACAACCTCGTCGACGCTCGGGCTCAGTGCCGCCGCAGCGAGCAGGCCGGCGATGCTGCCGCCGAGAACCAGGGCCGTCGTCAACGGGCCAGGCCAGCTTCCCGGATGCGGTGGTCGAAGGACTCCAGCCAGGTGACGCCCTGCACGATCTCGCGGTCGTCGCCCACGCGGCGGGTGATGCCGAACTGCGCGTGGTAGCCGTTCCAACGGGAGGCGGAGAACTCGGCCATGTTGCCGGTGTCCTCGCCCGTGAAGCGGTACTCGTGCTCGCCGACGGTGTAGGACGCCTCGCGGATGAAGCCGCCCTCGCCCAGGACGTACCAGGCCGGGACGTCGTTGCTCGCCGCGGTGAGGCGGTGGTCGTCGACGACCATCGCGGCATTGAACCCGTTCTTGCCGACGACGATTTTCCCGTACTCGATGGAGCCGTCGGCGTAGCGGTTGCCGAAGATGTTCCAGGAGAGCTGGATGTCGGTGAACATCGCCGTCTCCTTCCACTCCCGGCCCGGCTGCAGGTGTACGCGGTCCACGTAGAGCAGCCCGGAGACCTCGCGGCCGAGGACGTTTCCCGTTACCCAGTAGGGAATCGAGGTGAAGAACAGGGGCTCGCGGACGCTGGCCGAGTAGAACTGGACGCCGAGGGTCTTGATCTCGCCCTGCAGCCGGCACAGCTCGCCCTGGTCCCAGAGCAGCGAGTCGCCGTCGAGTTCGAGCAGGTAGGGCAGATCGCCCTCGCGCCGGGCGGAGGGGGGCAGGCGCAGCATTACCGGGTCGCCCCAGCGGCGGTATTTCTCGTCGATGGTGCGGCGCACCTCGCCGCGGTAGGAGCGGGTCGTGGCGGGCTGGATGTCGAGCGAGCCCTGGCCGTCGTAGCGCATGACGAAGGTGCCGGTGTTCACCGAACCGACGAACTTCTGCTCCAGGCACACGATGGCGCCGTCGGCCTCGGTGAGGAATCCGTAGACGTACTCGATCTGCTGCTCGAGGCCGAAGTAGGTCTTGTCCGGGCGGATGCGGGTGAGGTCGTTGACGAAGCCACCGACGACCGTGCGGTGGTTGAAGTCGCCGTAGTCGTAGGAGTCCACCACGCTGTGCCTCCGCGAATAGGTTGCGTATCAATAGTTTGTACTGCGACTATTTGCGATGCAACCCTCGGGAGGATTCGCCGTGCACATTCATCCCGGTGCCGAGCCGCAGAACGACGCCGAGAAGGCCGTCGTCGGGTTCCTGGACGACTGGGGGCCGGGCGCCTGGCCGCACATGCTCGAGTGTTACGACCGCTGGCTGACCGACGACTTCCGCTGGGAGAACACCGGATCCCCGCCCACAGTGGGCAAGACCGCGGCCATGGAGTTCCTGACCAAGCTGCACGGCACCCTCGACATGGAGTGGTGCACCGCCGAGTTGCGGAACATGGCCTCGCGCGGCGACATCGTGCTCACCGAACGAGTCGACCGGGTGTTCCTGTCCGACGGCACCGAGGCCATCGCCATCCCGATCATGGGCGCGTTCACCGTGCGGGACGGCAAAATCGCCCGCTACGCGGACTACAACGCCGACTCCCCCATCCGCGAACGCTTCCCGCTGCACCGGCACTGATGAGTCTCGAGGAGCGCATCGCGCGGCTCGAGGCGGCCGAGGAGATCCGTCGGCTGAAGGCCCGCTACTTCCGTTGCGTGGACCTGCGCCAGTGGGAGGAGTTCGCGGACCTGTTCACCGACGACTTCGTGCCGGAGTTCGGAGAATCGACGTCGGGCCCGGCGTCGAAGGCGGACTTCGTCGCGGCCGTCGCGCGGCACTTCGAGGACGGCATCTCGGTGCACCACGGCCACGAACCCGAAATCGAGATCCTCGACGCGGACAACGCCACCGGACTGTGGCCGATGTACGACCTGGTCGAGTCCTCCGCGGACAGCGGATACGTGAGCCACACCGGCTGGGGGCACTACGCGGAGCGCTACCGGCGCTGTTCCGACGGCCGCTGGCGCATCTGCTTCTCGCGGCTCACCCGGATCAAGCGCGTGGAGCTGCCGAAGTGAGCACCGTCGGACTCTGCCTGCCGCAGCTCGGTCCGGTCGTGGACTCGGGGCTGCTGCGCGAGTTCGCGCAGACCGCCGAGGGCATGGGCTTCGACCACCTCTGGGTCCAGGACCACTTCCTCTACGCCCTGGACCAGGCCGGCGAGTACGCAGGCAGCGCGGCCGCGCAGCCCGAGCCCTACAAGTCCGTGTGGGCGCCCACCGAGGTGCTCGCGGCGGTCGCGGCGTGGACCTCGACGATCCGGCTCGGCACCTCGATCCTCGTCGGCGGCAACCACTATCCCGCCCAGCTCGCGCAACGCCTCGCGACCATCGACCAGCTCGCGGGCGGTCGGCTCGACGCCATCGGCATGGGCGTCGGTTGGTCCGTCGAGGAGCATCGGGCGGTAGGGGTCGACCCCGCCACTCGCGGCCGCCGCATGGACGACTTCGTCCCCGCACTGCTGGCCTGCTGGGGCCCCGACCCGGTCGAGCACCACGGCCCGTTCTTCGACCTCGACCCGTGCCTGATGGCGCCCAAGCCGGTCACGCCGTTCCGGCTCATGTCGGGGATGTGGTCGGCCGCGGGCCTGGCCCGTACCGCCGCCCTGTTCGACCTGTGGAACCCCGGTTCCATGCCGATCGCCACCGTCGTCGACATGCTCGGCACGATCAACGCCCACCGTGCGCCGGACCGCGCGCCGGTCGACGCGATCTACCGCGTCGCCGTCGAATCCACCGCGGGCAAGCGGCTCTCGATCGACGAGATCGCCGAGCGGATCCGCGAGTGCGCGGCCGCCGGTCTCGAGGGCGCGATCGTCGAGACGAACTTCTGTTCCGAGATCGATTCGGCGAAGATGTGGATGGCGATGCTGGCCGAGCTCGCCCCTCTTTTGGAGGCTCGATGAGCTTCTACAGCGAACCGTCGGTGCTCGCGGCGATCGACGACCACACGGTGCTCGTCCTCGCCCTGTGCGGTGGGGCACTGGTGGCGAACGTGGTCTGGTTCGTCCTCGGCCTGCGAGCCGGCGAACGGGACCGCGCCTATTCGACGGCGGCCCTCGCGGTCTTGGTGTTCCTGCCGCACGACACCTCGTACGTGTACCGGTACGCCGACTGGTTCGACGACCGGGACCATTGGTTCCCCCGCCTGTTCTGGGTCGCGCTGATCGCGATGGTCGTCTTCGAGTTGCTGTTCCTGCGCCAGCTGGTGCGCTACGGGCACCGCGAGCTGCTGCCGTTCCTGACTAAGCGTCAGTTCCAGCTCGCGATCGCCGCTGCGGTGGCGAGCTCGTTCGTCGGCTGGGAGATGGCGAAGGCCGCGCTGGACGACGCGCTGTACCTGGGCTCGTTCCACGTACTGATCCTGCTCAGCCCCGTCTTCGGCGCAGGCTTGCTGACCCGGCGCGGAACCAGTGCCGGTCAGACGCCCGGCATGTGGCTGGCGTTCTCGACCATGGCGGCGCTCTGGACCACGGGCAGCGTGCTCGGCCTGGGTCCCACCGTTCGCGACGGCCTGTGGGTCACGACGGGAGTCGTCAGCACCGTGTGGGGTCTGGCGCTGGCGTGGCTTATTGCGCGGGCACCGCGTCCGGCTGCGGACTCGAGTGCGGGGTCTCCAGGCCGCGCAGGTGCGCTCGCTCGTTCATAGACATCACGCGCATCTTGCCCTTGGGGTTCACCGCGACGCGGCTGATGGCGCCGTTGTCCGGGAAGAAGAACCACATCCGGTCCAGGCCCAGAACGTGGCCGAAGACCACGTTGAGAACGCCGCCGTGCGTGAAGATCGCGATGCGCTTGCCGGTGTGGGCGGCGACGATCTCGGTGAGCGTCTCGATGGCCTCCGCGCGGAACTCCTCGAAGCTCATGCCCCACGCGGTGAGGTCGCCCTCCATGCAGGCGAAGTAGCGCGGGTCGTTGTTGCGCCGCAGGTCCTCGAAGAACATGTACTCGTCGGCCTTGCGGTCGAATTCGGCGATGCCCTCGCGGATCTGCGGCTCGATGCCCTTCGCGGCACACAGCGGCGCGGCGGTCTGCCGGGCTCGGCGCAGGTGCGAGGAGTACACGACGTCGATGTCGTCCAGCGCCAGTTCGCCTGCCGCGCGGCGGGCCTGCTCGTGTCCGCGTTCGGAGAGCCACGGGTCGCCGCGGTCTGCGAGCGGTAGGCCGCGCTCGGCTTCGCCGTGCCGGATCAGCACGAGCTCGGTATGAGCCGTGACGGTGAGCCCGCCTGACTGCAACGACACCGCCATCGACTCCCAGTATCGTCGCACTATCGACTATTGATAGGCAAACAATAGTGGTCCGGGGCTGATTCCCACGCGCGCTACCCCCGCCCAGATCGCCGACTCACCCCAGCTGGCCGTTCAAGCGCCGCAGTTCCTGGTAGCACTCGGAGAGACGACGGCCACCGGCGGCCGCTTGTCCGAGGTCGCCCGAACTGACGAGTGCCCCATAGTCGAGGGCGAGCACGTGGTTGCAGCCCGCGGCGATGTAGGGCTGGATCATGTGCGCGACCTCGCTCGGCGTGCCGCAGAATCGGAGCTTCCGGACCATCTCGGTGGGCACCTGGTCGACAATCCGCAAGGCGTCCTCGCGGCTCCATTCCATGGGGATGAGGTCGCGGACGTACGCCCAGTCGTCGCCGAGGGGATTCTGGAGACCGTGTCGCCGCCAGGTCTCGCCGCCGGTGACGAGCGCCGCGGTGTCCCAGCGGATCGCGGCGTTGTTGACGAGTCGTTCGACGTGGTCGTCGTCGTCGCCGAGGACCACGGTGAACATCATCATGCGCGTCATGGGCTCGGGGTCTTTGCCGGCCCGCTCGGCGAAGGTCTTGAACTGCGACACTTCGTCTGCGTACGCCTCCGGGGACGCCGAGGCCGGCGTGTAGCTCAGCCAGCCGTCGGCGAGGGTGGCTCCGAAGCGGAGTGCTTTGCCGGGGCCGCCGGCGACGAGCAGTTCGGGGCCGCCGGGGCTGTACGTCGGTGAACCGATGACGCCGTTCCTCACTTTCCAGAACTCGCCGTCATAGGTGATTGGTTCCTCGGTGCTCCACCACAGACGCAGTAGATGGAGCGTCTCCTCCAATCGACCGAAGGGCCTGTCGCGGGGGATCCCGTAGGGCGTGCACTGCTTCATCTCGCCGGCGCCGAGCGTGAGGAAGAATCGGCCCTTCGAATAGTGGTCCAGCGTGAGCCCGAGTTGCGCGAGGATCGACGGCGGTCGGCGAACGACGTCCGATGCCGTGATGCCAATGCGAATCCGCTCGGTTGCCAACGCGGCGTCGGTCACCAGTGGCCAGGGCTCGAGCCACGAGTCGATGTGGTACAGATCCGCGGAGGGACACAGGTCGGGCGTCCACAGCGATCGGGGGATCGTAAGCGACTGCTGGTCGCCGTAGGCCACGAAGTCCAGGCCCGCCGCCTCGTAGCTCTGAACGGCCATCCGATGTGCCTCCACCGGCGGGGACTCTGGGGGAACTGCCCCGTACTTCACGTCCATGGTGGTTCCTTTAATTAACGGAGGGATTGTCTAATTAACGGAGGGATTGTCGATCCGCGTCAGGCTGCGCCCCTCGAGTGGCGGGACCTGGTTGGTCGCCGGGACGCGCACCTCGATCCCGTGGCGGGGCCGCGAGGACTTTGGCTTCCTCGCCCGCGGGCGCCTTCGAGGGCGCGGGCGGACTGAGCCGCCTTGCCGTTCCCCTCGAAGCATTTCGGTTTCGCGCCGAGCGGATCGGTGTAGCCCGTTGGTCCGAGCTTGATTCCGTAGAAGCAGTCGGCGGCGTCCGCGCCCTTCCCCTTGACGAAGGTGAGGCCGGGCGCGAGCCCGCCGAGCTTTTCGTTCTTCAGCTGCCAGAGGCCTTCCAGCACCATCTGGGTAGTCACGTCGCCGGCGCGGGCCCTGTCCGCGACTTTGGCCAACGCGGCCTCGAAGAGCTTGCCGGAGGCCCACCCCAGGAGTGCCTGCTGCTCGAGGGGGGCGCTCGGGGCGATTCGTGCCAGTGCCGCCCGAAACTCCGCAGCCGCCGGGGAGTCGCTCATGAACGGGACGTTGTTGTTGCCGAGGAAGGTCCCGAGCTGACGCAGATTCTTGTCGACGCCGGCTGCGGCGCTGATGGCGATCGCGCTGCTGGCGATCGCCGGTGTGTACCCGATGGAAACGCAGCTGCGCGCGGCCCGGCTGCTGCCGGACCCGTCCAGCGCCAGGAAGAGCACGGTGACTCCCGCCTGCTTCATCGCCTGGCACTCGGCCGCATAGTCGGGCTGGGTGAGGGAGGCCGCTCGGATGGGCCCGAGCTTCAACTCCGCGCGTCGGGCCGCTTTTTCGTGGTTGTTCTTGACCCCGGTGCAGATGGACACCTCCACGCAGTAGATGAGCCCCGCGGTTCCGCCGGGGCCCTTCTCGCGGGCCGCCATCACGTAGGACCCGTCGTAGGCGGTCAGCGCCAGTCCGCCCTGCGGAAACAGGTAGGGGCTTTGGAAGTAGTCCGTGGCGTTGAGGTCCGACCCGAGTACCGGCACCCTGTCGCGCTCGGCTGCGGTCCGCAGTGCCCCGATCGTCACCGGCGTGCCGACCCCGATCAGGGCGACGGCCCCTTGGACGTGGACCAGGGTGTTCCAGTTGGCGGAGACTCGCGCCGGGTCGGAGGCGTCGTCGAGCTGGGTCAACTGAATGGGGTGGCACTGCACTCCTCCGCGCGCGTTGACGTCCTTCGCCCACAACGCGACCCCCGTGCGCAGCCCACCGATCGACGCACCGATCAACCCCGAGGACGCCAGCGTCTGGCCCAGCCGGATCGGCGAGAGCGCCGAGGTGCAGCGACCGTCCGATGTCCCCGCCGGGGCACTTCCAACGAGGCCGGTTGTGGGTTCTGCTGCCGCGGTCCGCGGCGTAGCGCGAGGCTTGTCCGGCCGCCCGACAGGAACGGCGGCCGAGGTCGCGCGCGGGCGGGCGCTGGGTGTGGCGCCGCCGTCGGCACTGCCCTGTGTCGCGGGCCCGGCAGCAGCTTCGGGCCCGGTCGCCTCCTCGGGAGCCGACGCGGGCCCGGCGTTCGCCGCGGTTCGCCGTGTGGCGCCGGGGTCGTACCCATTGCCCGCCGCCACGATCGCGTCGTGCGAGACCCTGGACCCGCCACATCCGGCGAGCACTGCCAGGGCCAGGGCCAGGCCGATCGGCAGCCGGGCACGGGTCCTGAAGAGTTTCCTCACGCGGTGCCTCCGAAGGTCGGGTGCGAATCGCCGCTGCTGGTACGAAACATCATGGAACGTACCAATCGATTTGGTCTATGACTAGACTTTTCTATCTCCGACCAGCATCCTCGGGTACGTCGTACGAGCAGCCGTACCTCCAAGAAGCGGATGCCCACGAGTGAAGGAGTAGGCGGTTCATGGCTGGGGACACGGAGACTGCGGCCGCCCGGCCGCCGCGGGAGCGGATCGTGGAGGCGGCGCGCGAAGTGTTCCGCCGCGACGGCGTCACCACCGCGCCACTGGGGGACGTGGCGGCAATCGCAGGCGTCGCCCGACCGCACCTGTACCGGTACTTCGCGAACCGCGAGGCGCTCGTCCTCGAAGTGTTGATCTACGAGATCCGGCAGGTCAACGCCGAGCGCTGGCGGCGCTTCACACTCTCCGGCCCGGTTCGTCCACTCATTCTCGACTCGCTGATGCTGGGTCACGAACTTGCGCACGACGACTACCTCGCCCGGATCTCCTTCATGCACGAGGCCCTGGCTCTCACCGCCGACGTGGTGAGCAGGGAGGCCAGCATCCTCGACGCGCAGTACGAGTACTGGGGGCCGGTGCTGGAGTACGGTCGGGCCCGCAGGGAGATCGCGCCGCACCTGTCCAACGAGCGGATCGTGCGGTGGTTCCTCTCGGCCCACGTTCTGCTGGCCGAGCGTCCCGGCCTGGTTCACGATGGCGACGTGCACGCGTGGTTCCGCGACTTCGTGGTGCCGCCGGTGGTGGTGGACCCGTGACCCCTCCGGTCCACGATCCCGTCCGCGGCTACAGCGATCCGGACCGGCTCTGGACGACGACAAACGTCGCCGAGGCGACGCCGGACATCCTCACGCCCCTGTGCTGGAGCGTCTTCGGCGACGGCCTGGAACAGGCGTGGCTGGACTCGATGGGTGCCTTCGGCGTGCTCGGCGCGGCGGAGCGGGTCCGATCGGACGACCCCAACCGGCGCGCAGTCGCAGCCATCCTCGGCCGCCAGGCCGTCAACATCGCAGTCCTTCGCCAGGTCGTGGCGCGCCTGCCCGGGGTGAGCCCGGACGACGTCGAGCGCGACATCTTCGGCAGCGTGCGGCCGGGCGTCCCCACCGAACCCGGCGCCCCCCGCCGCATCCCGGTCATCCTGGTCAAGTTCCCGCTCGCGATGCTGGGGATCGACCGGCGCATCCACGCCATGTACGACGAGCAACTGCAGTGGTGGCGCCGTTCGGTTCTCGACACCCCGGCTGGCCTCCGGCGTACGCCCGAAGAGGCGATGGCTCGCCTGTCGGAGGGCTACGACCGCTTCGCCGCCGCCATGGCGTTGCACGCTCGGTCGCGATTCCTGCTGTCCGCGGCCGAGAAGCCGGTGGTGGACGCCTTCTCCCGGGCAGGTCGTCCGGAACTCGCCCGAGAGTTGCTGTCCGCCTACGACGGGGTTGCCGAGACCGCGATGGCCGATGCGCTCTGGAACGTCGCCCACGATCGGCTGACGTTGACTCAGTTCCTTCGCGACTACGGCTTTCACGGCCCCAACGAGGGCAACGTCTACACCCGCTCCTGGCGTGAGGAACCGCAGCGAACGACCTCGCTCGCGGAGGCCTACCGCAACCGGCCCGACCTGCGCCGCCCCCGCGACCAGGAAGCCGAAGCGATGCGGACGCGAGCGGCCCGGCAGGGCGAGCTGCTGGCCCTGCTTCCGGCACGCAGTCGCCCGGCGGTGAAGTTCGCGCGGGCGCGGGCCGCCGGCATGACCCGCAAGCTGGAACTGGGCAAGGCCGCGTTTCTCATGGCGCTGGACGGATGCCGCGCGGCCGCCCGCGAACTGGGCGCGGCGCTGGCGGAGAGTCGCGTTCTCTGCGACCCCGAAGACGTCTTCTTCCTGACCGTGCCCGAACTGGCCGCCCTGGTCGCCGGGGGCTGCGGCGAGGCGCGGGCACTGGTGTCTCATCGCCGGGAGCAGCGCGAGTACTACCGCCGCATCTCGATGCCACGTACCTGGACTGGATTTCCCGATCTCGACGAGTTGAGCACCCTCGCCGACATCGCGGCGTCGGACGACCCGCCAACCCCGATCCGCGGCGTCGCCTGGGGCGGCGGGCAGGTCACCGGCCGCGCCCGCGTCGTACGCGACGCGCACGACGACGTCGAGCTCGACGAAGGCGACATCCTCGTCTGCCGCTTCACCGACCCGAGTTGGGCGCCGCTGTTCTCCATGGCGGACGCCTTGGTCATCGACATCGGCGGCCCGCAGAGTCATGGCGCCGTCGTCGCCCGCGAACTCGGCGTCCCCTACGTCATCGGCACCGAGAACGGAACCGACGTCATCCGCGAGGGCGACGTGCTCTCCGTCGACGGCGCCACCGGGAACGTCACCGTGCTGAGCCGACCAACCCCTGCGTGATTCCTTGACTTTGCGCGATCAGAGGAGCTGAACCGACGTGACCCAGCGTTTCCTGCTCGGCGATTTCGACCATCGAGTCGTCGTGGGCGCCTTCACGCCCGATCCCGCGTCCATGATGGTCTCCGACCCGCAGCACGGCCTGCCGTTGCAGGCGACGTGGCTGTACGGGTTCTTTCACGACGAGGCCGGACTGACGTATTGCATCGAACGCAAGATGGTCGGCTCGCTCACCAGCGGATGCTTCGTCATGACTCAAAATGGCGACCCCGAGCGGGAACTCGACGTGCACCCGGACTCGGGTCGGAGCGCACGTGGCGAGCTCCGCCGTGGCCTGGGCGTTGCAGAACGCACGTGGTCCGACCCCGTGTTCCAGCGGCTGCCGAAGGGGACGCTGCCCGAAGGCGAGCAGCCGATGTCGCTGCGCTGGGACGGCGACACCCTCGCCTACGACGAGGGCGACATTCTCAATCTGACCGGCAGTAGGGCCGGCCTCGGCGTGCAGTTCTACGCCGCATCGCGCGAGCACCCGCTGCTCTACGCCAGCACCTGCTACTGGGTGGAGGGGACGATGCAGGGCCGCCGCGTCTCCGGGCCGATCTGGTTCGACAACGCGTACTGGGTCAACGGCCTGGAGTGGAAGGAGTACGGCTACTTCAACGACCTCCAGATCATGTGGCACGTCTTCTGCAACAAGTTCGACGACGGCACCTTCGAATGGGGCCACCTGGTGGTCGGCCGCGACGGCTTCAATCCGGGCATCGTCGTCGGCAACGACGACGTCGTCGCGATGACTCCCGATCTGTCCGCGAAGTTCGGCATGGACGCGGGGGCCTGGCCGGAGTCGGCGACCTACGACGTCAACGGAGTCGGGTACGAGTTCGTCGGTCCGCGGACCGGCCGGATGACCCAGTTCTCCGAGTCGCGCTGGGCCAACTATCGCGCCCAGTACGGCCAGACCCGCCAGATCGGCGACAGCCGCACCCTTGTCGACGGGCTGACCTGGCTCGAGGGCTTCGCCAACCGGGTTGCCGAGGATGGCTTGGAAAAGTAGGAGGCTGGCGCCAGCGTATGAGTTCTCATACACGGGCGCGATGAGTCCAGACCTGATGCGCACGATTCTCGATCGCAGCGGGCTGAGCATGACCGAGCTGGCGGCGCGCGCCGGCGTCTCGCGCGCGTCGGTGAGCGAGTACCTCCACGGCCATCGCAATCCAAGCCTGCACCAGTTGGAACGGATCGCGGCCGCGGCCGACCTAGACCTTCAGGTCGCAGTCGAACCCGGCTGGCGCGAGCGGCGCAAGCGAGAGTTCGAAGACGTGTTGGAGCTGGCCGACCGGCTCCCGTTTCGGCCGAACCGGAACGAAGGGCCACCCACCTGGGCGGAACTCGTCGGTCAATGAGCGAGCTTGCGAGCTCACCAAAAGGCAGAGTGCCCTCTGCGGTCATTGGGTGGCCGAGCGCTAGCGCGCTCGCCCAATGAGACACCCTCTGTCAACCACCCCCTTAGGCGGCTCGCCCGAGGGCGCGGTTTCGGTTGGCGACGTGGGTCGCTTCGTCGTAGTGCATGCCTTTGACCAGGCAGTGCCACAGGATTTCGAGCCA
>JBQTKD010000016.1:0-3069 GCA_052386455.1 Sporichthyaceae bacterium
CTGCCCGCCCCGCTTCTTCCCCACGATCGACGCCATATATGGGTAATACATCATGCGGACGCGAAACCCCAGTACAGACACGGGAAACGGGTCAGCTCAACCAGATAGCGAGGAAAGTCCCGCTAGCCCGCGGGCTCCGAATGCGGCCAGGGGTTGGCGGCACAGCCCTCCAGCGACTTCGTCTGCTGCACCATCACCGGCGCCGGCGCACCCCGCTTGCGGCAGCGGACGTGGTCGTACCCGAGCGCGTGACCGACCTCGTGGTTGATCACGTACTCGCGGTACCCGGCGACGTCCTTGCCGTAGGTCCACGACCCGTACGTCCACCGGTCGGCGTTGATCACGGCACGCCTGCCGTTGAAGCAGGAGACGCGGCCGAAGGTCCGCAGGGGGTGACACTGCCGGTCGGTCAGCGCGGGGCTGGACAGCGAAACACGGAAGCGAACCGGGCCGCGGTCCACGCGTTCGAACCGCAGCTTCGCCCCGCCCCGGCCCCAGCTCCGCTCGTGGTTGAGCACGCGGTGCACCTCGGCGGCGAACTGGGTCGGAGCGAACGCGAGCCCCTGTTCCACCTCGACGGCGTAGCGGATCAGCTTTCCCTTGCCCTTCGGCGCCGCGTCCCGGCCGGCAGCAGTCGCGTACCGGCCCGTCGGGGCGGGGCGCACCGCCTTCGGGGCCGCGGCTTTCGGAGCCGGCATCGGCTCGACGGTCTTCTTGGGCGCGGGCTTCGGGCTGGCCGAAGCCGACGGCACGGGAACCAGGTCCGCGACTCTGGGCACGGGATCGTCGCTCGCCTCCGCCACGGCCTCGACGCCGGGCTCGCCGCCTGCCGCGAGCAACGCAACCGCAACGATCAACGCGGGCGCGACCAGAACGGCCACCGCCCTGCGGCCCCGGCCCGAGGGCTGCCGGCGATGCCCTGCGCCCCCGGATCGATGCTTGGCCACGCTGAACGGTACCTGCGCCCAGGGGGCCTACCAATGGCCACTTCTCACGCGTCGTACAAGATCACCCGGATGTCGGACCGTTGATCGGAATCCGCACCGTGACCCTGCCGCCGCCCAGCGGCGGGCCGTTGGCGGCCTCGACTCGCCCGCCGTGCGCCTGGACGACGGCACGGACGATGGCCATCCCCAGGCCCGCCCCGCCGATGTCGCGCGTGCGAGCCCCGTCGGCTCGGACGAAGCGATCGAACGCGGTGGGGAGCACGTGGGCGGGGAAACCCGGCCCGTCGTCGGCTACGACCAGCTCGACGTGCTCGGCGGCCTCCCGCAGATCGATGCGCACCGAACGAGCCCCTGCTGTCGCGGAGTTGCGCAAGAGGTTGGCCGGCGCTCACCACCGCCGGATCCCCGTCGACGTGCACACCGAGCCCGAGCAGCTCGCCGAGGCGCAACGCCTCGCTCCAGCACAGGTCGAGCAGATCCACCGGTTCGGCTCGCACCACCAGGGTTCCGGCGCGTTCGCGGGCCAGCAGCAGGAGGTCCTCGGCCAGCCGCTCGAGTCGCTCGTTCTCGCTCCGGGCGGCGCGCAGCGCGCGATCCAGACCGGCTCGGTCGCCGTCGGCAACGGCCTCGGCCGCCAACTCGAGTTCGCCGCGCATCACGGCGATCGGCGTGCGCAGTTCGTGGCTCGCATCGTCGACGAAGGCCCGTTCTCGGTCGAAGGCGACGTGCAGCCGGTCCAGCATTCCGTCCAGGGTCTGGGCCAGCCGCGCGATCTCGTCCTGCCCGGGCACGGGCGACAGCTTGGCGCGCGAGTCCAGGGAGGAGATGGCTTCGGCCTGCATGCGAATGCGCTCGACCGGCGCCAGTGCAGCCCGCACCGCGCGCCAGCCGGCGAGCAACACCAGCGCCAGCATCGTGGGCCCGGCGATCAGCACCAGCAGCACGAGTCGACGGTGAGCCCGCTCCACCGGTTCGGCGGAGACGCCGACCGTCAAGACGCCCAGGTCTGGACCGAGAGCCACCGACCACAGCCGAATCGGGCCGGTCCCGGCCGTTTCCAGGGTCACCGTACGCGTCGCGCCGCGTTGATCGGCTCGCACGGCCTCGGCCTCGCCGAGCAGGCGGCGGCCGACCAGTGCGGTGGATCCGACGACCACCTCGCCCTTGGGGCCGTAGAGCTGCGCCAGCGGGTCGCGGGCCACGGCCTGGGTGTCGCCGGCGCGAACGGCAGCGGCCAGATAGTCGGACCGAACCTCGAGCCCCCGCTCCTGAGCCTGCGTCAGTTGCCTGTCGAGCAGGGTGAAGAAGAGCGCAAAAGCGGCCAGCAGCACCAGCGACGTGACGAGGCCGAGCGTGCCCACCACGCGCACGGTCACCGAGCGCCTGCTACGAAGATTCATGGCAAATCTTTCGTTTTCATCCTTTTTTCATGTTCGGCTCGGCACCGTATACGCACGCACAACGGCCCGGCTGCGCACCACTACACCTGCCAACCCCCTTCCTCTCCGGCGCAAGGCGGTCGGGCCGGCGTGACGCTGGCTCGCGGCCTGCACGGTCCGCGAGTGACGCGCCGGAATATTCACTTAGGAGAGAGACGTGAGATTGATCAGCAAGCGCGTCGGCAAGATCGTCCCGGTCGTGGCGTCCGCGGCACTGGTCCTCGCTGCGTGTGGCAGCGACGGCGACAGCTCCCCGGTTGCCCAGCAGCCGGCCGCCGACGTCCCCGCCGCTTCGGCCCCCGAGGCTGCCGCCGAAGAGGCCGCCCCGGCCGCCGAGGCTCCCGCCGCAGAGGAGTCCACCGCGAGCGAGGCGGCCCCGGCCGCCGGGGCTGTTGCCTCCGCGCCGAAGACCGCCGCCGCGAAGGGCGAGAAGGCCGAAGCCACCGCCAAGGTCGAGAAGGCCGACAAGGGCGAGACCAAGACCGCCGTCAAGACCACCAAGAAGGCCAACAGCGCCGCTCCCGCAGGCTCCAGCGAGGCGCTGACCAAGATCATCGACACCGAGTCCGCGTCCGAGAAGGCCGCGAACCAGAAGATCTACGACGAGAAGAACGGCGCCACCGAGGTCGGTGTCACCAAGGACCAGATCAAGCTCGGCTCGATCAACATGCACGGCATGGCGC
>JBQTKD010000017.1:0-50937 GCA_052386455.1 Sporichthyaceae bacterium
CGCCGCGCTCGAGCGAGGCCTCGCCGCCGAGTGGGACATCACCGTTCTGGGCGAAGATCCCCGCCCCGCCTACGACCGCGTCGGCCTCTCCTCCTCCTTCGCCGGCAGCTCCGCCGAGGTCCTCTCGCTGCTGCCCGACGGGCACTACGACGACTCCAGCGTGGTCCTCGAACTGCGCGCCCAGGTCGTGTCGATCGACCGCGAGGCCCGCACCGTGTCGCTCGCGGACGGCCGCACCGTCGCCTACGACGCCCTGGTGCTCGCCACCGGCTCGTACCCGTTCGTGCCGCCCGTTCCCGGCCACGACGCGGAGAACTGCTTCGTGTACCGGACGATCGAGGACCTCGAGGCGATCAAGGCCGCGGCCGCGGACGCCAGCACCGGCGTCGTGATCGGCGGCGGCCGGCTCGGCCTCGAGGCCGCGAACGCGCTGCTGAACCTCGGCCTGACCACGCACGTGGTCGAGATGGCGCCGCGGCTGATGCCCCTTCAGGTCGACGCCGCCGGCGGCGCGATGCTCGCCCGGCACATCGAGTCCCTCGGCGTACAGATCCACCTCGGCGTCAGTACCGAGGCGATCGTCGCGGACGAGCGGGGCAGGGTCGCGCAGCTCAAGCTCAAGGACCGCGACCCGCTCGACGTCGGCGTCCTGGTGTTCTCCGCAGGCATCCGCCCCCGCGACGAACTCGCCCGCGCCTGCGGGCTCGAGATCGGCCCGCGCGGCGGCGTCGTCGTCGACGAAAACTGCCACACCGCGGACCCGGCCATCTGGGCCATCGGCGAGGTCGCCTCCGCCGGGGGCATGTGCTACGGCCTCGTGGCGCCCGGCTACGCGCAGGCCGAGGTCGTCGCCGCGTCCCTGGCGGGCGGCACCGCATCGTTCACCGGCGCGGACATGTCCACCAAGCTCAAGCTGCTCGGCGTGGACGTCGCCTCGTTCGGCGACGCCTTCGCCACCACGCCCGGTTCGCTGGAGCTCACCTACGCCGACCCGCTCGCGGGCACCTACAAGAAGATCGTCGTCACCGGCGACGGCAAGTACCTGCTCGGCGGCATCCTCGTCGGGGACGCGTCCAGCTATCTGACGCTGCGTCCGTTGGCCGGCTCCACCATCGAGCTCCCCGACAACCCGCAGGAGTTGATCCTCCCGCCGCGTGCCGGCGGCTCCGGCGGGATCGGGCCGGTGGCCCTGCCGGACGAGGCGACCATCTGCTCCTGCGAGAACGTGTCCAAGGGCGAGATCGTCCACTCGGTTGCCGCGGGCGGCTGCACGACCGTCGGCGAGATCAAGGCCTGCACGAAGGCCGGTACCGGCTGCGGCTCCTGCGTCCCGCTGCTCAAGACCCTGCTCGACCACGAGCTGACGAAGGCCGGCGTCGCGGTCAGCAAGGCGATCTGCGAGCACTTCGCCTACAGCCGCGCCGAACTGTTCGACATCGTGAAGGTCACCGGAGCCCGCAGCTTCGGCGAGGTCCTCGCCTCGCACGGCACCGGCCGCGGCTGCGAGATCTGCAAGCCCGCCCTGGGATCGATCCTCGCCTCCCGGCACAACGAGCACGTCCTCGACGGCGGCCGAGCGGCGCTGCAGGACACCAACGACCACCTGCTGGCGAACATGCAACGCAACGGCACGTACTCGGTCGTGCCGCGCATCCCCGGCGGGGAGATCACGCCGGAGGGGCTCATCGCGATCGGTGCGGTGGCCAAGGAGTACGGGCTCTACACGAAGATCACCGGCGGTCAGCGCATCGACCTGTTCGGTGCCCGCGCCGAGCAGCTGCCGGGGATCTGGAAGCGCCTGGTGGACGCCGGATTCGAATCCGGGCACGCGTACGGGAAGTCGCTGCGCACCGTGAAGTCGTGCGTCGGGGAGACCTGGTGCCGTTTCGGCGTGCAGGACTCCGTCGGCATGGCCGTCGCGCTGGAACTGCGCTACCGCGGCCTGCGGGCGCCGCACAAGCTGAAGTCCGGCGTCTCGGGCTGCGCGCGGGAGTGCGCCGAGGCGCGCGGCAAGGACTTCGGGATCATCGCGACGGAGAAGGGCTGGAACCTCTACGTCGGCGGCAACGGCGGAGCGACCCCCAAGCACGCGATCGAGCTCGCCCGCGACCTCGACGACGAGACGCTGTTCCGCTACATCGACCGCTTCCTCATGTTCTACATCCGCACCGCGGACCGGCTGCAGCGCACCGCGCCGTGGCTGGAGGCGCTCGACGGCGGCATCGACTACTTGCGCGAGGTGATCTGCGAGGACTCCCTCGGCATCTGCGCCGAACTCGACGACGACATGGCTCGGCACGTCGACAGCTACGCCGACGAGTGGGCCGCGACCATCGCCGACCCGGAGAAGCTCAAGCGCTTCGTGTCCTTCGTGAACGCACCCGACGTGCCCGACCCGACGATCACGTTCGTCGACGAGCGCGGCCAGATCCGACCGACCCGACCCGGCGAGCAGGGCAAGCCTCACATCGTCGCCGGCCCGACCCTGCGAGTAGGTGTGTCGTGACTGCAGTAGCCGAACGTCTTGGCTGGGTAACCGTCGTCGCCGAGGCGGACATGCCCGTGGACATGGGCATCCCGGCACTGGTCGGGGACTGCGCCGTGGCGGTGTTCCGCCTGGGCTGCGGGGCGACCTACGCCGTCTCGAACATCGACCCGCGGACCGGCTCGTCGGTGATCGCGCGCGGGATCGTCGGCAGCCGGGGCGACGTGCCCACGGTCGCGTCGCCGATCTACAAGGAAGTTTTCGACCTGCGCACCGGGGTGTGCCTGGACGACCCCACGAAGATCCTGACGCCGTATCAGGTTCGTGTCGTGGACGGGATGGTTCAGGTCAGGGGGATGGATGACGGCAGTCGATAGCCCCATAGTCGAGGCCGTCACGGTGCCCCCGCAGTTCGATGCGGAGGGCACCGGAGGCGCGCCGCTCACCGGCTTCACGGTGGCGGTGACGGCCTGCCGGCGGCGCGAAGAGCTGGCGGGTTTGCTGGAGCGCCGCGGCGCGCGGGTCATCTCCGCACCGGCGGTACAGGTGCGCCCGCTCGCCGACGACCGGCAGCTGCTCGCGACCACCCAGGCCTGTCTGTCCAATCCGCCCGCGGTCGTCGTCGCGACCACCGGCGTGGGGTTCCGCGGCTGGATGGAGGCCGCGGACGGCTGGGGACTCGGCGACGGGCTGCGCCAGGTGCTGGAGCGGGCCGACATCCTCGCCCGCGGTCCGAAGGCCATGGGAGCGATTCGCGCGGCGGGGCTTCGCGAAACGTGGTCACCTGTCTCGGAGTCGCTGCGCGAGGTGCTCGACCACCTGCGAGCCGGCGACATCCGCGGCGTGCGGATCGCCGTGCAGCTGCACGGGGACCCGGAGCCGGAGCTGGTCGACGGGTTGCGCGCCGCGGGTGCGGACGTCGTCGCGATCCCGGTGTACCAGTGGTGCCCGCCCGAGGACCTCGCTCCGTTGGTGCGGCTGGTGGACGTGGTGGCCGGGCGCAACGTGGACGCCGTCGCGTTCACCTCCAAGCCCGCCGTGCAGTCGCTGCTGGACACCGCCGAGCGGCTCGGGCGCCGCGATGCGGTGATCGCCGCCTTCCGGGGAGACGTCGTGCCGGCGTGCGTCGGCATG
This sequence comes from Sporichthyaceae bacterium, assembly GCA_052386455.1. Classification (GTDB taxonomy): domain Bacteria; phylum Actinomycetota; class Actinomycetes; order Sporichthyales; family Sporichthyaceae; genus JBQTKD01. The sequence continues at coordinate 3,620 of JBQTKD010000017.1, forward strand.
GTCACCGCCGAGCCCCTCGAACTGCTCGGCGTCCGTTCGCTGCAGCCCGATCGGCCGCGGTTGGGCGCGCTGGTGCGGGTCATCGCCGAGGAGCTTCCCCGGCGCCGTCCCGCGGGCCTGATGGTCAGCGGGCGACGGATGGAGATCCGCGGGCACGCGGTGCTGCTGGACCAGCGCATGGTGGACCTTCCTCCGGCGCCGATGGCCGTGCTGCGGGCGCTGGCCGAGCAGCCGGGCCGGGTGATGTCCCGAGCCCAGCTCGTGCCGCGCCTGCCCAGCGGCGACGCCGCCTCCGAGCACGCAGTGGAGATGGCCGTGACGCGGCTGCGGGCCGCCCTGGGCGACGGGCAGTACGTGCAGACCGTGGTCAAGCGCGGCTACCGGCTGCGGGTGGACTAGTGGGTGCGCCGACGCTGGTCGCCGTCGCGCACGGCAGCCGTCGGGCCGCCGCGCAGGAGTGCACGCGGTCGCTGCTGGACCTGGTGCGGGCCGCGCGGCCGGAGCTCACGGTGCGCGAGGCGTACGTGGAGCTCGCGTCGCCCTCGCTGCCGTCGGTTCTGGCGGACTGCGCCGGGCCTGCGGCGGTGGTGCCGCTGCTGCTGGGCAACGGCTTCCACATCGCGCACGACGTCGCCGGGGTTGCGTCCTTCCACCGGCCCGGTACGCCGTGCGCGCCGGCGCTCGGGCCGGACTGGTGGCTCGCCGACGCGCTCGCGGACCGGCTGCAGTGCGCGGAGGGGACCGCGGCCTCGCACCCGATCGTGCTCGCCGCCGCCGGGTCCTCGGACCCGCGCTCGGCCGCCGGCGCGGAGCAGATGGCCGACATGCTGGCCGGGCGGTTGGGTCGTTCGGTGGTCGCCGGCATGGTGTCGTCAGGGGAGGGCACCTCGGCTCGCCCGGCGGTGGACGAGACCGTCGCACGCTTGCGGGCGGAAGGACACGCGCGGGTGTCCGTCGCGAGCTACCTGTTGTGGCCGGGCCGGTTCGCCGACGAGGTCGCGGCGTGCGGGGCGGACGTCGTCTCGGCGCCGATCGGCGCGCACCCGGCGCTGGTGTCGCTGGTTCTCGAGCGCTTCGACGCCGCGGTGCTCACCCGCGTGTAGACCTGCGGGCGCCGCTGGGCGAGGATCGACGCCGACAGCGTCGTCGCCCCGGAGGTTCCCCCATGCCCGACCTAGATGTGGCCGTGATCGGAGCCGGATTCTCCGGGCTCTACCTGCTGCACCGGCTCCGCGACCAGATGGGGCTCAACGTCCGCGTGTTCGAGGCGGGCGGCGGGGTCGGCGGCACCTGGTACTGGAACCGGTACCCGGGAGCGCGCTGCGACAGCGAGAGCTTCATCTACTGCTACTCCTTCGACGAGAAGCTGTGGCAGGAATGGGAGTGGAGCGAGCGGTACCCGAAGCAGCCCGAGGTGCTCGGCTACCTCGAGCACGTCGCCGAGCGGTACGACCTGCTCCGCGACATCAGCTTCGACACCCGGATCGCGGGGGCGTCCTTCGACGAGGCCGCGGGCACCTGGACGGTGCAGACGTCGAACGGCGAGTCCGTCACGGCCCGGTACGTGATCACCGGCGTCGGCTGCCTCTCGGCGTGGAACACCCCGCCGTGGCCGGGGATCGACTCCTTCGCCGGCGACCTCTACTTCACGGGCCTGTGGCCGCACGAGCCGGTGGACCTGGCCGGCAAGCGCGTCGCGATCGTCGGCACCGGCGCCACCGCCGTGCAGGTGATCCAGACGATCGGGCCGATCGTCGAACATCTGACGGTGTTTCAGCGGACGCCGAACTACATCGTCCCGGCCCGGCACGGGAAGGTGCCGGACGAGGTGACCGCCGCGCGCAAGCAGAACTTCGCCGGGGTCTGGGAGCACACGAAGAACTCTGCGTTCGGCATGCCGTACGACTTCCAGCCCAAGATGATCGCCGACTCCACCGAGGAGGAGATCGAGGAGGTTCTCGAGGCCGCGTGGGAGGTCGGCGGCCTGAACTTCATGGTCAACGGGTACCTCGACCCACTGGTCAGCGAGTCCGCGAATCTGCGCGTCGGCGCGTTCCTCGACCGCAAGATCAAGGAGAAGGTTCACGACCCGGTCACGGCGGACCTGCTGACCCCGAAGCGGATCACCTACGGCATCAAGCGGATTCCCCTGGACGACACGTACTACGAGACGTTCAACCTGCCGCACGTCGACCTGGTCGACGTCGCTTCGAACGCCATCGAGGCGATCACGCCCACCGGCGTGCGACTGACCGACGGCAGCGAGTTCGACTGCGAGGTGCTGATCTTCGCCACCGGGTTCGACTCCACCACCGGCACGCTGAACCGCATGGACATCCGCGGCCGCGGTGGGCAACTGCTGCGCGAGAAGTGGGCGGACGGGCCGCGCACGTACCTCGGGATGTCGAGCGCCGGCTTCCCGAACCTGTTCATGGTCACCGGCCCGCAGAGCCCGAACGTGCTGTCCAACATGCCGGTCTCGATCGAGCAGCACGTCGAGTTCATCACCGACCTGATCGCGGACGCCGACGCCCGCGGGATCGGGTTGGTCGAGGCCTCCCTCGAGGCCGAGGACGCGTGGGTCGAGCACAACAACACGGTGGCCGCCCACACGCTGTTCCCCCTGGGGGACACGACCTACATGGGCGCGAACATCCCCGGCAAGCCGCGAGTGTTCGTCTCCAACCTCGACATGGTGGGCGTCTACCGCGCCAAGTGCGCCGAGGTCGCGGCCGTGGGGTACGAAGGCTTCGTCATGACCGCGAACGCGTAGGGCGGGGCGGGCAGAGCGAGCAGGATCGCGGCGACGGCCGACTGCGATCCACCGAATGTCCTACCGCTGTACTACTCTTCCGGTATGGCTTCGCGACGCAAGCGATCGATCTCCGTACCGCCGGAGATGGACGACGCGGTGGAGGCCGCCGCCGCGGCGGACGGTACGACCTACAGTGCGTGGATTGCCGAGGCCATCCGCAAGCAGTTGATCCTCCGCGACGGGTTGGCGGCTGTAGCGGAGTACGAGGCGGAAGCGGGTGCCTTCACCGAGGCCGAACTGGCCGAGGCGGACGCCTGGGTCACCGACGCCCTCGCCCGCGCCAAACGGACCGGCGAACCGATTCGGCACCCGGCCTGATGGGCCTGACGTACGACGCAGGCGCATTGGTCGCCGCCGAGCGCGGCGAACGCAGATTGTGGGCCCGCCACATGACGCTGCTGGCCCGAGGGGAGACGCCAACGGTTCCCGCTCCGGTTGTTGCCCAAGGTTGGCGGGGCGACGGCCCGCGCCAAGCTCGGCTCGCCCGTCTGCTTCGCGGTTGCGAGGTCGAGGCGATGGACGACGAGCGAGCCCGGGCAACGGGGAAGCTCGCAGCACGGGCGGGCGCTTCCGACGTCGTCGACGCGTTCGTAGTCGAAGGCGCCCTGCGGCGAGGCGACACCGTCGTCACCTCCGATCCCGACGACATCCTCGGGATCGCGAGGGCTATTGGTCGTTCGGTCAGCGTTCTCGCGCCTTGACCGGTCTCGAGCGCGGATAGGCTTGGTCGGTGACGCTTCGCCTTTACGACACCGCCGCCCGCGCCGCTCGGGACTTCGTGCCGCACCTGCCCGGCCGGGTTTCGATCTACCTGTGTGGCGCGACCGTGCAGGCGCCGCCGCACATCGGGCACATCCGGTCCGGCGTGAACTTCGACGTGCTGCGCCGCTGGCTGGAGCACACGGGCAACGTCGTCACGTTCGTTCGGAACGTCACCGACATCGACGACAAGATCCTGGCGAAGGGCGAACTCGAGGGCGTCCCGTACTGGGTCGTCGCGGCCCGCAACGAGCGCGCCTTCCAGGAGGGCTACGCCGCCCTGGGCTGCCTCCCGCCGACCGTCGAGCCGCGGGCCACCGGACACGTGCCGGAGATGATCGAACTGATGCACCGTCTGATCGCCCGGGGTGCGGCGTACCAGGCGGGTGGGGACGTGTACTTCTCCGTCGGCTCGTTCAAGGAGTACGGGGCGCTCTCGGGCCAGAAGCCCGACGCCATGCAGGCCGCCGCGGACACCGACGTCGAGACCCACAAGCGCGACCCGCGCGACTTCGCGCTGTGGAAGTCCGTGAAGCCGGGGGAGCCGTACTGGGACACCCCGTTCGGGCCGGGCCGGCCGGGCTGGCACCTGGAGTGCTCGGCGATGGCCGGCAAGTACCTCGGGGACCGGTTCGACATCCACGGCGGCGGCCTGGACCTGGTGTTCCCGCACCACGAGAACGAAATCGCCCAGTCCAAGGCTGCGGGCGAGAACTTCGCCGCGTACTGGCTGCACAACGGCTGGGTCACCATGAGCGGCGAGAAGATGAGCAAGTCGCTCGGCAACTCGCTGCTGGTCTCGGAGATGATCAAGCGCTTTCGGCCGGTGGAGCTGCGGTACTTCCTCGCCGCCCCGCACTACCGCTCGATGGTCGAGTACTCAGAGGAGGCGCTCGTCGAGGCCGGCAAGGCGTACGGGCGCATCGAGACGTTCCTGCGCAACGCCGCCGATCTGATCGGCGAGATCGCCGTCGGCACCGTCCCGGCCGCGTTCGCCGCCGCCCTGAACGACGACCTCGGCACCCCGGCGGCATTCGCCGTCGTGCACAACACGGTCAAGGACGGCAATACCGCGCTCGCGGCCGGCGACAAGGACACGGTCACCGCGAAGGCGGCCGAACTTCGCGCGATGCTCGGCGTGCTCGGGCTCGACCCGTTCACGGCGCCGTGGGCTAGCACGTCTTCGGCGGACCTGACGGCGGTCGTGGACAGCCTGGTGCAGGTCGTTCTGAGCCAGCGTCAGGCCGCGCGGGAGCGCAAGGACTACGCAGCTGCCGACGCAATTCGCGACGGCCTGCGCGATGCAGGCGTGCAGATCGAGGACACCCCGTCCGGTCCGCGCTGGACGATCGGCGGATCGAACTGATGGCAGGCAACTCTCAGCGCAAGGGCGCGACCCGGAACACCGGCAGCAAGAAGGGCGCGACCGTCGGCTCCGGCGGCCAGCGCGCCCGCGCCCTGCAGGGCAAGGGCCCGACGCCGAAGGCGAGCGAGCGCACCGGGCACCCGAAGGCGCGCAAGGCCGCGTCGGCCGCGCGCCGCGAGGCCGCCGCCGGCGGCAAGGCACCGGCCCGTCGGCCGAGTGCGTCGCGCGCCGCGAAGGACGCGAACGAACTCGTCGCCGGGCGCAACTCGGTGCTCGAGGCGCTGGAGGCCGGCATTCCGGCGACCGCGCTCTACGTCGCGGAGCGCGTCGACGCGGACGACCGCGTCCGGGCGGTGGTGAAGTTCTGCGCCGAGGCGGGGATTCCGATCCTCGAGGCGCCGCGCCAGGAGCTGGACAGGATCACCAACCGTGCGTTCCACCAGGGCCTCGCCCTGCAGGTGCCGGCCTACGAGTACGCGCACCCGGACGACCTGCTCGCCCGCGCGGACCGCGCCCGGCAGGCGCCGCTGATCGTCGCGCTGGACGGCGTGACCGACCCGCGCAACCTCGGTGCGGTCCTGCGCTCCACCGAGGCCTTCGGCGGGCACGGCGTCCTGGTGCCGGAGCGTCGGGCCGCGGGCATGACCGCGGGTGCGTGGAAGGCCGCCGCCGGCGCGGGCGGGCGGCTGCCGGTGGCGCGCTGCACGAACCTCACCCGCGCGCTGCAGGCCTATCGAAAGGCGGGCGTGCTCGTCGCGGTGCTCGACGGGGAGGCGTCGGTCTCCATCCACGATCTCGAGGCCGCCACCGAACCGGTGTGTCTGGTGATCGGTTCGGAGGGCAAGGGCGTGTCCCGTCTCGTCGGCGAGGCCGCCGACGTGCACGTGCGCATCCCCTTGGCCGGCCCGACCGAGTCGTTGAACGCCGGAGTGGCCGCGGGCATCGCGCTCTACGAGATCTGCCGGCGTCGCAGTTCCTGACGGAACGTCCGCGGGGCTAGTCTCGTTGTGACGCCAGATGGACAAGGAGGTCCAATGCGAGTCTCCGACGTGCTGCGCTCCAAGGGCTCCGAGGTGTTTACGGTGCGCCCCGAGACCACGGTGGCCGAGTTTCTCGACATCCTGGTCACGCGCCGCATCGGCGCCTGCGTGCTCTCGCCCGACGGTGCACTCGTCGTCGGCATCGTCTCCGAACGCGACATCGCGCTCGGGCTCGCCTCCCGCGGGGCCTCGGTCCTCGACGCCCCGGTCTCGGAGTTGGCGACCGCCGACGTGCAGACCGCCGCGATGGACACCACCCTCGACGAGCTCATGCGCGTGATGACCGAGCGCCGCGTGCGCCACGTCCCCATCCTCGTGGACGGGGTCCTCTCCGGCCTGATCTCCATCGGCGACGTGGTCAAGCACCGCATGGACGAACTCGAGTCCGAGCGCGAGCACCTCGTCAACTACATCTCGTCGGCCGGCTGACACGCCCGGGCACGCATCTTCCGTCCCGTGTCGCGCCCTACGGGGGGTCTCGTTGGGCGCGACACGGTACGGAAGTTGGGAGGTCCGAGGCGTCGTCCACAGGGCGCGCGTACCCCCGGTTTTCCACAGATTCGTCATTCGGGGTGGTCGGCCGCGCTTGGTGCCGCTGCACTCGCGGCATGCCTCGAACACCGCAACTCCCCGCTCACCTTCTGCACGGCCCCTTCGGCATCGCCGACGCGACGGCCGCCGGACTGACGCGCCATCAGCTCGAGTCGCAGTGCTGGGTCCGGCTGTTTCGTCAGGTGTGGGTGCACAGGGACGTCGAGCTGTCCGACCGCCAGCGATTCGACGCAGTTCGGCTCGCACTTCCGCCCGACGCTGCGGCAACCGGACGCACTGCGGCGTGGCTGTTCGGCGCCTGGTCGCCACGGCGTGGACAGCCGCTCCCGCTGGACTTCGGGCTCCCGTCGAGTCGGAAGCCCGCCGCCAACAGTCGGCGACTGGTGCTCGACGAGGGCGACGTGGACGTGTTTCACGGCGTCCGGGTGACCACGCCCGAGCGAACCTGCTTTGGGCTGATGACACGCAGCAGCCCCAACGAGGCGATCGTCTGGGCCGACGCGTTTCTCTTCCGAGGCTTGGTCGTTCCGTCCGGGCTGCAGCGATACGCGGACGAGCGTCCGTACTGGCCGCACGTGCGCAAGTGTCGCGCCGCCGTGGCCCGCGCGAGGGTTGGTGCCGCCTCGCCCATGGAGACGAGGCTGCGCCTAGTGATCGTCGACGGTGGACTGCCGGAACCGGACTGGTTGAACAGGCGCCTCTACGACGCTGCCGGCAACTTTCTCGGGGAGCCCGACATGGGCTACAACCCGCCCGACTGGGGCATCGAGTACGACGGGGAGTATCACGAGGCCGAAGAACAGCGGGTCGCCGACAACCGCCGCGAGAACGGCCTGGTCGTTGCCGGGATCCCGCTGCTCCGGTACACCAAGCACGACGTGTACGGCGATCCCGCTCGCATCGTGCGCGAGGTGGGCGCGATGCTGCGGCGGACCGCCTGACGGACCACATCTTCTGTGCGTGTATGCGCCCTACGGGGCGCTGTGTAGGGCGCGAAACGGTGCAGAAGACGGGGGGTCGGGTGGATTACGCTGGCGGTGTTCGGCCCGCATGGCGCAATTGGTAGCGCACTCGACTTGTAATCGAGCGGTTCCCGGTTCGAGTCCGGGTGTGGGCTCCAGCGCGGCGCCCAGTGGCGGGTGGATCGGTGGAGGCGGCGATGAACAGCCGCTCTTTGCCGGCAAACGCTACGGGAGCAGAACCGCCAACCGCCGCCTGCAGCGTGGACAATCGGCGGGGTGATCTTCCTGACCGACATGGCGACAATGCTCGCGTTGGCACTGTTGTGCGGCTCTATCGCCGGGCTCTCGGCGTGGGTCTGCGCCTACGACCGCATGTTCCCCACCTCGGGGCGTCGCGAGGCGCGGCGGCAGGCCAAGAAGGCGATCCCGATCCCGTTCCTGTACTTCTTCGTGCTCGCCGTCCTGGTGAACTTCCTGACGCCCTACTTCATCCGCCTAGGCGAGTAACTCTCGACAAGGCGGCCGCGCAGGTTCACGCTGGCCGGATGGGCGCCCTCGTGGCGGTGTCGCTGTTGTGCGGGTGTGCGGCCGGGCTGGCCGCCTACGTCTGCGCGTACGACCACGTCTTCCCGACCCAGGGCAAGCGCGAGGCGCGGCGGCAGGCCAAGAAGGCCGTCCCGCTCCCGTTCCTCTACTTCGCCGGCCTCGGCCTGTTCGTCAGCTTCCTGCTGCCCGAGTTCATCCGCCGCTTCCGCTGACCTGACGGATCGGCAGATCGATCGTCGAGTCCGCGTCGCCGCCGAGGATCGTGACGAGCGAACCGGTGGGGGCCGTGGGCTCGATGTGCTGCACGCCCCGCGAGGGCCACGGGTTCGGTGGCCTAGCGCCGCCGCGGGCCCTTCGTGGGCTGCGGCGGCACGGGCAGGGCCTGCGCGAGGCCGCCGGCCTCGGCCATCAGCGCCCGGAGGCGGTCGTTGGCCGTCACGGTGGCCGCGGCGCCGGATTCGTCGTGCGGGACGCGCAACGCGAGGTCGTTCAGTCCGCCCTCGCTCGCGAGGTTGTGCAGCAGTCGGGGCAGGCCGCGCGGATCGTCGTCCTCGATCAGGAACCGGCACTCGGTCAGCGCGTCGGCCCAGGTCGGCTCGTCGTGCGCGCGCAGGTGCGCGGTGAGGTCCTTCAACGTCGAGATCAACTGCTCGGTCTGGCTCATGGCGTGCCCCCGTCGTCGCTCCTGCCCACCTTAGGGCGGGAGGTGGGTAGCCTGCGGCGGGAGCGGGGAAACGGGAGGTGTCCAGCGTGGCCAGCCTGAACGGCGCCGTGGAACGCACGGTGTACAGCGGCGGCCGAGTGTGCGACGCCGCGAACGAGGCCGACCACGACTTCGTCTGGGTGAACCTGACCAGGCCGACCTACCAGCAGATGGCCGCCGCCGTCGGCGAATTCGGGCTCGAGGACTTCCTCGTGCGCGACGCCGTCGCGGCCCACCAGCGGCCCCGGTTGGACTGCCACGAGCGGACCGTTCAGGTCGTACTCAAGCCGGTGCACTACGTGGACCGCGAGGAGGTCGTCGAGGTCACCGAGCTGAACCTGTTCCTCGGGCAGCGCTTCCTGGTCACGGTGCAGCACGGGGACACCGACGTCCTCGGCCGGGCGCACGCGAACCTCGACGCATCGCCGGGACTCTCGCTGACCCCGACGGACGTGCTGGTGCGCGTCGCGGAGATGGTGATCGAGCAGTACGAGGACGCCATCGACGGGCTGCGCAACGACGTCGACGAGATCGAGGAGGCGGTGTTCTCCGCGACCCACGCCGACCACGCCGAGCGGATCTACAAGCTCAAGCGCGAGGTTGCCGAGTTCCGCAGGGCCGTCGATCCGCTGGGCCGAGTACTCGACCGACTCGCCAACCAGAACCTGGGGCTGGAGGCCGAGGCCGCCCCGCGCTTCGGTGCGGCGCACCACCACCTGCTGCAGGTGGCCGACTCCCTCGACGGAATCGACCGACTGCTCACCGACGTGCTGCAGGCCAACGTCGCGCGCGTGACCGCCAAGCAGAGCGAGATTGCGCTCCGCCAGAACGAGGACATGCGCAAGATCTCGGCGTGGGCCGCGATCGCGCTGGTCCCCACCGCGGTGGCCGGCATCTACGGCATGAACTTCGACCACATGCCGGAGCTCCGCTGGCGGCTCGGCTACCCGATGGCGCTGGGCTTCATCGCGCTCGTGTGCTTCGGGCTGTACCGGACCTTCCGCGCGAACAGGTGGCTCTAGTACGGCCGACCGAGGGCCGCGGCGATCGTCTTCGCCACGAGCGCCCGCCCGGCAGGCGCCAGGTGCGAATCGCAGCCGCCCGGATAGGTGTACAGGAGGCCGGCCGCACAGCCGTCGCCGCCGAAGTTGGCCGTGGCGGCGGCGAAGGTGCCGTACGTGTCGGCGACGATCGCGCCGAACGCGGGCGCCACCTCCGCCATCACCGCGTTGACGTGCAGGGGGGCGAAGGTCGTGATGGCGTGCTGGTAGTACTGAGCGTGGTAGTTGACCAGCACGAGCGGTCCGCCGTAGACCGCGCGCAGCCCCTGGAGAATCGTCACGAGGTTGGTCCGATAGTCGGCCATGACCGCCCCGACGTCGCTCGCGCAGTTGTCGGCCGTGCGCACCATGCAGGCGTAGAGGTCGTTCAGTCCGATCTGGATCGTGACCAGGCCGGTGGTCGGGTGGGACTTGAGGAACTCCGTCGCGAACTCCTGCTGGGTGACCTCGTAGTCGACGTGCAGGATGTTGTAGTACCCGCGGAACTTCTCGCGGCAGCCGAGGTCCTCGCCCTGCATCGAGACGAAGCCCGCGGCGCTGTCGGCGGGACAGCTCGCGTTGACCGCGGTGTAGCCCAGAGCTGCGCCCAAGTCCGTCGGATAGCCGATGAACTGGCTTTCCTTCGTCGCCCCCTGGATGTTGGGGTCGAAGCCGTAGGGGATCGAGTCGCCCAGCCCCAGGTACTCCGGAGCCGCTCCTGCGTGGGAAGCCGGACTGGACCACGGCGCCACCGCCAGGGCCGCCGCCACGACGGCAACGGCGAGCATGCGCGGAACACCGCGTCGTTTCCGTGCGCCGAGCATCGGTCACCTCCCCCTGTTCGCAGCCGAACCCTGAACCCAGGGACGCGCGTTCGCCCGGTCGATCGCCGCCGAGATCGTGCCGGCCACGACTGCCCGTCCGGCAGGGGTCAGATGCGAGTCGCAGCCGTCCGGGCCGACGATCATGAGCCCGGCCGCGCAGCTGTCGCCGTTGACGCCGGCCGTGTGCGCGGCGAAGGCGGCGTACGTGTCGGCGACGACGGCGCCGAACCGAGGTGCCACCTTCGCCATCTCGGCGTTGACCTGACTGGGAACGAAGGTCGCGGAGGTTCCGTAGTACTGCCCGGGGTAGTTGACGAGCACGATCGTCCCGTCGTAGACGGTTCGCAGCTCGCTCAGGATCGTGGTGAGGTCGACCCGGTACTGCGCCTTGACAGTAGCGAGTTCCTTGGCGCAGCGGTCGGTGGTGCGAACGATGCACGCGTAGAAGTCGTTGATTCCGATCCCGATCGTGACCAGGTCGGTCTTCGGGTGGGAGCGCAGGAACGCGGTCGCGAACTGCAACTGCGGTCCCTCGTAGTCGACGTGCATGATCGCTTTGTCCGTCCGGTAGGAACGGCATCCGACGTCCGCGCGCTGCGCGGAGACGAAGCCGGCGGCGGTGTCGCCCGGGCAGCTCGCGTTGACCGCGGTGCTGCCCCGAGCCGCGCCCACGTCCGTCGGGTAGCCGACGAAGTCCTTGCCCGTGAACGGCCACGGGAAGTTCGGGTCGTAGCCGTAGGAGATCGAGTCGCCCAGCGCCAGGTACTCCGCGGGGGCGGCCGCATGGGCCGGGCCGGTCCACGGTGCGACCGCCAGCGCCGCGCCCGTGACGGCAACCGTCAGCAGTCGAGGAACCCCGCGCAGTGTCGATGTGCCGCTCATCCGGATCACGCTCCTGCTCGTGCGATGGCCTCGGCGATCGTCGTCGCGGCGAGCGAGCGCCCGGCAGGCGACAGATGGGCGTCGCAGTTGCCCTTCGAATCGACGATCAGCAGGCCGGCCGCGCAGGTGTCGCCGCCGAACGGACCGGCGGCCGCGGCGAAGGTCCCGTACGTGTCGGCGAGGATCGCCCCGAAGGCGGGTCCCACGTCCGCCATGACCAGGTTCATGTGGAGAGGGGCGAAGGTCGTCGACGGGATCGCGTAGTACTGCGCGTGATAGCTGACGAGCACGATCGGCCCGCCGTAGACCGCACGCAGCCCCTGCAGGATCGTCGTGAGATTTGTCCGATATTGCGCCATCACGGAATGAATGTCCGACGCGCAGAAATCGGGAGTGCGACTCATGCATTCGTAGACGTCGTTGAGGCCGATCTGAAGTGTGACCAATTCCGTCGTCGGATGGGTGCGCAGGAATTCGGTTGCGAATTCCAACTGCGGCCCGTCGTAGTTGACGTGCAGGATCTTGTAGTACGCCTTGAACTCGCGGCAGCCGATGTCCTTGCCGGTGGCGGACACGAAGCCGGCGGCGGTGTCTCCGGGGCAGGTGGCGTTGACGACCCTGTTGCCCCGAGCTGCGCCCAACTCTTCCGGATAGCCGACGAACTGGTGCTCCGTCGTCGCCCCTTGAATCGTGGGGTCGTAGCCGTAGGCGACCGAGTCGCCCAGGGCCAGGTACTCCGGAGCGGCGGTGGCATAGGACGTCGAGGTGCTCGTCAGCGGAGCGACCACTAGGGCTGCGCCCGTCACGACACCTGTCAGCAGGCGCGACATGCCGCGCCGTCTCGTTCCGCCGGCCATCCGTTTCACCGTCCCTTTCGGCGGGAACTCTGGCCGGTTGGCGCCGGTGCGAAAACCGTCTTTGCCGAATGGTCGAGTTACCCAAGACGGGATCTGACCGCGAACTCGCATTAGTCACATTGGGCATCTGGCAATTGTCACGTCGGCATGATCGGGAGCAATACCAAGACCCTGCGAAAGCATGAAGCGAAGACCGTCGACACGGGGTATTGGCGAATCTAGAAAGGGGAAGTCACCTCGCCGCGAGACTCACCGGGATCGTCATGCCTGCAAATGAATTGCTGCCGGACCCGCCTGACAACGTCGAAAAGTATGCATTTTTCGGCCGCCGGCACCGCTGGCTGCCCATCTACATGTTCGTCTCGTTCGGCGGGGTCATCTACGCGCTGCTGGCGTTCTCGTTCCGGTCGGAGCTGACCCACCTCTTCTGGCCGGTGGCGGTCCTGCTGTTCGTGTACGGGTACACCGGCTTCCTGGCCTCGGTCGGCGGCCGCCGGTCAGATCTCTGGGACCACCGCGCCCTCGTGGAGGAGCCTGCGGCGGGCCCCCTTCCCTCGATCGACGTGTTCCTGCCCTCGTGCGGCGAGCCCATGGCCGTCATCCGCAACACCTTTCGGTGGGTCGCCGAACTGCAGTGGGACGGCGTTCTGACGATCTACGTCCTCGACGACTCGGCGCGGCCCGAGGTGGCGGCGCTGGCCGAGGAGTACGGGTTCGCCTACCTGACTCGCCCGGACCGCGGCCGGATGAAGAAGGCCGGCAATCTCGACTACGCGTTCCACCGGTCCTCCGGAGACCTGATCCTGATCCTCGACGCGGACTTCGCGCCGCGGGCGGACATGCTCGTCGAACTCGCGCCCTACTTCCGCGACGCAAGCGTCGGCATCGTCCAGTCGCCGCAGTTCTTCGACACCCACGACGGGCTGAACTGGCTGCAGCACTCCTCCGGTGCCGTGCAGCGGCTGTTCTACCGGTTCATTCAGCCCGCGCGCGACCGCGTCGACGGCGCGATCTGCGTGGGCACCAGCGCCCTCTACCGGCGATCGGCGTTGCAGGCCGCCGGCGGCATTCCGCAGATCGCGCACAGCGAGGACGTGTACACCGGGGTCGCGCTCGCCGACGTCGGCTTCCGCGTGCGCTACGTGCCGCTCGTCCTCGCCAAGGGTCTGAGCCCCGACACGATGGCCGGCTTCACCAACATGGTCTACCGCTGGTGCACCGGGTCGATCAGCCTGATGGTCGATCCGAAGTTCCGCTCGGCGAAACTGACGCCGGCTCAGCGCGTGTGCTTCTGGGCGGGCTTCGTCTACTACGTCACCTCGGCGCTTGCGGTGATCTTCGGTGCACTGCCCGCGCTGCTGATGGTCTGGTTCTACCCCGACGACATCCGCGCGTGGCACGTCCTGCCGCTGCTGCCCTCGCTGCTCGGGTCGCTGCTCCTGCTGCCCGCCATGGTGGGCTCGCGCCGCGTCGTCGGATTCCTCCGGCTCTACCTCGTCAGCGGCTACTGCCACCTCCTCGCGATCGTCGACTTCGCCCGGCACCGCACCGCGGCCTGGGTTCCCACCGGCACGGTCTCGTCGGGGCCGGTGGAGAAGAAGGTGCGCCTGGGCCTGATCTGGTGGGGCGGGTTGCTGGAGGTGGCGATGGTCGTCGGCATCGTGCGCGGCGTCGCGACCTACGGCATCGAGCGCTTCTGGGTGCTGGCCCTGCTGGCGGCACTGAGCCTGTGGGCCTATCTGCCACTCGTACTTCCCGGTCAGGGACTGCGCGTCCCGGTCGAATCCGGCCGCAGCGCGACCCTGCCCCACCAGGTTGGCGTCCGTGTTCCCGAAGGAGCAACGTCCCGATGATTGGAATTCCTCGGATGCGGACTCGCGACGTCCCCGAAGCGCGGGCCGCCGAGCACTCCGGCGAACGCAAGTTCCGGCCCGACATCGAGGGCCTGCGCGCGGTAGCCGTCATGCTCGCGGTGCTGTACCACGCGAAGCTCTTCGGCGTCAGCGGCGGCTACGTCGGCGTCGACGTGTTCTTCGTGATCTCCGGCTTTCTGATTGCCCGTCATCTTTTCGAGAACCAGCAGACGCACGGGCGCGTGCAGCTCGCCGACTTCTACGTACGACGGATGAAGCGGCTGCTCCCGGCGGCGCTGGTGGTGACGCTGGCGATCCTCGTCGCCGCCCGGGTCTGGTCCTCGACGCTGGAGGCCAAGGACGTCACGACGGACGCGATCTACAGCGCCTTCTACGCGATGAACTTCCGCCTCGCCGCGGAGGGCTCCGACTACCTACAGGCCGCCGAGGCCCCCTCGCCGTTGCAGCACTACTGGTCCCTCGCCGTGGAGGAGCAGTTCTACTTCGTCCTTCCGCTGCTCGTACTTTCAGTGGTGGTGGTTGCGGCCCGGCTCCAGCGCCGGGCGCTGTTCGCCCTGATCGCCGTCGGCTGCGTCGTGTCCCTGTACTTCTGCGTGACGATGACCGCGTCGGCGTCGGCGGCCGCCTACTTCTCGACCGCGACCCGCGCGTGGGAACTCGGCGTCGGCTGCCTCATCGCCTTGGTCGCGCCGCGCCTGACGAAGCTGCCCGCGACGCTCGCGGCCGTCGGTTCGTGGGCGGGGCTGGCCCTGATCTTCTACGCCGGGTTCGTCTACACCGATTCCACGTCCTTCCCCGGCACCGCGGCCCTGGTCCCCGTCGCGGGCGCCGCACTGGTACTGGCCACCGGGTGCGGACCGGCGGCTCGCCGAGGCGCGGAAGTGTTGCTCGGCCGCTGGATCGCGCAGGCCATCGGCAAGATCTCCTACTCCCTCTACCTCTGGCACTGGCCCGTGCTGCTGTTCGCGCCGATGGCCGTCGGCGGCGCGCTGGACGTCTCGGGACGAATCCAGGCGGTCTTCGTCGCGTTCCTGCTCGCCGTCGCGACGTACTTCCACGTCGAGGTGCCCGGCCGCAACCTGAAGCTGCAGCGGCCCGCCTGGGTGCTCACCGGGCCGGCCATCGCCGGCGCCACCGCGGCAGTCGCCGTCGTCGTCGCCTCCACCCTCCCGACCCTCGTCGGCACCGGCGCCGCGGCGAAGACCGCGGCGCTGACCAGCTCCGACGTGTCCGTGGTCCAGGACGCGCTGGCGAAGGCGTTGACGACCACCGTCGCACCGGCGGATCTCAATCCCGGACCCGAGGCCGCGGCCAAGGACTTCCCGCACGACAACGGCTGCCTGCAGCAGTACGAGGAGGTGGAGCTCGCCAAGAACTGCGTGTTCGGGAACCCGCAGGGGACTCGGACGGTCGCGCTGTTCGGCGATTCCCACGCCACCCAGTGGCTCGGCGCCTTCGAGCAGGCCGCGACCGCGGCCGACTGGAAGCTGCTGGTCCGCGCGAAGGCCCTCTGCCCGCTCGGCAAGGTCGCCTACAACGACGACCGCCTCGGGCGGCAGTACACCGAGTGCGACCAGTGGCGCGAGAAGGCCGTCGCCGACGTCCTCGCAGCGAAGCCGGACGTGATCGTGGTCAGCCAGGCCGACGGCGCCCCGCGCAACCAGGTCACCGACGCCGTCTGGGCGCAGGCGACCGCCAAGACACTGCAGACGCTCGGTGCCGACGGCGCTCGGCTGGTGGTGTTGTCCGACGTTCCGCAGCCGTACCGGCCGGTGGAGTGCGTCGCAGAGAACCTCTCCTCGTTGGACGCCTGCGTCACGACGCCGGCCACGGGCCGGGAGAAGTGGCCGAACCGCCGCGTCGCGGTGGCAGAGGAGGCGGCCCGCGTGGGCGCCCAGGTCGTCGACACCAGCGCGTGGCTGTGCAGCGCGGGACGATGCCCGGCCGTCGTGGGCAACATGATCGTGTACCAGGACAGCGGCGGTCACGTCACCAACACCTACTCGACGTGGCTCGGCCCGGTGGTCCGTCCCCTGCTCGACGGACCCGCGTTCCGAGTGGCCGCGGCGCTGGAGGAGGGACTGGCCACCACGGCGGTGCCGGCCAACCTCGCTCCCGCTCTGGACAAGGCGACGACCGACGTCCCGAAGGACGGCGACTGCTTCCTCTACTACACGCTGACCGAGCAGGGCCCCTGCGTCTTCGGCGATCCCGCCGGTACGCGGACCGCCGTGCTGTTCGGCGATTCGCACGCCCAGCAGTGGTTCGGCGCCTTCGACGCTGCGGCCAAGAAGAACGGCTGGCGCCTGATCGCGTGGACCAAGTCGGGTTGCTCGCTCGCCGACGTGCCGACGTTCGTGCCCGGCACGCAGAAGGCGTTCGGCGAGTGCGACACGTGGCGCACGGCCACGACCGCCCGCATCGCGAAGCTCGCGCCGGACCTGCTGATCGGTGGACAGTCCAACGCCACGCGCAGCGAACTGGACAACGCGACGTGGGCCAAGGCCACCGTCGAGACGCTGCGCAAGGCGGCGGGGGACAAGCCGGTGATCCTGTTGCAGGACAACCCGTACGCCCCGGCAGACCCGGTGAACTGCCTGTCCGCGAACCTGGGCAACGTGGCGGCCTGCACCTACGAGCGCGCCAAGGGCCACTACTACAACCCGACGCGCTACGCGGCGGTCGCCGAGGCGGTTGGCCAGGCGGGCTTCCGGATCGTCGACACCGCCGACTGGACCTGCGGCGAGACGCACTGCCCGGTGATCGTCGGCAACATGCTCGTGTACCGGGACCTCGGGCACCTCACCGACACGTTCGTCACCTGGCTCGCCCCGGTCGTCGAACCGCTGCTGCCGCGCGAAGAGGCTCGATGAGTGTGCGGATGCGCGGTCTCGTGGGACTGGTGGCGGTCGCGGTCGTCGCCTTCGCCGGTCTCGGCACGGCGGCGGCAACCCGGCCCGACCCGGACGGGTGGCGGCTGCTGTGGTCCGACGAGTTCGACGGCGCACGCGGCGAGTCGCCGGACCCGACGCAGTGGCAGTTCGAACTCGGCGGCGGACCGAACGGGTGGGGCAACAACGAGACGCAGACCTACACCGCCGACCCGGCCAACGCCTCCCTCGACGGGAACGGGAATCTGCGCATCACGCCCACGCGCGACGCCGCCGGTCGATGGAACTCCGCTCGGATCCAGACCGTCCGTGCCGACTTCGCCCCGCCGCCCGGCGGCCGGGTCAAGATCGAGGCGCGGATCGACCTACCGGCCGGTGGGCAGGGCTACTGGCCGGCGTTCTGGATGCTCGGGGAGCCGTTCCGCTCCAAGCCGGGGTCGTGGCCGGCCTCGGGAGAGATCGACGTCATGGAGAACGTCAACAACTCCGCGAGCATCCACGGCACCCTGCACTGCGGCTGGTTCCCCGGCGGACCCTGCAACGAGAAGTCCGGGCGCAGCCATCGCCACGCCCTGCCCACGTCCGCGGGTTCGGCCGGGGCGCACACGTACAGCGTCGTCTGGGAGACCGCGCCTGCACGGTTGAGCTGGCAGGTCGACGGCCACACGTACGGAACGCTGACACCGGCCGACCTCGGGCGCGAAACGTGGGACGCGACGTTCGGGCACGGCTACTTCATCCTGCTCAACGTCGCGGTCGGCGGCGACCTACCGGGCGCACCGAACGCCGCGACGGTGCCCGGGCAGTCGATGGTCGTCGACTACGTCCGGGTGCACACCGCGCGCTAGCCGCGGTGCAGGAGGCGCGTCCACAGCGCCTTGCGCTGAGCGGGGACGAGCGCCGTGCGCTGCGCCGGAACGAAGGCCGGAACGGGACGGCCGGGCCAGGGCGGCGAGGTCCGCGCCTGTGGCGGCATCGGGCCCTCGAACAGTTCGCCGTGCATCCCCATCGGTCCTCCTCGACCAATCCCTGTCGACGACGTTAGGGCCTTCGGTGCGCGCCCGGCGGGTGTTTGCAGGACGATCGACCGAACGGCCGACGCCGATCGCTACCGGGAGCGGTACTCGGCCTGAACGGCGGTTTCGGACCGCTGCGCGGGGATCGTCGATCCCGCGCCGGTCTTCTCGTCGCGCCGCGCGACGTAGCCGTAGCCGTAGCCGCCGTCCTTCTTCGACCGCGGGGCCATCGACAGTACGACGCCGAGCAGGGGCGCGGAGACGCGGCGGATGCCCGCGGCGGCGGCGGCAACCTCGTCGGTGCGGACCCACCCGTTGCGGGCGACCAGCAGCACGCCGTCGCAGAGCGGAGCGAGCGCCGGGGTGTCGGCCACCGGCAGCACCGGCGCCGTATCGAGGATGATCACGTCGTAGCGCGCCTTGAGCTCGTCGAGCAGCGTGGCCATCTGCGCCGACGCGAGCAGCTCCGAGGGATTCGGCGGAATCTCGCCGCAGCCGAGAAAGTCGAGCAGGCCATCGCCCCACGGCTGAATGGCGACGTCCAGCGAGACCCGCCCGGTGAGCACGGTCGTCAGGCCAACGGCGTTCTCCACGCCGAGGTTCGCGGCCGCGCTGGGTCGACGCAGGTCCGCCTCCACCAGCAGGACCCGGTTGCCGGCCTGCGCCATCGCGATGGCGAGGTTGCACGCGGTCGTCGTCTTGCCCTCGTGCGGAAGCGCGGAGGTCACGCACACGACCTTGGTCTGGTTGTCGAGGTCCACGTACGTCAGATTGGTGCGCAGCTGGCGGTACGCCTCGGCGAGCGGCGCGCGGGGAGAGGCGTGGACGATCAGCGGGCGGCTCTTCACATTGCCGTCCCACACGGTCACTCCGAGCAGCGGAGCGCCGGCGATCTCGGCGAGCTGCTCCGGTTCCTTGACGGATCGGTCCAGGGTGTGGCGCACGACGGCGCCCGCGATTCCGGCCAGCAGGCCGAGGAACAGACCCAGCGCGAGGTTGGTCGTGGTCTTCGGCGACACCGGGACCGTCGGCACGAGGGGTGCCTCCACGAGGCGCGCCTGGACGAGCGACTGGCCGACCTCGGGCCGCTCCAGCTCGGCGATCGTCGAAGCGAACACGGTGCCCGCGAGCTCGGCGATCCGCTGCGCGCGACGAGGCGAGGGGTCGGTGGCCGTGATCGTCATGAGCACGGTGTTGGCCTGAGCCGACGCGGTGATCGCGTCCTGGGCGATCGGCGAGCCGAGCTGCTGTGCGACCTGCTCGCGCAGCGTGCGTCCCTGGGCGAGGCTCACGTAGGACTTGATCCGCTGCGAGGAGAGCAGGCTGCCCTGGTACGCGCCCGCGGCACCGGTGCCGGCGACGTCGCGGGCGGCGATGAAGTAGTTGGTGCTCGCCGCGTATTGCGGCGTGGCGGAGACGGTCAGCGCGCCGGCCAGGCCGAGCCCGAGGGCGGCCCCGAGGAGAATCGACAACCAGCGCTCGCGGGCCACGGTCAGGTAGTCCTTCAGCGTCATCTTCGATCTCCTGGCGTTGAACGGTGTGACCGATGGTCCGGCCCGTCGATGGCGCGATCATGGTGCGGCGAGTGCAGTCCTCACCACCGTTGGGGCCAGATGGATGAATTGCGGCTGACGGGCCGTCACCCGTTCGGCGGAATTTCCCCGTTTCGCACGACGTCGAGTCACTAGCGTCCCCTCGACGGCCGATCCTGGCCGCAAAGATCTCCGGGGGCTGCACATGACGAAGACTGCGCTCATTACAGGTGTGACCGGGCAGGACGGCAGCTACCTCGCCGAAATCCTGCTCGACAAGGGCTACGAGGTGCACGGACTCGTACGCCGCTCCTCCAGCTTCAACACCGAGCGGCTCGACGGCATCTACCAGGACCCGCACGAGGCTCAGCGTCGCCTGTTCCTGCACTACGGCGACCTGTCCGAGGGCACCCGCATGGTCAACCTGCTCCGCGAAGTGCAGCCCGCGGAGGTCTACAACCTCGGCGCGCAGAGCCACGTCCGCGTCAGCTTCGACTGCCCCGAGTACACCGGCGACGTCACCGGCATGGGCACCATCCGCCTCCTGGAGGCGATCCGCGCGAGCGGGATCGAGACCCGGTTCTACCAGGCGTCGAGCTCGGAGCTGTTCGGCTCCACCCCGCCGCCGCAGAACGAACTGACGCCCTTTCACCCGCGCTCGCCGTACGCGGTCGCGAAGCTCTACAGCTACTGGTCGACGGTGAACTACCGCGAGGCCTACGGCATGTACGCGGTGAACGGGATCCTGTTCAACCACGAGAGCCCGCGCCGCGGCGAGACGTTCGTGACGCGCAAGATCACGCGCGCCGCCGCCATGATCGCCGCCGGGCTCCAGGAGCACCTGTACCTGGGCAACCTCGACGCGGTTCGCGACTGGGGCTACGCCAAGGAGTACGCCGAGGGCATGTGGCTCATGCTCCAACAGGACGTGCCCAGCGACTACGTGCTGGCCACCGGCCAGGCCGCGACGGTCCGTCAGTTCTGCGAGGTCGCCTTCGCCGAGGCCGGGCTGAACTGGGAGGACCACGTCCGCTACGACGCGAAGTACGAGCGCCCCAGCGAGGTCGACGCGCTGATCGGCGACCCGAGCAAGGCCGAGCGCGAGCTCGGCTGGCGGGCGAAGACCGACTGGCGGCTGCTGTCTCGGCTCATGGTCGACGCCGACCGCGCGCAGATCGCCGACGCACTGGCCGGAAAGCTCGTCCAGTCGGTCCGGTAGCCCCTAGGTTGCCGCGCCCTTGACGAGGACGCCGATCGGTTCGGCCTTCGGTTCCTGGGACACGTACAGGGGCCGGAGGCCGACCTCGCGGGCGAACGCGGCGAAGCACGGGCCGACGTCGTCGGAGATCATGACGCCGCCCTCCTTGAGGAGCGGCCACCCGGCCCGGTACTCCGCGCGCTGGCCGAGGTAGGTGTGGGCGGCGTCCTGCACGAACACGTCGACACCGCCCGCGGCAACGTCGGGAATGCGGCGCGCGGCCGGGCCGAAGTGCAGCTGCCAGCGCCCCCGTAGCGCGGGATCGACCGCCGAGCCGACCGACTCGATCGCCTGCGGGTGCAGGTGCGGCAGGTCGATGCTGAGCAGCACGCCGTGGTCGTTCTCGGCCAGGGCCTGCAGAATCGCGGCCGTGGTGAATCCGTTGGCGACTCCGGTCTCCAGGACCGTGTCGGGCTTGCGGAGCCGGCAGTAGGCATAGGCGAGGGCAACGAGTTCGCGGGAGCCGTTCGGGGTCCCGTAGAGCGAGCTGTTCTGACGCAGCGTCGGTTTCGGCACGTCGGCGAGAACGGCGGCGACGGCGGGCGCCTCGGCGCCGGTCATCAGGCAGAGCACCTCGGTCATCGACTGCCCGCCTCGGGGCGCCGGCAGATGCGCGTAGCGCCGGTCGAGCCGTCGCTCGACGAGATTCTGGACGTTCGCCGCGGCCCAGGTCGGGTGCCGCATGGAGCGCACCCCCAGCGTCACGCCGCGCAGTGCGCTGCGGCGCAGTGCCGTGGCGCTGCCGTCTGTCTTGGTCCCGTCGACAATCATGTGGGCCCCCACCCTCGGAAGTTCGTCAAGGGCAGACGCTAGCGGTCCGCTGCTTCACCGGTTCGGACCTACGGCCTTACCGCGGTGTGTCGCAAATGAATGAATTGCCCCATGTCCGCGATCTCTCCGGTTGGCGCTCTGCTCGTGGCGGCCGTTGTCGCGGCACCCCTGACCGGCATCTGGGTTGCCGGTGAGCGGTTGGTCGACATCGTGATCGTGCTGGCGCTGGCCGCAGCTCTGCCGCGCCTCATCGGGCGCCGCATCCCCCTCCCGCCGTGGTGGCTGATCGCGGGGGTCGGCGGGGTCTGCTTCGTCCTCGCGATGCACCAGCTGGATCCCGCCGAGCAGTCCTTCATGGGCGCGCGCTACTCGGTCCAGAGCCTCCTGCAGGAGGAGGCCGGGCTACCGCCCGTGTCCGGGCTCGTCGTCGGAGCGGGCTGGCTGCTCACCCTGGCGATCCTGCCGTGGCTGGCCTGGACCGAGGCGCACCGTTCGCCCGGGCTGGGCGAACGACTGGCCGCCGGATTCCTCGCGGGGACCGCCCTCTCGGCGCTGGTCGCCGTCTCCGACCAACTGGGCATCACGCACGTTGCCCTCGCGCTGACGTCCGAGGGGTACGACGGGCGGCAGGTCGGCCTCACCAACCATCCCAACCACCTCGGGTTCAGCTGCGCCATGGCGATCCCGCTCGCGATCGGACTCGCCACGCGACGACGTGGACTGGGCCTGGCCGTGCTGGTCCTGCTTGGCCTGGGCGTGCTGTTCAGCGGATCGCGCGGTGCGCAGGCCGGTGCACTCGTGGCGATTCCCCTGGTGGCGCTGCTCGCGCCGGCGGCTCGTCGGCCACTGCTGCCCGTCGGCCTGTTCGTGCTCGTCGCCGTGCCCGTAGCGCTCGCCCTGCGGATCGGACTGCCGGCCGACTCGGACTACCTGCGGTTCGGCGGTTCGAACGCCGAGCAGAGCGACGCCCTGCGCGAACTGCTCCGCCAGCAGGCCGAAGACGACTTCCACCAGAACCCGTTCCTCGGCGTCGGGATCAACGTCCTCCCCGAGGGCCACAACTTCTACCTGCAGCTGTTGGGGGCGGGCGGTGTGGTCCTGTTCGCCGTCATGGCGGTGTACTGGGCCGGCGCTCTGTGGACGGCACGACGCCTCTCCGCCCACAGCTCTTCGGCGGTGTACCTCGCGGCGAGCGTGCTGGTGTCGCTCGCGATGGGGCTGCACGCGAACCAGATCGTCGACCGCTACCTGCTCGTTCCCGTGGCCGTGCTCCTCGCGCTGGCGGCGGCGAGCAAGCTCAGGCCTGCGGCGTCTGTCGCGGGGCGGGAACCAGCGGCGCGAGCGGCGCTCGGCGCCGCTGCGTCGTGACGGCGAACGCCGCCTTGCGCGCGGTGATCGCGGGGTACCGCACCAGCTTGTAGGCGCGCGCGAGGGGGAACAGCGCTCGGTCGCTGGCCCGCATCTCGCGGCCCAGGGCGACGGGGATGAGGCGCTGCGCCTCCCGGTCGGCCTGTTCGGCCAGCCGGCCGCTGCCGGTGATGCCCTCGTCGTGCAGGGTGAAGATGCCGCCCGGTTCGAACACGCGCCGGGCGGTGACTCCGGAGCGCGCCAGGTCGATCATCAGTTCGCAGTCCCACGACGTGCGGTTCTCGAGGTTGTAGCCGCCGACCCGATGGAAGGCCTCGGCCGAGACGAACGTCGACTGCTGCAGGAACTCCATGATCTTCAGGCCGAAGTAGCGGGACGACAGGGGCGTCGGCACGATCAGACCCGTCGCTCTGCCCTCGCCGTCGACGAGGTACCCGCCGCCCAGGACGACGTCCGGCCGGGGCGCGAGGTCGAAGGCCTCGCCGACCCGACGCAGCGCGCCGGGCAGCAGCGCGTCGTCGGAGTTGATGCATCCGTAGAAGCGGCCGGTCGCCCGCGCGAAGGCCTTCTGCAGCCCGTCGGTCGGGCCGGCGTCGGGTTCGAGGATCGCGACGTCGATGTCGGTGCCGTAGGAGGCGATGACGTCGCGGCTGCCGTCGGTCGAACCCGGGTCGACCACGATGTACTCGACGCTCTCCGACCGTTGGGCGAGAACGCTCTCGATGGCCCGCGGCAGGAACTTCGCCTGGTTGAACGAGATCGTCACGATCGTGAATCTTGGCTGCTCCACCTTGCGGACCTTAGTGGACCTCGGCCGCGACGGGCGGTAAGGCGATGCGGTCGGTTGCCGGGGTCGTTCGTCGCATGCGCACGATCGTCGGAACCCATTGGCACAGGGCGAGCGCGATGCAGGAGGCGATGACCGGACCGGCCACTCCCCACCAGTGGCAGAACAGGATCGAGAGCGGAACGCTGAGGCACGCGACCGCGGTCAGGCAGCGCGCCTGGAACATCAGGCCGGCGTGGTCCATGAGGTAGGCGCCGAAGGGAACGAAGCCGGCGTTGACGACGAGGAGCACCCCGAAGCTGACGCTCAACAGCAGCGAGGCGCGTCCCTGACCGTGCGTCATCCAACCGGTCAGGGTCGGCCCGAGCGCGGCCAGCGCTACACCCATGACGGCCGCCGCGGCCACGAACAGGCCGGTCAAGGCCCAGAGTTCGCGGGCGCCCGCGTGGGCGCCGTCGGCGGAGCGGCGGATGAAGTACGGCCACAGTGTCTGACCGGGCGTGATCAGGAGGCTGCTGGCGGGGAGGAAGAGCTGCGCCATCGCGCTGTAGACCACCACCGCGGACAGGCCTTCGACGTGGCTGACGACCAGTCGGTCGGTGTGGAAGAGGACCGCGAGAGACACCGTGACCACCGTCATCGGGAGGGCCACCGACCTCGGCGCGGCGGCGCGCGCAGTGCGGTCGCGCCCGGCTTCGCGCAGTTCTCCGACGGTCAACCCGACGGCCCGCATTCCCACGCGCAGCGCCACGGCAGACGCCAGCAGGGGCGTGGCCATGAAGACGAACACGAGCAGCGCCAGGTTGGCACCGCCGACGTGCACGAGGAACAGGGCGACGCCCATGTTCGCGATCGGCGCGAGAAGTTGGAGGCCGAGCGCGAGCGGGAAGCGGCCGATCCCGAACAGCAGTCGGTGGCCCAGACCGAACGGCACGCTCAGGGCGAACACCGCCACGCCGATCGCTGCGGCCCGCTCGTAGGTCGCTCGCTGCGGCAGGCCGAACACCGTGCTCCAGACGCCGAGGGCGGCGAGCACGGCGGCACCGGCGGCGACGGCCAGCGCGGCGACGCCGAGCCGGCGGAACGCGTTCGCCAGGACGCTGGCCAGTTCCGTGCGGGAGCGTGCCGCTGCCGAGCTGACGTCCGCGCCGAGTCCCAGATCGGCGAACGGCAGCATGATCGGCAGGATGGCGATGAGCGCGATGAAGCCGTAGGCCTCCGTGCCCAGGTCTCCGACGAGGGTCCGCATCGTCACGAACAGGCACACCGCGTTGACGGGGATACTCGCCGCCTTGGTGAGCAGCGTCGGCCCGAGAAGGGGCAGCAGGTCGCGTCGCATCGGACTACCCTCGCGCCAGGGCGGCGTCGAGGTAGGGAAGCAGCGCCGGACCCATCGTCGTGGCGAACGTGGCGGACAGGTGGGACCCGTCGAAGTAGACGGGCACGCGTCCGACGACCGCGGCACACCGGGTGGCGTCGCAGAAGTAGTCGCTCAGGTCGGCGACCTCGACGAGCGGCGACCCGAGCAGGCGCCCGGCCTCGGCCAGGGGGTCCGGCTGCAGCCACGCCGGTCGCGCGCCGCCGCACGCGGCGTAGTCCGAGCCGTGGACGGAGAGACAGTCCGGCACGGAGGTGAGCGTCGTGCTCGGCAGGGGAGTGTCCCGAACGACGACGACGGGCACGCCTGCGTTCGCCCACTGCGCCAGGTAGTCGCGGTAGCCGGCGACCCAGTCGCCGAACAGTGCGGCGTCGGGGAGTTCGGTGCCGTGGGTTCCGGGCAGCGCGACGCCGGTCAGCTGCGAGACCACGACGACGTCGAAGTCCTTGGTCTGCGCCAGTACGCGCTTGCCCCACTCGAGGCAGGGCCGCCGGTCGGTTCCCGGCAGCTGGACGAGCTCCCTGCTGCTGACCGAGCACCCGGCCGCGACGAACGTCGTGATCTGCCAGTCGCGGTCCGCCGCGATGGACTGCAGCGCCGGCAGCCAGTGACCGCCGTGCGAGTTGCCGACGAGTGCGACGCGAACGCGGGCGTCGGGGTTGCCGTAGCGGCACGCCGCGCCGGTGAACGGCGCCGTGACGAGGCACCCGTTCTCCCAGCCGGCCGGGCGGTCGGCGATGGCGGCAAGGGAGCTCGGCGCCAGCGGGCCCGTCGATCGTCCGGCGCAGCCCGCGGGGTCCAGCAGGGCACGGGCGCCGAAGCACTGGTCGTCCCGCAACGCCGTCGCGACCTCGGCGAAGGACGCCGTCTCGGCGCGCTTGGCGTCCACCACGACCACGCCGGCGACGGCGACGACCGCAGCCGTTGCCGCGGCAACGCCGGCGAAGGCACGTCGCGTGGCACGCGGGTGGGCAGAGGGGTTGCGGAAGCGATTCTCGACGAACCGGGTCGTGAACCCCGCCAGCACGAGCGTCGCCACGAGCACCGCCAGCTTGTCGCCGCCGCCGAGCGGGCGCTTCGTGAGCGACGGCAGCAGAACGATCAGCGGCCAGTGCCACAGGTAGATCGAGTACGACAGGGTGCCGATCGTCTGAACCGGGCGGGCGGCAAGCAGACGGCCCGGGCCGTAGCCGGTCGGCGCACGGGCGGCGATGACCAGAGCGGTCGCCGCGACCGGGACGATCGTCGCCGGTCCGGGCCACGGCGTCGTGTGCGAGAACAGCAGCGCCGAGCCGGCGATGGCCGCCAGCCCGCACCAGGCGAGGACGGTGGCTCGAGCCCGCCGGCCGGACCACGCGGCCAGCGGCGCGGC
The DNA here is from genome assembly GCA_052386455.1 of Sporichthyaceae bacterium. Lineage (GTDB taxonomy): Bacteria > Actinomycetota > Actinomycetes > Sporichthyales > Sporichthyaceae > JBQTKD01. Next base: position 30,213 of record JBQTKD010000017.1, read on the forward strand.
CGCCAGCAGCGCGCCGGCGCCCAGTTCCCACACGCGGGTCGGGGTGACGAAGAAGGCGCGGGGGTCTCCCGTGCCGGACGCGTGGAGCGCGAAGGCGAGGGAGGCGAGCACCACCGGCGCGAGAAGGCACAGCACGACGGGCCGGTAGGGCAGCGCGCGACGGGCCGCGAGCAGCGCGGCGGCGGTCAGCAGCAGCGGCCAGAGGAAGTAGAACTGCTCCTCGACCGAGAGCGACCAGTAGTGCTGCACGGGACTCGGCGCGGCGACGGCGGCGAGGTAGTCCACCGATCGATGCGCCAGGAACCAGTTCTCCAGGTTCAGCCCGGCCATCGCCGACTCGACGGCGTAGTGGATGCGGCGGCTGTCCGGACCGAACGCGACGCCGACGGCGAGGCTCGTGGCGACGACGAGCATGGCCGCCGGGGCGAGCCGGCGGATGCGCCGTTCCCAGAACCGGACGACGTCGCGGACTCGGGTGGGCCTTACGGTCAGCAGGTGATGGGTAATCAGATAGCCTGAGATCACGAAGAACACGTCGACGCCGATGTACCCGCCGGGCAGGGCCTGCGGCCACAGGTGGTAGACCACGACCAGGCTCACCGCCAAGGCGCGCAGCGCCTGGATGTCCGCGCGAAGTTCGCGGCCGACCGCGGGCGTCGTCCCGCCGCCGCGCTGCGCGGGTACGCGCGCGGCGGTGGTCGGAAGCGAAGGCCGCACGATCAAGGCGATGTCCTGGCGGACGGCACACGCGCCTCGGGGCGGAACGCGATCAGATCCATCTGGAGCATGCGGCCGTCGGTCGAGGTGAACCCGAGCTCGACGCCTTCGACGACCATGCCGAGGCGCTCGAAGAAGGCGACGACCTCCGGCAGCAGCATCTGGCCTTCGTACAGCGGAACGCAGGACGCCTCGATGTGGATGCCCTGGACCCACTCGATCGTCTGCGGGCCGCCGGCGAGCACCTGGCGTTCGAAGCCCTGGGTGTCGACCTTGAGCACCGCACGGCCCCTGGTATCGAAGACGCCACGCTCGAGGAGCGCGTCCAACGTGTCGACGGGGATCGTTTCCGTGCCGGTGTACGCCGACTGCGGTGCATTGAGCAGGTGTTCGTCGCACATCGGCAGCATCGAACTGCTGACGCTGTTGGCGGAGACGTTGACCTCTGCCTCGCCCGCAACGTCGCCCAGGCCGAGCCTGTGGGCGAACCACGCCGAATCGCCTGCGGCCCGACGCGCGAGCTCCGCGAACTCGGCCGCCATCGGCTCGAACGAGTGGATCTCGCCGCGGTAGCCGAATTCGCGCAGTCCGCTCGCGAACTGCCCGACGTTGGCGCCGACGTCGAGCACGGTGGCGATCCGGTGCGTCTGCAGCAGGCGAGCGAAGCGGTAGGTGTGGTTGTTCTCCGGGTACCGGGTCAGATCCAGGCCCAGGCGTCGCACGACGGGTCGGATCGCCTTGGTGGCGCGCATGTCCAGGCCTTTCGTCAGCGCTTGATGAAGATCATGTCGGCGGGCTCGGTCAGCGAGCCGGACCACGCGCGCGGCGCGGGAATGCGGGTCTTGGCGTAGTACGCGACGGAGTACTGGTTGTCCATCACCATCGGCACGAACTGATCCGGCGGGAAGACCTCCAACAGGCCGCTGGCGTCGTCGCCGCGGCGCTGCAGCATCTCCGGGAGGACCTCGACCAGGACGGCGGCTCCCGACGGGAGTCCCGCCAGCGTGCGCCGTGCACCGCGCAGGACGCGCAGTTCGTCGCCCTCGACGTCGATCTTGACCAACCCGATCGTCGCCGGGTCGTGGGCGGCGAGGATGTCGTCCAGCGGCCGAGTCTCGACCGTGGCCTCCAGTTCCCCGTCCCCGAAGGTCGAGGACTTCCCGATGTTGTCGGAGTCGGCGCGGTACACGTTGGTCGAACCGATCGCGTCGGAGGCCGCGCACTTGTGGATCGAGACGTTGGCCAACGAGTTCAACCGCACGTGGTGGGCGAGCCGATCCGAGACCGACGGCAGACACTCGACCGCGACGACGTTCCCCGACGGCCCGACCAGCGAGGCGCTCAACGTGGTGAAGTACCCGATGTTCGCGCCGACGTCCACGACGGTCGCGCCGGGCGTCAGGTTCTCGCGCAGCCACGTCGTCAGCGCCGGTTCCCACACACCGAAGAGGTACAGGTAGCGCTGGATCAGGTCGCTCGTGTTCCCCGTCATGAGCTGGCCGTCCGTGCACCGCACCTGGAACTGCTTCGGGTGCAGGCGCAGGGAGAGGTCGAGCACCTCCAGCAGGAACACCCGCAGACGTCGCAGTGGAATGGCGCGCAGCAGGCCGGGGGGCACGTCGCGGATCGTCCGCAGGAGGGCCCGCAGCGGCGTGGCGGGGCGGCTGTGGATGAACGCCCCGCGACGGGTCCTAGTCAGCGGCGTGTGCACGAGCGGCTCCAGGAATCGGGGGCGTGCAAGATCGATTTCGCCCGAGACTCTCCCGAATGCCGGAAGTGCGGCAACGCCGTGCGTCCGTCCGGGTTCGGCGATCTGCAGGCGTCGTTGGGGCGCGCAACACCGCGTTCGGCGACCCTGCCCCTCCGCACGGCACCGAGACCGCCTTCGACTACTCCCCGCACATAGGACACGCGACGGTGGCGGGCTCTCGAGTGCGGCGCCGCTGGGCTCGCCGGCTCTACCTGGGTGCGGCGGTGGCCCGAGCGGCGGCGTCCAGGTAGGCGTCGACTGTGCCCGGCAGCACGTCGATGTGCACGATCGTTCCATTCTCGTGCTCGACGAGGTCGACGACGCGCGCCATCGCCAGCGCGTCCTCGTCGCCCACGACCACAATGCGGCCCGGGGTGACGAGGGACGGATCGCGAGTTTCGCTCAACCACGTCCAGAGGTAGCCGGTGTCGTCCTCGTTGTGGAAGTCGACCTCCAGGTCGACGGTTACCCGTGCGGTGCTCACGATGCTCACCTCCGCTGCGATCGGGTCGGCTCGTACCGGGGATTGTCCAACACTGGTCCGAGAATACCGAGCAGATCGCCCAGCACGGCGGGCTCGGTGCGGTCCGCTTCGCGCGGCGACTGGAACAGCACGGTCCAGTGCGGTACCTGGAACGTCGGAGCTCAGGCTCCGTGGTGGTCCAGAAACCAGGCGTAGGTGCTCTTGATGCCGTCGACGAGGGCGATCTCCGGCTGCCAGCCCAGGGCGTTGATCCGCGTGGTGTCGAGCAGCTTGCGGGGGGTGCCGTCGGGCTTGGAGGTGTCCCAGACGAGCTCGCCCTCCCAGCCGACGACCTCGGCCACCGCGGCGGCGAGTTCGGCGATCGTCACGTCCGTTCCGCAGCCCACGTTGATCGGGGCGGGGTCGTCGTAGCGGTCGAGCAGAACGACGCAGGCGCGAGCGAGGTCGTCGACGTGCAGGAACTCCCGCCGCGGGGTGCCGGTGCCCCACAGCGTCACGGTGGGTGCCGCGGCCGTTTTTGCGTCGTGGAACTTGCGGAGCATCGCGGGCAGCACGTGACTGCTCGTCAGATCGAAGTTGTCGCCCGGCCCGTACAGGTTCGTCGGCATGGCGCTGACGTAGGGCAGGCCGTACTGGCGGCGCAGCGCCTGCACGTGGAGGATCCCGGAGATCTTGGCGATGGCGTAGGCGTCGTTGGTCGGTTCCAGCGCGCCGGTCAGCAACGCGTCCTCGGTGATGGGCTGCGCCGCGAACTTCGGGTAGATGCAGCTCGAGCCGAGGAACAGCACCTTGCGCACGCCGACGCGGGCGGCGGCGTCCAGGACGTTGACCTGGATGCGCATGTTGTCGGAGAGGAACTCGGCGGGCCGGGTGCTGTTGGCCAGGATGCCGCCGACGCGGGCGGCGGCCAGGATCGTGTACTCCGGGCGGACCTCGTCGTAGAAGTCGTCGACGGATCGGCGATCGCGCAGGTCCAGTTCGCTGCTCGACCGCCCGACCAGATCGGTGCAGCCGGCATCGGAAAGGCACCGCCACAGCGCCGAGCCGACGAGGCCGCGGTGTCCGGCGACGTGAATCCGACTGTGCGTCAGGTCCGAGGTCACTGGTTCACTCCGATCGCGGAAGGGGGGCGAAGAATCCGTCGGCCTGCAGCATGCGGCCGGTGGCCGGGTCGCCGATGCCGACGTCCATGGCGAACATGCCGAAGCCGGCGGCCGCCATTCGGTCGATCAACGTCCCGGCGAGGGCCTGGCCCTCGTACAGCGGGACGTAGGACAGCTCGAGTTGGACGGCGGCGAACTCCGGCAGCCGCTCGCCCGCGCCGTCGAGCACCATGGCCTCGAAGCCCTGGGTGTCGATCTTGAGCAGGGTGCGCGCCGGGTCGAGCGCCGCGTCGCCGATCAGCTCTCGAACGGTCGTCACGGGCACCGTCTCCGTCCCGACGGCGACCGAGGCCGGCGCCGCGTCCAAGTGGGCCCGGGCCATCGGCAGCAGGGAGGAGGACTGGGAGTTGGCCGCGACGTTGATGGTCAACCGGCCGGGTTCGGCGCCGACGGCAGTGTGTACCGCCGTCCAGTTCGGGTCCCTGGCCGCACGGCCGGCGAGCTGCGCGAACTCCGCGGAGAGCGGCTCGCACGACACGATGCGGCCGCGATAGCCGAACGCACGCAGGCCCATGGCGTACTGGCCCACGTTCGCTCCCACGTCGAGCACCGTGTGCACGTCGAGGTGGTGCAGGGCCGCCACCACGCGCCGCGGGAACGGGTCCCGCACGAGGTCAAGGTTGCGTCGCGCCAGGACCGTGCGGACGCCCATCTTGAGGCGGTCGGCGGCCACCGCGCGCGGGGAGAGCGACCGGGTGGTCTCAGTCATGGTTCACCAGTTCCTGAACGGGGCGCCGTGCCGAGGGAATCTGCACGAGCCATTCGCGAAAGCGCTCGGTGAGCACCGATTCGGAGTACTGCCCGGCGGTCGAGAGATTGCGCGCCGACTGGTGCTCCCACGCAGCGGAGTCCTCGAGCAGTCGGCGAATCGTCGAGGCCAACGGTTCGACGGCGTTCGGTTCGACGAGGACGTCGCCGTCGAGGAGTTCCGGGACCCCGCCGACTCGGGTCGCGACCGCCGGCAGCGCCCGAGCCATGGCCTCGACGAGCGCGCGCGGCAGGCCCTCCTGACGCGAGGCGAGCACGAAAACGTCGGCCTCGTCGAGGATCGCGTTGAGCTCGGCCCGGTCCGCGATCACGCCGCGGAAGCGAATCTGCGCCGCGACGCCGAGTTCGGTTGCCAGTGCCTCGAGTTGCGGCTGCAGACGGCCACCGCCGACGAGGTCCGCCGTCACGTCCATCCCCGCGCGGTGCAGCGTCGCGACGGCTCGGATCAGATCGTCCTGGCCCTTGTAGGACGCCTCCATGGTGCCCACCGTCACCAACCGAGCGCCCTCGCCCCGCTGCCGTGGCGCGGGAACCACGCCCCCGGCCAGCCGGACGTCCGAGACGCCCACGGCGGGCCGGCCGGGCGCGGCCGGATAGCGCTGCTGCAGCGCGTGCGCCGTCACGTAGCGGGCGGAGGACGCGTTTCTGACGATCCATCGGACGTGCCGTCCGATCAGGGTGCGCAGCAGCGGAACGCGTCCGCCGAGGCGGCTCGAGCCGACGGCGTCCATGGCGTCTCCGACGACGTCCACGGCGTAGCGCCGCCCGAGGACGCGGCACGACACCGCGGCCACGGAGGTGATCACGCCGGGCACCCGCAGGACGATGGTCTCCGCGTCCCGCACGGTCCGGAAGACGGCCGGCACGAGAGCCGGCCAGCGCCGCAGGAGTCCGCGCAGCCCCACGTAGTAGGGCAGCGGGACCACCGCGACCGAACCGAGCGTGGTCGTGGCCGTGCCGCGTTCGAGGGTGGTACGGGCCGCAACGTGGACCGGCTGTCCACTCGACTGGAACGCTGCCCAGGCGGCCGAGCCGCGCGCGCCGTCCATCGCCGCCGGCAGGCCGTCTGTCGTGGTGCCGAACCGGTCTTCGGTGAACACGCACAGGCCGGGCAGTCGCCGGGGCGTGCTCGCGGGCGGTCCCTCGGGCGTCGCGTCCAGTAGTTCGCCGTCGATGCGCTCGGCAGCGTCGGAGGACACCTTGCGAACCAGGAACTTGTCGGACCGGCGCAACGCCTCGACGTCCACGCCGGCGTCCAGCACCCCGACCTGCCACTCGCGCCCCGGCACCTCGGGGAGAGTGTTGACGACGTGCAGCGGACAGTTGGCCAGGGTCGAGAAACCCTGAGGGGCAATCAGATGGTCGGCGTGCGCGAACGTCGAGTTCGCGACGATCGTGTGCACGAACTGCTCGTCCGAGGCGAAAGCCCGGCGGTAGAACGCAACGAGCGCGGGTTCGGTTCGGTAGACGTCGAGCACGTGGGTCGCACACTCGCGGCTCAGTGCCCAGTACGCGCTACCCCAGTGGGGGACGCGACCGCCCGGAGGTCCGCCGCGATCGGGCAGGACGGCAGTGCAGCCGACCCGCGCGGCGCGGCGCGCCCACTTCCCGAGCGGGTACTGCTCCCAGTCGAAGAACCAGCGCCACTGCACCATCTTCTGCACGTGCGGGATCCGTGCGTCGATCGGCAGGTAGTGGATGTGGTCGCGGCCGGAGCTCTGCAGGAAACCGTCGAGCTCGGCGATGGGCCGGATCGGGTAGCACTGGCCGGTCAGGTGGACCAGGTACGTGCAGTCGCCGTCGGCCAGCGCGGCCTCGATCATCCGCATGGTCGCCTCGACCATCGAGAAGCCGGCCCAGTTCAGGGTGCCGGTCAGCACCCGCACGTGCTCGTAGGCGAAGCACGCCGCAAACGAGGCCCGATCGGAGCGCTCGTCGAGGTGGACGAACACCGGGTGCGGTGCCAGGCGACGGATCAGGCGCTCCAACTGCGCCGGATCCGTGTGCGCCATGACGAGAAAGCCCGTCCTACCCATGAACCCCATGCCCCCGCCCGGTCCGTTTCGTTGCCGACAGTAGTGGACATATCGCTCTAAGTGGGGCGCACTAGCTCCAATGGGTGGCGTGGCGACACGAGGCGTTCCATCGCTCGCAGCGACGTGGTCGCCGTGAGGCGTTCTCGCGCCCAGGACTGGGCGGCGAGGCCGTACCTCGCGCCGGCCTCGGGGTCGGCGCAGAGGCGGTCCACGAGCGAGACGAGGGCCGCCGGCTCGCCGGGCGGGGCCGGCGTCGGTGCCCCGGCGCGGGCGAGCTCGCGTGCGGAGGCGCCGTCGGGAACGACGCAGGCCGCTACCGGCCGGCCGCTCGTGAAGTAGCTGGTCAACTTGCTGGGCAGGCTCATGTCGACGACGCTCGCCCGCTCGTTCAGCAGCAGCACGTCGGCGGCGGCGAGCACGTCCGGAAACGTCTCGGCGGGGCACAGCGGCAGGAACCGAAGGTTGGGCAGTCCCGCCCCCAGTTCCTGCAGCGCTGCCCGTTGCGAGCCGTCGCCCATGAGGACCCAGAGCAGGTCGCTGCGATCGCGGGTCAGCCGCGCCGCCTCCACGATGTTGCCGAGGTCCTGCTTCTGGCCCATGTTGCCCGAGTGCAGGGCAACCGTGAGCTCGGGACCCCAGCCCATCGACGCGCGGACCGCGGCCCGGTCGGCGGCCGAGGACGGCACGTGCGACCAGTTGGGTACGACGGCGATGCGTTCGGGCGCAACGCCGTACGCCTCGACCTGCGGGCGGAACGCCTCGGCGACGACGGCGACCGCGTTCGCGCGGCGCAGCGCAAAGGACTCCAGGCGGCCCGCGGCGCCCGCCACGGCGTTCCCGCCGGCAATGCCCGACTGGGTGGCGGCCGAGCCCACCAGGTCTTGGACGACGAGGACGAGGCGCGCACCGTAGCGGCGGGCCAGCAACGCGGCGGCGACCGCGCCGCCGAGAGCCGGCGTCACACCGATCACGACGTCGGGCCGCGCTACGGGCGTGCACGCCGCGGCGTGGCCGAGGAAGCTGAACTCGTACGCCCCGCGCCGCAGTGCGTCCTGCTGCGCCGGCACGTAGTGCCGCAGCCGGCGGACGGCCACGCCGTTGCGCTGCTCGGGAAATCGCAGCCCGCGCCGGTACCCCTCCGGCACGCGCCACTCCGGGTAGCACGGCAGGCCGGTCAGCACCTCGACCGAGCAACCGATCGAGACGAGGTGCTCGGCCAGGCCGGTGGTGTACGGAGCGACGCTGGTGAGCTCGGGCGCGTAGTTGATGCCGACGATCAGGACGTTCATCAGCGCGCTCCTTCGGCCCGGACGACGGCTCTGACGGTGCGCCAGAGGATGGCCAGGTCCAGGCCCAGCGACCAGTTCTCGACGTAGCGCAGGTCGAGCCGCTCCCACTCCGCGACCGACAGGTCGGACCGGCCGCTGACCTGCCACAGCCCGGTGAGACCGGGTTTGACCAGCAGCCGGCGGCGGATGTCGTCGCCGTAGCAGCGCACCTCGGCCTCGACCTGGGGGCGCGGGCCGACCAGCGACATCTCGCCCCGGACCACGTTGACGAGCTGGGGGAGCTCGTCGACCGAGTACCGGCGCAGCCAGTGGCCGATGGGGGTGATGCGGGGATCGCGGTCCAGCTTGAACAGCAGGGCGTCGCCCTCGGTCGGAACGAGCGTGGCCATCTGCGCCTCGGCGTTGGCGACCATCGTGCGGAACTTCCAGATCCGGAACTCCTCGCCGTTGCGGCCGACGCGGCTCTGCCGGAAGAACGGGTTCCCGCGGTCGCCCGCCCAGATCGCGACGGCGACCGGGATCAGCAACGGCGCAAGCACGACCAGTCCAAGAGCCGCGGCCACGCGGTCGAAGACCCCCTTGACCGCTCGCGCCGGGCCGGACAGCCGTGCCGGCGCGACCGCGACCACCGAGGCGAGGTCGACGGACTGCATCGTCAGGCGGTGGCCGGCGATCTCGGTCAGTCCGGTGAACACGACGAGCTCGGCACCGGTTTTTTCGATCCGCCAGGCCAACCGGCGCAGGTCGTCGCCGTGGATCTGCGCACCCGGAAGGACGGCGACGGCGTCGGCGCGAGTGTGGGCGACGTGGACTTCGATCGCGTCGAAGCCGTCGAGCACACCGACGACCTCGACGCCGTGGGAGGACTCGAACTGCAGGCGCGCCACCGGGTTGTAGGCGGCGGTGACCGGGCCGACGAGGAGCGTCCGCTGCAGGCAGCGTCCGCGGGCCCGGAGGCGGCGAAGTTGCACGCGCAGGATTCCGCGGCCGAGCAGGGTCAACGGCACGATCGAGCAGACGGCGACGAGCACGAAGCCGCTGCCGAACTCGGCGCCGGCCCCGTGCGATCCGGCCGCCACCAACGCCAGCAGGGTCGCCCCGGACCGAAGGACGCGGGAGAACTCTCCGCCGACCTGCCCGACGGAGCCGTGGCGGTACGAGCGCTGCATCGCAAGCGAGAGCACCCACGCGGCGGGGAGTGCCGCAGCCGCGGCGATCTCGGCCGCGGTGATCGTCGAGGAGATCGCGACCACCGTGGCGAACGCGGCGGCGAGCGTGGCGGCCGCGGCGTCCAGCGAGACTGCGGCAACGCTTGCGCGGGTCTGCCAGCGACGGCCGGGAGCACCGCCCTGGACACGCTGGGCCGGCGTGGGGCCGGACTCCGACGCGCCGAGGGATCGTTGGGCCGGTAGCCGCTGTTCGGTCGTGCGGCCGGGTTCCCTGATCAATTCGGGCATTCGGAGTCCTTGAACGTGGTGACGAGCGGGCGAACCAGCGGTTGGCGGTGCATGGTGGGCGGCCCGGCGGTGCCAGGCTCGACCAGGTCGATCCGCAGCGTCCGGGTAGCACCGCGGGGCAGTTCGACGTCGGCGACGAAGACCGGCCGGCCGCGTTCGTGGCCCTTGGCGAGGAACGCGGGTTTGCCGTCGACGGTCGCTGCGCGCAGCGTCGCGCCCGTCGTGGCGGTGTAGTAGACGGCGACGCGGTGATCGCCCGAGGCCACGCGATACGGCCGGACGTCGCTGCGGCCGACGACGTAGGGAGTGGCGACCGAACCGGGCACGCCGTTGGCGAGCCGAATCGTCACGCCGACCCGGCGGTGCGGTCCGCAGCCCGTCCGCTGCCAGTGCAGGGATCGGTCCAGGTAGTAGTCGAGCTTGTTGCCGGCGGAGTTGACGATCGACAGCCCTGCGTACGGAGCGTCGGATTCGGCGACGACGCCGGAGACCGTGGTCCCCGCGAGGTGGGCCTGCACCGCCGGATCGGCGCTCCACACGAGGAGACGGCGTTCCGTCGCGGCTCGCGCCAACCCGCGCACGAGGTCGGTGGGGTCGCCGCGGAAGTCCACCATTCGGTCGGCCGTGGTCCGCGCGATGTCGAGCAGGTACCGCTTGCGTCCGACGAAGTCCGAGCCGTACCGCACGTACGCGGCGTTCTGCGTTTCGGAGACCACGTTCGCCGCCGAGATCCGGCGCCCGTTCGGCAACGCGACCGGCCCGGTCACGTCGAGCAGGTAGCTCAACGCCGTCGGGTCCACGGTGAGGGCGCCGTCGACGCGTTGGCCGGACTTCTTCTGCCACATCGCGGCCCAGATCTGGGCCGCGTACGGGAAGTGGGGGCTGAGGTTGCTGTTCAGGTACAGCGCCTTGGGCGTCTGCCCGTACATCCGGTCGAACTCCGCGGGCAGCGCCACGTCGACCGCGGTGCCCGCGAGCTTCTGATCGCTTTCGAACCGCTCGAACGCCAACCGGCCGCGATCGGCGCGCAGAATTGCAAACGCACCCGGCAGTCCGCCGGTGCCGCGTGCCTCGGCGTCGTTCTGGAAGGCGACGAAGTAGGTCCGCGGCCGGTCGGCGCCGAGCATGGTCGGGAGGATGCGCGTGGCCGTGCGAGCCCGGTCGAGGGCGATCCGCAGATCTCCGAGCGAACGCCGCACCTCCTCGCGGGCTCGGTCGGCGGCGGCCACGCCGGTGGAGCGGGGGAGCCGGTCCGTGAGCCGAGTGGCGCGGCCAACCGACACCGCCGCGGCGTTCAGTTCCTCGGCCGACGCGCGAAGTGTCGCTACGTCGATGCGCCCGTCCCGGCCGCGGAGGCTCTCCGAATCGAGCAGCTCGCCGGCTGCGACGAGACGGGGAACCGCGCCGGAGGCCACTTCGTCGGCAGTTGCGGCCAGCCCCGCGGCCGTTCGCAGCGGATCGCCGATCACGGGCAGGCGCTGCGCCACCCACCAGGCGGGGCCGGCGGTCAGCCGGTGCGCGCGACGCGAGTGTAGGGCGAGCGAATCGGCCGTGTCGGACGCCGCGGAGAACTCTCCCGCGCGTACCTGCGACTGCAGCGCGCCGGCGGCGGACCGTACGGCGGTCAGCTCGCTGCGGGCCGCGAACGCCGTGCCGCCGACCCACGCGGCGCCGAGGACCAACCCCGCGCCGGTGCCGACGAGCAGGACTCGTCGTCGTCGGATAGTCATTGCGCCCTTTGCCGATCGAGTCGAAGCTGCGAGGTCCCCCGGGCCTCGCTCGCGGCACCATGCTGTTCGGCTAGCCGATCCCGCCGCACCGTTCGACGGCCGAATGGCTTACCGCAGCGTCCGGGCCGTCCGAGTTCTCCACCCGTTCGGACCACCAACCAACAGTTGGGCTTCCGGTGGGCGTTTCATGGAGCGGACGGGCCCTCCATCGGAGAGCGCCACGACTGACGTCACGACCACGAGTCGGGCATGGAGGGGTTGTTATGCGAGTTCGCCGTAGGTATGCGCTGGGCGGCGCCGTGCTCGTCGTGCTCGGCTTCGCCGCGGGCGGCGCGTACGGTCTCGGCGCGCAGGCCACGTGTGACTTCGCGGGCTGCCCGGGCACCGCCCCAGCGTTCGACCCGGACACCTACGGTCCCGGCGGCTTCACCGGCTCGGGCAGCTTCGACCCGAACACGGTCGGTCCCGGCGGTTTCGCCGACCCGGACACCGTCGACCCGGACACAGCTGGTCCGGCCGGCTTCGCCGAGCCGAGCGACGTCGAATCGAGCACGGCCGGTTCCGGCGGCGTCGCCAACCCGAACACCCTCGTGGAGACCGCGCCCGGTCCCGCCGGCTCCACGCCGAGCGGCGCCGGCCCGGCTCCGGATGCCGCGCAGTCCCCGACCACCGGCACGGACACCTCCCCGGCCGCCGTCGGCACCTACGACAGGCCGTTCACCGTGGCCGCCGGTGCCACGTTCGACGTCATGTGCGACGGGTCGTCGACCGGTGCGGTGGACAGCCTGTTCAGCATCTCGCCGGCCGCACCCGGCGCGTACTCCGGCGTCGGCTACGTCCTGCTGGACGCAGCCGGCCGCCAGGTCGGCCTGCGCGTCTCGAATCAGGGAGACGCCACGTTCACCGGCTCGATCACCTGCGTCGACGACCAGGCCTAGCAAGACGATTACCGCGCAGGTAATCGTTTCGGCGCGCGTTTCCGCCTAGCGTGCGGAGCATGCCAACGTCCGTCGGGACCCTGCTCAAGGAGTGGCGGCAACGCCGCCGGCTCAGCCAGATGGACCTCGCGCTGTCGGTGGGGGTGTCCACCCGCCACCTGAGCTTCGTGGAGACCGGGCGCTCGCGACCCAGCGCCGAGCTGGTGCTCGCCCTCGCCGAGGGGCTCGACGTTCCCCTGCGCGAACGCAACACTCTGCTCCTCGCGGCGGGCTACGCGCCGCGCTATTCCGAGCGGCCACTGGACGACGCGGCGTTCGCGCCCGCGTTGGACGCGATTCGCCGCCTCCTCGACGCGCACGATCCGTACCCCGGTATCGCCGTCGACCGAGCCTGGGACATCGTGCTGGCCAACTCCGCGGCGTCGGTGCTGATCGACGCCGTTGCGCCGGAGGTGCTGCTGCCCCGGCCCAACGCCTTCCGCATCGGTCTGCACCCCGACGGGCTGGCAGCGCACGCCCGCAACTTCCCCGAGTGGGCGACCCATCTCCTCGACAACCTCGACCGGGCCGTGGCCGCCACTGCGGACCCAGCGCTCTACGCCCTCGCCGAGGAGGTGCGGGGCTACCCGAACGTCGCGGCGCTGGCTCCGGTGCATCCGCTCGAGCACGGCGCGGACCGCCTCCTGTTGCCGTTCCACCTGACCCTCGGCGGTGTGGAGGCGTCCGTGTTCAGCACGATCACCACGTTCGGTACCGCCGTCGACGTGACGCTCGCCGAGCTGTCCATCGAGCTGTTCTACCCGGCCGACGAAGTCACCGTCCGGATGTTCTCCGGCCGCGGAAGCGCCCGCTCCTCGTTGAACTGACGGACCCTCAGCGTGTACCCGAACACTCCCGATAGTGCAGTTGGGGTACGCAAAACCGCCATTTTCCGCACCACGAGTGCGCTATCGGCGTGCGGCGTGCGGCGTGCGGCGTGCGGCGTGGGGGGGGTCAGGTCAGGGAGCGGAAGACCGTGCCGGTGCGCGGCTTCGGCCAGAAGAACGTGGACTTCGGGGGCATGAGGCCGCGCGCCTCGGCAGTGGCGCGGATCTGCTCGACGGACACCGGGCGCAGCAGGATCGCGGCCTGGGCGCGGCCGGAGCGGACCGCCGCCAGGGCGTGGCCGACGCCGTGCTGGTAGGTGAGCTCGTGCGACGGCAGGGTCGCTGCGGCCTCGGCTACCCGCACCGAGTCCAGCGGCTCCACGCCCTCGGTGTCCCGGAGCGGACGGAGCAGACGCAGCCCGTCCGCGGTGAGCAGGGCCAGCGCGCGCTCGGACACGAGGCGGTCGACGATCGTCGGCTCCGGCAGGGGTTCCAGTTCCCCGACGGCGAAGTCGACGCTCAGGAGAGACGCGAGGTCGGTGCCCTCGGGCAGCCCGGCGAGCAGACGGTGAATGGGCTGCACGGTGAGCTGGTCGTGCTGGAGTTCCACGACGAGGCACATGGTCGCGGCCGCACCGGCGGGGGAGCCCAGCCCGTCGTAGTACGTCAGGCACGTCGAGTACCGGTGGTGGCCGTCGGCGATGACCAACGGGGCGGAACCGACCGCCTCGCACACGGCCTTGACCGCGACGGGGTCGTCGAGGCGCCACAGCTCGTGCGTGATCCCGTCCTCGTCGTCCCAGGCACCGAGCACCGTCGCGGAGTCCAGATCCAACAGTTCGGTCAGCCCGGAGGTGAGCGACAGCCCCCAGATCGCCGAGAAGTTCGCCCGCGTCGCCTCGAGCAGCGCGAGGCGGTCGCTGTGCGCCTTCGGGGTGGTGCGCTCGTGCGGGAGGACGTCGGCTCGGGCGACGGAGTCGATCCCGAGGGCGCCGAGCACGCCGAGGGTCTGGCGCAGCACTCCGCTCTCGTCCGCCGCGGTCATCCGGTACGGGTAGAGCGCGGGGCCGTCGACGGTCAGCACGCCGTCGGCCAGCCACTGCCCGAAGCGCTGCGCCGCGAGAGCGTACGGGTCGGGGCCGTCTTCGGCCACCGGCATGTCGATGCGCACCACGTTGTGCTCGTGCCGGGCGCACAGGCCGGCGCGTTCGACCGCGTCGATCACGTCGTACGGCGGCGCGGTCACCTCGTCGAGGGCGTCGCTCGCGTAGCGGATCCCGGGGAACGGGGAGAACTGCGGCATCGGAGCGCTCCTAGCGGTCGAGGCTGAAGGTACGGGCCTTCGCCATCACGGCGAGGTCCAGGTCGTGGGTGCCGAGGACGACGGTGCCGCCACGGGCGACGTACCCGCGCAGGATCTCGGCAAGCACCGGCCGGAAGCGCTCGTCCAGCCCGAACTCCGGATCGTCCACCAGCAGCAGGCGCGACGGGCGGCAGAAACCCGCGGCCAGTGCGAGGCGCTGGCGCAGGCCCTGGGACAGGGTGAACGGCTGGTCGTCCACGCGGGAGTCCAGCCCGAACGCCTCCATCACCCGCGGCGGGAGCGGCCAGTCGTCGGGTACGTCGTCGGCGGCCATGCGGGCCAGTTCCAGCACCTGCAGGACGCTCGCACCCGGCTCCCACTCCGGTTCGCCCGCCACGAGCGCCACCTCGGACGCCAGCGTCGGGTCCTCCGGTGCCCGGCCCAGCACGCTGACGGTGCCCGAGGACGCGGGAACCGTGCCGCCGAGCACCTTGAGCAGCGTGGACTTGCCCGCGCCGATGTCGCCGAGTACGGCGAGAATCTCGCCCTCCGGCACCGTTAGATCCACTCCGTGAAACACCGGGTACCCGGACAGGCGCACGCCCAGCCCGACCGCCTCCACAATCACTCAGACCACTCCTCGCGCTCGAAGGTCCGCGATCTCGTCCTCGGCGTACCCGAGGCCGGCGAGCACCGCGCCGGTGTGTTCGCCCACCTCGGGAATCGGGTCCATCCGCAGGTCCAGACCCGGCAGACCGATCGCCGGCAGCAGCGCTTCGAGCGGACCCACCGGGGACTCGACGCTGCGCCAGCGGTCCCGCTCGGTGAGCTGAGGGTGCGTCAGGAGGCCGTTGACGTCGTTGATCTGGCCGTTCGCGATGCGGGCGGCGTCCAGGCGCGCCATCAGGTCGCGGGTGGTGCGCGCGCCGAACGCGGCGTCGAGGTGCTCGTGCAGCGCGACTCGGTTGGCGACGCGATCGGTGTTGGTCGCGAACCGGGGGTCGTCGGCCAGTTCCGGCCGGTCGAGCACCCCGACGCAGAGCGAGCGCCACTCCCGATCGTTCTGGATGGCGACGATCAGTTCGCCGTCCGCGCTGCGGAACGGGCCGTACGGGGCGATGCCGGGATGGGCCGCGCCGGTCCGGGCCGGCGGCGTGCCGCCGTGGGCCGTCCAGTAGATCGGAAAGCCCATCCACTCCGCGAGGGAGTCGAACAGCGAGATCTCCACCGCCCGGCCGCGGCCGGTGCGCCCGCGCTCCACCAGAGCGGCCAGGATGCCGGAGAACGCGTACATGCCCGCCGCGATGTCGGCCACCGGGATGCCCGCCTTCGACGGGCCGTCCGGGGTGCCGGTAATGGACAGTAGGCCCGCCTCGGCCTGGATGAGCAGGTCGTACGCCTTCGCGTCCCGGTACGGGCCGTCGCTGCCGTACCCGGAGATCGAGCAGTGCACCAGCGTGGGGTGACGCTCCGTCAGCTCCGGTGCGCCGAGCCCGAGCCGGGTCGCCGCGCCGGGGGCGAAGTTCTGCACGAACACGTCGGCGTCGGCGAGCAGCCTGGCCATCACCTCGAGCCCGGCGGGGTCCTTCAGGTCCAGCGTCAGGCTTTCCTTGGACCGGTTGAGCCAGACGAAGTGGCTGGACATTCCCTTGACGGTGCGGTCGTAGGCACGGGCGAAGTCGCCGACCTCGGGCCGCTCGATCTTCACCACGCGCGCACCGAGGTCGGCAAGCTGGCGGGTAGCGAGGGGAGCGGCGACCGCCTGCTCGCAACTCACCACGGTCAACCCAGACAGCGGCAGCGTGCCCGGCGCGCTCACTCGTGGCCTTTCACGACGTTTCCTCTTGCGGATCTTCCCGTTGCGCCCCCTAGCGTATGGCCCCATGACGCAGACTCCGGGCTCCGATCCCTCGAGCAACGATCCGCCTTCGCCCTACGGCCAGCCGCCGCAGGGACCGCCGAGCTACGGGCCACTGCCGGCGTACGGTCAGCCGCCCGCCTACGGCCAGCCGCCCGCCTACGGCCAGCCGCCCGCCTACGGTCAGCCGCCCACCTACGGAGCCCCGCCGCCCGGGTACGGGCCGCCGGCCGGATACCCCGGTGGCCCGGAGATGTCGGACAAGTCGAAGATCGTCGCGGGCATTCTGCAGATCCTGCTGGGCTTCTTCGGCGCGGGCCGTTTCTACACCGGCCACACCAAGAAGGCCCTGCTGATGCTCCTGGTGTCCGTGGTGACCTGCGGCCTTGGCAGCATCTGGGGCCTGATCGACGGCATCCTGCTGCTCGTCAACGGCGGCACCGACGCCCAGGGCCGCACCCTCAAGGGCTGAGGAAACGACGAACCCCCGCGAGCCCGAAGGCCCGCGGGGGTTCGGTGCGTGCTGGGACCTACAGACCAATCGCGATCGTTTTGGTCTGGGTGTAGCCGAGCATGCCCTCGAAGCCCTTCTCGCGGCCGTAGCCGGACTTCTTCCAGCCGCCGAAGGGAAGCTCGACGCCGCCGGCGGCGCCGTAGGTGTTGATGAAGACCTGGCCGGTCTTGATCTTTTTGGCCATGCGCAGCGCGCGGCCGGCGTCCTTGGTCCAGATGCCGGCGACGAGGCCGAACTCGGTGGCGTTCGCGAGACGGACCGCGTCGGCCTCGTCGTCGAACTTGGTGCCGACGAGCACCGGGCCAAAGACCTCTTCGCTGAAGAGGTAGTCGCCCTCGGAGACGTTGCCGAAGAACGTCGGCTCCATGAAGTATCCGTCGCCCAGGCCCTCGGCGCGCTTGCCGCCGACGATGACGTCGCCCTGGCCGAGCCTGATGCCCTCGGCGACCATGCCCGAGACGGTGTCGAGCTGCTTGGCCGAGACGATCGGGCCCATGCCCGGGTCGGTCAGACCGTGGCCCAGCTTGATCTTGCGGAACTCCGCGGCGATGAGGTCCTGCACCTCGTCGTAGCAGTCCTTGTGGATCAGGACGCGCGAACCGGCGGAGCAGGTCTGGCCGGCGTTCTGGATGATCGCGTTGACGACCTGCGGGATCGCGTCGGCGAAGTCCGCGTCCGGGAAGATGATGTTCGGGGACTTGCCGCCGAGCTCAAGCACGACGGGGATGACGTGCTTGGCCGCGTTGGTCGCGACCATCTCGCCGACGGGGCGCGAGCCGGTAAACGAGACGTGGTCGATGCCGTCGTGCAGGGTGATCGCGTTGCCAACGGTGGAGCCGGGGCCCTGGACGACGTTCCAGACGCCGGGCGGGAACCCGGCCTCGAG
The DNA here is from genome assembly GCA_052386455.1 of Sporichthyaceae bacterium. GTDB lineage: Bacteria > Actinomycetota > Actinomycetes > Sporichthyales > Sporichthyaceae > JBQTKD01. Next base: position 47,972 of record JBQTKD010000017.1, read on the forward strand.
GGCCAGCTGTGCCAGCACGGTGGCGTTGACCGGAGTCAGTTCGGCCGGCTTGAGCACGCAGCAGTTCCCGGCGGCCAGGGACGGGGCCAGGGTGCGGGCGATCATCTGCAGCGGGTAGTTCCACGGCGTGATGTGGCCGGTGACGCCGAACGGCTCCCGAATGGTCATGCCGAACACGGACGGCGCAGTCTGCAGGGTGTCGCCGTCGAGGCACTCGACGATCGAGCCGTAGTACTCGAAGTACCGGGCAACGGCGACGACGTCCTTCTTGGCCTGGCTGATCGGCTTGCCGACGTCGCGGGTCTCGTATTCGGCGATGCGCTCGCCGTCGCGAAGGATCAGGTCCGCGACCTTGCGCATGAGGCGCCCACGCTCGACGGCGGGGGTGTCCGACCAGCCGCCGTCGTACGCGGCACGGGCGGCCTTGGCGGCCACGTCGACGTCGGCCGCGCTGCACTGACCGGCCTCCGCCCACTTCTCGGCGTTGCCCGGGTCGACGACGTCGAGGACGCCGTCCTGGCCGTCGATTTCCTTGCCGTCGATGATCGAGGGGATGCGAAGCACGGGGAACTCCTAATTGAATGCGTGCGGTTGGCCGTGCGAGATCAGATGCCGCGTCCGCCGTCGATCGGCAGGACGACGCCGGTCAGGAACGAGGCCTCGTCGGAGGCGAAGTAGACGGCGGCCTCGGCGATGTCCTCGGCGGTGGCCAGGCGGCCCAGTGGGATCGTCGAGATGAAGCGAGCCTTGCCCGCCTCGAAGTCGTTCTTGGCGCCGATGAACGAGGCGAGCATCGGGGTGTCCGTGGCGACCGGCGCCAGGCAGTTCACGCGGATGTTGTCCGGCGCGAGCTCGATGGCCAGGGTGCGCGCGAGGTGGTTCGACGCCGCCTTGGACGGGGCGTAGGCGGAGAAACCGGGACGGGCGCGTTCGCCCATGATCGAGCCGACCACGATGATCGAGCCGCCGCCGCGGTTGCGCAGCGCCGGCGCCGCGGCGCGTGCGCCGAGCCACGGGCCGAGCACGTTTACGGCGAAGGTCTTGTTGAACAGACCGTCGGAGAGTTCCTCGAACGGAGTCGGGTCGTGCGCCATGCCGGCGTTCGCGACCAAGACGTCGAGACCGCCGAAGGTGCTCACCGCGAGGTCCACGGCGGCCTGGTTGTCCGCGGCGCTGGTGACGTCTCCGGCGATCGCCACGGCCTTGCCGCCCTCTTCCAAGATCTCCTTGGCGACCGACTCGGCCTTGGCGCCGTCGAGGTCCGAGACCACGACGGAGGCGCCCAGCTGGGCGAAGCGAAGGGACGTTGCCCGGCCCATGCCGGAACCGCCGCCCGTGACGATGGCGACCTTGCCACTCAGGGAGACCACTGTGCGCACCTCGGATTTCGTCTGTTGCGGGACACACCGACGCGGTCGTGCTGCAAGCCAGGGCTACAGGGCGGCGACCGTGGGACAACGGAGGCCACAGGGGGACGAACCCAGGCTCGAGAACTAACCGTTCAAAGCATCCTAAGACGGCCGATCGGCGTGCATAAGGGGCGCGGGCTGTGGCCCCAAGCACCCCCGGGTGCCCGGTGGATCACGCCTCGAGGGTCAGTGCGGCGCGCAGTCCGCGTTCGCCGGCGCGCATCATCCAGGCGTGGTTGGCGCGCAGCGCCGGGCGCAGAAACCCGAGCGTACGCAGCAGCGGCTTGGTTGCCTCCACCTGTTCGTGGAACGCCGCGCGGGTCCCGCCGGCGTCCGGTACGAGCGTCCAGCCGGTGAAGCCGACGAGGTCTCCGGACAGGCGAGCGTGCAGCTTCCCGACCCCATCGGTGTCGTGCCGGTGTGCGGTGACCCGCAGCGAATAGGGGAGCCCGGAGCGCACCACGACGTCGCAGGTGTCGTCGTCGATGCGCCGGGCCTCGCGGACCTGGGGCCACCACTGCGGGTAGAGGTCGAGGCGCTCGAGTCGCGCGTAGACGACGTCCACCGGGGCGGGCAGGTGCCAGGCGCCGGCGAAGACGTAGGTGTGCTCCACGCGCCCAAGTTTCCCCCGTCACCCGTTTGGCCCGCGACCCGTGCCGGCCCGGCCCACATTGCAGAAGATCGGGGCGGAACCTGGACAGATGCTGCTGCGTCTCAGCACTGTCCGGGTTCGGGGGATCGCGGGCTGCAATCGGCCCGCGAGTCGAACGCGGCGGATGCATTGGGCCGCCGTGTGAGACGAGCGGGCAAGTTCGACACTGGGGGGTCGCATCGTGCACTGGAACGCGCATCTGCAGCGTCTGCTGTCCGTCTGCGTGCAGGCGGAGGCCACGTACGGCGACGACGCCGCGGTCCTGGACGCGCTCTGCGACCTGATCGACCTGCAGCTCGTGCTGGCCGACCGCGCCGGCGACGCGGCCGAGGTCCGCCGCCTCGAGGTGGCCGCCCTGCACCTGTCCCTGGCCCGCGAGCACGCGATGCCGCTCGGCCCGTCGGTCGTGCCCACCACGCTGCCCGCCTCCGTCGCCGGCCGCGATGCGTGCGCGCTGCTCGACGCGATGCTGTCGGTGGCCTCGCCCGGCCCGACCAACTACTCCCGCCGCCTGCACCTGCGCGCCACCGCCCGCGCCCTGCGCGGCGAGCGCCTCCTGCCCATGCAGCGTGGCCCCCGCAACGCCCCCACCGTCTAGCCGGTCTCCGACTCCGACTCCGGTTCCGACTCCGGTTCCGACTCCGGTTCCGACTCCGACTCCGGTTCCGACTCCGACTCCGACTCCGGTTCCGACTCCGGTTCCGAGTCCAACCCTTCGCACGGAGCGCTGTACAGCGCTCCGTGCGACCTTTTTGGGCCCTCGGACGGCGTGGCGTCGCCACCCTCTCTGCCAACCTGGGTTGAGGCACCCGCCCCCTGAGAATCACTGACCCGAGGGCGGGGATGGAGACTCCCCGATCGTGAAATCGAATTCGACCACTGACGGCCGGGCCGGCATCGCCGAT